>NZ_JBIBXY010000002.1:0-836330 GCF_043082785.1 Streptomyces sp. NPDC014764 | reverse complement strand
CGCTCCCGCATCCCCGCAAGATCATCGCGTCCAACGGCCACGGTCCTCGCAACTCCCACAGATCGCGGGTGTTGCGAGGACCGTTAGAACCCAAGCTGCCGAGTGCAGGGGGCGGGCCCTCGTCGTGTGAGGCTCAGCGGCCGCCGTAGGTCCTGCTCATGTTCTGGTACAGCGCCTCGGCGTCCGCGCCGAGGCGCGGGCCCGCGAGCCAGGTGTGGTCCAGCGGGCCGATCGAGGTGTTCGACACCAGCACCGTCTCGCCGTCCGCAACCCGGAACCAGCCGCCGCCGGAAGAGCCGCCGGTCATCGTGCAGCCGATGCGGTACATGTCCGGCAGGTTCGGGGCGAGCGAGAAGCGGCCCGGAGTGTCCAGGCACTTGAACATCCGCAGCCCGTTGTACGGCGGCGCCGCCGGGTAGCCCCAGGCGCCCATCGTGCCCGCCTCGGCGGCGGCCGGGCCGGAGAAGTCCACGTCCAGCGCGGCGCCGACGGTCTCCTCCAGGGACTTCGAGCCCCGCTCCGGCTGCACGTGCAGCACGGCGTAGTCGTACGCCGCCCCGTCGCCGCCGCTCTTGGAGCCGCCCTGGATCCAGCCGTTCGACGTCGACGCCCAGTCCGCCCACCAGTTGCCGTACGGGGCGATCTCGGAGGTGCCCGCCCGGCTCAGCTCCGCCTCCGAGCGGCCGTAGTCGTTGTAGGCCGGGACGAAGACGATGTTGCGGTACCAGCCGCCGTTCCCGCCCGCGTGCACACAGTGCCCGGCGGTCCACACGAGGTTGGACTTCCCCGGGTGGTTGACGTCCTTGACGACCGTGCCGGAGCAGACGGCCGGGCCCTCGGGGGAGTCGAAGAACACCTTGCCGACCGGGGCCGCGTTCTCGTGGTACGGCGTCCTCTCCGCCTGCGCCGTCACCGGTGCCGGCTCCGGGTCGCTCAGCCCCTGGGCCGCGGAGGCGTCCTTCGTGGTGACCGTCTTCTCGGCCTCCTCGGCGGACCGCATCCGCTCCGGCATCCAGAGGCCCTCGATGACCGGGTTGACGAAGTCCTTCGCCTCGCGCAGCCACTCGTCCTCGTCCCAGTCCTTCCAGCCGCCCTCACGCCAGCGGTCCACGTCGATCCCGTGGTCCTTCAGACGGTCGGCGAGGTCGGCCGGGACGCGGACGCCGCCGCCCGCGTCGTCCGCGGCGCGGCTCGCCCCGGCGTCGGGCCGGTCGGCCGCCTTGTCCTCCGCGGACCCTCCGCAGGCGGTCGCGGTGAGCGCCACGGCGGCGAGCAGCGCGCTCGCGGCGAGAACGGTCCGCCGTCCGCGCCGGCGCGGGACGGACATGGAGAAGGAACGCATACTGTGGTGACCCCCGTCACTGCTCAAAGATCGTGTGCCGCCGCTGCGGTGCCGCGTCGTCCGTCCCGGGTGCGCGGCGCCACCCGGGACGGACGGTCCGGTCACTGACCGGCGAACTTCTCACTGACCGCGTCGTAGACGCCCTTGGCCTCCTTGCCGAGCCGCGGCCCGGCCAGCCAGCCGGTCGTCACCGGGCCGATGGAGGTGTTGGAGACCAGCGTCGGCTTCCCGTCCTGGCCGGCCGCGAGCCAGCCGCCGCCGGAGGAACCGGCGGTCATGCTGCACCCGATGCGGTACATCGTCGGGTCGGACGCGCTCAGCGACAGCCGGCCCGGCTTGTCCTCGCAGGTGTACAGGGACTGCCCGTCGTACGGCGGCGCGGCCGGGTAGCCGATCGCCGTCATCTTCTCGATCTTCGGCACGGCGGGCGCGTCGAAGTCGACCGGCACGGCCGCACCGACCGTCTCCTCCAGCGACTTGCCGCCGCTGCCCTTCTCCGGCGTCACATGGATGACGGCGAAGTCGTACGAGGCGCCGTCACCGCCGGTCGCGCCGCCCTGCTCGATCCACTGGTCCGAGGTCTGCGCCCAGTCGCCCCACCAGACGCCGTACGGAGCGACCTCCTCCTTGGGGGCCGCGCCGATCTCCTTCGCCGGCATGCCCGAGTCGTTGTACGACGGCACGAAGGCGATGTTGCGGTACCAGCCGCCCTTCTTGCCCGCGTGCACGCAGTGGCCCGCCGTCCACACCATGTTGGACTTGCCGGGGTTGGCCGGGTCCTCGACCACCGTCGCGGAGCAGACCATCGTGCCCTCGGGCGAGTCGAAGAAGACCTTCCCCGCGGTCGGCGCGTTCTCGTGGTACGACGTCGGCACGGCCTTCGCCTGCACCGGATCCGGCGTCGGGTCGGTGACGCCCTGGTCGCCGGAGATGTCGTTCTCATCGACCTCCGGCTGGTCGGGCTCGTCCGCGTCCCGCATGCGGTCCGGGTCCCACAGGTCCTCGATGATCGGGTTGACGAAGTCCTGCGCCTCACGCAGCCACTTGTCCTTGTCCCAGTTCTTCCAGGCGCCGTCCCGCCACTTGTCCAGGTCGATCCCGTGCTCCTTGAGCCGGTCCGCGAGGTCGTCCGGGATCTTGAGCTTGCCGTCGTCGGCGGCGGCCGTCGCGGAGGCGTCCGCGCTCACGTCGGTGTCGCCCGACTCGCACGCGGTCGTGGTCAGTGCGAGTGCGGAGGCGAGAGCAACTGCCGCCAGCACGGGGGAGGTTTTGTGCGACCGCCTCCTCTCGCGGCGTGCGGTGGACGACGGCCGTATGGATCGCATGATCTGAACTCCCCGTTGAACGAACGATGATGGTACGACGCCCGTCTTCGCATCCGACCGGACGAGTCGGCCGCTGCTCCGACGGCTTGGGACAACGGCACCACACACTAGGCGTTCGCCATGGGGGCCGTCCGACGGAACGGCAACGGTTCGGCTACAAGGCGTCTGACCTGGCCGGTCGTGTGCGGATCTCGTGGAGCGGGGGCGTTGGGGCGCGGGGCGTGGTAGCGGCGGCGGTCCTTCCGCGCGCCGCGCGCGGGGGCGGTGCTTCGGGCGCGGGGCCTCGGCCATCTCGGCCGCCCTCCGTGTGCGCGCACGTTTGTCGGTGGGGGGCCGTAGGGTTGGTCGGGCTATGACTCAGCCCTCACTTCCCGAACTCCTGCATGCTGCCGTCACTGCCGTCGGCGGCACGGAGCGCCCCGGTCAGGTGGCCATGGCCGAAGCCGTCGCCGAGGCGATCGACGACGGCGCCCATCTGCTCGTCCAGGCCGGCACCGGCACCGGTAAGTCCCTGGGCTACCTGGTGCCCGCGCTCGCGCACGGAGAGCGGGTCGTCGTCGCGACGGCGACCCTGGCGCTCCAGCGGCAGCTGGTGGAGCGGGACCTGCCGCGCACGGTGGAGGCGCTGCATCCGCAGCTGCGCCGCCGCCCGGAGTTCGCCATGCTCAAGGGCCGGTCGAACTACCTGTGCCTGCACCGGCTGCACGAGGGCGTCCCGCAGGACGAGGAAGAGGGCCTCTTCGACCAGTTCGAGGCGGCCGCGCCCACCAGCAAGCTGGGCCAGGACCTGCTCCGGCTGCGCGACTGGTCGGACGAGACGGAGACCGGCGACCGCGACGACCTCACACCCGGCGTGTCCGACCGGGCCTGGTCCCAGGTGTCGGTGTCCTCGCGGGAGTGCCTGGGTGCCACGAAGTGCGCGTACGGCGCGGAGTGCTTCGCCGAGGCGGCCCGCGAGCGCGCCAAGCTCGCCGAGGTGATCGTCACCAACCACGCGCTGCTCGCCATCGACGCCATCGAGGGCGCGCCGGTGCTGCCGCAGCACGAGGTGCTGATCGTGGACGAGGCGCACGAGCTGGTCTCCCGGGTGACCGGGGTGGCCACCGGCGAGCTCACCCCTGGGCAGGTGAACCGCGCGGTGCGGCGTGCGGCGAAGCTGGTGAACGAGAAGGCGGCCGACCAGCTGCAGACGGCCGCCGAGGGTTTCGAGCGGCTGATGGAGCTGGCCCTGCCCGGCCGGCTGGAGGAGATCCCGGAGGACCTGGGGTACGCGCTGATGGCGCTGCGCGACGCGTGCCGCACGGTGATCTCCGCGATCGGCTCCACCCGCGACAAGTCGGTCCAGGACGAGGACGCGGTGCGCAAGCAGGCGCTGGCCTCGGTGGAGAGCGTCCACGACGTGGCGGAGCGGATCACCCACGGCTCCGAGTGGGACGTCGTCTGGTACGAGCGGCACGAGCCCCGCGGCGGAGCCGCATATCGGCACAGTGGGGCCTCGCTGCGGGTCGCGCCCATGTCGGTCTCGGGGCTGCTGCGCGAGAAGCTGTTCACCGACCGCTCGGTCGTGCTGACGTCCGCGACGCTGAAGCTGGGCGGCGACTTCAACGGCGTGGGGGCGTCGCTCGGGCTCGGCCCCGAGGGCGCGGAGGGCGACGACCTGCCGCAGTGGAAGGGCGTGGACGTCGGCTCGCCGTTCGACTACCCCAGGCAGGGCATCCTGTACGTCGCCAAGCACCTGGCCCGCCCGGCCCGGGACGGAGACCGCAAGGACATGCTGGACGAGCTCACGGAGCTGATCCAGGCGGCCGGCGGGCGCACCCTGGGGCTGTTCTCGTCGATGCGGGGCGCCCAGCTCGCCGCGGAGGAGCTGCGGTCGCGCATCCCGGAGTTCCCGATCCTCCTCCAGGGCGAGGAGACGCTCGGCGAGCTGATCAAGAACTTCGCGGCGGATCCGCAGACGTGCCTCTTCGGCACGCTGTCGCTGTGGCAGGGCGTGGACGTCCCCGGGCCGAGCTGCCAGCTGGTGGTCATGGACAAGATCCCGTTCCCGCGTCCCGACGACCCGCTGATGAGCGCGCGGCAGAAGGCCGTGGAGGAGGCCGGCGGCAACGGCTTCATGGCGGTCGCCGCGACGCACGCGGCGCTGCTGATGGCCCAGGGAGCGGGCCGCCTGGTCCGCGCCTCGGGCGACCGCGGAGTGGTGGCGGTCCTGGACCCCCGCTTGGCGACGGCGCGCTACGGCAGCTATCTGAAGGCGTCGATGCCGGACTTCTGGTACACGACGGACCGGAACCAGGTGCGGAAGTCCTTGGCGGCGATCGACGCGGCGGCGAAGCAGACGGACTAGGACCGGGCCTGGGGCTCGGTGTCCCCCGAGGCGGGGGAGGGGCGGGCGCACGCCGCTCGAGGCCGGGGAAGGGCGGGCGCACGCCGCGTGGGCAAGTGGAGGCACCGCAGGAGGCCTTCGTAGCGATGTCCGGAGGCTCTCGGGGGATGTCCTGAGGCTCTCCGGTGCGCCACGCGGCCATCGCGTCCGCTGAAGGCCCCCAGAGCGCCCTGCGCGGCGTCCGGAGACACGCAGGACCCCGGAACCGGCGCAGGGGTTCCGGGGTCCGGTCAGGGGGCGGGGAGGGCCAAGGGAGTGGCCTGGCATCCCGCCGGGGTCAGACGCGGCGGAGGACGGCCACCACCTTGCCGAGGATCGTCGCGTCGTCACCGGGGATCGGTTCGTAGGCCGCGTTGTGCGGGAGCAGCCACACATGGCCGTCCTCCCGCTTGAACCGCTTCACGGTCGCCTCGCCGTCGAGCATCGCGGCCACGATGTCGCCGTTCTCGGCGACCGGCTGGCGGCGGACCGTGACCCAGTCGCCGTCGCAGATCGCGGCCTCGATCATGGAGTCACCCACGACCTTGAGCACGAACAGCTCACCGTCGCCCACGAGCTGCCGGGGCAGCGGGAAGACGTCCTCGACGGACTCTTCCGCGAGGATCGGGCCACCGGCGGCGATCCGGCCGACCAGTGGTACGTAGGACGCGGCGGGCTTGCCGGCGGTGTCCGTCGGCTGCACGGACGCGGCCTGGTCGGACCCCCGCACCTCGTACGCGCGCGGACGGTGCGGGTCACGGCGCAGGAAACCCTTGCGCTCCAGCGCCATGAGCTGGTGCGCGACGGAGGAGGTGCTGGAGAGCCCGACCGCCTGGCCGATCTCCCGCATCGACGGCGGGTACCCGCGGCGCTGCACCGAGTCCCTGATGACCTCGATGACCCGGCGCTGGCGGTCGGTGAGTCCGGAGCTGTCCGCCCGGATGCCGGGAGGTCGGCCCGGCAGGGAGCGCTTGTGCGCCTCGGGATTCGTGGCTTCGTTCATCGCATGCACCGGCTCGATGCGGCCCTGGGAGCGGTCCTGGGCAGTGATGGCGGCACTGTCTGCGGTGGTGGTCACGGTCGGCCCCTCTCGATGGTCTCCCTGCAGCACAACGGTAGATGCTTTCGAAAGGTTGCGCCAAACACACGTTCGAGTGAAAAATCGCGAATTGCGGCACGCGTTCTTTCGTCGAGGTGTATTGGTCGCCGCACTTCCTGCCGGACAAACGGGCCATTTGTTGTACTCTTCACCGCCGAGGTCTCCGCCGGGGTGGCGGCCTCGCGGCGCGCGGACCCAGTCTGCCATCGTGGGCCCCCGCGCGTGTGAAGCGGCCCCGCCCTCTTCCCGAGCGGCACGCCCCCTCCCCGTCTCCGGCACGCCTTCTCCCCAACGGGCGGAGCCCTCCGGAGTTCACCCGTGCGCGGCCCGCCGGCCCTGCTGTGGGCATGGCTCCAGGGCCGTCTTCCCGCTCGGGCGCGCGACACGCGTGCGGGCCTCGATGTATGAGCCAATCCCCACATGTAGTGGTTGGATTGCGACAGCAGCCCAGAAGTTGTGGTCCCCCCGGTCTCCGAGGGCTCCGCGATCGCCTATGCTGGTGCTGCTTCGTGAGGCCCCTGAGGCCTGGCGAGGCCATTGAGTCTGCTGTGAGGAGGGTTGGGATCCATGCACTGCCCCTTCTGCAGGCATTCCGACAGCCGTGTCGTCGACAGCCGTACGACCGACGACGGCACGTCGATCCGCAGGCGCCGTCAGTGCCCGGACTGCTCCCGTCGTTTCACGACCGTGGAGACGTGTTCGCTCATGGTGGTCAAGCGGTCGGGCGTCACCGAGCCGTTCAGCCGCACCAAGATCATCAACGGTGTGCGCAAGGCGTGCCAGGGACGGCCCGTCACCGAGGACGCCCTCGCCCAGCTCGGCCAGCGGGTCGAGGAAGCGGTGCGGGCCACCGGAAGCGCCGAGCTGACCACCCACGACGTGGGGCTGGCCATACTCGGCCCGTTGCAGGAACTCGACCTCGTGGCCTACCTGCGCTTCGCGTCCGTCTACCGGGCGTTCGACTCGCTCGAGGACTTCGAGGCCGCGATCGCGGAACTCCGGCGGGCGGAGCGGCCCGCCGAGGGCGACGGGGACGGCGACGGAGCCGCCCCCGGGAGCCAGGAAGACGACAGCGGGCAGGAGGGGGCCGTGCAGGTCCCCGCGCCCGCCCCCGCCGCCGGCTGAGCGGCGGTCCGGCCCCGGACGCGAGGGTCCGGGGACCGGTTCGGCCGGCGACGAAGAAGACCTGCTGCGGGCAGGCGTGTGGGTGCCCGCAGCATCAGACAGAACACCGTGCCACGGGAACATCGGGGCACTTCAGGGCGTTTTCGCCCGTATCAGGGAGGCGGCATGACAGAGACGGCGAGCGGTCCGGCACGTAGTTCCCGAGCCAAGGCGAGCAAGGCCGGCAAGGGACTGCGGGTCGAGCGCATTCACACCACCCCGGGGGTCCACCCGTACGACGAGGTGGCCTGGGAGCGCCGTGACGTCGTCATGACCAACTGGCGCGACGGCTCGGTCAACTTCGAGCAGCGCGGCGTGGAGTTCCCCGACTTCTGGTCGGTGAACGCGGTCAACATCGTCACCAGCAAGTACTTCCGGGGCGCCGTCGGCACCCCGCAGCGCGAGACCAGCCTCAAGCAGCTGATCGACCGCATCGTGAAGACGTACCGGAAGGCCGGCGAGGACAACAAGTACTTCGCCTCGCCCGCCGACGCCGAGATCTTCGAGCACGAGCTGGCCTACGCCCTCCTGCACCAGATCTTCAGCTTCAACAGCCCCGTGTGGTTCAACGTGGGCACGCCCCAGCCGCAGCAGGTAAGCGCCTGCTTCATCCTGTCCGTCGACGACTCCATGGAGTCGATCCTCGACTGGTACAAGGAAGAGGGCATGATCTTCAAGGGCGGCTCCGGCGCCGGCCTGAACCTCTCCCGCATCCGCTCCTCCAAGGAGCTGCTCTCCTCCGGCGGCAACGCCTCCGGTCCCGTCTCCTTCATGCGCGGCGCCGACGCCTCCGCCGGCACCATCAAGTCCGGCGGCGCCACCCGCCGCGCGGCGAAGATGGTCGTGCTCGACGTCGACCACCCCGACATCGAGGACTTCGTCGAGACCAAGGTGAAGGAGGAGGAGAAGATCCGCGTCCTGCGCGACGCGGGCTTCGACATGGACCTGGGCGGCGACGACATCGCCTCCGTCCAGTACCAGAACGCCAACAACTCCGTGCGCGTCAACGACGAGTTCATGGAGGCCGTCGAGAAGGGCGGCAAGTTCGGCCTGCGTGCCCGCATGACCGGCGAGGTCATCGAGGAGGTCGACGCCAAGGCGCTCTTCCGCAAGATCGCCGAGGCCGCGTGGGCCTGTGCCGACCCGGGCATCCAGTACGACGGCGTCATCAACCACTGGCACACCTGCCCCGAGTCCGGCCGGATCACCGCGTCGAACCCGTGCAGCGAGTACATGCACCTGGACAACACGTCCTGCAACCTGGCCTCGCTGAACCTGATGAAGTTCCTCAAGGATGACGGCAAGGGCAACCAGTCGTTCCAGACCGAGCGCTTCCAGAAGGTCGTCGAGCTGGTCATCACCGCGATGGACATCTCGATCTGCTTCGCGGACTTCCCGACCGAGAAGATCGGCGAGAACACCCGCGCCTTCCGCCAGCTCGGCATCGGCTACGCCAACCTCGGCGCCCTGCTGATGGCCACCGGCCACGCCTACGACTCCGACGGCGGCCGCGCCCTCGCCGGGTCCATCACCTCCCTGATGACCGGCACCGCCTACCGCCGCTCCGCCGAGCTCGCCGCGATCGTCGGCCCGTACGACGGCTACGCCCGCAACGCCGACGCCCACAGGCGCGTCATGAAGCAGCACGCCGACGCCAACGGCACCGCCACGCGCATGGACGACCTGGACACCCCGGTGTGGGCCGCCGCCACCGAGGCCTGGCAGGACGTCCTGCGCCTCGGCGAGAAGAACGGCTTCCGCAACGCCCAGGCGTCGGTGCTCGCCCCGACCGGCACCATCGGCCTGGCGATGTCCTGCGACACCACCGGTGTCGAGCCCGACCTCGCCCTGGTCAAGTTCAAGAAGCTGGTCGGCGGCGGCTCGATGCAGATCGTCAACGGCACCGTCCCGCAGGCCCTGCGCCGCCTGGGCTACCAGGAGGAGCAGATCGAGGCGATCGTCGCCCACATCGCCGAGAACGGCAACGTGATCGACGCCCCCGGTCTCAAGCCCGAGCACTACGAGGTGTTCGACTGCGCCATGGGCGAGCGCGCCATCTCCCCGATGGGCCACGTCCGCATGATGGCCGCGATCCAGCCGTGGATCTCCGGCGCCATCTCCAAGACGGTCAACATGCCGGAGTCGGCGACCGTCGAGGAGGTCGAGGAGATCTACTTCGAGGCCTGGAAGCTGGGCGTCAAGGCGCTCGCCATCTACCGGGACAACTGCAAGGTCGGCCAGCCCCTCTCCGCGAAGACCAAGGAGAAGGAGAAGGCCGAGGTCACGGAGAAGGCCGAGGAGACGATCCGCGCCGCGGTCGAGAAGGTCGTCGAGTACCGCCCGGTCCGCAAGCGCCTCCCGAAGGGCCGCCCCGGCATCACCACCTCCTTCACGGTGGGCGGCGCCGAGGGCTACATGACCGCCAACTCCTACCCGGACGACGGTCTCGGCGAGGTCTTCCTGAAGATGTCCAAGCAGGGCTCGACGCTCGCCGGCATGATGGACGCCTTCTCCATCGCCGTCTCGGTGGGCCTCCAGTACGGCGTGCCGCTGGAGACGTACGTCTCGAAGTTCACCAACATGCGCTTCGAGCCGGCCGGCATGACGGACGACCCGGACGTGCGGATGGCGCAGTCGATCGTCGACTACATCTTCCGCCGCCTGGCGCTGGACTTCCTGCCCTTCGAGACGCGCTCCGCGCTCGGCATCCACTCCGCCGAGGAGCGTCAGCGCCACCTGGAGACCGGCTCCTACGAGCCGACCGACGACGAGGTCGACGTCGAGGGCCTGGCCCAGTCGGCCCCGCGTGCCCAGGAGCTGAAGGCGGTCGCCGCGCCGAAGGCCGAGACCGAGGCGGCCAAGCCCGCCCCGAAGCAGGCCCACACCAGCGCCGAGCTGGTGGAGATGCAGCTGGGCATCCAGGCCGACGCCCCGCTGTGCTTCTCCTGCGGTACGAAGATGCAGCGCGCCGGCTCCTGCTACATCTGCGAGGGCTGCGGCTCGACCAGCGGCTGCAGCTGACGCCGACCCGTCCGGGCTCTGCCCGGCGGTGAAACGGTGAGGGCGGTGGTACCGGGAAACCGGTACCACCGCCCTCGGGCGTTGCACGCCCCTCTCCGTGGGCCGTCCTCCGGGTCAGGCCCGGCGGGCCGCGCCCATCGCGCGCGTGAAGTCCACCGGGTCGCCGTCGAAGCCGTGCACGCCCGCACGGAACTCCCAGGGGCCCGAGCCCTCACGGACGAACTCCGCGACCGTGGCCGCCGTCGCCCCAGGCACCCCGCCGAAGTCGTCCTCCGCCAGCACGTCGTAGCCCTCACGGATGCGCAGCCCCGCGTTGCGCACCCCGGAGAACGTCCGCGGCGCCTGCTGTTGCTGGATGACGACCCCGACCACCACGCGCGCGTAGCGCGGGTCCAGGCGGTCCAGCTCCAGCGTCATGACCTCGTCGTACCCGAAGCCCTTTCCGTCCTGGCTGTCCCGGTCGAGCGTGATGGTGCCGTCGGGGGAGCGGCTGTCGAAGTGCACCACGTAGGCGGGGTCCCCGTGCGGGGCGTCCGCCAGATAAGGCGCTGCGACCAGATCGAGGTCGGTGGAGGGCTCTCCCGGCGGACTCGGATCCCACCGCAGCGCGATCTCGACCTTGCGGATCCCCTTGCTGAGGCCGTTCACCCGTTGTCCCCTTCCTCGTGACCGTCCTGCCGGCGCACCCCAACTACCGCGAAACCGCGGCAGTTTGTCCATCCTGCCACGCATGCGCTCCCGGGCGCCGGTACGCAGTCCTCGCGAGGGCGACCGGGGCCGTGCTCCCTGGCCTTACGATGGCGCGGTGCTGGTCAAGTGGATTCGCTGCACCGTGGTGGACCGTCGGGGGTTCGAGCGGGGACAGCGGAAGTGGGCGGGGCTTCTGGGGGAGCCGGGGTTTCGCGCGCAGGGTGGAGGCTGGAGCCGGGGGCGGCAGGACGTGGCGCACATCTTCTCCTTCTGGGAGAGCCGCGCCTTCTACGACTCCTTCATGGCCCGGTCCCACGACCGGCTGGCCTCCTCCCAGGCCGGCACCTTCAAGAACGCCCAGGTCAGACTGTTCGACCACCGCTTCGAAGTGAAGACCGGGTTCGAGCCGCGCTTCACCGACGCCGACCTGATCCGGGTGGCGCTGTGCCGGGTCCACGAGGAGCGCGCCGAGCACTTCGTGCTGATGCAGGAAAAGGTGTGGAACCCGGCCATGGCCGGTTCGCCCGGCATGGTGCGGGGGCTGTTCGGGGAGGCACCGGGCAACGAGTACCTCGTCCTCTCGATGTGGCGGTCCGCCGCCGAACACGGTAAGTACCGGACCGAACGCGTGGAGCGACTGGCGCTGCGGGCGCAGACCGAGGCGGACGTCGCGGCCCTCGCGGGCGACATCGTCGACATGGAGTCCGCCTGGACGGTGTGAGCACGCTTCCTTGCCCCGGCGCGGCGAAGATGTGTGACAAATGCCGTACGGAACCCGCACGAGTGCCCGAAGCGCCCTCACCCGATCTAGGGTTTTGGCATGGCACGACCACGGCGCATCGTCCTTGTCCGGCACGGTGAATCAACGGGCAATGTTGACGACACCGTCTATGAGCGCGAACCCGACCACGCCCTCGGCCTCACCGAGCGGGGCAGGAAGCAGGCCGAGGCGACGGGCGAGCGGCTCCGCGACATCTTCGGCCAGGAGCGGGTCAGCGTCTACGTGTCCCCGTACCGACGGACGCTCGAGACCCTCCACGCCTTCCACCTCGACCCGGGCCTGATACGCGTCCGCGAGGAACCCCGCCTGCGCGAACAGGACTGGGGCAACTGGCAGGACCGCGAGGACGTCCGTCTCCAGAAGGCCTACCGGGACACCTACGGCCACTTCTTCTACCGCTTCGCCCAGGGCGAGTCCGGCGCAGACGTCTACGACCGCGTCGGCGGCTTCCTGGAGAGCCTGTTCCGCAGTTTCGAGGCCCCGGACCACCCGCCGAACGTCCTCATCGTCACCCACGGGCTGGCCATGCGGCTGTTCTGCATGCGGTGGTTCCACTGGACCGTGGCGGAATTCGAGTCGCTGTCCAACCCGGGGAACGCCGAGGTGAGGATGCTCGTTCTGGGCGAGAACGGGAAGTACGCGCTGGACAAGCCATTCGAACGCTGGCGCGAGCCGGAGCGCTACCCGATCACCGGATAGACGGAATGCACTGGAGTCGGCGAGAGCCGGATGGGAGAGTTGCGAGGCGATGACCATTGACCGTTCCCCGGAGGCGCGGCTGGGGCGCGCGCTGGCGAGCCTGCGCGGCCTGTCGGTGGGGGATGCGCTCGGCTCGCAGTTCTTCGTGCCGGTGAACTACCCGCTGCTCAAGCGCCGCGAACTGCCCGAGAGCCCTTGGCAGTGGACGGACGACACCGAGATGGCGTGCTCCGTCGTCACTGTCCTGGCCACGCATCACCGCATCGACCAGGACGCCCTGGCCCACTCTTTCGCCCACCGCCACGACTTCGACCGGGGGTACGGCCCCGCCGTCAACCGGCTGCTGCGTCTGGTCCGCGAGGGCGGCGACTGGCGCGAACTGGCTGCCGCGCTCTTCGACGGCCAAGGCTCGTGGGGCAACGGCGCCGCCATGCGCATCGCGCCTCTGGGCGCCTGGTACGCCGACGATCCCGAGCAGGCCACCCACCAGGCGGAGATTTCCGCCTACCCCACGCACCAGCATCGCGAGGCCGTGGTCGGCGCCATGGCCGTGGCCGCGGCGGCCGCCATCGCCGCCGCGCCGGACGGGCCGCCCGGTGCCGAGGACCTCCTCGACGGGGTCATCGCGCTGATCCCCGCACGCAGTGCGGTCGGCGCCGGGCTGCGCCGGGCGCGCGACATGCTCGACTACGGTGACGCGGCCACCGTCGCTGCCGTCCTCGGCTGCGGACGGCGTACGACCGCGCACGACACCGTGCCCTTCGCGCTCTGGTCCGCCGCCCGCTCCTTGGGCGACTACGAGCACGCCTTCTGGACGACCGCGCAGGTGGGCGGGGATGTCGACACCACCTGCGCCATCGTGGGCGGGGTCGTCGCGGCGGGGCCGGCGGGGGCGCCGCCGGAGGCGTGGGCGGGGCGTGTGGAGTCGTTGCCGGAGTGGGTGACGCGGTCGGTCGCGGCCTGAGGCGCCCGCACCGGTCCGAGCCATGGTGAGTCCGTTTCGGAACTCTCCGTGCCCGGTGGGAACTCTGTGTGACCGGCTGGTCGTTGTCGGTGTGTCGGCTGCGGTTCGTGCGGGGTGCTGTGGGTCTTCTGCGGTCCCGCGAGGGCTGACACGTGTCGGCGTGGGGCGGGAGCTGCGGGGGAGGGGCGCGGGATGGCCGTGTGGGCGGGAGTGCTGCTCGTGCTGTGCACCGTGCTGCGGTCGTACGCGCGCCGTCGGCCCGGCGTCGCCCGGCCGACCCCCGTGAAGTCGGCCGGTGCGTCGCCGGGCCGGGCGCGCGTGGTGTTCCCTTCAGCCGATGCCGGGTCCCGCCGTGCCGGACAGCGCCTCCAGGTCGCTCTTGCGGACCCGGATGACGAACCAGGCGACGGCCAGGGCCAGCACCGCCATCACGGCGGCCGGGACGAAGGCCGAGGAGATGCCCTGCGCGAGCACCTCGTGCCCCCACGGCGCCGGAAGCTGCTGTGTCCGGGCGAACTCCGCCTTCTGCTCCGCCGTCCCGTCCGCGAGGAAGGCGGGCACCTGCTTCTCCGCCTCGTTCCGGCTGGCCGTTCCGAACACCGTGGTGAGCAGCGCCAGGCCCACCGATCCGCCCACCTGCTGGGTCGCGTTGAGCAGGCCGGAGGCCGCACCGGCCTCGTGCTGGGCCACCCCCGAGACCGCGGTGAGCGTCAGCGTCACGAAGTTCAGGCCCATGCCGAAGCCGAAGACCAGCATCGGCCCGAGGATGCCGCTGACGTAGGAGCTGTCGGAGTCGATCAGCGTCTGCCAGGCCAGTCCCAGTGCGGCCAGTGTCGAACCGATGATCATGAAGGGCTTGGGGCCGAACACCGGCAGGAACCGCTGCGAGACCCCTGCCCCGGCGGCGATCACGACCGTCACCGGCAGGAAGGCGAGACCGGCCTCGATCGGGGTGTAGCCGAGGACGTTCTGCACGAAGAGAACGATGTAGAAGAACATGCCGAACATCGCCGCGGCGAGGCTGAGCATGATCACATACGTGCCGGAGCGGTTGCGGTCGGCGAACATCCGCAGGGGCGTGATCGGTTCCTTGGCGCGCGACTCGATCAGCGCGAAGCCCGCCAGCAGGATCGCCGAGGCGACGAAGGAGCCGATGGTGACGCTGTCGCTCCAGCCCTCCTCGGCCGCGCGGATGAAGCCGTAGACGAGCGTGGCCATACCGGCCGTGGAGGTCACCGCACCCGCGATGTCGAAGCGTCCGGTGTGTCGTTCGGACTCGTTGATGTACATCGGCGTGAGGACGGCGATCAGCAGACCGATGGGCACGTTGACGAAGAGCACCCACCGCCAGTCGAGCCATTCGGTGAGCATGCCGCCCGCGAGCAGTCCGATGGCGCCGCCGCCCGCCGAGACCGCGGCGAAGACGCCGAAGGCGCGGTTGCGTTCGGGGCCTTCCGGGAACGTGGTGGTGATGAGCGCCAGCGACGTCGGCGAGGCGATCGCGCCGCCCACGCCCTGCAGGACACGCGCCGCGAGCAGCTGCCACGGTTCCTGGGCGAACCCGCCGAGCAGGGAGGCCGCGGTGAACAGCAGGATGCCGGTCATGAAGACGCGGCGCCGGCCCAGGATGTCGCCGGCCCGGCCGCCGAGGAGCAGCAGACCGCCGAAGGTCAGCGTGTAGGCGCTGACCACCCAGGTGAGATCGGTGGTGCTGAACTGCAGGGCATTCTGGATGTGCGGGAGCGCGATGTTCACAATCGTCGCGTCGAGTACGACCATGAGTTGACAGGCCGCGATGACGGCCAGGGCGATGCCGGGACGCCCTGGCCGGCGAGCCGCACCCGGCTTCGGATCCTGGAGCAAAGGAGAGGTGGTCACAATGGGTCCCCCACGGAAGAGTTAGTGAACGAGAGCGTTCACTGTCGCGTCAACGGTAGGAGCCTCCGACAGTGAACGCAAGCGTTCACTTGATGGCCGTCGTGTCGGCGTGTCCCCCTTCGGCGCCGCACGGCGGGTGCTTCATCCCCGAATGCCCGCTTCCTCTGCTCGTTGGAGAGAGTCAGATGGTTACTTCGAGCTGGGCCGACGCCCGGGCTCATACGGCCGCATCCCGCCGCCGCGGCGCCGTGCTGGAACGCGCGATCCTCGAGGCCGCGCTGGAACAGCTCAGCACGGTCGGCTGGAACGGTCTGACGATGGAGGGCGTCGCCGCGGGCGCCCAGACGGGTAAGGCGGCCGTCTACCGGCGCTGGCCCTCCAAGGAGGACCTCGTCGCCGACGCCCTGCGCGCCGCGCTGCCCGACTTCCACGAGGCGCCGGACCTGGGAAGCGTGCGCGAGGACCTGTTGGAGCTGTGCCGCAGGGCCCGGGAGGCCATGTTCTCCAAGCCGGGATTCGCCCTGCGCGCGGTCATTCACGAGTGCGACAGCACCGAGGCGGAACGCTTCCAGTCGGTGATCTTCAACGGGGTCGTGGAGCCGACCCTCACGATGCTTCGCGAGGTGGTCGAGCGTGGTATCGAGCGGGGAGAGGTGCGGCCCGACGCGGCCAACGGATACGTCTTCGACGCCATCCCGGCGATGATGATGTACCGCTCCAAGATGTGCGGCAGTGAATGGTCGGACGTCGATCTGGAGCAGATGATCGACCAGTTGATGGTCCCGCTGCTGCGCCCGCACGCCTTCTGATCACAAGGTGGTGACGGTGGTGACCACAGTCCGGAACCGGGGTGTCGGACGCCGGACCGGGCGGCGTACGCTAAGGGCGCCATGCCGTACGAACCACCTACTCACACCGTCGAGCGCTCACTCCGCGCCACGACCGGAGCGAAGATCGTTGCAGGTGTCGACGAGGTGGGGCGTGGTGCGTGGGCCGGCCCGGTCACCGTCTGCGCCGCGATCACCGGACTGCGCCGGCCCCCAGAGGGACTCACCGACTCCAAGCTCCTCACAGTCAAACGCCGTACCGAGCTCGCCGAGACGCTGCGGAGCTGGGTGACGTCGTACGCCTTGGGGCACGCTTCGCCCGAGGAGATCGACGACCTGGGGATGACCGCCGCGCTGCGGCTGGCGGCCGTCCGCGCCCTGGAGGGCCTGCCCGTCCGGCCCGACGCGGTCATCCTCGACGGCAAGCACGACTACCTCGGCTCGCCCTGGCGGGTCCGGACGGTCATCAAGGGCGACCAGTCGTGCGTGGCCGTGGCGGCGGCGTCGGTCATCGCCAAGGTCCAGCGCGACAAAATGATGGCCGAACTGGGCGCCGACCATGCAGACTTCGGTTTCGCGGACAACGCCGGGTATCCGTCCCCCGTGCACCGGGCCGCGCTGGAGGTCCGGGGGCCCACCCCGTTCCACCGGCTGTCGTGGGCGTATCTTGATGCGCTGCCCCAGTGGCGGCACCTCAAGAAGGCCCGCGCCTGGGCGGAAACGCGCGTCCCGGAGATCGAAGGCCAACTCGGCTTCGATTTCTACCCGGAAGCTCGCACTGATGTGCCACCCGGTGACGCCGGCCGTGCCACCGTTTGATAAAAATCAGCTCATGCCTCTCATTCCCGAGGAGCCTCAGATTCACGAGAGTGCCCAGGGTCCCCGCGCCACGCCGGCCAGTGGCCGCACCGCGCCGACCCCCCGCCCCGTACCCGGTCCCCGCCCCGCGGCTCCGTCGCGTCCCGGTCGTCCCGGCCCGCCGCGGCCGGCGCCTCCGGCCCAGCGCACCTCGCGTGACGCGGCCGTCGCGGCCAAGCCTGGCCCCTCGGCAGCGCCAGTCGCCGCCGACGGCCCGCAGATCCAGCTGATCCCGGCCTCCGTCGAAGGGGCGCTCGACGCCGCCGAGGAAGCCGTCGACCTGCTTCTGGACTCGGGCCGCGCCCCCGGGGACGTGCTGGTGATCACCACCGGTGAACAGCACCCGTGGGCCACCCACGAACTGTCCTTCGGCGAAGCGTCCTACTGGGCGCAGCACGACGCCGGCGACGACGTCTTCTACACGGATGCCCAGGTGGCGGACCGTGCCAAGGAGCGTCCCGTCGTGGTGGTCGCCGTCAACGGCGGCCCCGAGCCCGTGACCGCCACCGCCCTGAAGGCGGCTCACGCCCGGGCCGGCGCACTGCTGATCGTCTGCGGGGACCCGCAGCGCATCAACTCCGTGCTGGGCGCCGGGGTCTGAGCCGACGCCACGGCGTCGTCGGCCACCCGGTCGGGGACAGCGTGCTCGCGTGAACGCCGGCGGCCGCGGTGCCTTCCGCACTTCCGTGCCGCCGGCCGGTCGGTGTGCCCGGGGGCGGTCGTGTGTCCGGGGCCGGGTGGGACGCTTCGTACTTCGGTGCGGCTTGTGGCTTGCGGCTGGCCTTGGGCGCGGCCCGCGGGTTCTGGGTGGCGGCTTTCCCGGATCCCTCGGGGAAGGCTCCACGGCGTCTCGGCTCCGCGGCTCCACGGCTCCTCGGGGTTCGTGAGAGGCCGGGTTGAATCGCGAGGGCCGCGCCGTCCACTGACGCCGCCACCGCAGTGGCCCGGTCCGGCACCCCGTGGCGCCGCACCGGGGCATGCCGACGCCACCCGCACGCGCGAGCGCGCGCGGCCGTCGCCGGTGGGCGGACGGGCGGACCGGGCCCGACGTCAGCGGGCCGCTGCGCGCCGCAGCACCTCCGACGCGGCCCCGCCGGTGCGCGGGATCCGCGGCGGCGCCTCGGACATGGCGACCGGCTCCGGCTCCGAACCGGCGCTGGGATGGCGGCCGCCACGGCCCTCACCCAGGACCTGCCAGCCGTCACGGGTCAGCGTGATGTACGCCCCGCAACGCAGTCCGTGCAGGGTGCAGGCGTCCCGCAGCCCCCACATCCAGGCTCCGTCCTCCTCCGTCCAGCGGGCGTCGCCCTCACGGCAGTAAAGCAGGACGGCGGTGCGCACCGGGGTCCGGCGCCGCAGGTCGTGCGGGATGACCCGGCGAAGCTGGGTTAGCAGCGCGTTGCGGTACATCCAGCCGTCGGCGGAGGCGGAGCGCCGCGTGAACGACGCGCTCGCCCGCAGGCGTTCGTCCGGATCGAGCACGGCCACGATCGCGGTCGCCGGGCCGGGGCGGTGCCGGGCGTGCAGTCCGCTGACGACCTCGCGCGGACTGCGCAGCAGCGGGATGCCCGCGGCCGCCCACTCCGCAGGCTCGAGCACACGGTTGGCGGATGCGGCGGACGTCGACAGCGAAGCCGCCGAGGACGGAGCGAATCCGAAGGTCACGGTCCTCCCTTCGGCTACGCCCACACTGCGGGCGGGTCGGATTCGGGGGAGCGCGCACGCAACTGAGCCCTACCTGGTCGGCGGGCAAGCCGTGCGGGTGCGTTCTTCAATTCTTCCTGTCGAACTTGGATGCGGCAACGAGCAATTGGGGCAGGGGACCGTTATCGGATGATCCGCGGCTAATATCCCCACCCGCCGAGAGCGGGCTTCCGCTCAGCCTTGTACGGCCAGTACCAGCGGCAGCACTCCCTGCGCACCCGCACGCCGCAACAGCCGTGCCGCGACGGCGAGTGTCCAGCCCGTCTCGGTGTAATCGTCCACCAGAAGCACCGGTCCCCCGGCCCGCGCGAGTGCCTCCGCGAGCTCGGGCGGGACGGTCAGCGCACCGGCGAGCGCCTTGAGCCGTTGCGCGCTGTTGCTGCGGGGAAGCTGATGCTGCTCGCCCGTGGTCTCCACCGTCCCGAGCAGCGGCAGCCTCCCCGTCTCCGCGATATGCGCCCCCAGCGTCCGGACGAGCTGCGGTCGCGTGCGCGAGGCGACGGTCACCACCCCGACCGGCCGGGGCTGCGCGTCGTCCACCCCCGGCGCCCAGCCGCCCGGCCCTTTGGCCCAGTCGGCGAGCACGCCCACCGCGGCCCGGGCGACATCGTCGGGCACGGGCCCGTCCGGCGCCTGCGGTGCGAGCAGCGGACGCAGCCGGTTGCCCCAGCCGATGTCCGAGAGCCTGCCGAGGGCCCGCCCCTGACCGGCCTGCTCACCGGCCGGGATACGGCCCTTCAGCTCCACGCCGATCGCGGGGAGCCCGGTGGGCCACATGCGACGCGGCTCCACCTCGACACCGGCCCGGCCGAGATCGGCGCGGGCAGCGTCGAGCGCCACGGCGGAGGCGTCGGCCTTGTAGCGGGCGCCCGCGCAGTTGTCGCAGCGGCCGCAGGGCTTGGCGCCCTCGTCGTCCAACTGCCGCTGCAGGAACTCCATCCGGCAGTCCGTCGTCGAAACGTAGTCGCGCATCGCCTGCTGCTCGGCCGCGCGCTGACGCGCCACCCACGCGTACCGCTCGGCGTCGTACGACCAGGGCCGGCCGGTCGCGATCCAGCCGCCCTTGACCCGCTGCACCGCCCCGTCGACGTCGAGCACCTTCAGCATGGTCTCCAGGCGGGAGCGGCGCAGCTCCACGAGCGGTTCGAGCGCGGGGAGGGACAGCGGCCGTTCGGCGCGGGCGAGCACGTCGAGCGTGCGGCGCACCGTCTCCTCCGGGGGGAAGGCGAGGGAGGCGAAGTACTCCCAGATCGCCTCGTCCTCCTTGCCCGGCAGGAGCAGCACCTCCGCGTGCCGGACGCCGCGGCCCGCGCGGCCGACCTGTTGGTAGTAGGAGATGGGCGACGACGGCGACCCCAGGTGGACCACGAAGCCCAGGTCGGGCTTGTCGAACCCCATGCCGAGGGCGGAGGTGGCGACGAGTGCCTTCACCTTGTTGGCGAGCAGGTCCTCCTCGGCCTGCTGCCGGTCCGCGTTCTCCGTCCGCCCCGTGTACGAGGCGACCACATGCCCGCGCCGGCGCAGGAACGCGGTGACCTCCTCGGCCACGGCCACCGTCAGCGTGTAGATGATCCCCGATCCAGGGAGCTGGTCCAGGTGGTCGGAGAGCCAGGCCATGCGGTGAGCTGCGTCCGGCAGGCGCAGCACGCTCAGGCTGAGGCTCTCCCGGTCCAGCGGACCCCGCAGCACGAGCGCGTCCGAGGAACCGCCCGTGCCGAGCTGCTCGGCGACGTCGGCAGTCACGCGGGCGTTGGCCGTGGCGGTGGTGGCGAGGACGGGCACCCCCTCCGGCAGGTCGCTCAGCATCGTGCGCAGCCGCCGGTAGTCCGGGCGGAAGTCGTGGCCCCAGTCGGAGATGCAGTGCGCCTCGTCGACCACGAGCAAGCCGGTCGCGGCGGCCAGCCGGGGCAGCACCTGGTCGCGGAAGTCCGGGTTGTTCAGCCGCTCCGGACTGACCAGCAACACGTCCACGTCCCCGGCCTCGATCTCCGCCCGGATGGCGTCCCACTCCTCGCTGTTGGAGGAGTTGATGGTCCGGGCGCGGACACCGGCGCGGGCCGCGGCCTCGACCTGGTTGCGCATCAGCGCGAGGAGCGGGGAGACGATGACGGTCGGCCCGCTGCCCTGGGCCCGCAGCAGCGCGGTCGCCACGAAGTACACCGCGGATTTGCCCCAGCCCGTGCGCTGGACGACCAGGGCGCGGCGCTTCTCGGCGACCAGCGCCTCGATCGCCCGCCACTGGTCGTCGCGCAGCCGTGCTGTGCCCGTGTCGTCGCCGACGAGACGGGCGAGCACCTCGTCGGCGGCCGTCCGGAGATCCGTGTTGCTCGTGTGCTCCATGGGTCCCATACAACAGGACGGCGCCGACATCGGCTCAGGGCTGTGGACAAAGGTCGGCCTGCGGCGACAGGGGTGACATGGACCTGATCCAAGTTGTCCACAGGGAAACCGGAATGTCGCAATCTGCGAGAAGGTCGCGGCATGACGAACCACAACGGGACGACCGGTCCCTCCGAGAACAGTGACATCCCGATCCAGGGCGGGCGCGACGCGGCGGCGCCGAGCCCGGATACCACCGCGGCCGACCCCGGAACGACCGCGCCGGTGGGCCGGAGCGACCGCCCTCCGCTCCCGCCGGACGTGACCTGCACCGCGTACGAGAGCCACGGCGACCCGCAGCAGGTGACGCTGCGCACCCCGGCCGAGCTCGCCGACGCCGTGCCCTACCTCCTCGGCTACCGCCCGGAGGACAGCATGGTCCTCGTCTCCCTGCACGACACCGGAGGGCGAGGTAGGTTCGGCGGCCGGGCCCGGCTCGGCATCCCCGCCGACCAGGGTGACTGGCCCTCGGCCGCCCGCCAGCTCGCCCAGGGCCTCGTGACCGGCTGCGAGCGCCGGGGCTCCCGGCCCGAGCAGATGGTCGTCTTCCTGTGCCAGGAGCCAGGACAGGGTGAGACCGGCCGGCAGGTCAAGGAGCGGCTGGGGCCGCTGGCCCACACCCTGCGGGTGGAGTGCGGAGCACTGGACGTGCCCGTGGTCGAGGCCCTCTGCGTCTCCGACGGCCGCTTCTGGTCGTACTGCTGCGACGACCGTTCCTGCTGCCCGGCCGAAGGGACGCCGATGGGCCTGCCCGGCACGTCCGTACTGGCCGCCGCGGCCGCCTACGCCGGGCTCCAGGTCCGAGGCTCCCTCCGCGAACTGCACACCCGGCTCCAGCCCTGGGAGACCTCCGCCGCCCACGACCAGCGCCGCGCACTGGACGAGGCCGCACTGAAGCTGCTGCCCCGGATCGTCGAAGCGGAGGACCGGAAGGCCGTCGCCGACGAGACGATGGAAATGGCCGAGCGCCTCATGCGCCGCCTCGCCGGCGCACCGGCCGTCTCCGGCACACTCCCGGCGGACCTGCGCGACGACGAACTGGTCGGGTACGACGAGGCGGCCATGGTGCTCCACGGCCTCCAGGACCGCACCACCCGCGACCGCGCCGCCGCGTGGATGGAGGGCGACGAAGCGGCCCCTGCCCTCCGCCTGTGGCGCACCTTGGCACGCCGCTGCGTCGGCCCCTACGGGGAGTACGCCGCGGCGCCCCTCACCCTCGCCGGATGGGTCGCGTGGTCCTCCGGCGACGAACTGGAGGCCCGGGAAGCACTCGCCATGGCCCTCGGGGCCGACCCGGACTATCTCTTCGCGCGTCTGCTGCACCAGGCGTGCAACGAAGGGCTCGACCCGGAGTCGATCCGCCGCTGCCTGCGGGGCGAGGCAGAGGAGGAGGGCGAGGGCGGCGGCCCGTCCGAGGCGAGCGAGGCACCCGGTCATGGTGCGAGCGAGGCGCCGGGTCATGGTGCGGGCGAGGCATCGGGAGGGGACGCCTGCCAGGCTCCCAGGCTCGATGCGGGAGCCGCGGCCCGGAAGCGCCGGATGCGGGCGGCCGGACGTGTGGGGCGGTTCGCTCCCCGGGGAAGCGCAGCGACCGGGCGGGTGCCACGCCCTCGCATGTCACCGGGCGAGGCCCGGCCCAAGGGCGGCGCGCACCCCGGCGCGGCGAGCCGGCACGGGCGCCGTCAGAAGGGTGCGGGCTCGACGTCACGCAGGGAGGAGGCTGGAGAGTAGGCGACCTGCCTGGACAGAGGAGTAGGGGACACGTCTGGACAGAGCGGATCGGCCGACGATCGAGCCGGTGAAGGGAGTGTTTATCGTCAGGCAGACGACTATGATCGCCGCATGTCCTACGACCCGTCAGCCTTTCCGCCTTTCGCCGTCACCGTGGACCTGGTCGTGCTCACCGTGCGACGTCACGCCCTGTGTGCATTGGCGGTGCGCAGGGGAGAGTCCCCGTTCCAGGGGCGCTGGGCACTCCCCGGAGGGTTCGTGCGGGCCGACGAGGATCTGGCGCAGGCGGCGGAGCGGGAGCTGGCCGAGGAGACGGGACTGCGGGTTCATGATCCGGCCATTCCCGCCCAGGACCACGGTGCCCATCTCGAGCAGCTGGCCACCTACGGGGACCCCAAGCGAGACCCGCGCATGCGGGTGGTCAGCGTCGCGCACCTCGCCCTCGCCCCGGACCTGCCGGCGCCCCGGGCGGGGGGCGACGCCAGCAACGCGCGCTGGGCGCCGGTGGACGAGCTGCTGGAGCAAGGCGGTTACGGCAGGGACGGCGAGCCGGTGGCGCCGCTCGCCTTCGATCACGCGCAGATCCTCTCGGACGGGGTGGAGCGCGCCCGCTCGAAGATCGAGTACTCCTCGCTGGCGACGGCGTTCTGCCCACCGGAGTTCACCGTCGGTGAGCTGCGCCGGGTCTACGAGGCGGTCTGGGGCGTGGCCCTCGACCCGCGCAACTTCCATCGCAAGGTGACAGGCACCCCGGGCTTCCTGGTGCCCACCGGTGGCACCACCACCCGGCAGGGCGGCCGTCCCGCCCAGCTCTTCCGGGCCGGCGGCGCCACCCTGCTCAACCCGCCCATGCTGCGCCCCGAGGTCTGACACGGGAGAGAGCCGGCTCCGGAGCCGTTCCCGGACCGTTCTCCTACCGTGCAACGGGCCCTGCGGTGCCCGAAAAACCCGATATGGCGCGCTATCTTGCATCGGGTGATCGAGGCCATCGGACTGACCAGCATCCCCCGCAAAGAGCAGCCGCCCGCCGTCGACAACGTCTCCTTCGAGGCGCACGCGGGCCGCGTCACCGCGTTGCTCGGAGTACCGGGCGCAGGCAAGACGGCGGCGTTGAGGCTGATGCTCGAGCTTCAACGCGGGCGTGGGATCACCTACTTCAGAGGCCGCCCCCTGCACCGCATCCCACACCCCGCGCACGAGGTCGGTGTGCTGCTGGGAGACGTGCCGGGGCACCCTGCCCGCTCGGTCCGCGGACACCTCCGCATGCTGTGCGCGGCCTCGGGGGCCCCGGCCCGGCGCGCCGACGAAGTACTCGAAGCGGTGGGCCTGGTGAGCCTGCGCGACGAGCGCCTCGGCACCCTGTCGCGCGGTGCGGACCGCCGCCTGGGCCTGGCCTGTGCCCTCCTGCCGGACCCGCACACTCTCGTGCTCGACGACCCGGCGCGAGGGCTCGCGATGGGGGAGAGGCGCTGGCTGTACGACATGCTGCGGGAACACGCTGCGCAGGGCGGGACGGTGCTGTGCAGCACGGCCGATCCCAAGGAGGCGGCACGGTTCGCCGACCACGTGGTCACCTTGGACGGCGGCCGGGTTGTGGCCGACCAGCGAGCCGCCGACTTCGCCCGCACGCGGCTGCGCCCGCGCGTCGTCGTCCGTAGCCCGCACGCCGCCCGCCTCTCCGTCCTGCTCGCCCAGCGGGCCCGCTCGACGCAGCGCTCCGTGGAGGTCGTACGGGAAGGCGGCAACCGCCTCTGCGTCTACGGCAGTACCTGTGCCGAGGTGGGTGAAACGGCCTTCCGGCACGGGATCGTCGTTCATCAACTGGCGGACGAGGTCGGAGACATGGGGCCGGGGGCCACTACGGGGACGGAAGGGTCGCCGGTGCCGGAGTACCAGCCGTCGTCGGCTGAGATTGACGCGCTCTCCGGTCCCGAGCCGGAACCCTCCGCCCCCGCCCCCGGCCCCAAGCCGGAACCCTCACTCCCCGCACCCGCACCCACGGTCGCCACCGCCGTGTCGACCCAACCCGAGCCACCCCAGGGGGCGCCCGACGACGGCACCCCTTCGGCAGCCTCCCCACAACGGCCCACCGCGCCCCGCCCCCGCCCCAGTGCCGTCACCCTCCCGCCCCCCGTCTTCGTCCGTCCCGCGCCCAGCCCTCTGCGGCCGGTCCGCTACGAGCTCCGGCGGGCCGCCGGGGTGGCCACGGGGTACATCGTCGGGGGCTGTGTCCTCGCCGTGTCCGCGCTCACCGCCGTGCTGCTGGCCCGCATCGGCCACACCCCGCAACCGCGGCTGCTGGCCGCCTGGCCCGTGGAGTTGCCGTTGCCGCCCGCCGCGCTCGGGGCGGGGCTGCTCGGCGCGCTGGCGTTCGGCGACGAATTCCGTCACCCCGCGCTCGCGGTGGACCGGGGCACCGTCCCCCGAAGGCTCGGCCTGCTGACCGCGAAGCTCTTCGTCGCCTCGCTGACCGCCCTCGCCCTGGCCGTGCTGACGGTCGGCTGCACCGCAGAAGTGCTGTACCTCGTCTACGGAAGCGAGTTCGTCGCGCTCCCGGCGGACTGGCCCGCTCTCACCGCCGGGTGGCTGGCCCTCGTCACGGGCTGCGCGTGGGCGGGGGTGCTGGCCGCGGGCGTCTTCCGGTCCACCACCGCCGGCCTCGCCGCGGTCGTCGCCGTGCCGCTCCTCGTCGTACCCGCCGTGCACAAGCTCACGGCGGGGCCTTCGACGCGCGGTCCGGCGCCGTTCGCAGGGGGGTTGGGGGACGGGCTGCCGCTGAGCTGGCCCTTCGGGGGCGAGCGGCATCTGGAGGCGTTGCTGCGGTTGCTGGCTCAACCCGTGGGCGGCGCCATGGCGTTGTCGGTGCTGGCGCTCCTGTGTGCGTACGCGTTCACGGGTCTGCGAAGCCGAGTCCGATGACGCCCGATGACGTCCGATGGTGACCGCATTTGCGCTTGTCGGGCTTTCTCTGATCGCAACTCCCCGTGAAAAGCTCATTTCTCTCCGATAAGGCGTCAATTGCGGCGAGGTGAGCGATCACCCTTTCGTGTGCTTTTCACCAAAGACCTCAAGGGAGTTGGAACCGACGCCGACAAAGGATGCGTGAGTACCCTTGCGCACACCATGATGACCGCCGCCCGCTCCGCCGACTCCGGCCTCGCGACCCCGGGCGAACTCGACCGCTACCCCTTCGCGGAGGCGCCCGGCATCGACCGGGGCACCGGATGGGACACGGCGGAGCCGGATCTGGGCCGCGTGGGCCGGCGGACCGCGGGCAGCCGCGGACGCGGGCTGCACGGACAACTCGTCCAGCAGCTGGGACAGATGATCGTTTCCGGTGACCTGGGCGCGGACCGCCCGCTGGTGCCCGAGGAGATCGGCCAGCGTTTCGAGGTGTCCCGTACCGTCGTCCGCGAGTCGCTCCGCGTCCTCGAGGCCAAGGGCCTGGTCAGTGCCCGGCCTAACGTGGGTACGCGGGTGCGTCCGGTCAGCGACTGGAACCTCCTCGACCCGGACATCATCGAGTGGCGGGCCTACGGGCCGCAGCGGGACGACCAGCGCCGGGAGCTGAGCGAGCTGCGCTGGACGATCGAGCCGCTCGCCGCGCGGCTGGCGGCCGGGCATGGCCGGGAGGACGTCCAGCAGCGGCTGACCGACATGGTGGAGATCATGGGGCACGCCCTCGGCCAGGGCGACGCGCTGACCTTCGCCCGGGCCGACAACGAGTTCCACTCCCTGCTCATCCAGGTCGCCGGCAACCGCATGCTGGAGCACCTGTCCGGGATCGTGTCCGCCGCGCTCCATGTGTCCGGCGGACCGGTCACCGGATGTGAGCGGCCGAACGAGACCTCGCTGGCCCACCACGCGCGGATCGTCGACGCCCTCGCCGGCGGCGACGGCTCCGCCGCCGAGGCGGCCATGCGGCAGCTTCTCACCGTCCACCCCGAGGTCGAGCGCGTGGTGCCCGCACCGCGCGAGCACTGACCGCATTTCCCCGACGGCGCGGTCCGGCCTGCCACCCCCCTCCTGTGGCAGAGTCGCATCCGTGAGCCGTCCCCCGTCGGACCCTGCGGAGCCTCGACGGTTCCGCAGGGTCCGACGGTACGAAAGGCCTACTCCGGCCCTGAGGCGGCGACCGCCTCACCCGTGGTGCACACTTCTGTCGCCATCTGTCAGGTTTTGACCGGTTGTGGGGTGTGACTCGGGCCACGCGGAATGGGCGTAACGCTCCTGGGGAGAACGCGATGACCTAAGAGGTGACAGCCGCGGAGGGAATACGGACGCCGTTCATGGCGCTGTGCATCTTCCCGGCCTCCGCCCGCGCCGTCGGCCCATCCCCAAGCCGGCGGTCGGCCCCTGTCCACTGTGGACGGGGCCGGAAGCCGTTTTCCAACGTTCCGAGAGGTTGTTCGTGTCGGCCAGCACATCCCGTACGCTCCCGCCGGAGATCGCCGAGTCCGTCTCTGTCATGGCGCTCATCGAGCGGGGAAAGGCTGAGGGGCAGATCGCCGGCGATGACGTGCGTCGGGCCTTCGAAGCTGACCAGATTCCGGCCACTCAGTGGAAGAACGTACTGCGCAGCCTCAACCAGATCCTCGAGGAAGAGGGTGTGACGCTGATGGTCAGTGCCGCAGAGCCCAAGCGCACCCGAAAGAGCGTCGCAGCGAAGAGTCCCGCCAAGCGCACCGCCACCAAGACCGTAGCGGCCAAGACGGCGACCCCCCGGAAGGCCACCGCCGCCGCGTCCGAGGCCCCGGCCGCCGACGCGGCCGCCGAGGAGGAGGCGGCGCCCGCGAAGAAGGCGGCCGCCAAGAAGACCACCGCCAAGAAGACGGCGGCGAAGAAGACCACGGCCAAGAAGACCGCCGCGAAGAAGACCACGGCCAAGAAGGACGACGCCGAGCTGGTCGACGAGGAGGCCCTCGAGGAGCCCAAGGCCGCGGACGAGCCCGAGGGCACCGAGAACGCCGGCTTCGTGCTGTCCGACGAGGACGAGGACGACGCGCCGGCCCAGCAGGTCGCCGCCGCGGGCGCCACCGCCGACCCGGTCAAGGACTACCTCAAGCAGATCGGCAAGGTCCCCCTGCTCAACGCCGAGCAGGAGGTCGAGCTCGCCAAGCGCATCGAGGCGGGCCTGTTCGCCGAGGACAAGCTGGCGAACGCCGACAAGCTGGCGCCGAAGCTGAAGCGCGAGCTGGAGATCATCGCGGAGGACGGCCGCCGCGCCAAGAACCACCTGCTGGAGGCCAACCTCCGACTGGTGGTCTCCCTGGCCAAGCGCTACACCGGCCGCGGCATGCTGTTCCTGGACCTCATCCAGGAGGGCAACCTCGGTCTGATCCGCGCGGTCGAGAAGTTCGACTACACCAAGGGCTACAAGTTCTCCACGTACGCCACCTGGTGGATCCGTCAGGCGATCACCCGAGCCATGGCCGACCAGGCCCGCACCATCCGTATCCCGGTGCACATGGTCGAGGTCATCAACAAGCTCGCCCGCGTCCAGCGCCAGATGCTCCAGGACCTGGGCCGCGAGCCCACCCCGGAGGAGTTGGCCAAGGAGCTCGACATGACCCCGGAGAAGGTCATCGAGGTCCAGAAGTACGGCCGCGAGCCCATCTCCCTGCACACTCCGCTGGGCGAGGACGGCGACAGCGAGTTCGGTGACCTCATCGAGGACTCCGAGGCCGTCGTCCCGGCCGACGCCGTCAGCTTCACGCTGCTGCAGGAGCAGCTGCACTCCGTGCTCGACACCCTGTCGGAGCGCGAGGCGGGCGTCGTCTCGATGCGGTTCGGTCTCACCGACGGTCAGCCGAAGACCCTCGACGAGATCGGCAAGGTGTACGGCGTCACGCGTGAGCGGATCCGTCAGATCGAGTCGAAGACCATGTCGAAGCTGCGTCACCCGTCGCGTTCGCAGGTGCTGCGCGACTACCTCGACTAGGACGCCGCCCCCGCCGCGACGGCCTGTCGCGCGCCGCTCGTCCGTGAAGGCCCGGCCCCCTCCGAGGGGCCGGGCCTTCACTCTGTCGCGCGGGTGCGTGTGATGACCACGTCCTTCACTGTGGGTGTCCAAGGTTCACCCCAGTGTGAGGAGCGTGCATGCGACGTCGACTTGCCAGGGCCCTGGCCCGGCCGCTGACCCTCGTGGCCGCGGGGACCGTCATACCGCTGGCCTCGGCCGCTCCGGTGGCCGCCGACAGCATCGTCGTCGGCGGCTTCCCCGTCGATGTGTCACAGAGCCCGTACACCGTGGCGCTCTCCAGCCGTGACCGGTTCGGCGGTACGCGGGCGGGGCAGTTCTGCGGGGGCGTGGCGGTCGGACGGACCACCGTGCTCACCGCCGCCCACTGCATGGACCGGGAGGTGCTCGGCGCCTCCCCGGAGCGGGTGCGCGACCTCAAGGTCATAGCCGGGCGGACCGAGCTGCTCTCGGAGAGCGGGCAGGAGGTCGCCGTACGCAAGGTCTGGGTGAACCCGGACTACGACGCCGACACCAACTCCGGCGACTTCGCCGTGCTCAGCCTGGCCGAGCCGCTCCCCGCAGCCTCGGTCATAGGCATGGCCGGGTCGGGTGACGCGGCGTACCGCGCGGGCACGCCCGCCACGGTCTACGGCTGGGGGGACACCACAGGCTCCGGCAGCTACGCCGGCAGCCTGCACGGGGCGCGCGTACGGGTGCAGCCCGACGCCCTGTGCGAGAAGGCGTACTCCGGGGGCTCCGACGGCACCTACCGCGCCGAGACGATGCTGTGCGCGGGTGAGGTCGCCGGGGGCCGGGACGCGTGCCAGGGCGACAGCGGAGGACCGCTGGTCGCCCAGGGGCGGCTCATAGGCCTGGTCTCCTGGGGAGCGGGCTGCGGCTGGGCGGGCAGTCCAGGGGTCTACACCCGCATCTCGGATGTCCTGGACACGCTGGGGTGGCCTGCGACGGCGCAGGGCTGAGAGGGGGTGCCGACGGCCGCTGTGGGGCCTGGGCGGCGTCGCCCCTCCGGGATCCCGGCGGGCACGGCTCGAGGCCTGTGAGCAGCATCTGCGGCACTCGGAGAGCCCTCCCCGCCGCCAGAGGGGCCCCCGGTCAGACCGAGGGCCCCGATGACGTACGGCAACGTACGGCATGCTACTGGCGCCTACCGCGGGCGACACAGCGGATCAGGCGTCGAGGGGCAGCCACGCAGGCAACCACGCGGGTGGGCGTCGCGTAGCGCGCGGGCTCAGAAGCGCGCTCCCGCTCCCACCATGCGCGGGCTGGCATCGCAGAGCCCTCCGGCTCAGGGGCGTGCTCCCACCACGCGGGTGGGCGTCGCGTAGCGCGCGGGCTCAGAAGCGCGCTCCCACCACGCGCGGGGCATCGCGTAGCCCGCGGGCTCAGAGGCGTGCTCCCACCACATGCACGCCCGACCGCTCGCCCGCCCGGGGCGTGTAGCGCCCCCACGCCCTACCTCAGCGGCAGGCAGCGCAAACGCAGACGGGCGGCGTCCTCCGTGGGGGAGGACGCCGCCCGTTCGCCGGCCTGTGCCGGGCTGGCTGCTCGTCGTCGGACGCGAAGTGTCAGCGCTCCTCGTCAGGAGTGGCCTTCGGAGCGGTCAGCCGCTCCGTCTCGTCCTGTATCTCAGCGGCGATCTTCTTGAGTTCCGGCTCGAACTTGCGACCGTGGTGGGCGCAGAAGAGCAGTTCTCCACCGCTCAGCAGGACGACGCGCAGGTATGCCTGGGCGCCGCAGCGGTCGCAGCGATCGGCGGCCGTCAGCGGGCTCGCGGGGGTCAGAACAGTAGTCACGTCGCCTCTTCTCTAGCTCGACGAGCTGTCGTACCAGGGTCAACATCCAACCAGCCCCAAAACGTTCCCGCTCGAGGCTATTCCTCGAAAAAAATCTCCGAGGCGGCCGGCTGCTGCCGGTTGGCGGCGAATGTGCCGTAGTGCGTGTCTCTGTGTCGTACGGATTCGCGTCGTATCGGTGGTCGGCCCTCCCGGCTGGGTTGCCGGTTGTTCATGAGGACGTGCCCGGAGCCTAAATGGTTCATGCCTCGATGGGAACGTGATGTGTGCTTCACTCCATCGAGGGATCGAACACCCATGCGACGCTCGACTAGGGTGGGACCGAGACGAGGGTGGCGTTACAACGGCTCTACCAGGCCTCGGTACCCTCTCACCGGTGAACCAAGCCGCGCCCTTACCCACCAGGGCCCCATCTGAAATTCAGCGAGGAGCGAACCGCGTGACCGCCGAGACGTCCGTGCCGTCGTCCACAGCGCTGCTGGCAGGAGCAGACCGGGACGGTTCCAACTACACCGCGCGGCACCTGCTCGTCCTCGAGGGGCTCGAGGCCGTGCGCAAGCGCCCCGGTATGTACATCGGGTCCACGGACAGCCGTGGCCTGATGCACTGCCTCTGGGAGATCATCGACAACGCCGTGGACGAGGCCCTCGGCGGCTACTGCGACCGCATCGAGGTCGTCCTCCATGACGACGGCTCGGTGGAGGTCAAGGACAACGGCCGCGGCATCCCGGTCGACGTCGAGCCCAAGACCGGCCTCTCCGGTGTCGAGGTCGTCATGACGAAGCTGCACGCCGGCGGCAAGTTCGGAGGCGGCTCCTACGCCGCCTCCGGCGGTCTGCACGGTGTCGGCGCCTCCGTGGTGAACGCGCTCTCCGCGCGCCTCGACGTGGAGGTCGACCGCGGTGGCCACACCCACGCGATCAGCTTCCGCCGCGGTGTCCCCGGCGCCTTCTCCGCCCTCGGCCCGGATGCGAAGTTCGAGGCGAAGAGCGGCCTGCGCAAGGCCAAGAAGATCCCGAAGACCCGTAACGGCACCCGCGTGCGCTACTGGGCCGACCGCCAGATCTTCCTCAAGGACGCCAAGCTCAACCTGGACACCCTGCACGCGCGTGCCCGGCAGACCGCCTTCCTGGTGCCCGGCCTGACCATCGTCGTCCGCGACGAGTACGGGCTGGGCGACGGCGGCAGCAAGGGTGAGGAATCCTTCCGCTTCGACGGCGGCATCTCCGAGTTCTGCGAGTTCCTCGCCTCCGACCGGCCCATCTGCGACACGCTCCGCTTCACCGGGCAGGGCTCCTTCAAGGAGACGGTCCCGGTCCTCGACGAGCACGGCCAGATGACGCCCACCGAGGTCACCCGTGAGCTCGGCGTCGACGTGGCGCTGCGCTGGGGCACCGGCTACGAGACGACCGTCAAGTCGTTCGTCAACATCATCGCCACCCCCAAGGGCGGCACCCACGTCGCGGGCTTCGAGCAGGCCGTCGCCAAGACGATGAACGAGGTCCTGCGCACCAAGAAGATGCTGCGCGTGGCCGAGGACGACGTCGTGAAGGACGACACCCTCGAGGGTCTCACCGCGGTGGTCACGGTCCGCCTCGCCGAACCTCAGTTCGAAGGTCAGACCAAGGAGGTGCTCGGCACCTCCGCGGCCCGCCGCATCGTGAACAACGTGATCTCCAAGGAGCTCAAGGCGTTCCTGACCTCCACCAAGCGGGACGCCGCCCAGCAGGCCCGCGTGGTCATGGAGAAGGTCGTCGCCGCGGCCCGTACGCGCATCGCGGCCCGTCAGCACAAGGACGCGCAGCGCCGCAAGACTGCCCTGGAGTCCTCCTCGCTGCCCGCCAAGCTCGCCGACTGCCGCAGCGACGACGTCGACCGCAGCGAGCTGTTCATCGTCGAGGGAGACTCCGCGCTCGGCACGGCGAAGCTCGCCCGGAACTCCGAGTTCCAGGCGCTGCTGCCGATCCGCGGCAAGATCCTCAACGTGCAGAAGTCGTCCGTCACGGACATGCTCAAGAACGCCGAGTGCGGTGCGATCATCCAGGTCATAGGAGCCGGGTCCGGCCGGACCTTCGACATCGACGCGGCGCGCTACGGCAAGATCATCATGATGACCGACGCCGATGTGGACGGCTCCCACATCCGCACGCTGCTCCTGACCCTGTTCCACCGCTACATGCGGCCCATGGTCGAGGCCGGCCGGGTCTTCGCCGCGGTGCCCCCGCTGCACCGGATCGAGATCGTCCAGCCCAAGAAGGGCCAGGACAAGTACGTGTACACGTACTCGGACCGGGAGCTGCGGGACAAGCTCATGGAGCTGCAGAGCAAGGGCATCCGCTACAAGGACTCGATCCAGCGCTACAAGGGTCTCGGCGAGATGGACGCCGACCAGCTGGCCGAGACCACGATGGACCCGCGCCACCGCACCCTGCGCCGGATCAACCTCACCGACCTCGAGGCCGCCGAGCAGGTCTTCGACCTCCTCATGGGCAACGACGTCGCGCCGCGCAAGGAGTTCATCTCCAGCTCCGCGGCCACGCTGGACCGCTCCCGCATCGACGCGTAGGAGTCCCGAGCGACGAGGGGCGCCGTCCGGACCGGGACGGCGCCCTTAGCCGTCTCCCGTGCCTCCGCACGCCCCGGTCACCTGATGGGGTGAAGCAGCACGGGAAGAAGAGTCAGGGAACTTCCCGTTCTGTCCATCCTTGGGCATGCAGCGAAGCAATGCGGGGGACGTGACCTACGACGATCCCTGGTACGACGCCCTGGCCTCGGGCTGGGGTGAATCGGCCGCGGCCGTGGCCCCGCCACCGGCCCGGTCCGAACCGGAGGCCGCGCCTTCGGCGGCGGCCGACATCTACCTCGAGGTGCAGCGCAGCGCGGCCTTCCAGGAAGTGCGCCGCCGCTACCGGCGGTTCGTGGTCCCCGGAGCCGTCGCCTTCCTCCTCTGGTACGTCGCCTACGTCGTCACCGCCACCACCGTCCCCGCACTGATGGCGCGCCCCGTCGCGGGCGCGGTGAACGTCGGGATGGTCGCCGGGCTCGGCCAGTTCCTCACCACCTTCCTGCTCACCTGGGCCTACGCCCGCCACGCCCGGCTGCGACGCGACCGAGCGGCGCTCGAACTGCGCTGGGACACCCAGGAGCTGACGCGAGGCAGAGGCGGCGCGTCATGACGACCGACCACCGCACCACCGCCCTGCTGCTGTTCAGCGCGTTCGTCGCCGTCACCCTGATCATCACCACCTGGGTGAGCCGCCACCGTCAGGGATCCGCCGAGGAGTTCTACGCGGGCGGCCGTCTCTTCTCGCCGCTGGAAAACGGTTTTGCCATCGCCGGCGACTACATGTCCGCCGCCTCCTTCCTCGGCATCTCCGGACTCATCGCCCTCGTCGGCTACGACGGCATGCTCTACTCGGTGGGCTTCCTCGTGGCCTGGCTGGTGGTGCTCTTCCTGGTCGCCGAACTGGTCCGCAACTGCGGCCGGTTCACACTCGCCGACGTGGTCGCCGCACGGATGCGGGAGCGGCCGGTGCGCATCGCCGCCGGCACCTCCTCCGTCGCCGTGTCCGTGCTGTACCTGGTGGCGCAGATGGTCGGCGCGGGGAGCCTCGTCGCGCTGCTCCTCGGCGGCACCGGGGAGGCCGTGCAGGCCTGGACCGTGGTCGGCGTCGGCGCCCTCATGGTGATCTACGTGTCGCTCGGCGGCATGCGCGCCACCACCTGGATCCAGATCGTCAAGGCGGTCCTGCTGCTCGGCGGCACGATCACCCTCACCGTCCTCGTCCTGCTGCGCTTCCACGGGGACGTCAACCGCCTGCTGCACACCGCCGCAGAACGCAGCGGCCACGGCGACGCGTTCCTCGCCCCCGGCCTCGCCTACGGCGGCGACTGGACCGCCCGCTTCGACTTCATCAGCCTCGGCCTCGCCCTGGTGCTCGGCACGGCGGGCCTGCCGCACATCCTGTCCCGCTTCTACACCGTCCCCACCGCGCGCGCCGCCCGGCGTTCCGTGGTCTGGGCGATCGGACTCATCGGCGGTTTCTACCTGATGACCATCGTGCTCGGCTTCGGGGCCGCCGCCCTCATCGGCCCCGACGCCGTGCGCGCCTCGCACGCGTCGGGCAACACGGCGGTGCCGCTGCTCGCGCTCGACCTGGGCGGCGGCGCCGGCACCACCGGCGGCACGGTCCTCTTCGCGGTCGTCGCCGCGGTCGCCTTCGCCACGATCCTCGCCGTGGTCGCCGGCATCACGCTCGCCTCCTCGGCGTCCGTCGCCCACGACCTGTACGCCTCACTGCGCCGCCGCGGCGGCAAGCCCCGCAGCGAGGTGGCCGTCGCGCGCGTCGCCGCCGTCGGCATCGGAGTCGTCGCCATCGCCCTCGGCCTGCTGGCCCGCGACCTCAACGTCGCCTTCCTGGTGGGCCTGGCCTTCGCCGTCGCCGCCTCCGCGAACCTGCCCGTGCTGCTCTACTCGCTGTTCTGGCGCGGCTTCACCACCCGCGGCGCCGTGTGGTCCGTCTACGGCGGTCTGATCCCGGCGGTGGTGCTGGTACTGCTGTCCCCGGTGGTGTCCGGCAGCCCCGACTCCCTGTTCCCCGACGTCGACTTCCAGCTCTTCCCGCTGCAGAACCCCGGACTGGTCTCCATCCCGCTGGGCTTCCTCGCCGGCTGGCTGGGAACGGCCACCTCCACCGAGGTGCCCGACGAGGCCCGCCACGCCGAGACCGAGGTGCGCTCGCTGACGGGCGCGGGCGCGGCCTGACGGACGGCGACGCGGAGACGTACGGCGCCGGCATCCGTACGGGAGGAGGGCACGGTTCCCTTCCCCCGCCCCCATGGGCCGTGCCTCAGGCGCGGGTCGCCCACACGTAACGGTGTTCCGGGCGGCCCGCGTCCCCGTACCGCAGGGTCAGCGTGGCCCGTCCCGTGCGCTCCAGGAGCTTCAGATAACGCTGGGCGGTCTGGCGGCTCACTCCGGTGCGTTCGGCGATCTCCTGGGCCGACAGCGGCCCTTCGGCCGTCGTCAGCGCCCGCCGTACGAGGCCCGCCGTGGTGGGGGAGTGCCCCTTGGGCAGCTGCGGCTCGGTCGCCTCCGACAGCGCGCCGAAGATGCGGTCCACCTCAGCCTGCTCCGCCTCGCCACCGCCGTCCAGCGTGCGGCGCAGCCGCGCGTACGCCTCCAGCTTGCCGCGGAGCCCGGCGAAGGCGAACGGCTTGACCAGGTACTGCAGCGCGCCGTGCCGCATAGCCGCCTGCACCGTCGCCACGTCCCGGGCCGCCGTCACCATGATCACGTCGGCCTGGTGGCCGCGCCGCCGCATCTCCCGGACGACGTCCAGACCCGTCTCGTCGGGCAGGTAGTGGTCCATGAGGACGAGATCCACCAGGGGCAGCGCCTCCACCCGCTCCAGCGCCTCCGCCGCGCTGTGCGCCGGGGGTACGGCGTGGAAGCCGGGCACCTTGTCGACGTAGGCCGCGTTGACCCGCGCCACCCGGACGTCGTCGTCCACGACCAGGACCTCGATCACCGTGTCTCCTCGGGTCCGGCGGACCGCGCCGAAGCTGTGGTGAGGGCGGCCGGCGGTTCCGGCTCGCTCAGCGCCTCCGGGAGGACGACCGTGAACTCGGCGCCCCCGCCCGGCGCCTCGCCGACGCGCGCGTCACCCCCGTGCCGGTGCGCGAGACGGCGCACCAGCGGCAGTCCTATGCCCCGCTCGCGGTGGCCGGGCGGCTCCTTGGTGGACCATCCCTCCGTGAAGATCAGCTCGCGCCGCTCGGGCGGCACGCCGGGCCCGGTGTCCCGCACCACGAGCACCGCCGTACGGCCCTCCGCGCGCAACTCGACCTCCACGCGCGCGTCGGGCGTGCCGGCGACGGCGTCCAGCGCGTTGTCCACCAGGTTGCCCACGACGGTCACCAGCCCGCGCGGGTCGACCAGCCGGTCCGGCAGGCGGGACCGGTCCGACAGGCGCAGCACCGCCCCGCGCTCGGCCGCCACCGTCGCCTTGCCCACCAGCAGCGCCGCCAGCAGTGGATCCCGGATCCTCTCCGTGACCTGTTCCGACGTGGCCCGGTGGTCGCCCACCACCTCGCCGACGAACTCCACCGCGTCCTCGTACATCTCCAGCTCCAGCAGGCCCAGCAGGGTGTGCATGCGGTTCGCGTGCTCGTGGTCCTGGGCGCGCAGCGCGTCGATCAGCCCGCGTGTGGAGTCGAGCTCCCGGCCCAGCTGGTCCAGCTCGGTCCGGTCGCGCAGGGTGGCCACGGCGCCGCCGTCGTCGGTCGGCATGCGGTTCGCGACCAGCACCCGCTGCCCGCGGACCGTGAGCAGATCGGTTCCGGTCACCCGCCCCGCCAGCACGTCGGCCGTGCGGCCCGCGCCAAGTGCCTCGTCCGGCGGGCTGCCGACGGCCTCCTCGCCGATGCCCAGCAGCCGCTGCGCCTCGTCGTTCAGCAGACGGACACGCCCGTCCCGGTCCAGGGCCACGACGCCCTCCCGGATGCCGTGCAGCATCGCCTCGCGCTCCGCGAGCAGCGCGGCGATGTCGGAGAAGGCCAGGTCACGGGTCTGCCGCTGGACCCTCCGGGAGATCAGCCAGGCCGCGAGCGCACCCACCGCCAGGGCGCCGCCCGCGTAGGCGAGCAGCCCCGGGATGGCGTGTATCAGCCGCGCGCGGACGCTGTCGTACGCGATGCCGACGGAGACCGCGCCGATCACCTCGCCGTCGGCGTCCCGCAGCGGGACCTTGCCGCGCGCGGAACGCCCCAGGGTGCCCTCGTCGATCTCCATGACCTCGCGGCCCGCCAGCGCCTCACTGGGGTCGGTGGACACCAGGCCGCCGACCCGCTCGGGGTCGGTGTGCGACCAGCGCACGCCCCTGTCGTCCAGCACCACCACGTACTCTGCGCCGGTGGCCCGCCGGATCCGCTCCGCCTCCCGCTGCACCGGCCCGTCGGGCGTGGGGTCCGTGGCGCGCAGGTCCTCGGCGACCTGTGGCTGCTGCGCGGTGGTCTGCGCGATCGCCAGGGCGCGGCGCATCGCCTGGTCGTCGAGCTGCTCGCCGAGCGGCGCGAGAAACAGTCCGGTCGCCAGGACGGCGACGCCCGCCGCGATCGCCACCTGCATCAGCAGGACCTGGGAGAACACCCGCCGCGGCAGGCCGAGGCGCAGACGGCGAGCGGGGGTCGTGGGGGTCATGCCCCGACGGTACGTGGGGGAGGCGGGGACGCCGTAGGGGGTGTGACGGGCTTCTCGTGAGAGTCAGCCGGCCAAGGCCGCGGGGGTGAGGGCACGGACGTCGAGCACGTCCATCCTCGCGGGCGAGCCGAGCGCCGAGCCGCAGCTCTCGGGGCGGGGCGGCCGGGACGCGCCCTGGGCGACCTCTACGCGCCACCGTCGCCCGTCCACGTGGGCGACCGTCACCGTCCAGTGGGGTGCCTCGCCCTCGGTCCGTACCACGCTCAGCACCTGTGCGGCGTCTTCGCGCACGGCGCGCCGCACGGCCAGCTCGGCCGCCTGGCCGGGCCGCTCCCACGCGGAGCCGCCCCGGCAGCCCTCCGTGACGATGCGGCCCTCCTGCACGCCGTGCAGCACCTCCTTGACCGCGTGCGCCTCCGCCCGCCCGTACGCGTAGCCGTACGGCAGCACCAGCACGGTGGGGGAGAAGCGGTGACCGCCGAGGTGGGTGACCTCCCAGACGCCTTCGACACCGGAAGAGGCCAGCTCGGCCGCGAGGGGTCTGCCGAGCAGCGCGCAGCAGCGGTCGCGCTTGCCGTTGGTGCAGACGAGGGCGAGGGGGTCGCCGGTGTGGGGCGCGCCGCCCAGCACCGCGTCGAAGCCGGCGGCCTCGCCGCGGCCGAGTGCGGCGAAGTCGAGGTCGAGCAGGCGGGCGGGATCGGCGGTGGTCGCGGAGTGCAGCCAGACGTTGCCAGGAACGGTGTGGGCCACGTACACGCGGCGCGCGGCGGGCATACGGCTGTCCGCATGGCGTCCGGGACGTCGGACGAGGGCGATGCGTACGCCGGTGTCCTTGGCGGCGGCCTCCAGGGCGCGGCCCAGGCCGGGGTCGAGGTGGCTGGACGTGAGCGCCTTGGCCCCCCACGGGCCGGGCTGCTCCAGCAGAAGCCAGGTCCGCGCGGTGGCCGCGGTCCCCGCGACGGGCTCGTGAAGCTCGCGGGAGACGGTAGAGCACGTGCTACTCACACAGGTGAGCCTAACCTGAGTTTCCCAGGAGTGTCCTGTCGTCCCTTCGGTGTCCGCGGCCCGGCACCGCTTTCGTGCCGGGCCGGACGAACGTCGGCCGAGCAGGGGGATGTCACCTGCTCCATCGGGGCTGCCCCCGCACCGGCGATGGCGTGCGCGGGGTGGTGATGCGAAGCCGAGGGTGGGCTCGCTGCCCGGACCTCCTCGGCTCAAGCGTCCGGGATGTCGGCCTTAGCTCGCAGAAGCGTCTCGCGGGAGATGACCACGATGCGCTCGTAGTCGGCGCGTGCGGCGTCCGGCGGGAGTTCGCCGTCCAGATCCGCAGTGACGTCCGTGCCGATGACGGCGAAATCGCCATCGCTGAGTTCGAAGATGTCGGGGCAGGTCTGCCCGCTGGCACTGCCGCGCTCTCGGGGAGAAGCCCCGATCCGACGCACGATCTTCAAGTCCGTTCCTATCCGTTCCTGGGTGGAGCGAGGGACGGGCCGCCGTGTGCGCCGCGCGCCGTTCCGGCTGATGGCCTGGACTTGCGTTCAGCGAAACTCATGAGTGGGCCCACTGATGCTCATGAGAGGCCGCTGACCCCTGTAAGGACGGCAGCCCCACGCAGTGATGAGTTGCCGTCCGCACGAAGATGTTTCCACAGCGGTGGCACGGGAAGGTTACCGGCTTGCGCAGTCGGGTTGTGCCACCCCAGGGGGCAGGTCACTCGTCCGGCGTTCCCCCGCCGACGACCCACCAGGACTCACCGTCGTCGGCATCCTCCAGGAAGGCGTCCATCTCCGTGACGAGCGCGTCCATCACCGCCCCGAGCGAGGCCTCGTCGGACGAGGCGATGCTCTCCCGGTGGTGGCGTGTGGCGACCCAGTACTCCCGGAAGATCCTGTTGCGGGACATCACGCGTACGTGTCCGTGCAGTTCGGAGAGGGTCATCGCCCCGATCCGGTGGTAGTACAGGGCGTTGATGTACATGGCGTTGGCGAAGAGGAACTGCCGCTGCTTCTGGGGCGGTACGTCCGTCTCGTAGGTGTCCAGGACGGCGGCCAGCTCTGGATCGGACATGGCCTTGCACAGCAGTTGGAAATGCAGCCGGTGCTGTTCGGCGAGGGCGGCGCGCTTGCGCTGCCGCGCGCCTCGCTGCGCTACCGAGCTCGCGGTGAGCGCGAGGTGGGACCAAGCGGCGGAGCCGAGCCGGCGCAGGCCAGGCGTCTGTGTGCCCATGTCAAATACCCCCGATCAGGCCGCCGTCCGCCGGTCGTCGGGTGGTGGGTCGACTTCAGGGAACCGGCGAGCGGTGGGCGGCGCTTGCCGCCTTCCAGGGTGCCGAGCGGCTCTGATCGGCGGGAAGGCGGAGAGGAGGCGCACGGAGGGAAGCGAGGGTCGCACGATCCGGCGCCTTGCCAGACGTCTGCCCCGCGAATGCTGCTAACAATCGTTCACTTCGGGGTCGTTGCGGGTACTCGTATCCTGGACTGTCAGTCGTTCGTGCGTGCGCACGCCGTCAGCGAGCCGGTGTGCGCACAGGTGTGAGAGGGGTCGTGTGTCGGAGCGGAGCAGCGGGCCGGGCGGCGGGCGGCAGATTCCGGTGGTCGTGCTGGCCGGATTCCTCGGCTCGGGAAAGACCACCCTGCTCAACCACCTCCTCCACCGCAGCGGCGGCAGCCGTATCGGCGCGGTCGTGAACGACTTCGGGGCCGTCGAGATCGACGCCATGGCGGTCGCGGGCGCCCTGGGGGACTCGACCGTCTCGCTCGGCAACGGATGCCTCTGCTGTGCCGTCGACGCCAGTGAGCTCGACGAGTACCTCGAGCGGCTCGCCCGCCCCTCCGCCGGTATCGACGTCGTCGTCATCGAGGCGAGCGGCCTGGCCGAACCGCAGGAGCTCGTTCGCATGGTGCTCGCCAGCGAGTTGCCGAACATCGTGTACGGCGGCCTCGTCGAGGTCGTCGACGCCGCCGAGTTCGACGAGACCCGGGCCGCGCACCCCGGCATCGACCGGCATCTGGCGCTCGCCGACCTAGCGGTCGTGAACAAGATCGACCGGGTGGACGACCCGGAGCCCGTGCTGAAGACGGTCAGGGACCTCGTCGACCGCGCGGCCGTGGTGCCCGCCACGCACGGCCGGGTCGACCCCGAGTTCCTCTTCGACTGCCGGCCGAGCGAGGAGCGCATCGGGCAGCTGTCCTTCGACGACCTCTACCGGGACGGCCGGGAGCACGAAGCCCACCCCCATCTGCACGCCGGTTACGACACGCTCTCCTTCGTGTCCGAGCGTCCGCTCGACCCCCGGCGCCTCGTCGCCTTCCTCGACAGCAGGCCCGCCGGGCTGTACCGCATCAAGGGATACGTCGACTTCGGCCCCTACGACGTGCGCAACCGGTACGCCGTGCACTCCGTCGGCCGCTTCCTGCGCTTCTACCCGGAACCGTGGCCGGCCGGCGCCGCGCGGGCGACGCAGCTCGTGCTGATCGGGACCGGTTTCGACACCGCCGCCCTGCGCGCCGAGCTGGAGGGCTGTGTGAGCGACGGCGCCCCGCACACCGACGACGAGGCCGGCATGTGGGGCGTCCTGCGCTACGTCCAGGAGACCGAGGACCCCGGGGCCTAGACCGGCCCCGCCACGACGGCGACCGTCCTGCCCAGGGACACGCCCGAACCGTCGCGGCGCGGGTCGATCTCCGGGAGGTCCACCGCCGTGCCGTTCTTCTGCGCCGCGCGCGCCGGGACGGGGCCCGCCCAGGCCAGGGACAGGCAGTCCTCGCCCTTCAGGAACCGCTGGCAGCGCACGCCGCCGGTGGCCCGGCCCTTGCGTGGGTACTGGTCGAACGGGGTCAGCTTGGCCGTCGTCTGGACGGAGTCGTCCAGCGTGCCGCGCGAGCCCGCGACGGTGAACACCACGGCGTCCGCCGCCGGGTCGACCGCCGTGAAGCTGATGACCTTCGCGTCCTCGCCGAGCTTGATGCCCGTCATGCCGCCCGCCGGACGTCCCTGCGGACGCACGATGGAGGCCGGGAAGCGCAGCAACTGCGCGTCGTCGGTGATGAAGACGAGGTCCTCCTCACCCGTGCGCAGTTCGGTCGCGCCGACGATCCGGTCGCCCTCCTTGAGGGTGATGACCTCCAGCTCCTCCTTGTTGGAGGGGTAGTCGGGCACCACACGCTTGACCACACCCTGCTGGGTGCCGATTGCCAGGCCCGGCGAGGACTCGTCGAGCGTGGTCAGGCACACCACCTGCTCGTCGTCCTCCAGGGACACGAACTCCGCCAGCGGCGCACCGCCCGACAGGTTCGGCACCGGCATCGACTCGGGCAGCTGGGGCAGGTCGATCACATTGACCCGGAGCAGCCGGCCCGCCGAGGTGATCACGCCGATCTCGCCGCGCGCGGTAGCCGGGACGGCCGAGAGGATCACGTCGTGCTTGACGCGCTTGCCGCCGGAGGTGTCGGCGAGCGGCCGGTCGTCGGCGGTGCGTGCCAGCAGTCCCGTGGACGACAGGAGCACGCGGCACGGGGTGTCCGCCACCTGAAGCGGCACCGCGGCCGGGGCGCCGGCCGACTCCAGCAGCATCGTGCGCCGGTCGTTGCCGAACTTCTTCGCCACCGCTGCCAGTTCGGACGAGACCAGCTTGCGCAGCTCCGCGTCCGAGTCGAGGATCCGGGTCAGCTCCTCGATCTCCGCGTTCAGCCGGTCCTTCTCGGCCTCCAGCTCGATCCGGTCGTACTTGGTGAGGCGGCGCAGCGGGGTGTCCAGGATGTACTGCGTCTGGACGTCGCTCAGCGAGAAGTGCTCGATGAGCCGCTGCTTGGCCTGCGCCGAGTTCTCGCTGGAGCGGATCAGGCGGATGACCTCGTCGATGTCGAGCAGCGCCGTGAGCAGGCCCTCGACCAGGTGCAGCCGGTCGCGCTTCTTGCTGCGGCGGAACTCCGAGCGGCGGCGCACCACGGTGAAGCGGTGGTCGAGGTAGACCTCGAGCAGCTCCTTGAGGCCGAGGGTGAGGGGCTGGCCGTCCACCAGCGCCACGTTGTTGATGCCGAAGGACTCCTCCATCGGCGTCAGCTTGTACAGCTGCTCCAGCACGGCCTCCGGCACGAAACCGTTCTTGATCTCGATGACGAGGCGCAGGCCGTGCTCGCGGTCGGTGAGGTCCTTGACGTCGGCGATCCCCTGGAGCTTCTTGGAGCCCACCAGGTCCTTGATTTTGGCGATCACCTTCTCCGGGCCGACCGTGAACGGCAGCTCGGTGACGACGAGGCCCTTGCGGCGCGCCGTCACGTCCTCGACGGTCACCGTGGCGCGGATCTTGAACGTGCCGCGGCCGGTCTCGTACGCGTCCCGGACGCCGTTGAGGCCGACGATCCGGCCGCCCGTGGGCAGGTCGGGGCCCGGGACGTGCTTCATCAGGGCGTCGAGGTCGGCGTTCGGGTGCCGGATCAGGTGCCGTGCGGCGGCGACGACCTCACGCAGGTTGTGCGGCGGCATGTTGGTGGCCATGCCGACGGCGATGCCCGAGGCGCCGTTCACCAGGAGGTTGGGGAACGCGGCGGGCAGGGCGACCGGTTCCTGCTCCTGGCCGTCGTAGTTGGGCGCGAAGTCGACCGTGTCCTCGTCGATGGACTCGGTCATCAGGCTCGTGGCCTCGGCCATGCGGCACTCGGTGTACCGCATCGCGGCCGGCGGGTCGTCGTTGCCCAGCGAGCCGAAGTTGCCGTGGCCGTCCACCAGGGGCAGGCGCATGGAGAACGGCTGCGCCATGCGGACGAGGGCGTCGTAGATCGACGCGTCGCCGTGCGGGTGCAGCTTTCCCATCACCTCGCCCACCACGCGCGCGCACTTGACGTAGCCGCGCTCGGGGCGCAGGCCCATCTCGTTCATCTGGTAGACGATGCGGCGGTGCACCGGCTTGAGACCGTCACGCGCGTCGGGCAGGGCGCGGGAGTAGATGACCGAGTACGCGTACTCGAGGAAGGAGCCCTGCATCTCGTCGACGACGTCGATGTCGAGGATCTTCTCCTCGTACGGGTCGTCGGGCGGCGGGGTCTTCGTGCTGCGGCGGGCCATCGCTGCCGGCTCCTTGCTGAAGCGTGGGACGGGATCTGACGCGGACCATTGTGGACCTTCGCACTGACAGGGCGGGACCAGGACCCGGGTCCTGCCGCCCGGTTCGGCGCGGTACGGCGGCGCGAGCAGGCTACGCGGCTCCGTCGCCGGTCACTCCGCGGGGTCGCCCCGAGGACCGCACCGACACCTCGGCGGGGCCGCCCGCGGACCGCACCGACCCCTCGGGGGAGGCGGCGCCCCCGTGGCCGGCACGGCCCCGGGTGAGTGCGACCCGCCCGCCTTCGGTCCGCCCCGGCGCACACCCCCACCCGCCCGCACCCCGAAGGCGCACGACGGCGCATCCCAGGAAGCGACCCGGCGCACACCCCCGTCACGCGCCGTGCGCTTCTCTCACTCCTCGCACGCCCCGCACCACCGGCCCCACCAGGTTCTCGCTCTCGGCGTAGCGGCCCGGTCCGGGAACTCCACCGGCTGTCCGCACGCTTGCATACAGTGGCAGGACCGGCAGAAACGGCGGTGTCGACGACGACCGCCTCCGCGATCGAAGGGACGTACATGCCCATGGGTCACACGGCCACAGCCCAGGCAGGCTCCGGGGGCCTGACAGCGACCGAGCACCGCCTGGCCAACGGCCTGCGCGTGGTGCTCTCCGAGGACCACCTGACCCCGGTCGCGGCGGTGTGCCTCTGGTACGACGTGGGCTCACGGCACGAGGTCAAGGGCCGTACCGGCCTGGCTCACCTTTTCGAGCACCTGATGTTCCAGGGGTCCGCCCAGGTGAAGGGCAACGGTCACTTCGAGCTGGTGCAGGGCGCCGGCGGCTCGCTCAACGGCACCACCAGCTTCGAGCGGACCAACTACTTCGAGACCATGCCCGCGCACCAGCTGGAGCTCGCCCTCTGGCTGGAGGCCGACCGCATGGGCTCCCTGCTGACCGCCCTGGACGAGGAGTCCATGGAGAACCAGCGGGACGTCGTGAAGAACGAGCGCCGTCAGCGCTACGACAACGTCCCCTACGGCACGGCTTTCGAGAAGCTCACCGCCCTCGCCTACCCGGAGGGCCACCCCTACCACCACACCCCGATCGGGTCGATGGCGGACCTGGACGCGGCGACCCTGGAGGACGCCCGTCAGTTCTTCCGCACCTATTACGCGCCGAACAACGCGGTGCTGTCCGTGGTCGGCGACATCGACCCCGAGCAGACGCTCGCCTGGATCGAGAAGTACTTCGGCTCCATCCCGTCCCACGACGGCAAGCCCGCTCCGCGCGACGGCTCGCTGCCGGACGTCATGGGCGGGGAGCTGCGCGAGGTCGTCGAGGAGGAGGTCCCGGCGCGGGCGCTGATGGCCGCCTACCGGCTCCCGGAGGACGGCACGCGCGCGGCCGACGCGGCCGACCTGGCGCTCACCGTCCTCGGCGGCGGCGAGTCCTCGCGCATCTACAACCGCCTGGTGCGACGTGACCGCACGGCCGTCGCGGCCGGGTTCGGCCTGCTGCGGCTGGCCGGGGCGCCGTCCCTCGGCTGGCTGGACGTCAAGACGTCCGGCGACGTCGAGGTGCCCGTGATCGAGGCCGCCATCGACGAGGAGCTCGCCCGGTTCGCCGAGGAGGGCCCCACCGCCGAGGAGATGGAGCGCGCCCAGGCCCAGCTGGAGCGCGAGTGGCTCGACCGGCTCGGCACGGTCGCCGGCCGCGCCGACGAACTGTGCCGCTACGCCGTGCTGTTCGGCGACCCGCAGCTCGCCCTGACCGCCGTGAGCCGGGTCCTGGAGGTGACGGCCGAGGAGGTCCAGGAGGTCGCCAAGGCGCGCCTGCGGCCGGACAACCGCGCCGTGCTCGTCTACGAGCCCGTCGCCCCGGCGGCCGGTGACGAAGCCGACGCAGCCGACGAAGCCGCCGCAGCCGGCACCGACGAGAACGAGGAGGCGGCGAAGTGACCGAGCTCGCCACGATGGAGTTCCACCCCCGGCCGCAGGCGGGCGAGGCCAGGCCCTGGGCCTTCCCGGCCCCCGAGCGCGGCGCCCTCGACAACGGCCTGACGGTGCTGCGCTGCCACCGCCCCGGCCAGCAGGTCGTCGCCGTCGAGGTGGTCCTCGGCGCCCCCCTGGACGCGGAGCCGGAGGACCTGGACGGCGTCGCCACGATCATGGCGCGCGCCTTCTCCGAGGGCACCGACAAGCATTCCGCCGAGGAGTTCGCCGCCGAGCTGGAGCGCTGCGGCGCCACCCTCGACGCGCACGCCGACCACCCCGGCGTCCGCCTCAGCCTGGAGGTGCCCGCCTCGCGGCTCGCCAAGGGGCTCGGGCTGGTCGCCGACGCCCTGCGCGCCCCCGCCTTCGCCGACAGCGAGATCGAGCGGCTGGTCCGCAACCGCCTCGACGAGATCCCGCACGAGCTGGCGAACCCGTCGCGCCGCGCCGCGAAGGAGCTCGCCAAGGAGCTGTTCCCGGCGAGCGCGCGCATGTCCCGCCCCCGCCAGGGCACCGAGGAGACCGTCGCGCGCATCGACTCCGCGGCCGTGCGCGGCTTCTACGAGAAGCACGTCCGCCCGGCCACGGCGACCGCCGTGGTGGTCGGCGACCTCACCGGCGTCGACCTGGACGCGCTGCTCGCCGACACCCTGGGCGCCTGGACCGGCTCCCAGGCGCAGCCGCGGCCCGTCCCGCCCGTGGTCGCGGACGACACCGGCCGCGTGGTCGTCGTGGACCGGCCCGGCGCCGTGCAGACGCAGTTGCTGCTCGGCCGCACCGGCCCGGACCGCCATGACCGCGTGTGGCCCGCCCAGGTGCTCGGCACGTACTGCCTCGGCGGCACCCTGACCTCCCGTCTGGACCGTGTCCTGCGTGAGGAGAAGGGATACACCTACGGCGTACGGGCGTTCGGCCAGGTACTGCGCTCGGCCCCCGACGGCACGGGCGCGTCGATGCTGGCCATCAGCGGCTCGGTCGACACCCCCAACACCGGCCCCGCGCTGGACGACCTGTGGACCGTGCTGCGCAGGCTGGCCGCCGAGGGCCTCACCGACGAGGAGCGCGACGTCGCCGTGCAGAACCTGGTGGGCGTGGCGCCCCTCAAGTACGAGACCGCCGCTGCCGTCGCGAGCACCCTGGCCGACCAGGTCGAGCAGCACCTGCCGGACCACTACCAGGCCGACCTGTACCGGCAGTTGGCCGCGACCGGCACCGTGGAGGCCACGGCGGCCGTCGTGAACGCCTTCCCGGTGGACCGTCTGGTGACCGTGCTCGTGGGTGACGCGGCGCAGATCAAGGCGCCCGTGGAGGCGCTCGGGATCGGCGAAGTCACCGTCGTCACGGCCGAGTAGAACCGCGGCGGGACGCACGCGCGGGGGAGCCCCGGTGACGGGTACGTCACCGGGGCTCCCTTATGCCCGAATTGGGGCGGAGGTTGCCCGTCTGCCCTGTGGGATGCGCTACAAAACCCGGGATTCGTTTGAGGATTGCGAGATGTCCCGCTTAGTTTCGTGCGGGCTGTTCGTCGGGCAGTGCGCCGCATCCGCGGCACCGGACAGCCATCGCCGAGTCCCCGTACGGCGCGAGCCAGGGGAGCCGGGGACCCACACGAAGTCCCTGGGGTGAATCGGACGCCCGCGCGTGTCGCGAGGGGGTCCGTAGGAGACCTTCCTGCTCCGAACCCGTCAGCTAACCCGGTAGGCGAGAGGGAAGGAAAGGACCAGCTTGTACATGGCGTTCACCCGCGCCACCGGGAAGCACCGTCGTCCCAGCCGCGTCCAGCGCGGCACCGCCCGCGCCGCGGGCGTCGCGGCCCTCGCGGGCACCGGCGTCGTCGGCTCCCTCGCGGCCCCCGCGCTCGCCGCCGAACCGGCCGCGGCGCAGACCGGTCTCACCCCTGTCGTCACCCTCGGCGACGTGGTCGCCGACCGCGTCGACGCCCAGGCCGCCGCCCAGCACGAGGCCGCCCGCGTGGCGGCCCAGGAGGCCGCGCGCAAGGCCGCCGAGGAGGCGGCCCGCGAGCGCGCCGTCGAGGAGGCCCAGAAGGCCCGCGCCGAGAAGGAGCGCGCCGCGCGTGAGGCGGAGCGCAAGCGTCTCAACACCTTCGTCTCCCCGATCCCCGGCTCGTACGTGTCGACCGCGTACCAGAGCGGCGGCGCCATCTGGTCGTCCGGCAGCCACACCGGGATCGACTTCCATGCGGCCGGCGGCACCCCCGTCCAGTCCGTCGGCGTCGGCACGGTCGTCGAGGCCGGCTGGGGCGGCGCGTACGGCAACCAGGTCGTCATCAAGATGCACGACGGCACGTACACCCAGTACGCGCACCTGTCGTCCGTCTCCGTGTCGGCGGGGCAGGAGGTCACCGCCGGCCAGCAGATCGGCCTGTCCGGCGCCACCGGGAACGTCACCGGCGCCCACCTGCACTTCGAGGCGCGCATGTCCGCCGAGTACGGCTCCGACCTCGACCCGGTCTCCTACCTCCGGTCGCACGGCGTGAACATCTGAGGCGCACCCTCCCGCCTTCCGGGCCCCGGCTCCCACGAGCCGGGGCTTTCGCCGTTTTCGAACCCTTCCGCGCGGGCGCCGCCTGTCCAAAAATTATGTATGGATTCCGGTCCCCCGTCGGAAATTGTCGTCGATTGCAATAGAGTCACGAACGGACGTCAATCGTCGACGTTTCACGGGGATTAAGCCGGAGGTCGGTCATGCGTATTCCCGCGCACTCGGTGTGCACGGCGATCCGGGACGACATCGTCGCCGGTGTCTACGAGCGCGGGGCCCGGCTCACCGAGGAACTGCTCGCCCGCCGCTACGGGGTCTCCCGCGTTCCGGTCCGGGAGGCGCTGCGCACCCTGGAGGCCGAGGGGTTCGTGGTGACCCGGCGGCACGCGGGCGCGTGCGTGGCCGAGCCCACCGAGCAGGAGGCCGCCGACCTGCTGGAGATGCGCCAGCTCCTTGAGCCCCTGGGCGCCTCCCGGGCGGCCCAGAGGCGCACCGACGCCCATCTCAAGGTGCTGCGCGGCCTGGTCAGGCTGGGACAGGAACGCGCACGTCAGGGCAACAGCGACGACCTGCGCTCCCTGGGCGGCTGGTTCCACGAGACGCTCGCCCAGGCCTCAGGCAGCCCGGCGCTGACGTCGATGCTGACCCAGGTCAGGCACAAGATCGCCTGGATGTACGCGGTCGACGGACCGCCCGACCCGGTCGCGTACTGGGCGGAGCACGGCGCGATCGTGGACGCCGTGGCGCGCGGCGACGGCGAGCGGGCGCGGTCGCTCACGGCGCTGCACACCGAGCAGGCGAAGGCCGGACACCGGCTGCGGTTCGGCTCCGGCGCCGAGCGAGCCGTCCGCACGGACCGTGTGAGGAACTCGCAACATCCCGTAAACATGCCGAGCCTGCGCCATTAACACGGGTCCCGTATACAAAGAGGGCGTAAATGGCGGGGGCTATTTCTGCTGCCCCGAAATGGGAATGGGAAAGGCCCGCCCGGTGATCCGGGCGGGCCTTTCCGTGTCGCACGGCCTTCGCGTGCGGAATTCTGGTTCAGACGGTCTCGGGGAGTTCCTCGAGACCCTCGGCGACCAGCTTCGCCAGACGGTCGAGGGCGGCGTCCGCACCCTCGGCGTCGGAGGCGAGGACGATCTCTTCACCGCCCTGGGCGCCCAGGCCCAGGACGGCCAGCATCGAGGCCGCGTTGACGGGGGTGCCCCCGGCCTTGGCGATCGTCACGGGGACGCCTGCGGCCGTGGCGGCTCGGACGAAGATGGAGGCGGGGCGGGCGTGGAGACCCTCGGCCCAGCCGACGTTGACGCGGCGCTCAGCCATGTGTTGCTGCCCTTCGCTGTTCAGGGTTGTCTAGACCAGTCTTCCATATCGTGGCGCGTGCCCGGAGCGGCGTCCGGGACGGCCTCCACGACTGCCGGGCCGCGGCCTCGGCCCGGCGGTCGTCCACCACAGACTGCCTCGCGCCGCCGCCGGACGCGAGCCGTACTCTGGGGCCCATGCAGACCTCGTCGGACCGCCACGAGTACCCCGCCCACTGGGAGGCCGACGTGGTGCTGCGCGACGGCGGCACCGCGCGCATCCGCCCCATCACCGCCGACGACGCGGAGCGCCTGGTCAGCTTCTACGAGCAGGTGTCCGACGAGTCGAAGTACTACCGCTTCTTCGCGCCCTACCCGCGGCTGTCGGCCAAGGACGTGCACCGCTTCACCCACCACGACTTCGTCGACCGGGTCGGGCTCGCGGCGACCGTCGGGGACGACTTCATCGGCACCGTGCGCTACGACCGCATCGGCGCCGGCGGGCGGCCCGCCACCGGCGCGGAGGCCGACGAGGCCGAGGTCGCCTTCCTGGTGCAGGACGCCCACCAGGGCCGGGGCGTCGCCTCCGCCCTCCTGGAACACATCGCCGCGGTCGCGCGTGAGCGCGGCATCCGCCGGTTCGCCGCCGAGGTGCTGCCCGCCAACACCAAGATGATCAAGGTGTTCACCGACGCCGGGTACACCCAGAAGCGCAGCTTCGAGGACGGCGTCGTCCGCCTGGAGTTCGGCCTCGAACCCACCGACCGCTCCCTGGCCGTGCAGCACGCGCGCGAACAGCGTGCGGAGGCCCGCTCCGTGCAGCGGCTCCTCGCGCCCGGCGCGGTCGCCGTCATCGGCACCGGCCGCACCCCCGGCGGCGTGGGACGCAGCATCCTCGGCAACATCCGCGACGGAGACTTCACCGGCCGCCTCTACGCCGTGAACGGCGCGCTGCCGGAGGGGCAGAAGGAGCTCGACGGCGTCCCCGCCTTCCGCTCCGTGCGCGACATCGACGGGCCCGTGGACCTCGCGGTCGTCGCGGTGCCCGCCGACCGCGTCCCCGAGGTCGTCGCCGAGTGCGGCGAGCACGACGTCCAGGGCCTCGTCGTGGTCTCCGCCGGCTACGCCGAGTCCGGCCCCGAGGGCAGGGAGCGCCAGCGCGCCCTGGTCCGGCAGGCCCGCAGCTACGGCATGCGGATCATCGGACCGAACTCCTTCGGCGTCATCAACACCTCGCCCGAGGTGCGGCTGAACGCCTCGCTCGCACCCGACATGCCCCGCGCAGGTCGCATCGGCCTGTTCGCCCAGTCCGGCGCCATCGGCGTCGCGCTGTTGTCCCGCCTGCACCGGCGCGGCGGCGGCGTCACCGGAGTCACCGGCCTGTCCACGTTCGTCTCCTCCGGCAACCGCGCCGACGTCTCCGGCAACGACGTCCTGCAGTACTGGTACGAGGACGCCGACACCGACGTCGCCCTGATGTACCTGGAGTCCATCGGCAACCCCCGCAAGTTCACCCGCCTCGCACGCCGCACCGCCGCCGCCAAGCCTCTGGTCGTGGTGCAGGGCGCGCGCCACGGGGCGGGACCGCGCGGGCACGCCGTCCGCGCGACCCAGCTGCCGCACGCCACGGTCTCCGCCCTGCTGCGCCAGGCCGGGGTGATCCGCGTGGACACCATCACCGACCTGGTCGACGCCGGCCTGCTGCTCGCCCGCCAGCCCCTCCCCGCCGGACCCCGGGTGGCGATCCTCGGCAACTCCGAGTCCCTGGGCCTGCTCACCTACGACGCCTGCCTCGCCGAAGGGCTGCGCCCGCACCCGCCGCAGGACCTCACCACCGCCGCCTCCGCGGCCGACTTCCACGCCGCGCTCTCCCGCGCGCTGGCCGACGACTCCTCCGACGCCGTCGTCGTCACCGCCATCCCCTCGGTGGGCGAGGGATCGGTCGGTGACGCCGCCCTGGCGGAAGCGCTGCGCTCGGCCGCCGCCGAGCAGCCCACCAAGCCGGTCCTCGTGGTCCACGTCGAACTGGGCGGCCTCGCGGAGGCCCTGTCCGCCGCGACGAGCACGGCGCCCCAGCCGGGCGCTGCCTCCGGCCCCGACCCGGCCCACCGCACGGAGGAGCGCGTGGAAGGCCGCACGGCGGCGGACGAGGGCGCACGGACGGACGACAAGGGCGCAGCCGCCCTCGCACCGCCCGCCGAGGACGCACCCCGCGAGGGCACGCACCCCATTCCCGCCTATCCGGCGGCCGAGCGCGCCGTCCGGGCGCTCGCGCAGGCCGTGGCGTACGGGCAGTGGCGGCGGGACGCGGCCGAACCCGGCAAGGTGCCCGAGTACGAGGACATCGACGAGCGGGGCGCCGCCACCCTGATCGAGGGGCTGCTCGCCCGCGGCCAGGGCCTCACCCTCACCACCGACGCCACCTGCGAACTGCTCGCCGCCTACGGTGTCCACGTCCACCGCGCGCTGCCCGCACTCACCCCCGGAGCCGCCGTCGAGGCCGCCGGCGCCCTCGGCTACCCGGTCGCCCTCAAGGCGACCGCCCCGCACCTCAGGCACCGCGCCGACCTGGGCGGCGTCCGGCTCGACCTCGCCGACGAGGAGCAGCTGCGCCGGGCGTACGCCGAGCTCACCGAGCTGTTCGGCAGCCCGGAGGAGCTGCGCCCCGTGGTGCAGCGCATGGCCCCCCGCGGGGTGGACACGGTGGTCCGCGCCGTCATCGACCCCGCGGCCGGCGCCGTGCTGTCGTTCGGGCTCGCCGGGGCCGCATCCCAGCTGCTCGGCGACATGGCGCACCGCCTGATCCCCGTCACCGACCGGGACGCCACCTCCCTGGTCCGGTCGATCCGCACGGCCCCGCTGCTGTTCGGCTGGCGCGGCTCGGCGCCCGTCGACACCCCCGCGCTGGAGGAACTGATGCTGCGGGTGTCGCGCCTGGTCCACGACCACCCCGAGGTCGTCGCGGTCACCCTGGAGCCGGTCGTCGTCGCCCCGCACGGCATCAGCGTCCTCGGCGCCTCCGTACGTCTCGCGCCGCCGCCCGCCCGCGACGACCACGGGCCCCGGACCCTCCCCGCGTACTGACCGGCGGCGAGCGGTGCCTCGCAGTCAGTGGCCACCCGTAGGATGGGCCACATGGCCAAGACCAGTACGACGACCCAGGGGCTGCGGGCGGCGATCGAGCGCAGCGGCTACTACCCGGCCCTCGTGGCCGAGGCGGTGGAGGCCGCCGTGGGCGGCGAGCCCATCCGGTCGTATCTGGTCCACCAGGAGACGACGTTCGACCAGAACGAGGTGCGGCGGCACGTGACCGTGCTCGTCCTCACCGCCAACCGCTTCATCGTCAGCCACACCGACGAGCAGGCCGCGGACAGCACCTCCCCGACCCCCTACGCCACCACGTCCACCGAGTCGGTCAAGCTCGGCCGGATCTCGTCGATCGTGGTCAGCCGCGTGGTCGCCAACCCGGAGTCGTACAAGCCGGGCACGCTGCCGCGCGAGATCGTGCTCACCATCGGCTGGGGCGCGGTCTCCCGCATCGACCTGGAGCCGGCCGCCTGCGGCGACCCCGACTGCGAGGCCGACCACGGCTACACGGGCAGCTCGACGGCCGACGACCTGAGCCTGCGCGTCAGCGAGGCGGGCGACGGTCCGGAGACCGTGCGCCAGGCGCTCGCCTTCGCCCAGGCCCTGTCCGAGGCGACCGCGGACCTGCGCTGATGGCTCACCCCCCGCCCGCCGCCCACGACCGCGGACACCTGACGCCCGGTGTCTGGGACACCCACCCGGAGCCCCTCCCCGTCGGCTCCGCGCCCGTCCCGGCCTACGGCACCGGCTCCCTGGCCGACCTGCTGCCCACCCTCGCCGCCGGCCTCGGCGTCCCGGGCATGACCGCGGGCATCGGCGAGCTCACCCCCGCCGACCGCAACTGCGTCTTCCTCATCGACGGCCTCGGCTGGGAGCAGCTCAAGGCCCACCCGGAGGAGGCGCCGTTCATGACGTCCCTGCTGTCCGCCTCGCGCGGCGGCACCGGACGCCCGATCACCGCCGGCTACCCGGCGACCACCGCGACCTCCCTCGCCTCCGTCGGCACCGGCCTGCCCCCGGGCGCCCACGGACTGCCCGGATACACCGTGCGCGACCCGGACACCGGCGAGCTGATGAACCAGCTGCGCTGGCAGCCCTGGACCCCGCCGGGCGCCTGGCAGCCGTACCCGACGGTGTTCGAGCTGGCGCACCGCGCGGGCGTGCACGCCGCGCAGGTGTCCTCCCCGACCTTCGCCAACACCCCGCTGACGAAGGTCGCGCTGAGCGGCGGAACCTTCCAGGGGCGGCTGTCCGGCGAGGACCGCATGGACGCCGCCGCCGAGCAACTGGCCGCCGCCGACCGCTCGCTGGTCTACACGTACTACGCGGAGGTCGACGGCGCCGGTCATCGCTTCGGCGTCGACTCCGACACCTGGCGCGGCCAGCTCATGTACGTCGACCGCCTGGTGCAGCGCCTCGCCGAGCAACTCCCGCCGCGCAGCGCCCTGTACGTCACGGCCGACCACGGCATGGTCGACATCCCCTTCGACGAGACGCACCGCATCGACTTCGACGAGGACTGGGAACTGAAGGCGGGCGTCGCCCTGCTCGGCGGCGAGGGCCGCGCGCGCCATGTGTACGCGGTGCCGGGCGCCGCGGGCGACGTGCTGGCGTGCTGGCGCGAGGTGCTCGGCGAGCAGTTCTGGGTCGCCTCCCGCGCCGAGGCGGTCGCGGCGGGGTGGTTCGGGCCGGAGGTCGACGACCGGGTGTACCACCGGATCGGCGACGTCATCGCCGCCGCCAGGGACGACGTCCTGCTCATCGCCTCGGAGCGGGAGCCCAGGGAGTCGGCGATGGTCGGCAACCACGGCTCCATGACCCCTGCCGAGCAGTTGGTCCCCCTGCTCGAAGTACGCTCCTGAAGCGTTCCGCCCTCCCTGATTCCTGCCGAAAGGTTGCCGACCCCTGATGTCCGAGCTGGTGTTCTTCTGCGGAACGATGGACTGCGGGAAGTCGACCCTCGCTCTGCAGATCGAGCACAACCGCTCGGCACGCGGCCTGGTCGGCATGATCTTCACGCGCAACGACCGGGCCGGCGAGGGCAAGCTCTCCTCCCGCCTGGGCCTGGTCACCGACGCGGTGGAGGTCGGCGACGGCGCCGACCTGTACGCCCACCTCGTCGACCATCTTTCGCAGGGCCGGCGCGCGGACTACGTGATCGCCGACGAGGCGCAGTTCCTCGACCCGGAGCAGATCGACCAGCTCGCGCGCGTGGTGGACGACCTGGACCTCGACGTCTACGCGTTCGGCATCACCACAGACTTCCGCTCCAAGCTGTTCCCCGGCTCCCAGCGCCTGGTCGAACTCGCCGACCGCGTCGAGGTGCTCCAGGTCGAGGCCCTGTGCTGGTGCGGCGCCCGCGCCACGCACAACGCCCGCACGGTCGGCGGGGTCATGGTCGTCGAGGGCGCCCAGGTCGTCGTCGGCGACGTGACCGGGTCCACGGACGAGATCGGCTACGAGGTGCTGTGCCGGCGCCACCACCGCCGCCGGATGACGGCGGCGACGGCGCGGGCGGCGGCGCTGGCCCCGGACGTGCTGCCGGTGTCGTCGGGCTGAGGGCGCCGCCAGGACCACGGGTCAGCGCGCTTTTTCCGTACAAGTGATCGAATTCTGCGGCTGGTTCGACTATGATCGTCGACTGGCAAGGCCGTAGCGCAGAGGTCGTCGCGCCCACGCATCAAGCTGGAGGACGTCGGTTCGAATCCGACCGGTCTTGCCGCCCTAGTCGTGGAGAAACGTCGACAGACGTCGGTCCGTCACGGGCGGGCGGGGGCCGTACCGCCCCCGGCGGACCGGACACCGGCGACGGACCGGTGGAGTGGTGATGACGCAGCCGACCCCCGTGCGCTGCCCGGCGATCGAGCACCCGGACGTCCCGGCCGCCGATCCCGCGGGCCTGGACCCGCTGCTCGCGAGGCTCGGCTCGGACCGGGCGGTCGAGGACGACGAGACCTTCCCGCTCGGCACCCTTCGCGCGAACGGCCGGGCCGACCTGTGCAAGCAGGGACTCGGAGCGGCGGGCGCCGCCCGGCTGATGCCCGCCGTGGCGGGCTCCCCGCACGCCCGGCACGTCCTGCTCGGCACCAACGCCATAGGCGACGAAGGGGCATCGGCGGTCGCCCGCGCCCTCGCCGACGGCCACGGTCTACGCACCCTCTACCTGGGCTGCAACCGCATCGGCCCCGACGGCGTCACCGCCCTCGCCGACGCGCTCTCCGCCGACGACACCGTCCGCGCCCTGTGGCTCAAGCGCAACCCCGTCGGCGACGACGGTGTCACGGCCCTCGCCGCGATGCTCCGCCGCAACACCGCACTACGGACCCTCGACCTCGTCAACACCGGCGTCACGACAGCCAGTCTGCGCCTCCTGCTCGACGCCCTCACCAGCCGCCCCCACCCCGTGGAACGCCTCTTCCTCGGCGGAAACGGCCTGACCGCCGACTCCGCGGGACTGCTCGCGGCGCTCGTCCGGGACGCGGGGGTGCGCGAGCTGTACCTGCCCACCAACCACCTCGGCGACCGGGGCGCCGCCGTGCTCGCGGCCGCCGCCGTCGACTCCGCACACCGCGTACGGCTCGGCCTGGGCGGCAACGGCATCGGTCCCGCCGGAGCACGCGCCCTCGCCGACGCCCTGGGCGGCATCGAGACGCTCGACCTCGGGCGGCCCATGTCGGAACGCAGCCTCGGCGCACCCGCCAACGCCACCGGCGACGAAGGCGCCCACGCCCTGGCCTCCGCGCTCCCCGGCAGCCCCCTGCGCCGGCTGGAGCTGCGCCACACCGGCCTCACCGGACGCGGCGCCAAGTCCCTCCTGGCGGCCGTCCCGGACGACTCCCCGCTGGAGTACGTCGGCCTGGGCCCCGGGCTGCCCCGCAAGGTGAAGCGCTCCTTCACCCGGCGTCTGCGGCCCACGACCGCCGCCCACCCCGACCTGCGCGCGATAGGGAGCGTCTACCGGTGAGCCGCCGCACCGCACCCGCGTGCTACTCGCCGGCGACGGCGTCGAGCTGGCGCCGGATCCGCCGCTACGCCGTACCCGGCACCATGATCGAGCGCGCGACCGAACGCCGTCACGCGGGTGACTGGCGGGGCGCCTGCGCGGAGGCCCGGTTCGACGCCGACATCGACCTGGCGGAGATCGCCGAGCACTGCGGCCACGACGTCGCCGCCGCGCTGGAGGACGACCTGCGGCACCTGGTCCCCGACCTGGTGCGCTGGCACCTGCCCCGGACGCTCGACGGCTGGACCACCCTGGCCACCGACCGCACCGTGGTCCTCGCCCGGTACCGGCCGGTCGGCGCGAACGAAGGCCCGCGCGCCACGCCGTACCTGCACCTCACCACGCCCAAGATGCGGCAGGGACCGCAGCGGGTCACCCTCAGCTTCGGCACGCTCGCGGCCGAGGGGCCGGTCGGCGTCTTCGACGGCATGACGGAGGACTGGCGATACGCCCGGCACCTCTGGGACGCCCGGCACACCGTGGCCCTGCGCGAGCATGCGGGCGGTCCTGGACGGCTCCCGTTCTTCGACGCGGAGGGCGGACTGCTCGCCCCGGACGCGCTGCCCTCCTCCGACCCCGGTGACGGCGACCCGGCCGCACGGGCCGAGTGGGCGACGCTGCTGCACGAGAAGGGGGAGACCCAGGAGGCCTTCGCCGCCGCCGGGATCGACGCCGACCTGTCGGTGCCGGGCACCGTCCCCCGCTGGTACCGGGTCAATTCGACGGCGCTCGTCGACAGCCTCGCGTTCGACCACACCCGCCTGGCGCGGGAGGTCGGCCGGCTGCGGGGCGAGGGCGTCGGCGACCGCTTCCTGCTCCCCGCCGACTGGCGCACGCGTCTTCTGCTGGAACCGACGGCCACCGGTCTCACGCTGAGGGTCGTGGACAGCGAGGAGGTACAGGACCTCCCCTTCCTTCCCGGGACGCTCTGGCGCAGGCTCCCCGACCTCGATCTGCTCCGGGTGGGCGGGATCGAGCCGGAACACCTGCATCCGCTGGTCGGCGAGGCTCTGTTCCCCGGCGTCCGCCCCGACGGCGGAATCGACGGCGGAATCGGCGGACCACCGGGCCCCGAGGCCCCTCCGCCCGTCCGGGTGCGCTGCCGGGGCGAGTGGCACGAGGTCGGCTTCCGGCCGGGCGCCCTGCTCCGGATGCCGCACAGCGACGAGGAACAGCAGCGCGAGCGGGCCCTGCGCGCCTTCGGCGGTGCCGTCGCCGGGTGCTTCGCCGTGGAGCAGACCTGGGCGTCGGGCGACGGCCGGCTGCCGAAAGCACTCCGCGCCCAGCGCAGCGACCTGTTCCTCCGCGCCCAGCACGGCGACATCGACGGCGTGCTCCGCCTCCTCGACCTGGGCATGGACTGCCGCGTCCGGGACGCCGCCGGACGCTCGCTGCTCCACATCCTCAACCTCGTCGACCACGAGCAGCTGCTGCCCCGGCTGCTCGCGGCGGGGCTCGACCTGGAGGCGCGGGACGCGCAGGCCCGAACCCCACTGTTCACGGCGGTCGCCGAGGGAGGCTCCAGGGCTCTCGTGGAGGCGCTGCTCGAGGCGGGCGCCCGGATCGACGTCGAGGACCGCATGGAGCTGTCGCTGGCGCACGTCGTCCGCCGTTACCGCCGCTCCGACCTGGCCTTCCTGGAGAAGCGCGTGAGGGAGGAACATCCGGACGTCGGCGCCGACTGGTGGGACGACCATCTGTTCCGTGACGACGAGGACGACGACTGACGCGCCCGGCGCGACAGCCACCGACCCGCACCCGTCCCCGCCCGGCGGGAGCCCGCCCAGCACAGCGAGTAACCGAGGAACCCAGCCGTGACCACCACCCCCGCCCCCGACCCGCTGGTCGGCGCCGACGCCCTCGTCACCCGGCTGCGCGCGCGCCGCACGGAACCCGCCGGCAGCCCCCAACTGGAGGCGCTCTCCCTCGCGGTGACGGCCAACCAGCCCGTCCTGCTGTGGGGCGAACCCGGCATCGGCAAGTCGGCCGGACTGGAACAGCTCGCGGCCGGACTCGGCCTCCCGCTGGAGACGGTCATCGCGAGCGTCCACGAGCCCTCGGACTTCGCCGGGCTGCCGATCGTCGGCGAGGACCCGGCGGCGACCGGCGTGCCCATGGCCCCGCCCGACTGGGCGGTCCGTCTCCGGGACGCCGGGCACGGCCTGCTTTTCTTCGACGAGTTGTCCTCCGCGCCCCCGGCGGTGCAGGCGGCACTGCTGCGGGTGGTGCTGGAACGCCGGATCGGCAGCCTGGTCCTGCCCGACGCGGTGCGGATCGTCGCCGCCGCCAACCCGCCGTCGAGCGCGGCGGACGGCTGGCACCTCAGCCCGCCGCTCGCCAACCGCTTCGTCCATCTCCACTGGACCCACGACCCGGCCACGGTGGCACGAGGCATGGCCGGAACCTGGCCGGAGGCGACGGTCCCGGTCGTCGACCCCGCCAAGGTGCCCGGCGCCGTGGCGCGGGCGCGCGGCGCCGTCTCCGGATTCCTCACCGCCCGCCCCGGCCTGGTCCACCAGCTCCCCGGCGACGCGGAAGCCCGGGGCCGCTCCTGGCCGTCCCCCCGCACCTGGGAGATGGCGCTGCGGCTGCTGGCCACGGCGTACGCGACCGGCGCGGGCCGTGAGGCGACGGCCGCCGCGCTCACCGGGGCCGTCGGGGACGGCGCGGGCATCGAACTGCTGTCGTACCTGGAGCACCTGGACCTGCCCGACCCCGAGCGGGTCCTCGCCGACCCCGGCGCGTTCGCGCTGCCGGACCGCGGCGACCGGCAGCTGGCCTTCCTCATCGCGATCGTCGCCGCCGTGCAGAGCGACCTCACGCGGCCCCGCTGGGAAGCCGCCTGGGCCGTGCTGGCCAAGGCGGTGGACGCGGGCGTGCCGGACGTGGCGGCCCGTGCCGCCACCGACCTCGCGGCGATGCGCCGGCTGGACTGGCCCGTACCGCCCGGCATCGACGCGTTCCTGGACCTGCTGCGGCTGTCCGGGGCCCTGCCCGGCGGCCGTTGAGACGAGCGGGCATGACGGACCCCCGCGGCGGCCTGGACCGCACCAAACTCCTCGCCGCCCGCTACCGCGCGGCACACGACCGCCCCTACCTGGCGTCGGCGCTGTACGCACTCGGCATCGTGGCGAGCAGCGCGGTGCCGACGATGGGCGTGGACCGGCACTGGCGCTGCTACGTCTCGCCCGCGTTCGTCGATGCGACGCCCGTCGAGGAGCTGGCGGGCGTGTGGATCCACGAGGTGGCCCATCTGCTGCGCGATCACCACGGCCGCGCCGGACGGCTCCCCGCCGCCGACCAGCGCGACCACTACCGCGTCAACGTCGCCCAGGACTGCGAGATCAACGACGACCTCCTCGCCGACGGCCTGCGCCTGCCCGCCGGACGCGTGGAACCCCGTCTCTACGGCCTGCCCGACGGCCGGCTGTTCGAGGAGTACCTGCCGATACTGCCCCCGCACGTCCGGGAGCACGACTGCGGTTCGGGCGCCCACGGCACCTCCGCACCGTGGGAACTCCCGCAGACCGACGGCCCCGACGGGGTCGGTGAGGCCGAGGCGCAGGCACTGCGGCGGCACACCGCCGAGGCGATGCGCGCCCACCTGCGCTCCCGTGGCACCCTGCCCGGCGGCTGGCAGCGCTGGGCCGAGGAGGTCCTGGAACCCACGGTCGACTGGCGGCAGGCCCTGACCGGCGCGGTACGGGAGGCCGCCGCCTGGGCGGGCGGCGCCGTCGACTACACCTACCGCCGCCCTTCGCGCCGCACCCCGGCACTGCGCGGTGTGGTCCTGCCGAGCCTGCGCCGTCCGCTGCCCCGGGTGGCCGTCGTCGTCGACACCTCGGGCTCGATGGGCGACGCGGAACTCGCGGCGGCGCTGGGCGAGATCACCGGCGTCCTGCGCGAAGTCGGCGTGCGCGGCAACCGCGTCACCGTCCTCGCCTGCGACGCCGATGTGCACGCCGTGTCGAGGGTGACGTCGACCGAGCAGGTCACGCTCGGCGGCGGGGGCGGCACGGACATGCGCGTCGGCATCGACGCCGCGCTCGCCTCCCCGGAACGCCCGTCGGTCGTGATCGTCCTCACCGACGGGTTCACCCCCTGGCCCGCCGAAACGCCGTCCTGCCGTCTGATCGCGGCCCTGATCGGCGAGGACGCGCCCGAGCCGCCGCACTGGGTGGAGACGGTGCGCGTCCCGGCCGCCCCCGTCTGACAGGCCACGTCGAGCAGCAGTTCACTCAGTTCGACCGACATCGTGATCATGCAGTCGTGCCCCACCCTGTGCGAGGCCACCGCACCCCTGCCGCAGTGGTCCCTCAGCAACCAGGACAGCATCCACACCGGCCGGGACGCCTACGACTCCCGGTCCGGGACGGCTACGCCGACGCCCTCCTGGTCGGCCCGCCCGTACCGCCTCCGCAGCCCTTCCGCCAGCGGGGCCTTCGCGAAGGCGCCCGCCGCCACCCGTGCCGCGACCGTGCGGCGCACGATGCGGTCGGCCAGGGCCGGGGCGTGGCGGGCCAGCGCCATCTCCGCCCGGCCGCGCCGTGTCGTCGCCACGTCACGCGGGGCCCGCCGCGCGGTCACCGCGGCGACCACCGCCGACACCACGCCCTCCAGCGGCTCCGGCCGCGACACCCCGTCCAGGGAGAGGCCCGCCTCGCGCGTGCTGTCGTGGATCGGGCTGCGCACCATGCTCGGATAGACGGTCGTCACACCGACGTGCGTGCCGACCTCCAGCCGCAGCGTGTCCGCGTACGCGGCGAGCGCCCGCTTGGACACCCCGTACGCGGCGGCCAGCGGCAGCGGCAGGACCGCCATCCGCGAGGCGATGAACACCACCCGGCCACGCGCCCGTTCGAGATGGGGGAGGGCCGCGCCGGTCACCTCCCACGCGCCCAGCAGGTTGAGATCGAGCTGGGCGTGGACCTCCGTCGACGGCCGCAGCTCCGCCGGCGCCGGCCCGCCCCGGCCGGCGTTGTTCACCAGCACGTCCACGCCCCCGCCGAGCAGCCGTACGGCCTCCTCGACGCCCTTCGTCACCGACTCGGGGTCGGTCAGGTCGCAGCCCACCACCGGCACCGGCGCCGACGCGTCGGCGTGCAGGTCCAACCCGACGACCCGCGCGCCGAGTTCGGTGAAGCGCTCACCCAGCGCCCGCCCGAACGTCCCCGCCGCGCCCGTCACGATCACCCGCCGCCCGGCGAGCGGCGTCGCCCTCCGTACGCCCTCCAGGTCCCGCGCCACCTGGCGCAGGTACTGGTCCACGTCGATCCGCATGTGCGGCCGCTTGTCGCCCCAGCGTTCCCGTGCCGCGTGCAGTTCGGCGGTGACCGACGCCAGCATCCGGTCCCGCGACGGCCTGCGGAGCCGCCCGGTCACGTACGCGGCGAGCAGCCGGCTCTGCGCCTCCACCACCGGCAGCGCCGACCCCGTCGACTGCATCAGCCCCACGAAGGACAGGGCGTCGTCGTCCAGCGGGAACACATGCCGGTACAGCGGCAGCCGGGCCGGGTCCGGCACCAGGGCGGGGTCGAGGAACGGCACGGTCGCCCGGTACCCGGTGCACCACAGCACATGGTCCACCTCGTCCTCCCGCCCGTCGGTGAAGCGCACCCGGCGCCCCTCGAAGCGCTCGATGCCCGCCCGGACGCCGATCTTCCCGGCGCGCACAAGACCGGGGACCGTGTCGCTCAGCGTCGGGTGGTCCTGGAGCACGCCCTCGGGCGACGGCGGAAGCCCCGGCCCCTCCGTGCCCCGGGCGGCCAGCCGCAGCATCGTCTGCGAGATCCGCTGGCGCAGCCGCCACGGCAGCACGGCCGCCAGCGCGCCGTTCCACTGGTCGGTCGGGCGGCCGAACAGCGTCTTCGGCAGCACCCACACCCCGCGCCGGGCGGAGATCAGCACCTCGTCCGCCTGCCCGGCCAGCTCCGTCGCGATGTCCATGGCCGAGTTGCCCGTGCCGACGACCAGCACCCGCCGCCCGGCGAACTCGGACGGCTCGCGGTAGGCGTGCGCGTGCGAGGTGCTGCCCTCGAACGCGCCGGGGTACGGCGGTTCGGGCAGGCGTGGCGTGTGGTTGTGCCCGTTGGCCACCACGAGATGCGCGACCGTCTCCTCGTACGCGCCGTCGGGGCCGGTCAGTTCGAGCCGCCAGCCGTCCTCGGTGCGCCGCGCCGCGGTCAGTTCCGTGCCGGTGCGGAAGTGCCGGGGGACGTCGACGCGTTCGGCGTAGTCCTGCACGTAGGCGAGGAGCTGGGCGCGCGTCGGGTAGTCCGGCCACTCCGCCGGCATCGGATGGTCGGCGAACTCGGTGCGCCGCTTGGACGTGTTGAGCCGCAGCCCTTCGTACGCGGCGGTGTCCTGGGAGAGCCGCCACAACCCGCCCAGCTCCTGAGCGCGTTCGACGCCGAACACCTCGACGCCCGCCTGGAGCAGCGCCTTCACGGCCGCGATCCCCGCTGTGCCGCCGCCGACGACGGCCACCCGCCCCGGTCCCCCCGTGCCCCGCCCTGCGCCCATCGCGTCCGTGCCCTTCCCCGAGCCGCGCGGCCGCCGCGTGCGGCCGCTCCGTGGAGTTATTCCAACGTGTGATGGATTATTACGTCAGTCCCGTCACCGGCACCAGACCCCGACGGCGCCTGTGCGGGCCCCGGCCCGTACAGGGCGTCGAGGAAGCGGCGCACCCACAGCCGGAACTCGTAGCGCTCCCGCTCCCGGTCGGCGGGGGAGGCGGCGGCCAGCGCGGTGACATGGCCGTGCGCCGCCCACACCAGGCTGCGCACCGTGACGTGCGGCGTGGTCTCCCGGACCGTGCCCGCCTGCGCCGCCTCCAGCAGTGCCTGCTCCACCTCGCCGTACAGCGGCAGCGCGTACGCCCGGTCCAGCCCCGTGCCGCGCGCCGGGTCCAGCCAGCGGCGCAGCCACAGGAACGTGGTGTGCGGATGCTCCTCCAGGAAGTCCACGAAGCCGTCCGCGAGCGCCCGCAGCGCCGCCGCCAGCGGCTCCCCGCCGGCCGTCGCGGCCTCCCGGAGGCCCGCCACCAGCGGGGCCAGCGCCTCCCGCTCCGCCGCGTGCACCCGCTCGAAACAGGCGTCGTACAGCTCCTCCTTCGCGGGGAAGTGGTGGTGCAGGCTCGACACGTCGATGCCGACCCGCGCCGCGATGTCGCGCAGCGACGTCCCCTCGGGGCCGCGCGCGGCGAACAGTTCCGTCGCCTCCCGCAGGATCAGTTCGCGGGTGGACGGCCCGTCCCGCTCCGCCCGGCGGGGCCGGCCGGGTCCGCGCCGGGCGGGCCGCGCGGCGGAGGGTGTCTCGCTGCTCTTCCTCATCCGGCACAGTCTGGCTAGGATCCGCAGACCTCGCAATCCAACACCTGAGGGATTCATGAACGCCGCCACAGGATCCGAAGCCCCTCTCCCCGACGACAGAGCCCGCGCCGCACGGACGGATCTGGCGACCGACGCCGGCGACGGCGCGGAGGTGCCCCGCCCCGCGCTCGTGCGCTACGCGCTCGGCTCGGCCGGCATGGGCGTCTACGTCACCGTCCCCGGCCTGCTGCTCCTGTACTTCCTCACCGACACCCTCGGAGTCACTCCCTGGCTGGCCGGCCTGGCGCTGCTCCTCCCGAAGGCCGCGGACATCGTCCTGCACCCGTTCGTCGGCTCCCTCTCCGACCGGGAACGCGCCCGCCGCGGGAACAGACTGCGGCTGCTGACGGCGGGCTGCGCCCTCGCCCCCGCGTTCGTCGCGCTGTTCGCCGTCCCCGGTCCGGTGGCCGACCGGCCGTGGGCCGCCGCCCTGTGGGTCGCCGCCTGGTTCGTCGTCGCCAACGCCCTGTTCGCCGTGTACCAGGTGCCCTATCTCGCCACCCCCACCGACATGGAGATCGGCTACCACGGCCGCACCCGGGTGCTGTCCTTCCGGATGGTGGTCCTCACCGTCGGCATCCTCGTAGGCGGCGCGCTGGCCCCGCTGCTCGCGGGGGAGGGCGACTCGGTCGGCCGGTACGTCGTCATGGCCCTCGCCCTCGGCGCCTTCACCGTGGTCTTCCAGTACGTCGGCGTCGGCGGCGTCCGCGACCTGCTGCCCGCGCCCGGCCCCGCCCGGAGGACGGGGGACCGGCACGGCCCCGCCCTCGCCCAGGTACGGGACGTCCTGCGCGGCAACCGTCCCTTCCGGGTGCTGGTCTCCTGCTACCTCCTGGTCTCCACCACGACCCACCTGGTCCTCGCCGGACTGCCGTACTACGCCCGGCACGAGCTGGGCCGCCCCGGCTTCACCACCGTCCTCATGGCCGCGTTCGTCGCGCCCGCCCTGCTCACCACGCCCCTGTGGTTCCGTCTCTCCCGAAGCTGGGGCAAGCAGCGCTGCCTGCTGCTGTGCCAGGGCTTCTTCGTCGCCGGGGCGCTCGGCCTGGCGGCGGGCAAGGCGGCCGGACTCCTCGTCCCCGTGCTGTGCACGCTCGTCCTCGGCGTGTGCTTCGCGGGGCTTCAGCTCTTCCCGTTCTCGATGGTCCCCGACACGGTCCGCGCGGCCGACGGCGACGAGACCGGACGCACCGGTGCCTACACCGGCGTGTGGACCGCGACGGAGGCGACGGGCGCCGCGGTCGGCCCCTACCTCTACTCGGCGGCCCTCGCCCTCGGCGGCTACGCGGCCGCGCGGGCCGGCGAGGAAGTCACCCAGACGGGCGGCGCGCACACGGCCATCCTGCTCGGCTTCACGCTCCTGCCCGCCCTCCTCATGGCGGCGGCCCTGGCGGTCCAGTCCCGCTACCGCCTCGACGCCCGGTTCACGGCGCCCCGCTGAGAGGCGTCCCGCTGGGAGGCGTCCTGTGGTGAGGCGTCCCCTGGTGAGGCGTCCCGCTGGGAGGCACCTTACCGAGAGGCGTCAGCCCGCCTTCCGCACCAGCGCGAACCGCGCCCCCTCCGGGTCGGCCACCGTGGCGACCCGGCCGTGTTCGGTGTCCCGGGGGCCGCCGAGCACCTGGCCGCCGAGATGCAGCACCTGGTCCACCGCGTCGTCGGTGTCCGTCACCGTGAAGTACGTCGTCCAGTACGGTCCCCGGTCCCGGGGCAGCGCGTTGCCGAGGCCGTGGACGCCGGCCACCGGACGGCCGTCCAGGTGCAGCGTCACGTAGTCCAGGTCGGCGGAGACGACCGGATCCTCGTCGTAGCCGAACACGGTCTCGTAGAACTTGGCCACGTTCGTGGTCTCGAAGGTGGTCAATTCGTTCCACGCCGGGGTGCCGGGCCGGCCGGTGGCGCCCGCGACGGCGCCGTCGGCCGCCTGCCAGATGCCGAAGACCGCGCCGCTCGGGTCCGAGGCGAGCGCCAGCCGCCCCGCGTCGTCGGCGTCCAGCGGCCCCACGCCCACGGTCCCGCCGCAGGACCGCACCGCTTCGGCCGTCAGATCCACGTCGTCCGAGGCGAAGTACGGCGTCCACGCCACGGGCAGCCGCCGGTCCGGGGGCAGCACCCCGATCCCTGCCACCGCGTGGCCGTCGAGCACGGCACGCACGTACGGGCCCAGCGGCCGCGGGCCGGGCCGGAACTCCCAGCCGAACAGCGCCCCGTAGAACTGCTCGGTCGCGTCGAGTCCGCGCGCCATCAGGCTCACCCAGCAGGGTGTGCCGGGCGTCTGCCGGGCGGACCCGTCGCTGTTCGGGCGGGCGTTCCCCCGTGCGTCGGTCATCGTCACTCTCTTCTCGGCCGCCCGTACGTCGGCCGTGTCCGCTCGCCCCTGCAAGGGGGCCGTCCCGTGTCCGGCCCGGCGGATCGTTCCCGCACCGCAGCCGACACCGTATGTGCCCGATCCCGTACGCCCGGTGACCGGATGTGCCCGGCCGAGCAGAGTAGCCGGACCGGGACGAGTCGGCCACCCCGTGCGCGAGGATGGTGACCATGAACGCCATCATCTCCGCATCCGAACTCGCGGACGCGCTGCGGTCGGAGCGTCCTCCGGTCCTGCTCGACGTCCGCTGGCAGCTCAGCACGGCCGCCGCGAGCGGTCAGCCGTTCGACGGCCGGGCCGCGTACGCGTCCGGCCACGTCCCCGGCGCCGTCTTCGTCGACCTGGACCGCGAACTGGCGTCCGCACCGGGCCCGCATGGACGCCATCCGCTTCCGGACCTCGACGTGTTCGGTGCGGCGATGCGGCGCGCGGGCGTGTCCGCCGGGACGCCCGTGGTCGCGTACGACGGCGGCATCGGGTGGGCCGCGGCCCGCGCCTGGTGGCTGCTGCGGTGGACCGGCCACCCGGACGTACGGGTCCTGGACGGCGGGCTGCCCGCCTGGAGCGGCCCGTTGGAGACGGAGGCGCCGACGCCGGCCGAGGGCGACTTCGTGCCGAAGCCGGCGGAGGGCGCCGTGCTGGACGCGGACGGCGCTGCGGCGCTGGCGCGGTCGGGGGTGCTGCTGGACGCACGTGCGGCGGAGCGGTACCGGGGCGAGGTGGAGCCGATCGACCCCGTCGGCGGCCACATCCCGGGCGCGTTGTCCGCGCCGACGTCGGACAACGTGGACGAGGACGGCCGCTTCCGGCCCGCCGCCGAACTGCGCGCCCGCTTCGGCGAGCTGGGCGCGACGCGGGACGTCCCGGTGGGGGTGTACTGCGGCTCGGGCGTGTCGGCGGCGCACGAGGTGCTGGCACTGGAGGTCGCCGGTGTCCCGGCGGCTCTGTACGTCGGCTCCTGGTCGGAGTGGTCCTCGGACCCGGAGCGGCCGGTGGCGGTGGGACCGGAACCGCAGTAGCCGCTCCGGGGCTCCGCCCCGGGCCCTGCTTCTCGAACGCCGGAAGGGCTGGATGGTGGTGCCGCGCCCCGGGTCTCGTTCTCCAACGCGGGAGGGGCTGAGCCGGGCTCAGCCCCGGGCCCCGCTTCTCAAACACCGGATGGGGCTGGATGGTCGGGGCGCCGGCCCCCAGCCCTTTCCTCAGGTGCCCGAGGGGCTGATTCAACCCGTCCGGCGTTCGAGGACGAGGCCCGGCAGGGCCGACAGGGCGGCGACCCGTCCTCGCGGAGATGCGTAGGGAGGCGTCGCCCTAAGAGCTATGGGCCGGCAAGCCGGCCTACTCCTGTTTCTTGCGTCGCGTCCCGAACACGATCTCGTCCCAGCTCGGGACCGCCGCGCGGCGGCCCGGGCGGACGCCGTCCGCCTCGGCCTGGCGGTCGGTCGAGCCGACGAGGCGATCGCGGTGGCCGCCCACCGAACGGGGCATCAGAACGTCCGCGTACGCGGAGCCCGCGGACGCGGCCGGCGCCGGAGGCTCCTCCGCCTCGGGTTCGGACTCAGGCTCCTCGGCGGCCGGTTCGGGGCGCTCGGGCACCACCAGGTCGCCGCGGAAGCTCGGCACGGCCTCCAGCAGACTGGTCAGCGAGTCGCGCTCGCCGGAGGCAGTGGCCGCCGTGGCCTCCTCGGCCGGCTCGGACGCCTGCGCGGGCAGGCTGGGCCGCTCGCGGTCGGCGGGACGGTCCAGCGGGCGGTCCCGCGGCAGCCGGGCGATGCGCGGCACGAACGGGAAGCTGGGCTCGGGCGCGGCGAGATCGTCGGACTCGCCGATCAGCGACCGCGCCTCGTCGTCGACGGCCTGGACGAGCCGCCGGGGCGGGTCGTACGTCCAGCTCGCCGAGTGCGGCTCGCCCGCGACCCGGTAGACCAGCAGGACCTCCCAGGTGCCGTCGTCGCGGCGCCAGGAGTCCCACTGCACGGTGTCCTTCTCGGCGCCGCGCAGCAGCAGCCGCTCCTGCACGGCCTCGCCCAGCGGGGGGCCGGAGTTCTCACCGGGGCGGCGGACCGGCGTCTTGCGGGCGCGCTCGGCCATGAAGGCGCGCTCGGCGAGGACGGGGCCCTCGAAGCGCCGCACCCGGTCCACGGGGATGCCGGCCATCTGGGCGACCTCTTCCGCGGTCGCACCGGCTCTTATACGCGCCTGGATGTCGCGGGGGCGGAGGTGGCTCTCCACCTCGATCTCGATCTGGCCGAGGCGGGGACGGTCGCCGCGCACGGCGGCGCGGAGCCGTTCGTCGATCGGAAGCGTGTACTCCGTGCTGTCCGCAGCCTTCAGCACCAGCCGTGTGCCGTCATTCGAGACGGCCACGACACGCAGTTCGGGCATGGGGACCTCCCGGGTGGTGCCTGCCGACGTCACGTGCGTCGCTGCTTCCGCTAGTCGAGTGTGGCCTGCCCGGGTGCAGCCTGCCACAACCTTGCCGAGTTGCCCGGCGTGTCGGGCGCGGGCCCTGGATCGCCGTTATGGCACGGTTACCTATTCGCAACGCTAAGTGACCAAATGCGTCACCCTGTGCAACTAGCCCCCTCCCGGCGGTCCTCCGAGGACCCGGGCACCCTGACGGGAGTCCGGACCCAGGGCTCGCAACAGTACTCCATTTGGGCCACGTGCGTGGATTGGCACGCCGTGCGAGTTCACGCAAGAGGTGGGACTTGGCCGCCGTTGCCCCACTCATCCACCCCTGGACGTGGGGGACTTGTGGGGAACTTCACGCAATCGCCAGAAACGGAGGCAATGTCTGCGGCGCCGGGGCGTGCGCCCGGTTACCGCCGCGTGCGCGGACTACGCGCCCAGGACCCGCCGCAAGTAGTCGTTGCGGAACCGGCGTTCCGGATCCAGCCGGTCCCGGAGCCCGACGAACTCGCCGAAACGCGGATACACCCGTGAGAGGTACTCGGCGTCACGGGTGTGGATCTTCCCCCAATGGGGTCGTCCCTCGTGTGCGGTGAAAATGCGCTCGGCGGCGGTGAAGTACCGCTGGTACGGCGTCCCCTTGAACATGTGGACCGCCACGTAGGCGCTCTCCCGGCCGGACGCCGTGGACAGGGTGATGTCGTCGGCCGGCGCGGTGCGCACCTCGACCGGGAAGCTCACCCGCAACGGGGACCGGTCCACCATCGCCTTCAACTCCCGCAGCGTGTCCACGAGCGCCTCGCGCGGCACGGCGTACTCCATCTCCACGAAGCGCACCCGGCGCGGGGAGGTGAACACCTTGTAGGGGATGTCGGTGTACGTCCGCGCGGACAGCGCCCGGCTGGAGATCTGCGCGATGGCCGGGATCGTCACTGGTGCGGCGCGGCCCACCCAGTTGACGACCTGGAACACCCCGTTGGAGAGGAACTCGTCCTCGAACCAGCCGCGCAGCGGCGGCACAGGACGTTCGGGGCCCGCGCTGCGGTTGTTGCGCTTGGTGTTGGTGTTGCCGGTGTGCGGGAACCAGTAGAACTCGAAGTGCTCGTTCTCGGCGTGCAGCGCGTCGAACTCGGCGCACACCCGGTCGAACGTCATGGGCTCCTCGCGCGCGGTGAGGAGGAAGAGCGGCTCCACGGCGAAGGTGATGGCGGTGACGATGCCGAGGGCGCCGAGGCCGATCCGGGCGGCGGCGAAGACGTCCGGGTTCTCCTTCTCGGAGCAGGTGAGCACCGAGCCGTCGGCGGTGACCAGTTCGAGGCCCTTGATCTGGGCGGCGATGGAGGCGGACTCGCGGCCGGTGCCGTGGGTGCCGGTGCTGGTGGCTCCGGACACCGTCTGCTCCATGATGTCGCCCATGTTGGTCAGCGACAGACCCTCGCGCGCGAGGGCGGCGTTGAGCCGCTTCAGCGGGGTGCCCGCCTCGACGGTGACGGTGCCCGCCTCGCGGTCGATCCTCCGAATCCCCGTCAGCAGCTGAGGGCGGACCAGCAGGCCCTCGGTGGCGGCTATGGAGGTGAAGGAGTGACCGGCTCCCACCGCCTTCACCGGCAGCCCGTCCTCGGCGGCCCGGCGTACGGCGTCGGCCAGTTCGTCGACCGAGGCCGGCGTGACCTCCCGGGCCGGCCGGACGGAGACGGTGCCTCCCCAGTTACGCCACGTGCCGTTCCTCGCGCTCGTCGTGCTGACCAACGAAGCCTCCCCGACCCGGCGCCGGTCGCTTGAGCCGGCGGTACCCGAGGAAACCGACCGCGACCGCGACGGCCCCGGCGGCCGCCGGAACCCCGTACCCGGCGCGTGCCCCGGCCGCGTCGATCACCCAGCCGCCGGCGGAGGAGCCGAGGGCGATGCCGACCGCGAGCCCGGTGCTCACCCAGGTCATCCCCTCGGTGAGCTGCGCGCGAGGTACGTGCTCTTCGATGAGGGACATGGTCGTGATCATCGTGGGAGCGATGGACAGACCCGCAACGAACAGCGCCACGGCCAGAAACGGCAAGTTCCCGACCAGTAGGAGTGGGATCATACTCACGGCCATGGCGCAAACGCCGAGCAGCCACCGGCGTTCCGGCGGTCCCGCGAAGTGCAGCAGCCCGAACACCAGGCCCGCCACGCACGAACCCAGGGCGTACACCGCGAGCACCACGCTGGCCGCGGCCTTGTGTCCCTCCTCCTCGGCGAAGGCGACCGTCACCACGTCCACCGCGCCGAAGATCGTGCCGGTCGCCACGAACGTCGCCACCAGCACCCTCAGTCCGCGCGACCGCAGGGCCGAGCCGCCGCCCTTGCGCTCACGCGGGTGCGGCTCCGGCTCGGTGGCACGCTGCGCGGTCAGCCAGAAGACGCCCACCGCCAGGAAGCCGCCCGCCAGCAGCGGGCCGGCCTCCGGGAACCACGCCGTGGACAGCCCGATGGAGACGATCGGACCGATGATGAAGCACACCTCGTCGACCACCGACTCGAACGAGTAGGCGGTGTGCAGACTCGGGGTGCCGCGGTACAGCGCCGCCCAGCGGGCCCTGACCATCGCGCCGAGGCTCGGCACGCAGCCGATCCCCGCGCAGGCGACGAACAGCACCCACTCCGGCCAGGACAGGTGCACGGCGAGCAGCAGCACCGTCCCGGAGGACAGCGACAACACCGCGGCCGGGCGCAGCACCCGGCGCTGTCCGTGCTGGTCCACGAGGCGTGAGACCTGAGGGCCCAGCAGCGCGGCGGACAGCGCGATGGTCGCCGAGAGGGCGCCCGCCAGCCCGTACCTGCCGGTCACCTGGGAGATCATCGTGACGACGCCGATGCCCGTCATCGACAGCGGCATCCGGCCGAGGAACCCCGCGGCGGAGAAGGCCTTGCTGCCGGGGGCGGCGAACAGGGCGCGATAGGGGCTGGGCACTGGGTTCTCCGCAAGATCAGTAAGGTGCTACCGCAGTCGATACAGATTACCGGCGGCATCGCCCGCAGGCGCCGGTGATGTACGGCACCTTCTTCCCCCGACACCCCCGGCCCCTGTCCCCGTTGTCGGTGCCGGGTGGGAGGATCGAGACATGTCTGACGTGCTCGATGCCAGCCCCTACGACGCCCTGCTCCTGCTCTCCTTCGGCGGCCCGGAAGGCCCGGACGACGTCGTCCCGTTCCTGGAGAACGTGACGCGCGGGCGGGGCATCCCCACGGAACGCCTCAAGGAAGTCGGGCAGCACTACTTCCAGTTCGGCGGGGTCAGCCCCATCAACGACCAGAACCGTGCCCTGCTGGACGCCCTGCGCAAGGACTTCGCCGAGCACGGCCTGGACCTGCCGGTCTACTGGGGCAACCGCAACTGGGCGCCCTACCTCACCGACACCCTCCGGGACATGGTCCGCGACGGCCGCCGCCGCATCCTGACCCTCGCCACCAGCGCCTACGCCTCCTACTCCGGCTGCCGCCAGTACCGCGAGAACCTCGCCGACGCGCTCGCCACGCTGGAGAAGGAAGGGCTGGAGCTGCCGAAGATCGACAAGCTGCGGCACTACTTCAACCACCCCGGCTTCGTCGAGCCCATGGTCGACGGCGTGATCCGGTCGCTCGCCGACCTCCCCGAGGACGTCAGGGACGGCGCGCACATCGCCTTCTGCACCCACTCCATCCCCACCGCCGCCGCGGACACCTCCGGCCCCGTCGAGGCCCACGGCGACGGCGGCGCGTACGTCGCGCAGCACCTGGACGTGGCCCGGCTGATCGCCGACGCCGTCCGCGAGCGCACCGGCGTCGACCACCCCTGGCAGCTCGTCTACCAGTCCCGCTCCGGCGCCCCGCACATCCCGTGGCTGGAGCCCGACATCTGCGACCACCTCGAGGAGCGGAAGGCCGCCGGCGCCCCGGCGGTCGTCATGGCCCCGATCGGCTTCGTCTCGGACCACATGGAGGTCCTGTACGACCTCGACACCGAGGCCACCGCGAAGGCGGAGGAGCTGGGCCTGCCGGTGCGCCGCTCGGCGACCGTCGGCGACGACCCGCGGTTCGCCGCCGCCGTCCGCGAGCTGGTGGTGGAGCGCGCCGCCGCCGAGAGCGGGCGGGACGTCACCCGGTGTGCCCTCGGCGCGCTCGGCCCCAGCCACGACCTGTGCCCGGTGGGCTGCTGCCCCGCCCGCGCCCCGCGTCCCGCCGCCGCGGGCGCCGACAGCCCCTACGCCTGAGGAGCCCCGTGACCGACCCCCTGCACGCGGAACTGCTGGAACTGGCCAGGGAGGCCGCCCGGCGCGCGGGTGAGCTGCTGCGCGACGGCCGCCCGGCCGACCTCGCGGTCGCCGCCACCAAGTCCAGCTCGGTCGACGTCGTCACCGAGATGGACCTCGCGGCGGAGAAGCTGATCACCGGGCTGATCGCCGAGCGACGCCCGGAGGACGGCGTCCTCGGCGAGGAGGGCGCCTCCACGGCCGGCAGCAGCGGCGTCCGCTGGGTCGTCGACCCTCTCGACGGCACCGTGAACTACCTGTACGGCCTGCCCACCTGGGCCGTCTCCGTGGCGGCCGAGCAGGACGGCGTCGCCGTGGCCGGCGCGGTGTTCGCCCCGATGCGCGGCGAGGAGTACCACGCGGTGCTGGGCGGCGGGGCGTGGGCCACGGGCGCTTGGGAGGGGGAGCGGCGCCTGGCCTGCCGGCCGTCGCCGCCGCTGGAGCAGGCGCTGGTCTCCACCGGCTTCAACTACGTCGCCGACGTCCGGGAACAGCAGGCCGAGGTCGCCCGCCGGCTGATCCCGCTGGTGCGGGACATCCGCCGCGGCGGCTCGGCGGCGATCGACCTGTGCGACGTGGCGGCGGGCCGCCTGGACGGCTACTACGAACGCGGCCTCCACCCGTGGGACGTGGCGGCGGGCGCCTTGATAGCCCGTGAGTCCGGCGCCCTGACGACCGGCCTTCACCCGGACAGCCGGCCGTCGGCCGACCTCACGGTGGCTGCCTCCCCGGGCGTGCTGAAGCCGCTGCTGGCGCTGCTGGAGGAGTTCGGGGCATAGAAGGCGGCTGACGCCGCCGACTCTCCGGGACGGGCCCACGATCCCGCCGGCCGCCCACCTGAGCGGCCGCCTCCCCGGTCGCGGGAACCGCTTCCGTGGTGCAGCCGGCCGGCCCCGGGCCGCCGCGGGAACGGCCCGCAGGGCCGGGTGACAGCGGACGGCTAGCGTCGGCCGGGCGGGTTCAGCGGGGCCGACGGGGTTGACCTGGGGTGTCTGCGGGGCAGATCCCCGGCTCGGCCGGGCCGTTGCTGTGGAGAGTGCGGCCGGCCCCGGCCGACTTGGCTGCGGCTTGCAGGGCCGGGCGACACCGGACGGCCGCGTCGGCCGGACCGACGCGGTTGACGGCGGTTGCCTGTGGAGGCCCGACTCCTCGGCCGGACCGTGCCGGCGGTGATGCCGGCCGGCCCCGGTCGTGCGGCAATGGCCCGCGGGCGGCAACGGCCGGCGGGCGGCAACGGCCGGCGGGCGGCAACGGCCGGCGGGCACCGGCCGGTGGCAGCGGGGCCGACGCCGTCGATTTGGCGACCGTGCGTCAGTTCGGGCGTCGACGGAGCCCGGGTTACGGCTCGCCGAGCCAGGCAGAGGCGGCGCGCCGCGTCCGGGAGGGCGAGGCGTCGGCGAGATCCACGCCTCGGCCCGGGTGCCGGGTGCCCCCCGGCGAACCCGAGTGCGGGCGGGCCGCCGGTCGGCCCATCGCGCCGAGGGCTGTCGTGGGCGTGCCCCTGAGGAACGACGGCGGGCTCCGGTGGATCACTCCACCGGAGCCCGCCGGGCGCTTCCGTGCCGGTCGGTCAGACGCTGTAGGCGCCGACTTCCACGCCGTGCTCGGCCGCGAGGCGGCGCAGGTCGTCGAGTTCGCCCTGCTCCACTTCGACGAGGAAGTCGTCGCCCTCGTCGCGGGCCCGCGACAGGTCGGACTCGGTCGCCTTTATGCGCTGCAGAAGTCCTGCGGTGAATGCGTCCATGCTGCGCCCCCTCGTCCTGGGTCGGTGGGTCGGTGGCACGGGGGTGTGCCGTCGGAAGGGACGATCACGTCCGTGGCAGATGCCCGGCGCCGCTCGGCCGGGCGGCGACGGTACCGGACATCCACGCCCGCTCTGCGGAAGCGGACCGTGTGCACCGCATGGTGGTGCGGTGCAAGCAGAGCGTGATCGCGGGATGTAAACCCGTCCTCCCCAAGCTCCCTTCCGCGGAAACCTAACCTCGCGAGAAATTCTCGTATTCCCGCGCCGTTCGTCCGCACGTTCCCCGGTCGCGGGGCCGCCGGTGATCCCCTGCACCGGCCGCCTTACAGCCGACTTACGGCCGAAAAGGGCAGGATGGAGGCAACACACCCACCCGTACCCCTGCCCGCGTGCGCGCCCTCGCGGCCCGCCGGGCGGGTCATGAGGAAGGACAAGCGACGTGCGCGTACTCGTCGTCGAGGACGAGCAGCTGCTCGCCGATGCGGTGGCCACCGGACTGCGCCGGGAGGCCATGGCCGTCGACGTCGTGTACGACGGTGCGGCCGCCCTCGAGCGCATCGGCGTCAACGACTACGACGTGGTCGTCCTCGACCGCGACCTCCCCCTCGTCCACGGCGACGACGTCTGCCGCAAGATCGTCGAGCTCGGCATGCCCACGCGCGTGCTGATGCTCACGGCGTCCGGCGACGTCAGCGACCGCGTCGAGGGACTCGAGATCGGCGCCGACGACTACCTGCCCAAGCCGTTCGCCTTCAGCGAGCTCATCGCACGCGTGCGTGCGCTCGGCCGGCGGACCAGCGTGCCCCTGCCGCCCGTCCTGGAGCGGGCCGGGATCAAGCTGGACCCCAACCGCCGCGAGGTCTTCCGCGACGGCAAGGAGGTCCAGCTCGCGCCGAAGGAGTTCGCCGTGCTGGAGGTCCTCATGCGCAGCGAGGGCGCCGTGGTCTCGGCGGAGCAGCTGCTGGAGAAGGCCTGGGACGAGAACACCGACCCGTTCACCAACGTGGTGCGCGTGACCGTCATGACCCTGCGCCGCAAGCTGGGCGAGCCGCCGGTCATCGTGACCGTGCCCGGCTCCGGATACCGGATCTGATCACCGACCATGGCTGCCACTCCCGCGCCCCCCACCGCGCCCCCCAAGCCCACCTGGGACCCCCGGTCGCCCACGCCGATGCCGTGGCTGCGCCCCACCATCCGCATACGGCTCACGCTGCTGTACGGCGGCATGTTCCTGATCGCCGGCATCCTGCTGCTGTCGATCATCTACCTGCTCGCCGCGCAGGCCCTGCGCACCGGCAGCCAGCCGCTGTTCAAGATCGTCGACTTCGACGGCCTGAAGGTCTCCAGCAACGACTGTCCGGGCATCGCCGACGGCAACCTCTCCCTGACCGAGTTCAACAACGCGATCAGCGAGTGCATCGACGACCAGCGCCAGGTCGCCCTGGACAACCTGCTCAGCCGCTCCCTGCTGGCCCTGCTCGGCCTCGCCGTCATCGCGTTCGCCTTCGGCTACGCGATGGCCGGGCGCGTGCTGTCGCCGCTGGGCCGCATCACCCGCACCGCCCGCGCGGTGGCGGGCTCGGACCTGTCCCGGCGGATCGAGCTGGACGGTCCGGACGACGAGCTGAAGGAGCTGGCCGACACCTTCGACGACATGCTGGAGCGGCTCCAGCGCGCGTTCACCGCCCAGCAGCGCTTCGTGGGGAACGCCTCGCACGAGCTGCGCACCCCGCTGGCGATCAACCGCACGCTGCTCGAGGTGCACCTCTCCGACCCGAACGCGCCGGTGGAGCTCCAGCAGCTCGGCAAGACGCTGCTGGCCACCAACGAGCGCAGCGAGCAGCTCGTGGAGGGCCTGCTGCTGCTCGCCCGCAGTGACAACCAGATCGTGGAGCGGGGGCCCGTCGACCTCGCGGAGGTGGCGGGCCAGGCCATCGACCAGGTCGCCTCCGAGGCCGAGTCCCGGCACGTGACCATCCGCGGCACGCGCCGCCCCGCCGTGGTCAAGGGCAACGGCGTGCTGCTGGAGCGGATCGCCCTGAACCTGGTCCAGAACGCCGTCCGGTACAACGTCCCGGAGGACGGCTGGGTGGAGGTCACCACGGACGTCCAGCACGGTCAGGCGGTCCTCGTGGTGTCCAACACCGGCCCGGTCGTCCCCGCGTACGAGGTCGAGAACCTCTTCGAGCCGTTCCGCAGGCTGCGCACCGAGCGGACGGGCAGCGACAAGGGAGTGGGACTGGGGCTGTCCATCGTGCGGTCGGTCGCCCGGGCGCACGGCGGGCACATCTACGCGCAGCCGAGGGAGGGCGGAGGACTCGTGATGCGTGTCACCCTTCCGATCTGACATCATGCCCCGCCCGCGATCCGTGTTCGCTGCGGGCGGAATTCCTGAGCACCACCGCAATCGAATTCATGTGTGATCGATCACAGGTGCGTCGATTCGGCCGTCTACTCTCCGTGATCATGAACCCCGTCGGAAGGCCGGAAAAGTCCCGGTTTTCAAGGGTCCCGTTCACGGGAAGTACACGGTGAGGTGCCTTTGTAGTGCGGCATCGGGACCGTGTACGGTCCCCATCGCCATCCAAGCCGATCACTCGTGAGGAGTCCGGTTGGGTGTCGATTGAGTAACAGACCTTGATGTGAGGCAAAATCTCCGCCTCAGGTCGGGCACAAGTCCGGCCTCTCACGCGTTACGTGCGCTGGAGACACCGCATACACCCAGAGGGGGAGAGCGACATGGCTACCGATTACGACACTCCACGCAAGACCGACGACGACGTCGACTCGGACAGCTTGGAAGAGCTGAAGGCCCGGCGGAACGACAAGTCGGCCTCGGCCGTGGACGTCGACGAGTTCGAGGCCGCCGAGGGCCTCGAGCTGCCCGGTGCGGACCTCTCGAACGAGGAGCTGGCCGTCCGGGTGCTGCCCAAGCAGCAGGACGAGTTCACCTGCATGAGCTGCTTCCTGGTGCACCACCGCAGCCAGCTGGCCCGTGAGAAGAACGGCCAGCCGATCTGCCGCGACTGCGACTGAGGCGGGGTCGGCCGTGACTGGCTCGACCCCACCGCGGAAGCGCCGCTTCTTCTCGAAGGGAGCGGACCAAGGGTCCACCGAGGACCCACAGCACGACACGCGTGAACCCGAGCGAGGCTGGACCGGAGACGGGGCGGCCTCGCTCGAGACGCCGGCCGGCCGGGGTGACCTCCCGGTGCCCGTGGAGGTCACCGCGCCCATGGCGCGCAGGCGCACCGCCGTCGTCCGGGAGAAGGCGCTGGAGGGCGTCCGCAAGGGCGGCGCACGCGCCCGCGCGGGTCTGGCGCACCTCGCCGACCGGATCATCGACATCGCCCCGCGTGTGCCCGTACGGGACCTCGCGACCCTGCGGGAGCAGTTCCCCGGGCTCGGTCCCGAGGAGATCGCCGACAAGCTCGTGGCGGGTGCCGCGAAGGCCACCGCGACGGTCGGGGCCGGCGTCGGGGCGGCCGCCATGATGCCCGTACCGCCCGCGATGCCGACGGAGCTGGCCGCCGAGGTCACCGGCGTCGCCGCGATCGAACTCAAACTGATCGCCGAACTCCACGAGGTCTACGGCGTACGGCCCGCCGGCACCCTCGCCCAGCGCAGCACCGTCTACCTCAACTCCTGGTCCCAGGAGCGCGGCATCGAGGCGACCAAGCCCTCCACCGTGAGCGCCGCGCTGAACAGCCGCATGAAGCGCGAACTGCGCCAGCGGATCATGAAGCGCACGGTGCGCAACCTGCCGAACCTGATGCCGTTCCTCGTGGGGGCGGCCGTGGGCGCCGTGATGAACCGGCGCGACACCAGAAAGCTCGCCGCGCGCATCAGGGACGACCTGCGCAAGGTCCAGGTCCCCTGGGACGAGTTGTCCGCGCTCCCGGCACTGGAGCGCCCCGCCGACGCCCTCCCCGAGCACGCGCTGGAACTCGACATGGACGCCGGCCGCCCCCGGAAGGACGACGACCCCCGGTGACCTGCCCGGCGGCCCGCCGACGGGCCCTTAAGAGGCGTCCGCCCCGTCCCTCGCCGCCCGGAGCGCCTGCGCCAGCCGCTCGGGCTCACGGGTGGACAGGAAGACGTACGGGGTGGGGTCCTGCGGGTCCGTGACGGTCACCCGCAGCGCACCGGGGACGTACGCGCGCAGCAGCATGAACGCGCGCGGGTCGGCCTTCGGGCCGCGCCAGGCGCGCGCCTCCTCCGCGTCCAGCACCTCCGCGTCACCCAGCGCCGACGCCGGGATCTTCGCCTCGCCCGCGATCAGATGACCGTTCACGACCCGGATCCGCACCGAGCCGTACGAGCTCACCACGACCGCCGCCGCCGCGGTCCCGCCGGCCAGCCCGGCCAGCATCGGCAGGGTGCCGAACGGCAGCATGATCAGCGCGAAGGAGAGCCCGGTCAGGAGGCACAGGAGCCACCAGGAGCGCGGAGCGGTGAGGCGTTCTTCGTACGGGGCGGCGGAAAGCTGCATGAAGCCAAGCTTGGCACGCTTCCCACGGGGGTCCCGCGCCAGGGCGGACGCGTGCTCAGCCGCCTCCCGGCGGGCGGGTAAGGTCTGCGGCTGTGAGTGGTAATTCCGCAGCTCTTCAGCCCCCCGCCGACGCCGTGCCGCCAGTGCGCCACCCCGACGCCCCCGCACCGGGCGAGTTTCTGGGCGCCCACTACGGGCAGTGCTTCGGATGCGGAGAGGAACAGCCCCACGGGCTGCACCTCCAGGCGCGCGCCGGTGAAGGCGTGTCGATCACCGCCGAGTTCACCGTGCAGCCCGCGCACCAGGGCGCTCCCGGACTCGCCCACGGCGGCGTGCTGGCCACCGCCCTCGACGAGACGCTCGGCTCGCTGAACTGGCTGCTCCGCACCATCGCGGTCACCGGACGGCTGGAGACCGACTTCGTCCAGCCGGTGCCCGTGGGCACCGTGCTGCACCTCAAGGCCGAGGTGACCGCCGTGGCGGGACGGAAGATCTACTGCACCGCCACCGGACACATCGGCGGCCCCGACGGACCGGTCGCCGTCCGCGCGGACGCGCTCTTCATCGAGGTCAAGGTGGACCACTTCATCGACCACGGCCGCCAGGAGGAGATCCAGGCCGCCATGGAGGACCCCGACCAGGTCCGCCGGGCCCGCGCCTTCGAGGTGAACCCGTGAGCGCCGGCCGCGGAGCGCTCGAGGTGCTCATCCGGCGCGTCGACCCGGACGTACCGCTTCCGGCGTACGAGCACCCCGGCGACGCGGGGGCCGACCTGCGCACCACCGAGGCGTGCGAGCTGGCCCCGGGGGAGCGGGCCGTGCTGCCCACCGGGGTGTCTGTCGCGCTGCCGGAGGGGTACGCGGCCTTCGTGCACCCGCGATCCGGCCTTGCCGCCCGCTGTGGCGTCGCCCTGGTGAATGCCCCGGGGACGATTGATGCCGGGTACCGTGGGGAGATCAAGGTGATCGTGGTGAATCTCGACCCGCGCGAGTCCGTGCGGTTCGAGCGCTTCGACCGGATTGCCCAACTGGTCGTCCAGCAGGTCGAGAGGGTGCGCTTCGTGTCGGTCGCGCAGCTGCCCGAATCGGCCCGGGCCGAGGGGGGCTTCGGATCCACCGGCGGCCACGCCGCGGTGGAAGGTAAGAGCGGCACAAGCGTTCAGGCCGCCATGGGCGGTGCAGCGGGTGGGAATCGATACGCTTCGGTCGTATCCGACCGGGAAGGACAGTGACGTGTTCGGACGTCGCAAGAAGACGGATGCCGCCGACGGTGCGGCCGGCGAGGCCGAGCAGGTCGTCGACGGTGTCGACGCGGAGGCGGACGAGGAGGGCCGGCGCCTGAGGCTCGAGCCCGCGCCCCGGCCCGACGGGCCCTGGGACAGCTCCGAGGTCCGCGAGCCCGGCGAGGGCCGGGTCGATCTGGGCGGGTTGTTCGTGCCCGGTGTGGACGGCATGGAACTGCGCGTCGAGGTCGCGGGCGACGCGATCGTCGCGGCCACCGTCGTGCTGCAGGACAGCGCCGTCCAGCTGCAGGCCTTCGCCGCGCCCAAGCGTGAGGGCATCTGGGGCGAGGTGCGCGAGGAGATCGCGTCCGGCATCACCCAGCAGGGCGGCATCATCGACGAGGTCGAGGGTCCGCTGGGCTGGGAGCTGCGCGCCCAGGTGCCGGTGCAGCTGCCGGACGGCACCGGCGGCTTCCAGGTCGTGCGGTTCGTCGGCGTGGACGGCCCCCGCTGGTTCCTGCGCGGAGTGATCTCCGGTCAGGGCGCGGTGCAGCCGCAGGCGGCGGGTCTGCTGGAGCAGATCTTCCGGGACACGGTCGTGGTGCGGGGGGACGGGCCCATGGCCCCGCGCGATCCGATCGTCCTGAAGCTGCCGAACGATGCGCAGATGGTGCCGGAGAGCGTGCAGCAGGAGGAAGGGTCGCGGTTCGCGGGCGGGATGAGCCGGCTGCAGCGAGGACCTGAGATCACCGAAGTGCGGTAGCGCAGTTCTCTGTCGTGGCCCGCGGGGCCGGTCGTTCGGGGCCGGTTGCCGCGGGCCGCTGTCGTTCCCGGGGGGGGCAGGGGGCGGCCTTCTGGTGCCGCGACTCTTGACGGCGCATTGGTCCGGACCTACCGTCCCGGATCAGTCGGGTGTTCAAAGGGACACCCACTGTTCATGTACGGGAACGGATGGCCCCCACATGTCCGCTTCACGACCACGACTCCGCCCCCTCCGCGCCACCCTGTTCGCCCTCCTGACCACGGCCCTCGCCGCCACCCTCACCCTCCACCCCGACGCCCCGCCCGCCGAAGCCGCCGAAGCCGCCCCGGCAACCTTCACGCACCCCGGCGTCACCGTCTCCAAGGGGCAGCTCGACTTCGCCCGCAACAAGGTGCTGGCAGGCGCCCAGCCCTGGAAAGGCGCCTACGACCGCATGGCGGCGAGCAGGTACGCCGACCTGAACCGCACACCCAGGCCCCGCGCCGTCGTGGAGTGCGGCTCGTACTCCAACCCCAACCTCGGCTGCACCGACGAGCGCGAGGACGCGATCGCCGCGTACACCCAGGCCCTCATGTGGTACGTCACCCGCGACGCACGCCACGCCACCAAGGCCATCCAGCTCATGGACGCCTGGTCCGCCGTGATCCGCGACCACACCAACAGCAACGCGCCCCTGCAGACCGGCTGGGCCGGCTCCTCCTGGGCCAAGGCCGCCGAGATCGTCAAGCACACCTACACCGGCGGCTGGGCCAACCAGGGCCGCTTCGCCACCGTGCTGCGCGACGTCTACCTGCCCGAGATCATCAACGGCTCCCACTCCAACGGGAACTGGGAACTGACGATGATGGAGGCGGCCGTCGGCATCTCCGTCTTCCTGGAGGACCGCGCCTCGTACGACAAGGCCATGGCGAAGTTCCGCACCCGTACCGCCGCCTACGTCTACCTGGCCTCCGACGGGCCCCTGCCGAAGACGGTCCCGGGCCAGAACCTCGACACCCGCGACAAGATCGTCCGGTACTGGCAGAACCAGTCCACCTTCGTCACCGGCCTCACCCAGGAGACCTGCCGCGACCTCACGCACACCGGCTACGGCATCTCCTCCATCTCGCACGTCGCCGAGACCAGCCGCATCCAGGGCCAGGACCTCTACGGCACCGACGTCGGCGAACGGCTGCGGCACGCGCTCGGCTTCCAGGCGAAGTACGAACAGGGCGAACCCGTGCCCGGCTGGCTGTGCGGCGGCACCCTGCACCTCGGCCTCGGCCCGGTCACCGAGGTCGGCTACAACGCGATGCACAACCGCCTCGGCTTCGCCATGACCAACACCCAGGCGCTGACCGAACGCACCCGGCCCTCCGGCACCAACAACCTGTTCGTCGCCTGGGAGACCCTCACCCACGGGGACAACCCCGCCTGACCCTGTTGATCTGCCGGGCGCCGGACAGCGATACTGGCGCCCGGTTCACGGGGGAGGGCATCCACAATGGGGCAGACGATCACCGACGCCATGGTGCGCGTCGAGGACGTGCACAAGTCGTACGGCAGCGGCGCCGCCGCCGTGCACGCGCTGCGAGGCGTCTCCTTCGAGGTCCCGCGCGGCGAACTCGTCGCCCTCAAGGGGCGCTCGGGATCGGGCAAGACCACCCTGCTGAACATCGTCGGCGGGCTCGACACCCCTGACCGGGGACGGGTCGACGTCGAGGGCCGGGACCTCGCCGGCCTCGACGAGGAGGGACTGCTCGCCCTGCGCCGGGACCGCGTCGGCTTCGTCTTCCAGTCCTTCGGCCTCATCCCCATCCTCAGTGCCGCCGAGAACGTCGGCGTCCCGCTGCGGCTGCGCGGCGCGGACCCCCGCGAGCGCGAGGAGCGCGTCGAACTGCTGCTGTCCCTCGTCGGCCTCGCCGACCACGCCGCCCAGCGGCCCGGCGAGCTGTCCGGCGGCCAGCAGCAGCGGGTCGCCATCGCCCGCGCCCTCGCCAACAACCCCTCGCTGCTCATCGCCGACGAGCCCACCGGCCAGCTCGACGCCGAGACCGGGCACGCCGTGATGGAACTGCTGCGCGCGGTCGTCCGCAGCGAGAATGTCACCGCGCTCGTCGCCACCCACGACACCACCCTGCTCGACCTGGCCGACCGGGTCCTCGAACTGAGCGACGGGCACATCGTCGAGCACTGACCCGGCCCCCGGCAGGCGCGTCAGGGTTGCGTCAAGGTCGGACCCCGCGCCCCCGCCGGCCGTCCGGCCGCCGCGCACGGCGGCCTAAGGTCGACTCCGCCAGGAGCACGACCGGAAGACAATGGGGCCATGGGACGCGGCAAGCTTCGGATCCACCTCGGCGCGGCGCCGGGGGTGGGCAAGACCTACGCGATGCTCGCCGAGGCGCACCGCCGCGTCGAACGGGGCACCGACTGCGTCGTCGCCTTCGCCGAGACGCACGGCAGACCCCGCACCGATGCCCTGCTGACCGGCCTGGAGCAGGTCCCGCACCGGCGGCTGGAGCACGGCGGCGTGACCGTGGCCGAGATGGACCTCGACGCCGTCCTCGCCCGCCGCCCCCGCGTCGCCCTGGTCGACGAGCTCGCCCACACCAACGCGCCCGGCTCCCGCAACGCCAAGCGCTGGCAGGACGTCGAGGAACTGCTGGCCGCCGGGATCGACGTGCTGTCCACCGTCGGCATCCAGCACCTGGAGTCGCTGGGCGACACCGTCGAGTCCATCACCGGCGTACGCGAGCCGGAGACCGTGCCGGACGAGGTGGTGCGCCGCGCCGACCAGGTCGAACTCGTCGACATGACGCCCGAGGCGCTGCGCCGGCGCATGGCGCACGGCAACATCCACCAGCCCGACCAGGTGGACGCGGCGCTCTCCAGCTACTTCCGCCCCGGCAACCTCGCCGCCCTGCGCGAACTCGCCCTGCTGTGGGTCGCCGACCGGGTCGACGCCCACCTCCAGCGCTACCGCAGCGAGCACGCCGTCTCGGCGATCTGGGGCTCGCGCGAGCGGATCGTGGTCGGACTGACCGGCGGTCCCGAGGGCCGCACCCTCATCCGGCGGGCCGCGCGGCTCGCCGAGAAGGGCGCGGGCGGGCAGCTGCTCGCCGTGTACATATCCCGCAGCGACGGTCTCACCTCGGCCTCGCCCGGCGAGCTGGCCGCCCAGCGCACCCTCGTGGAGGACCTCGGCGGCAGCTTCCACCACGTCGTCGGCGACGACATACCCGCCGCGCTGCTCGACTTCGCGCGCGGCGCCAACGCCACCCAGATCGTCCTCGGCTCCTCCCGCCGCCGTACCTGGCAGTACGTCTTCGGTCCCGGCGTCGGCGCGACCGTCGCCCGCGACTGCGGACCCGACCTGGACGTGCACATCGTCACCCACGAGGAGGCCGCCAAGGGCCGCGGACTGCCCGTCGCCCGGGGCGCGCCGCTGGGGCGGCTGCGGCTCGCCTGGGGGTGGGCGGTCGGCACGGCCGGGCCCGTCCTCCTGGCGGTGCTGCTCAGCGCCGTCGACCCCGGCCTCGCCATCGACATGCTGATGTTCCTGGCGGTGACGGTCGCCGCGGCACTCCTCGGCGGGCTGTGGCCGGCCCTCGCCTCCGCGGCCGTCGGCTCCCTGCTGCTCAACTTCCTCTACACCCCGCCCCTGCACACCTGGAGCGTCTCCGACCCGCGGAACATCGTCGCCATCGTGGTCTTCGTCGCGGTCGGCGCCTCGGTGGCGTCCGTCGTCGACCTCGCGGCCCGGCGCACCCAGCAGGCGGCCCGGCTGCGCGCCGAGTCGGAGATCCTGTCGTTCCTCGCGGGCAACGTGCTGCGCGGCGAGACCGGCCTGGAGGACCTTCTGGAGCGGGTCCGCGAGACCTTCGGCATGGAGTCCGCCGCGCTGCTGGAACGCGCCGGGGACGTCGAGCCGTGGACCTGCGCGGGCCGTGTCGGCCGCGGCCGCCCGGTCGGACGGCCCGAGGACGCCGACGTGGAGGTGCCCGTCGGCGACCACATGGCGCTGGCGCTGACCGGCCGGGTGCCGCCCGCCGAGGACCGCAGGGTGCTGGCCGCCTTCGCCGCGCAGGCCGCCGTCGTCCTGGACCGCCGGCGGCTGCGCGAACAGGCCGACCGCGCCCTCGCCCTCGCCGAGGGCAACCGCATCCGCACCGCGCTCCTCGCCGCCGTCAGCCACGACCTGCGCACCCCGCTGGCCGGGATCAAGGCGGCCGTCTCCTCCCTGCGCTCCGAGGACGTCGAATGGTCCGAGGAGGACCGCGCAGAGCTGCTGGAGGGCATCGAGGACGGCGCGGACCGCCTGGACCACCTGGTGGGCAACCTGCTCGACATGTCCCGCCTGCACACCGGCACCGTCACCCCGCTGATGCGCGGCACCGACCTGGACGAGGTGGTGCCGCGCGCCCTCGGAGGAGTGCCCGAGCACAGCGTCGCCCTGGACGTCCCCGAGACCCTGCCCATGGTCGACGCCGACCCCGGACTGCTGGAGCGGGCGATGGCCAACGTGATCGAGAACGCCGTGAAGTACAGCCCGCCGGGGGAGAAGGTGCTGGTCGCCGCCAGCGCCCTCGCCGGCCGGGTCGAGGTGCGGGTCGTCGACCGCGGCCCCGGCGTACCCGACGAGGCCAAGGAGCGCATCTTCGCGCCGTTCCAGCGGCACGGGGACGCCCCGCGCGGCTCCGGCGTCGGTCTGGGCCTGGCCGTCGCCCGCGGCTTCACCGAGGCCATGGGCGGCACCCTGAACGCCGACGACACCCCCGGCGGCGGCCTCACCATGACCCTCACTCTGCAGGCGGCGGACTCCCGGCCGGAAAACGGCCCGCACGGGCGCGGCCCCGTGACCGCCCAGGACGAAAGGCGAGCCTCATGACCCGCGTGCTGGTGGTCGACGACGACCCGGCCATCGTGCGGGCCCTGGTGATCAACCTCAGGGCCCGGCAGTACGAGGTGGACTCCGCCGAGGACGGGGCGGGCGCCCTGCGCGCGGCCGCCGCCCGCCACCCGGACGTGGTGGTCCTCGACCTGGGCCTGCCCGACACGGACGGCGTCGACGTCATCCGGCGGCTGCGCGAGTGGAGCCGGGTGCCGATCCTGGTGCTGTCCGCGCGGCACGCCTCGGGCGAGAAGGTCCAGGCGCTGGACGCCGGCGCCGACGACTACGTCACCAAGCCCTTCGGCATGGACGAACTGCTCGCGCGGCTGCGGGCCGCCGTACGGCGCGCGGAACCCGCCGACGGGGGAGACGTGGTCGTGGAGACCGGGACGTTCACCGTCGACCTCGCCGCCAAGAAGGTCCACCGCGACGGACGTGACGTACGGCTCACGCCCACCGAGTGGCATCTGCTGGAGGCGCTGGTGCGCGCCGGGGGCCGGCTGGTGGGGCAGCGGCAGCTGCTGCGGGAGGTGTGGGGACCGTCGTACGGGACGGAGACCAACTACCTGCGGGTCTACATGGCGCAGCTCCGCCGCAAGCTGGAGGCGGACCCCTCGCGGCCCAGACACCTCATCACCGAGCCCGGCATGGGCTACCGCTTCGAGAAGTGACGGCGGGCCGTTCGGACCGGGCGAGCAGGGGGTACGTAACCGTCAGTGCACCCCGGTACGCTTCAGATATGAGTGCTGTTCCTCGGTCCGAGAAGCCGGCAGGCCGATTCCGCCGCATGCTCGACCGCCTCTCGTCCTCCCAGGAGGACCTGGAGTCGGAGGAGCTGCGCGAGGACGCCGCGACGGCCGGCTGCACGCGAATAGGTGACTGCCAGGACCGCGAGATCGTCACGGTTACTGGTACCTTGCGCACGGTCACGCAGCGGCCGCGCGCGGGAGTGCCGGCTCTGGAGGCCGAGCTGTTCGACGGCTCCGCCGCGCTGGACGTGGTGTGGCTCGGCAGGCGCTCCATCACGGGGATAGAGCCGGGGCGCAAGCTGATCGCATCGGGCCGGATCGCCATGAGCCGTGGTCGCCGGGTGCTGTTCAATCCGAAATACGAACTGAGACCCCTCGGACGGGAGTAGCCGGTGACGTCGCTCGACAAGCCGACAACCGAAGAGACCTCCGCGGACACGTCCGCGGACGACGCCCGGGCGGTGACGGAGGCCGCCCTGTTCGAGGCGTTCGGCGGTGTCCGGGGCATGGTCGAGACGGTGCTGCCGGGGCTGCTCTTCGTCAGCATCTACACGGTCAACAAGAACCTGCACATGTCGGCGCTCGCGGCGCTCGGCGTGGCGCTCGTCATGGTCGTGGTCCGGCTGGTCCGCAGGGACACCGTGAAGCACGCGTTCAGCGGTGTCTTCGGCGTCGGCTTCGGCGTGGTCTTCGCGATGATGACCGGCAACGCCAAGGACTTCTACCTGCCGGGCATGCTGTACACGCTGGGCCTGGCGCTGGCGTACATCGTCACGGCGATGGCGGGCGTCCCCCTGATCGGCCTGATGCTGGGCCCGGTGTTCAAGGAGAACCTCTCCTGGCGCACCAGGAACCCGGGCCGCAAGAAGGCGTACACCAAGGCCAGCTGGGCCTGGGGCCTGATCCTGCTGGCCAAGTGCGCCATCCTCTTCCCGCTGTACTGGTGGGCGGACACCACCCAGCTCGGCTGGGTGCTGGTCGCGCTGAAGATCCCGCCGTTCCTGCTCGCCGTCTACCTGACCTGGGTGTTCCTGGCGAAGGCCCCGCCGCCGATCGACGTCTTCGCCGAGATGGAGGCGGAGGAGCGCGCGGAGGAGGAGCGGAAGGCCGCCGCCGCGGACGAGGGCGAAGAGGCGCCGGCCGGGCGTCACCGCCGCCAGTCTTGAGTCCGCTGTACGTGTGAGGGGCGCCCGGATCCGTCCAGGCGCCCCTCACTTCTCGCCTCGTTACGACTGCTTGCGCACCGAGAGCAGGTCCTCCAGCTGCTCCTCACGGGCCTGCGCGGCCACGAAGAGCAGCTCGTCGCCGGCCTCCAGGGAGTCCTCGCGGGTCGGCGTCAGCACCCGCGTGCCGCGGATGATCGTGACCAGCGAGGTGTCCTGCGGCCACTCCACGTCCCCGACCTGCGTGCCGGCCAGCGCGGACTCCTCCGGCAGGGTCAGCTCCACCAGGTTGGCGTCGCCGTGGCTGAAGCGCAGCAGCCGGACCAGGTCGCCGACGCTGACCGCCTCCTCCACCAGCGCCGACATCAGACGCGGGGTGGAGACGGCGACGTCGACGCCCCACGACTCGTTGAACAGCCACTCGTTCTTCGGGTTGTTCACCCGGGCGACGACGCGGGGCACGCCGTACTCGGTCTTCGCCAGCAGCGAAACGACCAGGTTGACCTTGTCGTCGCCGGTCGCGGCGATGACGACGTTGCAGCGCTGGAGCGCCGCCTCGTCCAGGGACGTGATCTCGCAGGCGTCGGCGAGCAGCCACTCCGCCTGCGGGACGCGTTCCACCGAGATCGCGGTCGGCGCCTTGTCGATCAGCAGGACCTCGTGGCCGTTCTCCAGCAGCTCGCCCGCGATCGAGCGGCCGACGGCGCCGGCTCCGGCAATGGCGACCCTCATCAGCGACCGCCCTCCTCGTCGGGTCCCTTGGCGAAGGCCGCCTCGACCCGGTCGATCTCGTCCGTGCGCATCATCACGTGCACCAGGTCGCCCTCCTGCAACACCGTCTGCGAGCTGGGCAGGATGGCCTCCCCGAGCCGGGTGAGGAACGCGACCCGCACGCCCGTCTCGTCCTGGAGCCGGGAGATGCGGTGCCCCACCCACGCCGTGGACGTGTGCACCTCGGCGAGCTGCACCCCGCCGGTGGGGTCGCGCCACAGCGGCTCGGCGCCCGAGGGGAGCAGCCGACGCAGCATCTGGTCGGCGGTCCACCGGACCGTGGCGACCGTCGGGATGCCGAGCCGTTGGTAGACCTCCGCGCGCCGGGGATCGTAGATGCGGGCGGCGACGTTCTCGATGCCGAACATCTCGCGGGCCACCCGGGCGGCGATGATGTTGGAGTTGTCGCCGCTGGACACCGCGGCGAAGGCGCCGGCGTCCTCGATGCCGGCCTCGCGCAGGGTGTCCTGGTCGAAGCCGACGCCGGTGACCCGGCGGCCGCCGAACGAGGAGCCCAGCCGGCGGAACGCGGTGGGGTCCTGGTCGACCACGGCGATCGTGTGCCCTTGTTCCTCCAGGGCCTGGGCCAGGGCGGAACCGACCCTGCCGCAGCCCATGATGACGATATGCATCGCGTTACACCGCGCTTCCTGCAGGCCGTGCGACCTTCATGACCTTCGTGCTCATGTCTCTCTTTCGGCTCGCCAGGCAACACGTCGCGGCCTGATTGGCGGCCGCCGGGCAACATCATGCCGGGGCCGGCGGGCGGTGACGCCCCTCGGGGGCCTCTCTGCCCGCCGTAACCGACGGTACGGGCTTGGGTGGCCATGCCGTCCGCGGCGCGGTGGGGGCTGGTCGCGCAGTTCCCCGCGCCCTTTCGGGGCGCCTTCAGGGGCGGTGGGAACTGCGCGAGTGACCCACGACGGCCCGCACTCGAAGGGAACCAAGACCTACCGACGCGTGATACTGCGCACGCTCGCGACAGCGAGAACGCCGAGGACGACGAGGCCGGCCGCTGCGCCGATCAGTTCTGCGGTCGTGTGCATGGGACCCTCCACGAGACGTGGCGACAACGGCCGGGCATGTGGTCATACAGGCATGGGACTCCCCCGATCCGCCCAATCCGCACCCCGACGCCCCGACTTTTCACCCGGAGGGCAGCGGCCGTATGGATGCCGTATGGATCGGGGGTGGCGGGCGCGTCACACGCCGCCGGACGGCTTACGATCCACACTTGTGTCCAAACTGACCGACGTGCCCAAGCGCATCCTCATCGGGCGCGCACTACGCAGCGACCGGCTGGGCGAGACGCTCCTGCCGAAGCGCGTCGCACTCCCCGTCTTCGCCTCCGACCCGCTGTCCTCCGTGGCGTACGCGCCCGGCGAGGTGCTGCTGGTCCTGTCCATCGCGGGCCTGTCGGCGTACCACTTCAGCCCCTGGATCGCCGTCGCGGTCGTCGTGCTGATGTTCACCGTGGTCGCCTCCTACCGGCAGAACGTGCACGCCTACCCCAGCGGCGGCGGCGACTACGAGGTGGCCACCACCAACCTCGGCCCGAAGGCAGGCCTGACCGTGGCGAGCGCCCTGCTCGTCGACTACGTGCTCACCGTCGCCGTGTCGATCTCCTCCGGCATCGAGAACCTCGGCTCCGCCGTGCCCTTCGTCGTCGAGAACAAGGTGCCCTGCGCGATCGGCGTGATCGTGCTGCTGACGGTGATGAACCTGCGCGGGGTCCGGGAGTCGGGCACACTCTTCGCGATCCCCACGTACGTCTTCGTCGCGGGCGTCTTCCTGATGATCGCGTGGGGCGCGTTCCGCGCGGTCGTCCTCGGCGACGACATGCGGGCGCCGACCGCCGACTTCGAGATCAAACCCGAGCACCCCGGCCTCGCCGGCTTCGCCCTCGTCTTCCTGCTGCTGCGCGCCTTCTCCTCCGGCTGCGCCGCCCTCACCGGCGTCGAGGCGATCTCCAACGGCGTGCCCGGCTTCCGCAAGCCCAAGTCGCGCAACGCGGCGACCACCCTCGCCCTGATGGGCCTGCTCGCCGTCACCATGTTCTGCGGCATCATCGCGCTGGCCTCCGCCACCGACGTGCGAATGGCCGAGAACCCGGGCAAGGACCTGGTCCACAACGGCGTCCCGCTCGGCCCCGGCTACGTCCAGGACCCGGTGATCTCCCAGGTCGCCGAGGCCGTCTTCGGCAACGGCACCTTCCTGTTCGTCGTCCTCGCCGGTGCCACCGCCCTGGTGCTGTTCCTCGCCGCGAACACCGCCTACAACGGCTTCCCGCTGCTCGGCTCGATCCTCGCCCAGGACCGCTACCTGCCCCGCCAGCTGCACACCCGCGGCGACCGCCTCGCCTTCTCCAACGGCATCCTGCTGCTCGCCGGCGCCGCCGGACTGCTGGTGTGGGTCTACGGCGCCGACTCCACCCGGCTGATCCAGCTGTACATCGTCGGCGTGTTCGTGTCCTTCACGCTCAGCCAGACCGGCATGGTGCGGCACTGGAACCGCCTGCTGGCCACCGAGAAGGACCAGGCCACACGCCGGCACATGGTCCGATCCCGGGCCATCAACGCCTTCGGCGCCTTCTTCACCGGCCTGGTGCTGGTCGTGGTGCTGCTCACCAAGTTCACCCACGGCGCCTGGGTCGCGCTGCTCGGCATGTGCATCTTCTACGCGACCATGACGGCGATCCGCCGCCACTACGACCGGGTCGCCGAGGAGATCGCCGCGTCGGACGCCCCGGGCGAGGACACCGTGCGGCCGTCCCGCGTCCACTCCGTCGTCCTGGTCTCCAAGGTGCACCGCCCCGCCCTGCGCGCGCTCGCGTACGCCAAGCTGATGCGCTCCGACACCCTGGAGGCCCTCAGCGTCAACGTGGACGCCGAGGAGACCAGGGCGCTGCGCGAGGAGTGGGAGCGGCGCGGCATCGACGTCCCCCTGAAGGTGCTCGACTCCCCGTACCGGGAGGTCACCCGCCCGGTGATCGAGTACGTCAAGAGCCTGCGCGCGCAGTCGCCGCGCGACGTGGTGTCCGTGATCATCCCCGAGTACGTGGTCGGCCACTGGTACGAGCACTTCCTGCACAACCAGAGCGCGCTGCGGCTGAAGGGCCGGCTGCTGTTCACGCCCGGTGTGATGGTCACCTCGGTGCCGTACCAGCTGGAGTCCTCCGAGGCCGCGAAACTGCGGGCGCGCAGGCGGCAGAACTGGTCCGCGCCCGGCTCGGCGCGGCGGGGGCCGGCGGAGCGGACGAAGGACACCTCCCGGCGCACGTAGACTGGTGGGCTGTTGTCCCGGGCCGCGAGGCCCGGCCGCCCGTACCCGATGTTGTGGAGTCACCCCGCCATGCAGGCAGAACCGAAGAAGTCACTGGTGGGGGAGGAGTACGAGGTCGAGATCGGCCCCGTCGCCCACGGCGGCCACTGCATCGCCCGTACGTCGGAGGGGCAGGTCCTCTTCGTCCGGCACGCGCTGCCCGGCGAGCGGGTCGTCGCCCGGGTCACCGAGGGCGAGGAGGGCGCGCGCTTCCTGCGCGCGGACGCGGTGACGGTGCTGGAGGCGTCCAAGGACCGCATCGACGCGCCCTGCCCGTTCGCCGGCCCCGGCCGCTGCGGCGGCTGCGACTGGCAGCACGCCAAGCCGGGCGCGCAGCGGCGGCTCAAGGGCGAGGTGGTCGCCGAGCAGCTCCAGCGGCTGGCCGGGCTGACGCCCGAGGAGGCCGGCTGGGACGGCACGGTGATGCCCGCCGAGGGCGACAAGGTCCCGGCCGGCCAGGTCCCGTCGTGGCGCACGCGCGTGCAGTACGCGGTCACCGCCGACGGCCGCGCGGGTCTGCGCCGGCACCGCTCGCACGAGGTCGAGCCGATCGACCACTGCATGATCGCCGCGGAGGGCGTCAGCGAGCTGGGGATCGAGAAGCGGGACTGGACCGGCATGGACTCGGTGGAGGCGATCGCCGCGACCGGTTCCCAGGACCGCCAGGTCGTCCTGACGCCCAAGCCCGGCGCCCGTCTCCCGCTGGTCGAACTGGACCGCCCCGTCTCGGTGTTGCGCATCGACGAGCGCAACGGGCAGGTGCACCGGGTGCACGGCCGCCCCTTCGTCCGCGAGCGCGCCGACGGCCGCACCCACCGGGTCGGCAACGGCGGCTTCTGGCAGGTCCACCCGAAGGCCGCCGACACCCTCGTCACCGCGGTCATGCAGGGCCTGCTGCCGCGCAAGGGCGACATGGCGCTCGACCTGTACTGCGGCGTGGGCCTGTTCGCGGGCGCACTGGCCGACCGGGTCGGCGAGCAGGGCGCGGTGCTCGGCATCGAGTCCGGCAAGCGCGCGGTGGAGGACGCCCGGCACAACCTGGCCGACTTCCCGCGCGTGCGGATCGAGCAGGGCAAGGTCGAGTCGGTGCTGCCCCGCACCGGCATCACCGAGGTCGACCTGATCGTCCTCGACCCGCCCCGTGCGGGCGCCGGCCGCAAGACGGTCGAGCACCTCTCCTCCCTGGGCGCCCGCCGCATCGCCTACGTCGCCTGCGACCCGGCCGCCCTGGCCCGCGACCTGGCGTACTTCCGCGACGGCGGCTACAAGGTGCGGACGCTGCGCGTCTTCGACCTGTTCCCGATGACTGCGCATGTGGAGTGCGTGGCGATCCTTGAGCCTGCTGAGAAGGGCCGCTGACCTGCTAGTTTGCTGATTGTCCAGTTTCGGGTGGGTCGCGCCCACGTGTTTCCATGGGCACAACAGGTGGGGCGGGGTACATCCGCCCCACCTGCGGTTTTCCGCTGCCGGGACGCGCACGCGAGAGGTCGCCTGCCGAAACACCAGGAAACTTGACGCACATCTGACGCTCGATACGACGGCCGGACTGGATTGCCGGCGGCTCTGACGCCGGAGCCGTCACCCGCCAAGAACGGTGCCCTGTACGAGGGGCTGAGGAGCCCCGCCGACGGCGACGGCTTCCGCCCCGGAGGTGATCTGGTGACGAGAGCGGTTCGGGGCGGGATTCATGCGTGCCTCCTTGGCACAGAGGGGACGTGTCGGTGCAGGAACGTGATCTGGTCTGCGATGACGGTGTCGAACAGGGGCTCGACGTAGGGATCGAAGTGGCCGCCCTCGTAGACGCGGACGGTGGAGTGCCGCATCTTGCCCGCTGCGCGTTCGGCGACGCGCCGGGGGGTGATCGCGTCCTGCGCGACGATCTGGACCAGGACCGGGCACACGATGTCGCCGGCCCAACGCCGGGGTGAGTAGAGGCCGATCTTCAGCGCGATGCGGGCCGCCACGGTGTGGGGGTAGGCGTCCTCCTTCAGCCCCGACTCGCGGAGGAGCGTGTGCATGCCTGGATAGGCGTCCGGCGAGGTCATCATCGCGGTGCGGCCGGGAAGGCCGACGCTCTGGACGTAAACAGGTTCACGACCGAGCCGGGAGGCGATCGCGTCACGCATCCCCGGCACGCCGACCCGGAGAGCGGCCCGCAGGCCGGTCGACCTCACCGCTGCCGGGCCGCTGACGTGCGGGACCTGAGCGATGACGGCGGCGAGGGGCTCTCCTTGGCCGGCGATGGTGATGACGTGGCCGCCGGCGAACGAGGTACCCCACGCCACGACTCGTGCGGGGTCGATGCCCTCAAGTGACCTAGCGTAGCGGAGGGCGGCGCGCCAGTCCGCGTGCTGCATCGCGATGTCCAGGACCTGGCGCGGCGCACCCTCGCTCTCCCCGAAATTCCGGTAGTCGAAGACCACGACGGCGTATCCGGCGGCGGCGAAGCGCTCGGCGTAGGCGTAGAGCCGCAGCGCACGCACCGCGCCGAAACCGTGCGCCATCACGACGACGGGCGGCGGTTGATCTGCGGTGGTGGGCCGGTAGACGCGTGCGGCGCAGCGGGTGCCGCCGGAGTCGAACCACTCCTCCGACGTCGTGTACGTGCCGTCGTGCGACTCGGCCATGGTGCACTCCTCATCTGACTGCGTCGTCTTGACGATGTCCAAGGCGACGGGCGGTTCTCGACCGGCGGACGCCGGTCCACGCCGCTAGGGCGCGCCACTTCGGCAGTCGCCGGGCCACCACGGCGTCATGGACGTCGCGACGATCGCCCCGGAAGAGCCGGGAGCCTCGCGAAGCACGCCCGTGCTGGTGATCCGCGCAGTGCTCACGGCGTCGCCTCTGCCCCGGCGAGAGGCCCAGAATCGCCCGTGCGGACGAAGAAGTCCTCGGCCGGACACACCAAAAAGAGCGGCTCGCTCCGTGGTCGTGGACCAATCCGTTCTCATCCGTGCGGGGATCCGGTGGGGATCACGGAGATCGGGGGAGCACGGCAGGTCCGAGCCAGCGGCACGCGGCGAGCGCGAGCTCGAGGTCGAACCGGTCCTCGTCGAGCGGCCGCCCCCGCAGCCGCACCGCTTTGTCCACCCGGTACTTGACCGTGTTCTTGTGAAGGTGAACCTTCGCGGCGGTTGCGACGAAGCTCTGGTTCTCCTGGAGGAAGACGGTGAGTGTCTCACGCAGCCGCTCGACACCTTCGTCGTCCTGCGCCAGCCCCCCGAGCATCGATGTGACGAGGTCTCGGGCGGTGGTGAGGTCGCCTGCGAGGATCGCGGCCGCCCGGAGGCCGGGGGCGGTGAACGAGGTGATCCGGTGGGCCCGATCAGCTCCGGCGACGGCGACCTGGTGAGCTTGCAATGCCTGACGATGTGTCGCACGGAAGCCCGCCGGTCCCGTCCCGACCGCGCCGATCGCCGCCTTCACCTCGTCCCCTGCCCCACCGAGGCATCGGGCCAAGCGGTCGAGGTCGATGCTCGCCCCTGCGGGCAGCGGCACCCAGCCCCAGCCGAGCGAGCGGTCCTGCGGGACGAACAGCGGCGATGCCTCCGAACCAATTTCCTGGGCCATCTCGCCGGTCAGTTGCCCAAGACGCGCCAGCGGTCCCGTCGAGGCCATACGTTCGTCCGACCAGAGGACGAGTCCGAGGTGTTCCTGGCGGAGCCGATAGCCGAGTACCTGCTCCGCCGCGGCCACGTCCACCTCCTCTCCGGCGAGGAGCGCGCTCAGCGTGGCCGTGCGGATCGTGCTGCGATTGGCCAGCCACCGCTCCCGCTCGGTCTCGTACTCCGCGACGACCTGCTCGGAAACCCGGTCGATGTAGGCGAAGGCGGCGTCCTGGAGCATCTGCAACGCGGCGAAGGAGATCCTGCCGTCCGGCTCGACGACGGCCAGCTCCCCGGCCACCCACTCAAGGGCGCGCCGGTGACCGAGGCGGTACGCCCGCAGCAGGGCGTTCGAGGAGATCTCGCGCTGCGCTAGGCGTCGCGCGTACTCGACGGCCGGCCAGGGTGCCTCCACCGTGTCGACCGGGACTCCGTACCGCGCGATGTGGAAGAACGTCTTCACGTTGCTCTCCACACTCGCGTGGAGGAGGTCGAGCATCAGCTGGTCCCCCCGAAGCTCCGAGATCGACCCGGCGAGCTCGGTCTGCAGCAGGCGTGCCACCTCGTCGAGCTGCGCGCTCGAGGCCGCGGCGATGTCGGCGACGCGGGCGGCCGCACGGCGGGCGATCTCCTCGCGGTCCGCCCAGGGATCCATGGTCGACCCTCCCTCCGGTGTTGGTCCCCGGGCACAGGTGTGTGGTGGGCACTCGGGCCGTCACTGCCGGAACGGTGGCCAGGAGCGGGAGGCACGGAGACCAATCCCCACCCGCTCTTTCGGTTCGCGCGCACAGTGTCCCAGGTCTCCCCGTCTTCCTAAAGTCCGTGCGTCCGGATCGCGTGACGCGACCTCGGAAGCCGACGGCGTGCCATCCCTGGCGGGTGGTCACCGATGCGCCCGGACCACCACGATGAGGAGCACCCATTGGGATTCATCAGACCGTCTCCGCAGCCGGTCGAGCCGACGGTCTTCCTGAGGCTTCCCCTGCGCGAACGCGTTCGCATCCTCAGCACCCACTGGGTCGACGACGGCTTCGGCACACCGCGCGTGCTGCACATCGTGTACATCGTCAAGATGCTCGGCCTCTACTTCGGCGTCGGCATCTGGATCGCGTCGGCGACGTCCGGGATCGAGTTCACCGACATCGGCAGCTGGTACCACAACATCGTCGTGTACCAGAAGCTCGCCGTGTGGCTGATGCTGCTGGAGGTGATCGGACTCGGCGGTGCGTTCGGCCCCTTGTGCGGCCACTTCCGCCCGATGATCGGCAACATCCGGTACTGGATCCGACCCGGCACCATCCGCATGGCGCCCTGGGGCAGCCGCGTGCCGCTGACCGGCGGCGACGAGCGCACCTGGTTCGATGTGGCGCTCTTCGTCGGCGTGCTCGCCGGCCTCGTCTACCCGCTGGCCGCGTCGGCCGAGCCCGTGCCGAGCGCGTTCCTTCCGGCGGGCACCGGCACGCAGGAGCTCATCGCGCCGCACTGCTTCCTCCCGGTGCTCGTCCTCATGCCCCTGATGGGTCTGCGTGACAAGGTCGTCTTCCTGGCCGGCCGGTCCGAGCAGTACCTGCCGATCATGCTGTTCTCCGCGCTGATGGGGAGCATCGGCAGCACCGCGGACTTCATCGACCTCGTCGTGGTGTTCAAGATCGTGATCTGCGTCGTGTGGATCGGGGCCGGCGTGTCCAAGTTCGGTGCCCACTTCGAGAACGTCGTGCCGCCCATGGTCTCCAACAGCCCGGCCATGCCAGGACGAGCCCTCAAACGTCTGCACTACCGGGACGCCCCGGACGATCTGCGCCCCTCCCGCGTCGCCTGGTTCATGGCGCACGCCGGCGGCACCACCGTCGAGATCGTCGTCCCCGTCACCCTGCTGCTCACGACGAGCGCGCCGGTGGCCCTGATCGGCGCGCTCTGCATGCTGGCCTTCCACATCCTCATCACCTCGACCTTCCCGCTCGCCGTCCCATTGGAGTGGAACGTCTTCTTCGGGTTCATCACGATCGTCCTGTGGGTCGGGTTCGATCCCGGCACGTACAGCGTCTGGAACTTCTCGCAGCCACTCCTGCTCGTCCCGGTCCTCGCGCTGCTGATGTTCGGGCCTGTCCTGGGCAACCTGCGTCCCGACCTCGTCTCCTTCCTGCCCTCCATGCGCCAGTACGCCGGGAACTGGGCCTCGTCCGTGTGGGCGATGAAGCCCGGCGTGGAGGAGCGGCTCAACGAGCTGCCCGGGGTGGAGAACCAGATCGACCAACTGCAGCGCATGATTCCGACTCCGTACGAGCGTGACGACGCCGAGATGACGTTGCAGAAGGCACTCGCCTGGCGCTCGATGCACAGCCAGGGGCGCGGCCTGTTCTCGCTCCTGTACGCGCACCTCGCCGACATCGAGACACGCACCGTCCGCGAGGGGGAGTTCGTGTGCAACACCATCCTCGGGTTCAACTTCGGCGACGGCCACATGCATGACGCCCGCCTCGTCGCGGCCGTGCAGAAGCGCTGCAGGCCCGGCGGACCGCCGACGCCCGGGAGAAGGCGGCCCGCGACGACCTCTCCTACCTGCTGACCGTCAGCACCGCGCTGGCGGGACCGCTCGACGAGGGGCAGACGCTGCGGCGCCTGGCCGAACTGGCCGTCCCGGCGCTGGCCCCGCTCGCCGCGGTGCACGTGGTGGAGGCCGGACGGGTGCGCCGGGTGGCGTCCGCCGCCACGAGCGGACGCGCCCGGGAACTGCTCGCCTCCCACAGCGCCGTCCGCGAGACCGAGGACGACGCCGTCGCGCGGGTCCTGGCCACCGGCCTCACCGAAGTGGCCCGACGCACCCCGGCCGGCCCCGGACCGTGGGAGGAGCTGGGCGTGACCGCGTACCTGTGCGTGCCGCTCATGGACCGCGAGCGGCCGTTCGGCGTGCTGAGCCTCTACGGCACGGACGACACGGCGCTCGACGGCCACCGGATCGCGCTGGCGGAGGAGGTGGCCCGCCGCGCCGCCTCGGCCGCGCACAACGCGCGCCAGTACACGCAGCGCGCCGCCCTCGCCCGCGACCTCCAGACGGGCCTGCTGCTGCCGGACCTGCCCGAGGTCCCCGGCGCGCAGGTGGCGGCCTTCTACCACCCGGCGGGCCAGGGGCTCGACATCGGCGGCGACTTCTACGACGTGTTCCCCCGCGGGGACGGCAGCTGGTCCTTCGTCCTGGGGGACGTCTGCGGGCGCGGCGCCAGGGCCGCCACCACGACGGCCCTGGTCCGGCACACCGCCCGTGCGGTCGCCCCGCTCCTCGACGACCCGGTCGCCGTCGTCGAGGCCGTCGACAGGGCCCTGAACGACCGCATCTCCCAGCAGAACAACGGCTTCGTGACCCTCGTGCACGGTCATCTCACGCCGGTCGAGGACGGCCTCGCCGTCGAGCTCGTCCGGGCGGGCCACACCCTGCCCCTCCTGCTGGACGCCGGTCACACGGTGACCCCGGTCGAGGCCCACGGCGGCCTGATCGGCATCGGCATCCCGCCGCGGCTCGAAGCCGTCCGCTTCACGCTGCGTCCCACGGAGAGCCTCGTGCTGTACACCGACGGCATCACCGAGTGCCGGGCCGCGGGCACGGAACAGTACGGGGACGCACGCCTGCTCAAGGCCCTGGCCTCGACCCCGGCCCACCCGACCGCCACGGACATCGTGCGGAGGCTGACGGAGGACATCCGGGCGTTCACGAACGGGCGGACGGTCGACGACGACCAGGCGGCGCTGGTGGTGACGGCGGGGGAGCCGTCGCCACGCGGGCGATGAGGCCGGGGCACCTCCCGGGCCCGGTCCGCTCCCCGGTCGGGTTCCCTCACGCCGGATCCGGTGCCGCCCGGCCGTCCGACGCGCACGGTCATCGCCCGGCGAACTGCTCGGCCTGATCCCCTGAGGCAGCAGGACAGCACGCGGCCCCGCCGGGACGCAGCCCGGCGGGGCCTGGTGTGCGGCGTGGTGACGGCCGTTACCGCACCGCGTAGCCGAAGTACTCGCCGTGGGCGGGGAGTCCGCCCTGGCCCGGCTGGTAGGCGGCGACGGCCGCGTTCCCGCCGGTCAGCGCCTCCCCGATCCCGGTCCGCGTCGCCCTGCCCGCGCTGACGAGGGCTTGGGTGAGGGTGAACCGGTTGTCCTCGGCCACGGCGGCCGGCAGCCGCTCGCCGAGAAACGTGGCCACCTCGTCCGCGTTGCCCACGAGCGCCGCCACCGCGGCCGTGCGCACCGAGCGGCCGCCCGTCCGGTACGCCCGCACGACCTTGGCGCGGTCGGTGTCGGGCAGCCTGGCGCCGCCGTCGGCCGGCACCGTATCCGCCGCGTACGCGGGGCCGGATCCGAACACTCCCAGGGGCACCGCGGTCCCTGCCGCGATCCCGCCCAGAATGGCCAATGACTGCCGTCTGCTGAACATCTCCCGTGCGCCTGGCGTCGGGACCCCCTTCTCGGCTCCGAGGGGACATCCCGCCGCCCCCCCGCGGTTCAAGGACCCCGTGGAAACCGGATCTTGACGGCCCGTCCAACACCAGAAAACGGGTGGAAGCAGGGTCAACCCACAGTTGGACCGAGTGATGCGCGTCACGGTGAGAAACGGTTGTAGCGCTCTCGGTAACGAAGGGTGTCAGTCCTCGAATTGGCTGGAACCCGATGACTGACGCCTTGCGGCGCCTCGGCGCGCGGCGTGACGAGGACGTGCCGCTGGCCGGTTTTCGCGGATGGCGGTGCGGACTTCGTTATCTCGGGACGACGGGCCGGCCCTCGGGGTACGGGGGCGGGTCCGGGATCTCGCCCGGGTTCGACGAAACTTTCGAATGGCCCGCAGCTGCTTGCGTGCTGATCGCTCGACGGTGCCTGCATCGGTAGGAACGTATACAGCTGCCATGCCGTCTGACCTGCACATATGACGCACTGGAACTCGGAAGCATGACGAGGAAGTTTCCGAAAGATTGCCGAAACTGTTGACACGCTCATGTCGCTCTACGAACACTGTGGCCACCGCACGACGGCCAACCCCCGTGCCCCAGACGCTACTTGGGTTTCACGGTGGTCGGCCCTGCAAGGCAGCGGGTGGCAGCAGCCGCCCGGCCCCCCCACCAGCCTTCATCGGGAGGACGCATGAACCAGGACGGCAAGCGGTACGAGTCCGAGCAGAACCCGCCCCCCTTCAGCGGCCTGAGCCGACGGGGCTTCCTCGTCGGCACCGGCGCGGGCGCCGCCGCGGCCGTCGCCGGGTCCGGGCTGCTGCTGCCCGGCACCGCGCATGCCGCCACCACCATCACCACCAACCAGACCGGGTACGACGGCATGTACTACTCGTTCTGGACCGACGGCGGCGGCTCCGTCTCCATGACGCTCAACGGCGGCGGCAGCTACAGCACCCAGTGGACCAACTGCGGCAACTTCGTGGCCGGCAAGGGCTGGGGCAACGGCGGACGCCGGACGGTCCGCTACAACGGCTACTTCAACCCGTCGGGCAACGGCTACGGCTGCCTCTACGGCTGGACCTCCAACCCGCTCGTCGAGTACTACATCGTCGACAACTGGGGCAGCTACCGGCCCACGGGCGAGTTCCGGGGCACCGTCTACAGCGACGGCGGCACGTACGACATCTACAAGACGACCCGGTACAACGCCCCCTCCGTCGAGGGCACCCGCACCTTCGACCAGTACTGGAGCGTCCGGCAGCAGAAGGTGACCAGCGGCTCGGGCACCATCACCACCGGCAACCACTTCGACGCCTGGGCGCGCGCCGGGATGAACCTCGGTGAGTTCCGGTACTACATGATCATGGCGACCGAGGGCTTCCAGAGCAGCGGCAGCTCCAACATCACCGTCTCCGGCTGACCCCGGACACCACGCCCTCCCCGGCCGGCGGTCTCACCCTGCGAACCGCCGGTTGGGGAGCTCCACCTCGGCCGCCATCATGTGGGCCATGCACAGGCCGCCGCCCCGTCTCCACGCCCCCGAGTGGTTCACGGCCGACGGGTCCGTCCTGAACGTCGCCCTCGTGTATCCGATGCGGGGGCCGGCGGGCATCTTCGGACCCACCTGCGAGTCCTGCGCACGACTCGCCGCCGAGGAGGTCAACCGGGCCGGCGGCGTGCTCGGCAGGGAGTTGCGGCTGCTGGAGGTCGACGGCGGCGCCGATCCCCGGCAGGTCGCCGACGAGGTCGAGGCCCTCGTCGCCACCGGCGCCGTGCACGGGGTCACCGGCTGGCACATCTCCTCCGTACGGCAGGCCGTCGCCCCGCGCGTCGCGCACCGGGTGCCGTACGTCTACACCGCCCTGTACGAGGGCGGCGAGCGCACCGACGGCGTCTACCTCGCCGGCGAGACGCCCTCCTGGCAGCTGCTCCCCGCGATGCGGCTGCTCGCCGAGGAGCGGGGCGTGCGCCGTTGGTTCGTCGTCGGCAACGACTACGTGTGGCCCAGGCGCACCGCCCGCGCCGCCCGGCGCTACGCCCGCGAAAGCCGGGGGCGCGTCTGCGGCGAGGCGTATCTCCCGCTCGGCACCGACGAGTTCGCCGGACTGCTGCGGCGCATCGAGCACGCCGACGCCGACGGGGTGATCGTCCTCCTCGTGGGCAGTGACGCCGTCCGCTTCAACCGAGCGTTCGCCGCCTCCGGACTGGACCGGCGCTGTCTGCGGCTGTCCACGCTCATGGACGAGAACATGCTCCTCGCCAGCGGCCCCGAGGCCACCGTCGACCTCTTCAGCACGGCCGGGTACTTCGCCTCCCTCGCCGACCCCGACACCCTCGACTTCCACGGACGGTACGCCGCCCGCTTCGGCGTCGACGCGCCCGTGCCCGGCAGCCTCGGCGAGTTCTGCTACGAGGGCGTGCTGCTGCTCGCCGCGCTCGTCGAACGGGCCCGCACCCTCGACGTGTCCGCCATCGGCGCGGCCGCCGGCGACGTCCGCTACGAAGGGCCGCGCGGGCTGCTCGGCCTCGACGGACGGCATGTGCGCCAGCGCATCTATCTCGCGCAGGCGGACGGACTGGACTTCACCGTCCTCGCCCAGCTGCGCGCCCCGCACCAGCTCCTGTGACCCCCGCCGGAGCCTCCTCCCACGCGTCGCCGAGCCGGGCCAGCAGGGCCCGCAGCGCGTCCTCGTCCTCCGCAGCCAGGGGCTCCGCGGCAGCCCACTGCGCCCGCACCGCCCGCGACACCTGCTGCCAGCGCTCCAGGCCCCGCGGGGTGAGCTGCGCCAGGACCCGGCGCCGGTCCGCGGGGTCGGCGCGGCGGAACACCAGGTTGTCGTCGACGAGCTGGTCGACGAGCTTCGTCAGCGTCGGCGCCGGCAGGAACGCGTGGTCGGCGACGGCGGTCATGTTGTGCCCCGCGCCGTCGGAGAGCAGGTCGAGCACCCGCCACGCCTCCACGGAACATCCGAACTCGTCGAGCGCGGACCGGATCCGCTCCACCGAGAGGCGCTCGGCCCGCGTCAGCAGATGAAGCAGTTCCTCGGGCCGCCGGGGCCGCCTCGCCATCGCACTCCTCAGCATGCGTCCGGGGGTACGTCCCCGCCCTGGGGACACGTCGAGCGTACCTGCCAACCGCACCCGCATTACAGGGCATTGACGCGAACTGATCCTTTCCCGTGGAAGCGATAAAGGGGCGGGCAAAGGCCGTTGGATACGGTCCGTCAATTGCGTGGAAACGCCGGGGAAACAGTTCCGCCCCAGGCTGTGGACGCACTTCGGCGACCGGCCCGGAGGGCCCACCCACTCCGTCCCTACTTTCCTCAACAGCCCTTCGGGGCAAGGAGGTTCCGCATGCCCGGCCTCAGCATCAGCAGGCGCGGCCTGCTGACCGGTCTTTCCGTTCTCGGCACCTCCGCCGCTCTCGGCGCGTGCGGCGCCAAGACCGGAAGCGACACGGCCTCCGCTTCCGGCGCGAAAGCCGACACCTCCGGCGACACCGTGAAAGTGGGCCTGTTGAATTCGCTGTCCGGCACCATGGCCATCAGCGAGGTGACCGTGCACAACGCCCTTCTCCTCGCCGTCAAGGAGATCAACGCCGCCGGCGGAGTCCTCGGCAAGAAACTGAAGCCGGTCAGCCAGGACGGCGCCTCCGACTGGCCCACCTTCGCCGAGAAGGCGCAGACCCTGATCACCGAGGACAAGGTGGTCGCCACCTTCGGCTGCTGGACGTCCGCCAGCCGCAAGGCCGTCAAGCCGGTCTTCGAGCGCAACAAGTCGCTGCTGTTCTACCCGGTGCAGTACGAGGGCCTGGAGCAGTCCCCGTACATCTTCTACGTCGGCGCCACCACCAACCAGCAGATCGTCCCCGCGCTCGACTACCTCAAGAAGCAAGGGCTCACCCGGCTCTACCTGGTCGGCAGCGACTACGTCTTCCCGCGCACCGCCAACAAGGAGATCCGGGCGTACGCGAAGGCCAACGGCATGGAGGTGGTCGGCGAGGACTACGCGCCGCTCGGCTCCACCGAGTTCAGCACCATCGTGAACAAGGTGAAGGGCGCCGGCGCGGACGCCGTGTTCAACACCCTCAACGGTGACAGCAACGTGGCCTTCTTCAAGGAGTACAAGTCCGCCGGGCTCACCGCGAAGAGCCTGCCGGTGCTGTCGGTGTCGATCGCCGAGGAGGAGGTCAAGTCCATCGGCACCCAGTACCTGGAGGGCCAGCTCACCGCCTGGAACTACTACCAGACCACCCCCGGCGCGGCGAACGCCGAGTTCGTGAAGGCGTACCAGGCGGCCTACGGCAAGGACAAGCCGACGTCGGACCCGATGGAGGCCGCCTACACCTCCGTGCACCTGTGGGCGGCGATGGTCGAGAAGGCCGGCTCCTTCGACGTGGACGACGTGAAGGCCGCCGCCGACGGCATCACCTTCGACGCCCCCGAGGGCAAGGTCACCGTCGACGGCGCCACCCAGCACGTCCACAAGACGGCGCGCATCGGCAAGGTCGGCGCGGACGGCCTGATCACCGAGGTGTGGAACTCGGGCGCTCCGATCAAGCCGGACCCGTACCTGAAGGGCTACGACTGGGCCTCCGGCCTCTCCTGAGACCGCCCCCCAAGGCGCCGCCCCGGCCTCCCGCAGGCCGGGGCCGCCCCGCGCCCGCACCCTCCGTCCCCGATCCGGAGCCGCCTCATGACGGTCGTCCTCAACCAGTCCTTCACCGGCATCAGCATCGGTGCCGTGCTGCTGCTCATCGCCCTCGGACTCACCCTCACCTTCGGGCAGATGGGCGTCATCAACATGGCGCACGGCGAGTTCATCATGGCCGGCGCCTACACCACCTACGTGCTCCAGCAGGCGGTCAGCAGCGCGGGCGTCTCCCTGCTCGTCGCCCTGCCGCTCGCCTTCCTCGTCGCCGGAGCGATGGGCGCCCTCCTGGAGTCGCTGCTCATCCGGCGCCTCTACACCCGCCCGCTGGACACCCTGCTGGTCACCTGGGGCGTCTCCCTGATGCTCCAGCAGCTCGCCCGGGACGTCTTCGGCGCCCCCAACGTGCAGACCACCGCCCCCGGCCTGCTCACCGGACACATCACCGTGGGCGGTGTCACCCTCGCCGACAGCCGGCTGTTCATCCTCGGCCTCGCCCTGCTGTGCGTCCTCGCCCTCACGCTGATCCTGCGGCTCACCCCGCTCGGGCGGCGCATCCGGGCCGTCGTGCAGAACCGCGACCTGGCCGAGGTGTCCGGCATCGCCACCGGGCGCGTCGACCGCACCACCTTCTTCATCGGCTCAGGGCTCGCGGGCGTGGCCGGCGTCGCGCTCACCCTGGTCGGCCCGATCGGGCCGACGATGGGCACCAACTACATCGTCGACGCCTTCCTCGTCGTGGTCGTCGGCGGCATCGCCCAGCTCAAGGGCGCCGTCATCACGGCCTTCGCGCTCGGCGTGCTCCAGTCGGTGCTGGAGTACTCCACCACCGTCAGCGTCGCCAAGGTCGTCGTGCTCGTCGCGATCGTCGTCTTCCTCCAGTGGCGACCCCAGGGCCTGTACACACTGCGCACCCGGAGCCTCGCATGACCACAACGACACCCCCGGCCGGGAAGACGGCCACGAAGCCACCGGTCACCGAACCTCCCGCGCCGCTCCTGGAACGCTTCCGCGTCCCCGGCGCCTTCCTCCTCGGCGCCCTGCTCCTGCTCGGGATCGCCCCGCTCGTCCTCTCCGACTTCCGGCTCAACCTGCTGGCCAAGTACCTGTGTTACGCCATCGTCGCCGTCGGCGTCAGCCTCGCCTGGGGCCGCGGCGGACTGCTGGTCCTCGGCCAGGGCGTCTTCTTCGGGCTCGGCGGTTACGCCATGGCGATGCACCTCAAGCTCGCCGACGCCGCCGTCACCGGTGAGACCCTTCCCGACTTCATGCAGCTGTACGGCACCGGCGACGCGCTGCCGTGGTGGTGGCAGCCGTTCGCGAACCCGGTCTTCGCCCTCGCCATGACCGTGCTGCTGCCGATGGCGGTGGCCGCGCTGCTCGGCTTCTTCGTGTTCCGCCGCCGGGTCAAGGGCGCGTACTTCGCGATCCTCAGCCAGGCACTGGCCGCCGCGTTCGCCATCTGGCTCGTCGGCCAGCAGGCCACCACGGGCGGCACCAACGGCCTCACCGACATCCAGGGCTTCTTCGGCTACGACCTGGGCGACCCGGTCAACCAGCGGACGGTGTACGTGATCGTCGCGGCCGTGCTCCTGCTGCTGATGGCCGCCGCGCGGCAGCTGTTCGTCAGCCGATACGGCGAACTCCTCGTGGCTGTACGGGACTCGGAGGAACGCGTGCGCTTCCTCGGCTACAACCCCGCCAACGTGAAGCTGGTGGCCTACGTCGTCGCGGCCGGCATGGCGGGCCTGGCCGGCGCGCTCTTCGTGCCCGCCGTCGGGATCATCTCCCCGGCGCTGATCGGCATCGTGCCGTCCATCGGCTTCGTCATCGGCGCGGCCGTCGGCGGGCGGGCCAGTCTGCCGGGCGCGGTCGTCGGCGCGATCACCGTCGCCTGGACCCAGTCCACGCTGTCGGACGCCTACCCCGCCGCGTGGACGTACGTCCAGGGGCTGCTGTTCGTGGTGGCGGTCGGCTTCCTTCCCGGCGGACTCGCCTCCCTGGTGACCGTACTGCGGCGGAGACGGCGTACCCACAACCCCGCGACGGAAGGAGCGGCATGAGCGGCGAGGCACTGACCGTACGGGGCCTGCGGGTGACGTTCGACGGGTTCACGGCCGTCGACGGCGTCGACCTGGACATCCTCCCCGGCGACCTGCGCTTCCTCATCGGACCCAACGGCGCCGGCAAGACCACCCTCGTCGACGCGGTCACCGGTCTCGTCAGGGCGAGCGGGTCGGTCCGCTTCGGCGGTGAGGAACTGCTGGGGCGGCCCGTGCACCGCATCGCGCGCCTCGGGATCGGCCGCACCTTCCAGACCGCGACGGTCTTCGAGGAGCTGACCGTCCTCCAGAACCTCGACATCGCGGCCGGGGCCGGGCGCGGCCCGCTGACCATGCTGCGACGCCGCAAAGGCGTCCCCGAGGAGGTGACCCGCGCGCTGGAGACCACCGGCCTCACCGCCCTGCGGGACCGCCCGGCGGGCGTGCTCGCGCACGGCCAGAAGCAGTGGCTGGAGATCGGCATGCTGCTGGTGAAGGACGTACGGCTGCTGCTGCTCGACGAGCCCGTCGCCGGCATGAGCCACGACGAACGCGAGGCCACCGGGCGGCTGCTGCAGCGGATCGGCGGGGACCGCACGGTCGTCGTCATCGAGCACGACATGGACTTCATGAGGTCCTTCGCGCGCAGCGTCAGCGTCCTGCACGCCGGCAAGGTGCTGAGCGAGGGCTCGGTCACCGAGGTGCAGGCCGACGCCCGCGTCCAGGAGGTCTACCTGGGCCGCGCCTCCGAGCCGGAGCCCACCGCCGTACCCGTCGCCGAGGAGGCGTGACGCCCATGCTGCAGATCCAGTCCGTGCGGGCCGGGTACGACCGCACCACCGTGCTGCACGGTGTGACCGTCGAGGTGCCCGAGGACGGTGTCGCGGCCGTCCTCGGGCACAACGGCGCCGGCAAGAGCACCCTGCTGCGCACGGTGATGGGACTCGTCCCGGCGTCCGCAGGCACGGTCCTGCTGGACGGCGAGGACATCACCCGCCTCGCCCCGCACCGGAGGGTCGCCCGCGGGGTGGCGTACGTGCCGCAGGGACAGCAGTCCTTCCCGCACCTCACCACCGCGGAGAACCTCCGGCTCGTCGCCGACGGCCGCCCGGACGGCAAGGAGGCCGTCGCCGAGGCGCTGGACCTCTTCCCCGTCCTGCGCGAACTGTCCGGACGCCGGGCCGGTCTGCTCTCCGGCGGTCAGCGCCAGCAGCTCGCCATCGCCCGCGCCCTCATCACCCGCCCCCGGCTGCTGCTCCTGGACGAGCCGACCGAGGGCATCCAGCCGTCCGTCGTCGCCGGGATCGAGGAGACGGTTCTCGCCCTGACCCGGCGCGGCGGCCTGTCCGTCCTCCTCGTCGAACAGCACGTCGGTTTCGCCATGCGCGCCGCCCAGCGGTACTACGTCCTGGAGGCCGGACGGGTCACCTCGTCGGGGGACGGAGGAGCGGAGACGGAGGGGACGGTACGGGCGGCGCTCAGCGTGTGACGCGTCAGGTGTTGAGCAGCCAGATGGCCAGGTTGAGGGAGGCGGCGTAGGTCACCCAGGCCGTGTACGGAAGGAGCAGCACGGCGGCGGCCCGGCGCCTGCGCGCGAACGCCACGACGGTGGCGACGAGCGCGAGCCACAGCAGGCAGATCTCCGCGAACGCCCAGCCGTAGGCGTCGGCGGCGAAGAAGAGGGGCGTCCAGGCCAGGTTGAGCGCGAGCTGGACGGACCAGAGGATCATGGCGGGCCTGCGCCCGATCCTCTCGTCGCTGCCGCGCAGGGCGAGCCAGGCGGCGACGGCGATGGTGCCGTAGAGCACGGTCCACACGGGGCCGAAGAGCCAGCCGGGCGGGGCCCAGGAAGGCCGGTCGAGCGCCTGGTAGGTGTCGCCCGAGTCGGCGGCGGCCAGGCTCCCCAGCGCGGCCACCGCGTAGCACACCGCGAGCAGGAGCAGCAGCGTCGGCCATCCCGGGCGGCTGCGGGCGGTCGGCCGGCGGGTCTCCTCGCTCAGCAGGTCGGCCATGGGGTCCTCCGATCGGTCGCCGGGGCTGGGTGCCCCGCTGCGGTGCCTCTACACGGGCGGGCGGCAGGGGAGGGCGGGAAGGCCGCCTCCTCAGTCGCGGCCCCGGGCGTGGCGGAAACGGGTGAGGGCGTCGGCCAGGTCGACGATCGGAGCGGGGTAGGCGAGCGCCCGGCGGCGGTCCTCCGTCAGACGCCACGGCTCGTGGATCCGCCCGGCGTCGACGTCCGCGAGCTCCGGGACCCAGCGGCGCACGTACGCGCCGTCCGGGTCGAAGCGCTTGGCCTGGACCGTGGGGTTGAGGACGCGGTGCGGGCGGGTGTCGGTGCCCGTGCCGGCGGCCCACTGCCAGTTGAGCTGGTTGTTGACGACGTCACCGTCGACCAGCAGGTCCAGGAAGTGCCGGGCGCCGATCCGCCAGTCGACGTACAGGGTCTTGGTCAGGAAGCTCGCGGTCAGCAGGCGCGCCCGGTTGTGCATCCAGCCCTCGTGCCGCAGCTGCCGCATGGCCGCGTCGACGATCGGGTAGCCGGTGCGGCCGTCCCGCCAGGCGGCGATGTCCTCGGCGGCGTCGTCCTCGCCGCGCCAGCGGTCGTCGCGGGTGCGGTAGTCCCGCCAGGACGCCTCGGGGCGCGCCGCCAGCACCTGGTGGTGGAAGTCCCGCCAGCACAGCTGACGCACGAACGCCTCCGCGCCCGGACCTCCCCGCTCGCGTGCCCGGTGGACGGCCTCCGCCGCGGAGAGCGTCCCGAAGTGGAGGTACGGCGACAGCCGCGACGTGGCGTCGCCCGCGAGGTCGTCGTGCCGGTCCTCGTAGGCTGCCATGCCGCCGGAGCGCGACCACCGCGCGAGCCGGTCCCGGCCGGCCGTCTCCCCTCCGGGCGGGAGACCGGGGGAGGTGCCGGACACGTCCGCGCGGCCGGGCAGCGGCTCACCGCGCACCCCGTCGGGGACGCGGACGGCGCGGGGCGCCGCGAGCGGCGTGCGCAGGGTCTCCCGCGACCAGCGGCGGAGGTAGGGGGTGAACACGCCGTAGTGGTCCGAGCCGGACGGGGTCACCGCCCCGGGGGCGAGCGCGGTGATCACCGCCTCGTGCACGCGCAGCGCCACACCGGCGGCGCCGAGCTCCTTGCGCAGCCGCTCCTCACGGCGGTGGGCGTACGCCGTCACGCCCGCCGCCATGTGCACCTCGGCCGCCCCGCACGCGGCGGCCACCGCGCAGACCTCCCGGACGGCCGGCCCCGAGCGGACCACGAGCCGGCCGCCGCGGCGCCGCAGCGAGGCGTCGAGGTCGTGCAGGCAGTCGGCGAGGAAGGCCCGCCGGTTGGGCGCGTCGAAACCGGCCGCGTGGATGCCGGGGTCCCGCACGAACAGCGGCACCACCTCGTCCGCGGACCGCAGCGCCGCGTGCAGCGGGGGGTGGTCGCGCAGACGCAGGTCGGCGGTGAAGAGGACCACGGAGACGGTCACGGTGTCACTCCGGAGGTCGGGCGGCGGGAGGCACACTCGTGCAGCACCGCCGCGAGTAACCGCCGGGGCGGCACGGGAAACGTCGCCGGCTGCGGGCACGGTGCGTGACCCGGGCGGGCGGGGTTACCCGTCCGGCATGACTGAGACACGGCCACTCGCACTGATCACCGGCGCGTCCAGCGGCATCGGCCTCGAGCTCGCCCGGCAGTTCGCTTCGCACGGGTACGACCTCGTCGTGAACGCCGAGGACGAGGAGCTGGAGTCCGCCGCCGAGCGGCTGCGGGAGGCGGGCGGGGAGGTGCGCGCGGTCCGCGCCGACCTGCGGACCGGCGAGGGGCGCTTCCTGCTCCTCGACGCGCTCGACGGCCTGACCGTCGACGTCGCCGTCCTCAACGCCGGGGTCGGCCGGGGCGGCGCCTTCGTCGACACCGACCTCACCGACGACCAGGAGGTCATCGACCTCAACGTCACCGCGACCGTACGGCTGGCGAAGCCGCTGCTGCGGGCGATGGCGGCGCGCGGCGAAGGGCGGCTCGCGTTCACCTCGTCCGTCGCCTCGCAGATGCCCGGCTCCTTCCAGCCGGTCTACAACGCGTCCAAGTCGTTCGTGCAGAGCTTCGCGCAGGCGCTGGCTGAGGAGGTGAAGGACACCGGGGTGACCGTCACGTCCTTCATGCCGGGGCCGACGGAGACCGAGTTCTTCGACCGGGCCGACATGAGTGACGACACCCGCATGGGCTCCATGAAGAAGGACCCGCCGGAGCAGGTGGCCGGGCAGGCGTTCGAGGCGATCGTGAAGGGCGAGAAGAAGGCCGTCACCGGGTCGCTGATGACCAAGGCGCAGGGGCTGGCCGGGAAGGTGCTGCCCGACGGCGTGAAGGCGGCGGCCCACCGGCGCCTGGCCGAGCCGGGGACGGGGGACGGCTCACGGGACTGACCTGATCGACAGCGCGTTTCGTCCCGCGTGCACGAGACACCCGGAGAGCGGCAGGCGCGCATCGAGGCGCAGGCGACGCAAGGAGGAGCCGATGTCGAACCCGCAACAGCCCGAGCTGCGGCGCAGCGACAAGGGCGGGGCCACACCGCAGGACAGCGAGGCCCGGAAGGCGTCCCAGCCCGGCCGGGGCGCCGGTGGCCACGCCCACGGCACCGACCGCGGCAACAAGGGCGGCGGCCGGGGCGGCGGCAAGCCCCCGGAGCAGCAGCCGGACCATCCGGCCTGAGGAGTCGCCGACCGACGGGGGGCGCGCCGTGGGAAACGGGGCGCCCCTCGCGCGTCTGCGTGTGCCGGAGTGCCGGGCGCTGGTTGCCGGGGGGCTGGATAGATTATCTGAGACATCTATCACATGGACGGGGCGCGCATGCCGGAGGCAGGATGAGGCGGTCGCCGCACGCCGTGCACACGCGCACGGCGTGCAGCGCACCCTTCACGGGGGCGACCGCCGCACCCCGGCACCGAACAGCAGGAGAGCGCGACGATGGCCTGGACCGTCACCGGCAGTCCCGGACTGTTCCGGCGGGAGGCCGGCGCCTTCGTCTCCGCGCAGCCCGACCGGCACACGATGCTGCTGACCGCGCTCGACTCGCTCGAACGCGCCCCGCTCGCCGGCGCCGGGACGGCCGCCCGCCTGGGCTGGTGGCGTGAGGCGTCCGACGCCCCCGTGACGGCCGCGTTCGTCGGAACGCCGCACCTCACGGTCGCCACCGCCCTCCCGCCGGACGCCGCGCGCGGCCTGGCCCGGTCGCTCCTCACGGACGCCCAACCGTACGCCGGGCTGATGAGCGACGAGGCGTCCGTGCGCGCCTTCGGGGCGGCCTGGGAGAAGGAGACGGGCGCGGCCCCGGGCGCCGGGCCCCGCCTGCGCCTGCACCGACTGGACCGGCTCGTCCCGCCCGTCGGCGCACCGCCCGGGGTGGCACGGGTGGCGACCGAGGACGACCGCCCCCTCCTGCGCGCCTGGTGCGACCGCTTCGTCGCCGAGGCGGGATCACTCGGCGCGGACCTGGACCGGTTCGTCGACGAGCGGATCGCCGAGGGTGGCTGGCGCGTCTGGTCGGTCGACGGCGAGCCCGTCGCGGTGGCCGCCATGACCACCGTCGTGGCCGCCACCGCCCGCATCACCCCGGTCTACGTGCCGCCCCCGCACCGGGGGCGCGGGTACGGCGCGGCGGTCACCGCCGCCGTGTCCCGCGCCGCGCGCGACGCGGGCGCGGAGCACGTACTGCTGTTCACCGACCTGTCCAACCCGGTGAGCAACCGCCTCTATCTGCGCATCGGTTACCGGCCGGTGGCGGACTACCGCATCGTGACGCCGTAGGCGCCGACGGAAGGACGACGAGCATGACCGACACCGTGCGCACGGACGCAGGACCGGACACCCGGCACGCCGGACTCCTGGACCGGGTGTACGCCAACTTCCGCCAGTACCTCACAGGCTGGGGAGAACAGGTGCGGGCGACGGGCATCACCGACCACTTCCGCAGCGGTCTCGCCCAGCCGCAGTTCAACGGAGTGGTCCGGCTGCGACGGCCGGCGGAGGCGGGGGAAGCGGTCACCGCCGCCGGCGAGGCCCTCGCGGGGGTGCCCTGGTGGTGGTGGGTGGGGCAGGACAGCCCCGTGGGCACGCGGGAGGCGCTCACCCGGCACGGCATGACCGAACTGGGGTCCCTCCCGGTGATGGTGCGTTCCCTCGACCGGCTAGGCCCCGCACCGCGCACACCGGAGGGCGTACGGATCGTCCCGGAGACCGGGCCCGGCCTGCTCGCGGAGGTGGTACGCGTCTACAGCAGGTCGATGGGCGCCGTCCCCGGTATCGAGCCCGACCTGACGCGCATCGAGGCCCGGCGCGCCGACAACGGGGTCATCGACCGGCTGGCCGCGCTCGACGAAGGGCGCGTGATCGGGACCGCCACGGTCATCTCGGCGTACGACGTGGCGGGGATCTTCCTCGTCCATGTCGCCGAGGAGTACCGCCGCCGCGGGATCGGCGCGGCCCTGACCGAGGCGGCCCTGCGCGCCGGGCGCGACCGCGGCATGCGCCACGCGGCCCTCGTCGCCAGTCCCGCGGGCGAACCGCTGTACCGGCGCCTGGAGTTCACCACGGTGTCCGAGTACCACCTGTTCGCGCCGCCCGCCGCCCCCTGACGCCGCCTGTGCGCCAACTCCCGGCATGGAACCGTCGGTTAGGCTGACGAGGGACGTTTCACGGGGGTGGGCGGCACGGTGACGGTGACGGACGGCAGGGCGGTCGTGCCGCCGGTGGTTCCGGCGGCGCTCAGCGGACGGCTCGCGGCCGTGGCCGCGCTGGCCGCGCTGGTGGTCCTCGTGCTCGGCATGCGTTACGCCGGTGACGCCGGTCCCGGCCGGACGGACGCCCGGATCGGCGAGGCGGCGTACGGGGTCGGCGCCCCGTGGTGGCACATCGCCTCCGCGACGGACTTCCTCGGCGATCCCGCGGGCGCCCTGCTTCTGCTCGTGACCGGAGTGACGGGCTGCCTGCTGCTGCGGTGGCAGCGCGCTGCCGTGCTGCTCGTCGCCGGCAGCGGTGCCGCCGTCGGCATGACGAAACTGCTGAAGCCGCTGGCCGCCCGCACCATCAACGGCGACGACAACCTCGCCTTCCCGAGCGGCCACACCGCCTTCCTCACCGCGTTCGCCCTCACCGTCGCGCTGCTCGCGACGGGCCGGCTCGGCCTCGGGCCCGCGGCCGGGACGGCGCTCGTACTGGGCGCCGCCTCGGCCGCCGGAGCCGCCATGGGATGGGCGCAGGTCGCCACCGGAGCGCACTACCCGACCGATACCGTCGGCGGCTGGGGCACCGCGCTCGCGGTGGTGCCGGTGGTGGCGTGGGCGGTCGACCGGACGGCCGACGCCCTCCGCCACCGGACCGGCTGACGGGACCTCGCACGACCCGGCGCCTCACACCCTCCGCCGGAACACCGGCCGCACCGGCCGTCCCCCCAGCCACGGCGTCGGATCGCCGGCGTCCAGCGCCTTGCGGTACACCGCGCACGCCTGGCCGACCACGTCCACCGTGCGGTCGATGTCGGCCTCCTCCAGCGCGCTGCTCACCACGAACGACGGGGCCAGCACGCCGCCCGTCAGCAGGCGCCGCAGGAACAGCGTCCGGTACTCCTGCGACGGCCGCCCCCGCGCGTCCAGCGTCGCGAAGACCAGGTTGCTGGCGCGACCCCGGACCACGACATGGTCGGCGACGCCCATCGCGGCCGCCGCGTCCCGGACGCCCGCGGCCAGCCGCTCGCCGAGCGCGTGCAGCCGGGCGGTGACGCCCTCCTCGACGTAGGTCGTCTGCACGGCCATCGCCGCCGCCAGGGCGTGCGTCTCCGCGCCGTGCGTGGTGGACAGCAGGAACACCCGGTCGCCGTCGTGCCGCAGTCCGCCCCACTCCATCAGCTCGCGGCGCCCGGCCAGCGCGGACACCGCGAAGCCGTTGCCCAGCGCCTTGCCGAAGGTGGAGAGGTCCGGAGTCACCCCGTACAGGCCCTGCGCGCCCGCCTCCGACCAGCGGAAGCCGGTGATCATCTCGTCGAAGACCAGAACGCTGCCGTGGCGGTGCGCGAGGTCACGCAGCCCTTCGAGGTAACCCGGCGGCGGCTCGGCCTGGGTGGCCGGCTCCAGGATCAGGCAGGCGATCTCGTCCGGGTACCGGTCGAACAGCGCCTCCACGGCGGCGAGATCGCCGTAGGGGAACGTCACCGTCAGGTCCGTGGTGTCCGACGGGATGCCCGCCGACATGGGCGTGGTGCCGATGAACCAGTCGTCCACCGAGAAGAACGGGTGGTCCGCGCAGAGCGCCACCCGCGCGCGCCCGGTGACGGCGCGCGCGAGCCGCACCGCCGCCGTCGTCGCGTCGGAGCCGTTCTTCGCGAACTTCACCATCTCGGCGGTGGGCACCGTCGCGAGGAACCGCTCCGCCGCTTCCGCCTCCACCACCGACGGGCGCACGAAGTTGCTGCCCCGGTCCAGCTCCCGCCGCACCGCCTCCAGCACCCGCGGATGGGCGTGCCCGAGGCTCACCGAGCGCAGCCCCGAGCCGTACTCGACGTACTCGTTGCCGTCGACGTCCCACACGTGCGCGCCGCGGCCGTGGTCGATGACCGGGGCCAGGTCATGCGGGTACTGGTCGTCGCCCTTGGCGTACGTGTGCGACCCGCCCGGAACCGCCGCGTGCAGCCGCTCGTTCACCGCCCGCGACCGGGACAGGCTCAACTCCTCGCCGCTCATGGCACCTTCACCTCCAGCGTTCTCAGCACCTCGGCCAGCCCAGGCGCCTTGCGGTCGCGTTCGGACGCCACCGTGACCGGCAGCGGCCAGGGGACGGCCAGTCCGGGGTCGTCGAAGGCGATCGTCACGTCCTCCGAGGGGTCGTGCTCGCGGTCGATCCGGTACGACGTGTCGGCGGTCTCCGTCAGCGCCTGGAAGCCGTGCGCGCAGCCCGCCGGCACGTACAGCGTGGCCTGCGTGTCGCCGGACAGCTCGAACGTGGCCCGGCGCAGATATGTCGGCGAGCCGGGGCGCAGGTCCACCACCACGTCGAAGATCCGGCCGTAGGAGCAGCGCACCAGCTTGGCCTCGCCCTTCCCGGACCGCAGATGCATGCCGCGCACCACGCCCCGCACCGAACGGGACAGGCTGTCCTGGACGAAGGCGTCCGGGTCGATGCCCACGGAACGCGCCAGGTCCGCGTCGAACGTGCGGCAGAAGAAGCCTCGTTCATCGGTGAACGGAGTCGGCTCGAACAGAAATGCCCCGGCGATCGCCGGGACCTCGGTCACCTTCATGGGGTCTCCTGTCGTGCAGGGTCGGGTGCGGCGCCGGACGCCGGTAAGAGCGCGTTCAGCGCCTCGAACTGCCGGCGGACCCGCCCGGCCGGCACCGGGCTGCCCTCGGCGAGGGTCCGCCTGACCTCCGCCCGGTTCCGCTCCAGCTCGCGGAACTGCTCCAGCAGCCGGCCGGCGTCGATGTCCCGCGCCGGGTGGCAGTGCTCGCCCAGCCCCATGTCGGCCATCAGCCGGTCGCTCTTCGACGCGTAGCTGACGGCCAGCGCAGGGGTGCCGACCTTCAGCGCGCACACCAGGTTGTGGTAGCGGGTCGCCACCACCGTGTCCGCGACCGCCATCTCCTTCATCAGATCGCCCAGCGACGCCGTCGCGGCGGCGGTGACCAGCGGCGAGTCGACCGCCTCGAGGATCGCCTCGGTCACCGGCCGGTCCACGTCGTCGCCGGTGAGCAGCCGCACCGGCCTGCCCTCCGCGGCCAGCGCGCGCACGAACCGCGTCATGCCGTCCAGGTAGCGGCGGCGCAGTTCGTCCGCCCTGTCCCGCTCGTCGTTGCTGCCGCCGAAGTCCATGACGCCCACGCACACCGGTCCGGGCGGCCCCGAGGAGTCGCCGGGCGGGGGAGTCGGCAGGGCGAACACCAGGTCCGCGTACACCTCGTCGTGCCGGGTGTCCACGCCCATCGCCCGTATCGCGTCCCGCGACAGCGTGTCCCGGTAGGACCGGTAGGCGGCCAGCCGCGCCGCCCACCGGGTCAGCGCCCGCACCGGCCGGCTGCCGGTCTCGGACGCCCCGACCCCGACCAGCGCGACCGGCGTGCCCAGCAACCGGCCCGCCGCGCACACCAGGAACAGCGAGTACGGCATGCCCCACGGCCGCAGCGGCAGCGTGCTCTCCAGGATGCCGGTGCCGGGGACGAGCACCACGTCGTGCCGGCGCACCCAGGCCGCGATGCGGAAGGCGTCCACCAGCTTGCCCACGCCCTTGCCCACGACGTCGTCCGGGCGCGCCGCGGTGCGGTACTCGCCGCGGAACCAGTGGAGCCGTGCCGCGGGTATGCCGTACCGGGCCGTCACGGTCTCGGGGCCGCCGCACAGGGCGTCCACCGCCGCGTCCGGACGAGCCGCGCGCAGATGGTCCAGCACCGCCACCAGCGAGCCGTCGTTGCCGACGTTCCCGGAGCCGAACAGACCGAAGAGGCCCACTCGCGGAGACGTCACGCGGCACCCCTCTCGCGGCCGGCGACCAGGGCGTCGACGGAGATGTCCAGCGCGGCCGGGTCCACCGGGGCCCGGTCCTCGACCCGCTCCCCGGCGCCCGGGCGGACCCTGCTGGTCGCCCACGAGGCCAGATGCCGGTAGCAGGCGCGCCGGTCGGCGGGGGACAGCGGCGCCCGTTTCACCGCCGAGACGAATCCCCACACGTACTCGGCGAGGAGGCGGGGCGTCGGGTGCAGCGGTCCCGCGCGGCGTGGGTCCAGGTTGACGCAGCGGGCGCGCTTGGAGGGGTTGGCCCGCTCGGCGCGGGTGGGGTGGTCGCGTCGGAAGTACAGCAGCTCCGGCACCTGGTGGAAGCGGCCGTGCAGGGTGATCTCGGCGACGAACGTGCGGTCCGCGTGGTGGTAGCTGTCGTGCGGTCTGACCCGGCGCAGCACGTCGGCGCGCATCACGCCGTAGAAGTCGTCGCCGCCGGGCTCGAACAGCAGGCTGCGGAACCGCTCCGGGGCGTGCGGCGAGGAGGTGTTCAGTGTGTACGCGTACGGCACCTTGACCTTGCCGTCCTCGTCGATGACGGCCTGGTCGCTGTGGGCGAGGATCACGTCCGGGTGCTCGTCCAGCGCCTCCACGCAGCGCTTCAGCAGGTCACGGGCGTACAGGTCGTCGTGCGAGGCCCACTTGAACAGCTCGCCGCGGCACTGGGTGAAGACGTAGTTGTGGTTCGGCGCGGCGCCGATGTTCCGGGACAGCCGGATGTACCGGATCCGGGAGTCCTGCTCGGCGTAGCGGCGGCAGACGTCCTCGGTCCCGTCGGTCGACGCGTTGTCGGTGATGACCAACTCGAAGTCCTCGTACGTCTGGCCGAGCAGGGCCTCCAGCGACTCGGCGAGGTACTCCTCGCCGTTGTACACGGGTAGGCCGATGCTCAGCCGGGGTTGCGCGGTCATGACGTCCTCACTTCACGGATGAGAGATCTCGGTGGTGCTCGCGCAGGGCGATCCTCAGATGCAGCCACCACGCGGCCGAACCGCACACGGACGCGACGGCCGCGCCCCAGGCCGAGCCGACGGTGCCGCCGAGGGCCGCACCGCCGATACCGAGGCCCACGTAGCACACGGAGGCGAAGATCTGGCACCGGAGACTGAGCCGGGCCGCGCCGAGCGCGCGCAGCCCGGCGGCTGCTCCGGTACCGACACCGGCCCCCGCGACACTGAGGGTGGCCGGAACGATGAGCTCCTTGGCGGCGGGCCAGACGTCGCCGAGAACCAGGTCCCCCGCCCGGTCCGGCAGCAGCAGCAGCACGCCGCCCCACAGCAGGGCGGCGACCGCCTGGCCGCCGCCCAGGAACAGACAGAACCGGCCGAGCCGGTGCGGGGCCTGCCGCAGCATCCGCGCCGCCTCGGCCACGGTGACCAGCGTCAGGCCCATCAGCACCGCCAGGAACGGGCCCTGCAGCAGTTCGGCGCCCCGGACGACGCCGACCGCGCCGACGCCGACGATGGCGCCGAGCCCGTACGCGCGGAGCTGGCCCGCGCCGCTCACGCAGGTGTTCTCGACCAGGTAGCGGTAGCCGAGGTCACGGTGGTCGCGGATCCACACCCGGGCCCCGGTGAGCCGCGGCCGGATGCCGGACTGCGCCCAGCCGTACACCCCCGCCACCGCGGCCGAGCCGCCCCAGGCGAGCACGAACGCGGGCACCGTGCCCGCCTGCGCCGCCACGACCATGGCGGGGATCAGCGCCACGCCCCACACCACGTCGTTGACGAACGCCTTCCGGCCGACGCCGGCCGCGAAGAACGAGTACCGCCACGCGTCCTGGAGCAGCAGCCCGGGCAGCACCACGCCCAGGCAGGCGAACGCGGCGCCCACGCTGCCGCCGAGCAGCGGCCAGAAGGCCACGCACAGCGCGCCGATGACCGCGCCGACGCCCAGCGAGGTGCCCGTGGAGCGGGACACCGCCTGCCGCCAGGACGCCTCGGACACTCCGCTGAACCGCACCACGAGCGGGTCGGTGGCCAGGCCTCGGGAGACGCTGAGCACCACGCCGTAGGTCACCCAGGCCAGGCTGAACACGCCGAACGCGGTCAGCCCCAGGGAGCGAGCCACGTACACGCCCACGGCGAAGTTGGACAGGCTGGAGGCCGCCTGGTCGGCCAGTCCCCACGACAGCCGCCCCGCGACGGCCCGCGTCACGGTGCGGGCCGGCCGCTCCGGCGCCGTCGTCGTCCTGTCCTCCTCGGCGGCCATCGGCCTCACGCCTTGACCAGCCCGGCGCCGTGCAGGGCGTCGGCCGCCGCGACGACGGTGTCGAACGGAAGACCGGCCCGCTCCGCCACGTCCAGCAGAGCGTGCTCGCCGTCGGAGAGGCTGAGCACCCACAGCATCGCCATCTGGGCCTCCTGCGCGTCGCTGCGGCCGCCGAGCGCCCCGTAGAGCCCGCGCCGCCCCAACTGCGGCTCCCCGTAAGGGCTGAGGTTGACGTACCGCCGGTTGCGGTCGAGCACGGCGAACACCTCCCGGCAGACGGCGAGGGTGTCCTCCATCGCCTCCGGCGTCACGAAGTCCAGGTCGTCCGCCGAGGTGTGGTACTCCGGGTAGCCGGCGTACGGGGTCCGGCTGAGCGACCCGACCCCGAGGTCGAAGCCCGGCGAGCAGAACTGCCGCTCGTCGTAGCCGTACGGGGTGAACTCCCTTATCTCGTGCGGGCGTCCTGAGGTCTCCAGCACGTACCGCGTCACCCGGTCGATCTCCGCGTACCCGCGCCTGCTGCGCTTGTAGGTCAGCGAGCCGCGGTCGCCCGCGCAGGCCAGCACCAGCCCGTGCTTCACCCGCTCCACCCGGCCGGCGTTGCGGGCCAGCCAGGTGATCGCCCCGATGGTGCCGGGCGCGAACAGGAACCGGTACGTGTGGTACGGCGTGGCCTCGGCCAGCGACCGGGCGAGGAACGTGGCCACCGCGATGCCGGCCAGGTTGTCGTTGGCCAGCGACGGGTGGCACACGTGACTGGAGACGATCACCTCGTCGGGCACCTGACCCGGCACCACGTGCTCGGCGTAGGTGAGGTGCCCGTCCGCGAGGGTGGAGTCGATCCGCACCTCGTACTCGCCGTCCGGCAGCGCGTCCAGGGTCTCCTGCGCGAGACAGAAGCCCCAGTCGGGCTTGTAGTAACTGGTGCGGTACGGAACCCACGTGGGGTGCTCGGGCAGGGTGTGCAGATGCGCGCGCAGCTCGGACAGGGGCATCCGCGCAGACACGGGAACGCTGTACCCGAGCACGTGCAGGCTGGAGTCGGCGAGGTCGACGACCCGCCGCCCGGACGGGTCGGCGATCCACGCCTCCCGGACGTTCCACTCCTGCGGAACCGTCCAGTCCAGCACCTGCGTGCCGGTGGGCACCTCGTGCACCTCCAGCGGCAGGTGCTCCCCGACGATGTCCAGGGTGGCGCGCACCCCGTCCCCGGTGATGCTCCGGCAGAGCGGATACATCCGCTCCACCAGGGCGTGCATCTCCTCGCCCGGCGTGGTCACGACCGCCACCGCAGGGTGTCGTCGACCGTGCCCGCGTCGGACGCGGCGCGCAGCACGGCGAGCCGGGTGAACCGCTGCTCGAACGCCTCCCGGGTCAGCCGGTGCGTCCGGTAGGCGTCGGCGAGTTCCAGCGCGCCCCGCTTCACGGTCCATTCGCAGTCGAAGCCGGGGATCGCCTGACGGAACCGGGAGAAGTCCACCCGGTACGAGCGCGGGTCGGCGCCCGTCTCCCCGGTGATGACCACCTTGGAGCCGTCCACCGCGTCCGCGACCTGCTGGGCGATCTCCGCCACCGTGACGTTGTTGACCTCGCTGCCGATGTTGAACGCCCGGTCGTGCACCGCCTCCCGCGGCGCCTCCAGCGCGGCCGTGAACGCACGGGCGATGTCCGCGGCGTGCACCAGCGGACGCCACGGCGTGCCGTCGGACAGCACCAGCACCTCACCGGACAGCAGGGCGTGCCCGACGAGGTTGTTCAGCACGATGTCGGCGCGCAGCCGCGGCGAGTACCCGAAGGCGGTCGCGTTGCGCATGTAGACCGGGCTGAAGTCGCCGTCGGCCAGTTCGTGCAGGTCGTCCTCCACCCGCACCTTGGACTCGGCGTACGGCGTCACCGGGCGCAGCGGGGCGTCCTCGGCCACCAGTTCGCCGCCGCCCGCCGCGCCGTAGACCGAGCAGGTCGAGGCGTACAGGAAGCGCCGCACCCCCGCGTCACGGGCCAGCTTCGCCAGCCGCACGGACGCGCGGTGGTTGATGTCGTAGGTGAGTTCCGGCGCCAGCGCCCCCAGCGGGTCGTTGGACAGGGCGGCCAGGTGGATCACGGCGTCCACCCCGGCCACATGGCCGGCCGTGACGTCCCGGAGGTCCACCCGCGTCCCCGGAGGGTCCGCGGGCTTCGGCCCCAGCACGCAGTCGGCGAACAGGCCGGCGTCCAGCCCGACGACCTCGTGTCCGGCGGCCGTGAGCACCGGGGCCATCACGGTGCCCAGATAGCCCTGGTGTCCGGTGAGCAGTACGCGCAAGGTTTCAACCCCCCAGGTCGACAGTGAGTTTGGTGACGGCGAACGCCTCGGCGTAGCGCGCGTTGCTTTCGATGCCCCGGATCCGGGCCAGCCCCAGGAAGGCCTCCCGGTCGTACCAGGGCCGGTGCCGCTGCGAGGGGTAGTGCTCCTGCAGCAGCCGCACCTTGTCCTCGGCCGTCTCCGGCGCCAGCGGCTGGTACACCACCGGGCGGCCCAGGTCCCCGTCCCACTTGACGATCTCGTAGCCCAGCACGAGATGGTCGCGGAACGCGGTGGTCATCAGCTTCGCCAGACCGCGGTGGTCCTGGTGCGCGTCCTCGGTGCGCGGCGCGAGCACCAGGTCGGGCTCGGTGCGGGCGCGCAGCTCCTCGACCGCGGCCTTCGCCTCCGCCCAGTGCGCGGGCAGCCGGCCGTCGGGCAGCTTGTCCACGGTCAGCCTGAGGTCGGCGCCCGGGCAGAACGCGGCGAGCGCCTCCGCCTCCTCCTGCTCACGCTCCGTGCCGGCGCCGGACAGCACCAGCGCGTCGACCCTGAGGCCCGGGTGGGCCCGGCACAGGGTCAGCAGGGTGCCGCCGGCGCCGATGGCGATGTCGTCGCAGTGCGCGCCCACCGCGACGACCCGCTCCAGACGCCCGGTTCCCAGCCGGATCACGCGCTCACCCCCGTCCCCGTACGCTCCCGCTCCCACACGGCCCACGGCCGGTCCCCCCGGGCGTAGGCCTCGTCCAGCGCCGTGCGCTCCTTCACGGTGTCGGTCGGCTGCCAGAAGCCGCGGTGCTGATGCGCAACGAGCCTTCCCCGCTTGGCCAGTTGGGCACACCCGTCGGCGACGAGATCTCCGTTCTCGGGGATGTGGTCGAAGATCTCCCGGCGCAGCACGAAGTAGCCGCCGTTCTCCCACAGCGGCAGCTCGCTCACCGGGGTGATGCCGCCCACCAGGCCGTCCTGGCCCAGCTCCACGCAGTGGAACGACGACTGCGGCGGCACCACCATCATCGAGGCGCCCGCGTCCCGGCGGGAGAACCGGTCGATCATCTCCGGCAGCGGGGCGTCGGTGAGCACGTCCGCGTAGTTGGCGAGGAACATCTCGTCGCCGTCCAGGTGGTCCCGCACCCGGCGCAGCCGCTCCCCGATGGGCGATTCGATGCCGGTCTGCGCGAACGTGATGGTCCAGTCCGCGATGTCGGTGGACAGCAGCTCGGTGCGGCCGCCGCGCAGCACGAAGTCGTTGGAGACGGTCTCCTCGTAGTTGAGGAAGAAGTTCTTGATGTGGTGGGCGCCGTAGCCCAGGCACAGGATGAACTCCTTGTGCCCGAAGTGCGCGTAGTAGCGCATCACGTGCCAGATCAGCGGGCGCGGTCCGACCATCGCCATGGGCTTGGGGATGTCGTCGTTCGCCCCGGCGCGCATGCGCATCCCGTAACCGCCGCAGAACAGTACGACCTTCATCGCTCGACCTCGACAATGCTCAGTTCCGGGATGGGGAAGACCAGCCGGCCGCCCCACTCGTGCACGTACGCCAGCTGCTCGACCAGCTCGGCGCGCAGGTTCCAGGGCAGCACCAGCACGTAGTCCGGCCGGTCGGCGGCGATGCGCTCCGGCGGCAGGATCGGGACGCGCGTGCCCGGGGTGTACCGGCCGTGCTTGTACGGGTTGCGGTCCACCGTGTACGGCAGCAGGTCGGGCCGGATCCCGCAGTGGTTGAGCAGCGTGTTGCCCTTGCCGGGGGCGCCGTACCCGACGACCGTCCTCCCTTCCTCGGCCGCCTCGACCAGGAACCGCAGCAGGTCCCGGCGCACCTTCGCCACCCGGGCGGAGAACTCGGTGTACCCGGACAGCTCCTGCAGCCCGGCGGCCTTCTCCCGGGCCAGCACGTCCGCAACCCGCCGGCTGGGCTCCCCGGCCGCCTCCTCGGGCCGCGCCCACAGCCGCAGCGAACCGCCGTGCGTGGGCAGCAGCTCCACGTCCACCAGCGTCAGCCCGCCGCTCGCCAGCGCCCGGATCGCGGACGCGACCGTGTAGTACTGGAAGTGCTCGTGGTAGATCGTGTCGTACTGGTTCTCCTCGATGAGGGTCAGCAGGTGCTGCACCTCGATCGACACCCAGCCGTCGTCCGCGACCAGCGCCCGCAGCCCTTTGGTGAAGCCGATGACGTCCGGGATGTGCGCGTACACGTTGTTGGCGACCACCAGGTCGGCCGGCCCGTGCTCGGCGCGCACCGCCGCGCCCGTCCCGGGGCTGAGGAACGCGGTGTGCGTGGGCACGCCCGCCTCCCGCGCCGCCGCGCCGACGTTCACCGACGGCTCGACGCCCAGGCAGCGCACGCCCCGCTCCACCACGTGCCGCAGCAGGTAGCCGTCGTTGCTCGCCACCTCCACCACGAAGGAGTCCTCGCCCAGGCCCAGCCGCGCCGCCGCGTCCTCGACGAATTCCCGCGCGTGCTCGACCCAGGAGGAGGAGTACGACGAGAAGTACGCGTACTCGCTGAACGTCTCCTCCGGCGTGATCAGCGGCGGGATCTGCGCCAGCCAGCAGTCCGTGCACACCCTCAGGTGCAGCGGGTACGTCGGCTCCGGCGCGTCCAGTTGCTCCGCGGCGAGAAAGCTCTCGCACGGCGGGGTCGCCCCCAGGTCGACGACGCTCTCCAGCGCCGTCGAACCGCACAGTCGGCAACGTGTCATCTGCTTCCCCCATCCCGCTCGCGCAGGTCCCCCCGGCGCGAGCCCGTGTGCGTGTCCCCTCGTGACGGGTCCGCCCCGCCGTGTCCCGCGATCGCCGCGCGGTACCCCTCCTCCAGGCGCGCCAGCCCCACCTCGGGGCTGAAGCCCCGCTCGTACCGGAGCCGGGCCGCCCGGCCCATCTCCCGGTTGCCGTCGCCGTCCGCGGTGACCCGGCGCAGCGCGGACGCCAGCGACGCGGCGTCGTCCGGCCGGTGCAGCAGCCCGGTCACCCCGTCCTCGACCAGCTCGGTGAAGGCGCCGTGCCCGGCGGCGACGGCCGGCACCCCCGCCGCCATCGCCTCCACGACCACCAGCCCGAAGGCCTCCTTCCAGGTCGACGGGGCCACCACGGCCACCGCCCCCGCGACGGCCTCACGGCACCGCACCCGGTCGTACAGGCCGACGTAGCGCACGTCGTCCCGGCCCGCCGCCCAGGCCGCCACCTCCGCCTCCAGCGGGCCCGTGCCGGCGATCACCAGCGGCACGCCCACCCCACCGGCGGCGGCGAGCGCCTCCCACGCGGCCATCAGCAGCCGCACGCCCTTCACCTCCGCGAGCCGCCCCAGGTACAGCAGGTGCTCGCCCCGGCCGGTGCGCCGCACGGGCGTTTCCGGCACGAAGTTGTGCTTCACCACGAGCCGTCCGGCCGGCATCCCCGCGCCCACCAGCACCTCACGCTGCGCCGCCGAGATGCAGAAGAACCGCTCCACGCCCGACCACCAGCGCCGCCGGTTCACCGACAGGCTCACCGCCAGCGGCACCGTCGCCAGCCGGGAGTCGCGGTAGCAGCCGTGCCGGACGGCGGGAAGGGGCGCCCGGCCCACGCACGCCGTGCACGGCGAGCCGTCCCGGTGCAAGGTCCCCGGAGGGCACACCTGCGTGTAGTTGTGCAGCGTGGCGACGGCCGGCACCCCCGCGTCCGCGCAGGCGGCGATCACCGCGGGCGACAGCAGCGGGAAGACGTTGTGGACGTGCACCACGTCCGGCCGCTCGGCGCGCAGCCCCTCCGCCAGCCGGGTGCGCACCGCCGGGTTCCAGGGCACCAGCAGCGGGATCGCCGCCTTGGCGGGCAGCGAGCGGGCGGCGATGTCGTCACTGCGCCGCTCGAACACCCCGACCCGGTGGCCGGCCTCCCGCAGCAGCGCCACCTCCTGGTCGACGACCTTGTTCTCCCCGCTCGGCTGCGCCGACGCGTAGCGGTTGTGCACCACCATGACGTGCATTCACGCCACCTCCTTGCCGCGGACCGGCCGCGCGACGGGCCGCCGGACGGGTTCCGGCGGCGGCGGTCCGGCCGCGGTCGCCGGCCGGGCGGCGGGCGACACCAGCAGCGAGGCCGCCACCGCCAGGTGCAGCAGGTACGGCGAGGCGTCGCCCAGACCCGCCTCGGTGTACGAGGCGAGCCCGCAGTAGGTGATCAGGAACAGCGCGCAGGCCCGGGCCAGCGACGGGGGCCGCAGCAGCGCCACCGTGCCCAGCACCAGCACGAACCCCGCCACCAGCGCCACGCCCAGCAGCCCCTGCTCGTGGTAGACGGCGAGCCAGCTGTTGTCGATGGGCAGCCCCCCGAACGACTTGTCGCCGAGCCCCACCCCGAACAGCTGCTCCGAGCCCGACCGGGGCGCGTCCAGCAGCGCCTCCCACACCTTGGCGCGGCCGGTGAGGGTGGTGAAGTTCTCCTCGGTCTGCCCGCGCAGGAACCACGCCTGGAGCAGCGACCCGAACGCGACGGCGGCCACCGCGGCGCACGCGAGCGCCCAGCCGAACCAGCGGCGGGCGGCGGCGCTGGTCAGCACCATCGAGCCGATCGCCACCACCAGACCGGCGAGCAGCCCGATCGTCGCCGTCCGGGTGTGCGTGAGGGCGAGCAGCGCCAGCGACGGCACGATCACCAGCGCGGCGCTCCGCCGGTCGGTGCGGCGGCCCAGCACCAGCAGCACGGCGAGCCCGACGACCACCGCCGCGTACTGTCCGATCTGCGGCGGCGTCAGCGGCCACAGCGCGCCCACCAGCCGGCCGCCGTAGAGGTCGGGCAGGGCGGCGCCCGGCGACAGCAGCAGGCCGGCGGCGACCGAGCACAGCACCAGGAAGTACCAGCGGATGTGGTACCGCACGAACGCGGTGGAGCCGTCCCACCAGCGGGAGAGCAGCCACAGCGTGGCCACGAACACCGCGAACCGCCCGCACCGGAACAGCGCCCCGAACCCGGCGCTCAGGTCCACGCTGGAGATCAGGCTCGGCACCAGCAGCAGGCTGAGCAGCAGCAGGAACGCGCTGGAACGCACCCGCAGCCGCAGGTTCATGGCCAGCGCCAGCGCGAACGCGGCGACCAGGGCACCCATCGTGACCATCTGGATCAGCGACCGCGGCAGCGGCACGATCGTCTCCGCGCCCGTGGAGCCGAGGGTGTTGAGGACCAGCAGCCCCCACACGACCCCGACCGTCCTCGGCGTGTGCTCCACCCGCACGTCAACCACCGTCCCCGCCGCGGTAGGTGCTCCCCGCGTCCTGCCGGTACGGCGCGCCCTGCCACTCCCGGAAGCCCAGCTCGCCGCTCGGGTCGTGCGCGACGAACGTCCACGACCCCTCGTAGACGTTGTTCCGCCAGCGGTTGTGCTGCTTCAGCGTGACGGCGTCGGCCACCTTCTCGCCCATGTACGGCGACCACTCCGGATAGGTGCCGTAGTTGGCGAGCACCGCCATCCGGTCGCACATGGACGTGCAGTCCACCGCCGACCTGTCCAGCAGGAACCGGTTGTGGTGGACGTCCACCCGCTGGGTCCGCCACCGGCAGTCCGTGTAGAGCGGCGCCTTGGCGATGCCCGGCCGCGCGCAGCGGTCGATGTCCTCGACGAGCAGGGTGCAGTCGGCCGAGGACGTGTTGGCGGGGCTGTTGCAGAACCGGTCGGCGTTCTCCCACAGGGTGATGGCGTTCCAGTTGTCCTCGAAGAGGTTCCCGGAGATCTCCAGCTCGTCGGTGCGGGCCTTCACGCGGGGCTCGCCGCCGGACTCCGAGATGTAGACGGTGGCGAACGGGAAGGTGTCGCCGCGCTCCGCGGACCGCCTGCCCTCCACCCAGTTGTTCCGCCGGATGGTGTTGTCCCTGATCACCGCGTTGTAACTGGTCTCGTACATCAGGGCGGCGCCCTGGTTGTCCTCCAGGACGTTGCCCTCGATCAGGAAGTCGTTGTTGTTGGTGTCCGCCCACAGGCCGGTGCCGCGGTTGCCGTGCACCCAGTTGCCGCGCACGTCCGCGCCGTCGACGGCCCAGAACTTCACACCGCCGGTGCAGCCGCAGCCGGGCCGCTTCGTCTCCCAGTCGTGCCGGTTGTTGTTGGTGATCTCGTTGCCCTCCAGCACGAGATCGCGCAACGGACCCGACCCCTTGTACGCGTTCATGCCGTACTGGCCGTTGCCGCGCAGACAGTTGTACCGGACCCGCTGCCCGGACCCGGCCATGAGTGCGGCGCCGGAGTTGAACTGGATCCGGGAGTGCTCGATCACCCAGCCGTCGGCCGAGTCGTGGTTGACCACGCCCTCGTCGTGCGGCGCGACGAAGCCCTGCACGGTCAGGTGCCGGAGGGTGACGTCGGGCGCGCCGCCGCCGAAGGCGTACTGGTTGATCCTCCGGCCGTCGAGCACCGCGCCGGGCGCGCCGAGGTAGGTGTTGCCCTTCTTGGGCTCCACCTGTGCGTACCGGTCGTCGGCGAGACGGTGCCTGCCGGGCCGCAGCCAGAACGTGGTGCCGGCCGGGTTGGCGTTCGTCTTCGCGGAGAGGTCGCCGGGCACCGAGGGGTCCACGGTCACCGCGCCGGACGGGGCCTTCGCCGGTCCCGGCTTCGGCTTCTCGCACACCCGGGCCACGGTCCCGGGCGCCCCGCCGGCGTCCTCCGGCTGGGTGCGGGCGTCCGCCCGGGACCGCCCGTCCGGCTTCGACGCCGGGTCGGGTTCGCTCTCGCAGCCGGCCGTAGCCACCAGCGCGAACGCCAGCCCCGCCGCCGACACCCAGCGCGGCCACCGGCGCACGCCTCCTCCTCCACGCGGACCCATCGCAGCCCCCTAGCCGTCGAACCCGAGAACGGTGGTGAACTCGGCCGTCCCGTCGACGGATCCGCTGCCGACCAGCGTGGTGCTCGGCACCTTGCGCCCGAACCCGGGGGAGTACCAGCCGAGCGGCGGTCCGCTCTCGCCCCGGTGCGCGCGCCAGGTGAGCCCGGCCGGCAGGTCCAGCACGGCCGAGCGGTCCTCGCCGTCCCGCGTCCAGGTGAGCCGCGCCCGGCTCCCCTCCAGCTCGGCCGTGACGTCCGGGCCGAGGTGGAACGCCAGACGCACCTCCCGGCGGTCGCCGCTCACCGTGTCGACCACCCGCACCTCGCGCCTCGCGTACGTCACCTCCACCTGCCGCCGGTGGAGCAGCGGACGGTAACCGTCGTGCTCGGCGCACCAGCGCGCCGCCTTCTCCCCGTCGGCGTCCACCGTCAGGACCCGCGTCGCGGCATGCCGCGTCCACAGGAAAGGACCGCCCGACACCGACTGGTCCCGGCCGCCCGCCTCGAGCGTGTTGTGGCCCAGCGTGGAGCGGAAGTAGCTCCGCCACACGGGCTGACCGTGGTAGCAGTAGGTGCCCGGGTCGGCCAGCACGTCGACCCCGTCGTGCCGCACCTCCACGGACAGCGCGTCCGCGTGGGCGTGCGCGGCGATCGACAGGAAGCCGTGCGGCCCGCCGTCGCAGCGGCACCAGATCCCGCCGGGTCCCCGCAGCACCGTCAGCCCCGCGTCCGCGAAGTGCGCCGGCCGGCTCTCCGGACGCGCCACGCCCTCGCCGTACGGCTCGGTCAGCGAGGCCAGCAGCGGGGTGCGGACGTCGGCGCCGGGCACCTCCGGCCACCAGCCGAGCCGGCCGAACACCGCCTCGCCCGTGGCCAGCAGGGACCCCCACCGGTCGGTGTCCGGGCCGTCGAGCACCAGCCCGTGCCCGTCGTCCGCGTCGCCCTGCCGGGGCGGGCGCAGCCGGTCGTCGACGACGGCCGCGAGCGCGTCCGTCATCCGCAGCAGCACCAGCCGTGTCGTCGCGGGCACGGTCATGCCCGCGGCGTCCGCCTCGGCCAGCGCGGCCAGGCCCAGCTCCAGCACCAGCCCGTGGTACTCGCTCGCCAGCTCCCGGTTGATCCCGGACAGGAAGGTGTTGGCGCGCAGATGCCGGTCCAGGTCGCGCAGCGCGTCCGCCCGCCACCTCGGCGAGTACGGGAACCAGCCGAACGCACAGGACGCGGCGAGCTGCCCGGCCGCCTCGGCGACCGCGTGGTTGTTCGCCGACGAGCCCCGGCTGGGGAACGCGGCCAGCCAGCCCTGGTGGTGCCAGATCTGGTCCAGCGCGACCGGGTTCTCCTCGAACAGCGCGGGCGCGCCCGCCCAGCCGTCCAGCAGCCGCCGGATCCACACCCACGACAGCAGCCGGATGCCCAGCTCGATGCCGCTGACCCAGTGCGCGCCCCGCAGCGGCGGGTTGGCCTCCCACCACGACCGCAGATGCGCGGCCACCCGCTCCGCGTACCGGTCGTTCCCGGTCAGCGCGTACGCGGCGGCCAGCACGGTCAGGTACTGGTGCCGGGACGGCTCCCAGATCTGCTTGATGTCGCCGACCGTCTCCTCGTCCCGGTACGGCACGTCGAAGGCGTGCTCCAGCGGGGCGCGGCGCCCGGTCTTCGGGTCGGACCGCCAGTCCGGGTCCGTCATGTCCTCGCGGACCACCCCGAAGAACTCGGCGCGCCCCGCCATCAGCCGGTCCGCCTCGGCGACCAGACGCTTCACCGCGTCCGGGTCCACCGCGGCGATCGCGCCCTCGGGCAGGACGGCCGTGAACCGGACGCCCGTGACCGGAGGCCGCTCGGGCAGCCCCGAACGCCAGCGCCGCCGGCGCACCGCGTCGGCCGCCCGGCCGGCGGCCTCCTGCGGCCCCATCCGGGACAGCCGCCGCAGGTACCAGCCCGCGCTCATGCTCATCGCGCCCCCGCCAGGGTGACCGGGACACCGCTCGCCAGGGCCGTGCGCACGGCGAGTGTGGCCGTGGTGGTGGCGGCCAGCGACTCCAGCGGCACCGGCATCGGCCCGCCGGTCCGCACCGCCTTCACGAACGCCGCCAGCTCCGCGTTCTGCCCCTTGTCGCGGGCCTTCGGCAGCCGCGAGCCGACCCGCTGCCGGCGCCGCCCGTCGTACACGGCGGCCCGCGTGAAGTCGTCCAGCCGCAGCACCTTGCCGTCCGCGACGAGGTCCAGCGTCTCCTTCGGGAAGGACGAAGGACCGGAGGTGACGTAGCTGATCGTCGCCGTGGACCCGTCCGGGTAGCCCAGCACGATCTGCAGGTCCTCGTTGCCGGCCGGGGCGGCCGCGTACACCGACACCGGGTCGGCGTCCAGCAGCCAGCTCGCGGTGTCGACGAAGTGCCCGCCCTCCCCGGCGAACCGGGACCCCTCGGTGTCCTGCCGCAGGTACCAGCTGCCGTGGTCGAGACGGCCCGCGTTGACCAGGTAACGCAGGCTCGCCGGGCCGGTGCGGGAGCCGAACAGCTCCCGGGCGTCCCGCAGCAGCGGGGCGAACCGGCGGTTGAAGCCCACCTGGATCCGGTCGTTGCCGGACTCCTCCACCGCCGCCAGCACTCCGGCCAGCTCCTCCTCGGTGAGCGCCAGCGGCTTCTCCACGAACACCGCCTTGCCCGCCAGCAGCGCCCGCCGCGTCAGCTCGGCGTGCGAGCTGTGCCGGGTCACCACGAACACCGCGTCCACGGCCGGGTCGCCCAGCACCGCGTCCAGATCGGTGGTGGCCTTCCCGAAGCCGAACTTCCGCCGGGCGTTGGCCGCGGACAGCGCAGTGGTGGTGACGACCGTGGACAGCTCCACGCCGTCGCGTCCCGTCAGATGCGGCAGCAGCATCGACGACGCGTAGTTCCCCGCCCCCACGAACGCCAGCCGCACGGGACCGGACCGCCGCTCGGGCGCCGTCCGGCCGGACGGCCGCGACACCTCGGGCACCTTGGGAACCGTCACCTCCGGCGCCTCGACGGCGAGCGCGTCCCCGGCCGACGCGTACCGGAACAGCACGGCCACCGCCTTGACTTCGCCCTCCTCGAGCCGCCGGTACGTCTCCACGGCGTCCTCGAAGTCCGCGACCTGCGACACCAGCGGCTCCACGTCCACGCTTCCCCGCGCGATCAGGTCGAGGAAGCACCCCAGGTTGCGGCGCTCGGTCCAGCGGACGTAGCCGATCGGGTAGTCACGGCCCTGGAGTTCGTACTCCGGGTCGTAGCGCCCTGGCCCGTAGCTGCGGGAGAAGCGGACGTCGAGTTCCTTCTCGTAGTACGCGTTCCACGGCAGGTCGAGCCGGCACTTGCCGATGTCGATCACCCGGCCGCGGTCCCGGCACAGCCGCGCGGCCAGCTCCACCGGCTGGTTGCTGCTCCCGCCGGCCGCCAGATACACCTGGTCCACGCCCATGCCGCCGGTGAGTTCGGCGACCGCGCTCTCCACGCTCGCCGAACCCGGGTCGCCGCACGCCGCCGCGCCCAGCCGCTCGGCCAGCTCGCAGCGCGCCGGGTCGGGGTCCACGCCGACCACCCGCACCCCGGAGGCGTTCAGCAGCTGCACCACCAGCTGCCCGATCAGCCCGAGACCGATGACCAGCGCCACCTCCCCGAGCCGCGACTCGCCCTGCCGCACGCCCTGCAACGCGATCGACCCGACCGTGCCGAACGCCGCGTGCCGCGGCGCGACCCCGTCCGGGACGGGGACGTACAGGTTCTTCGGCACCCAGTTCAGCTCGGCGTGCAGCGCGTGCTCGTTGCCCGCGCACGCCACGACATCGCCGACCTTGACGTCGTCGATCCCCTCACCGACCTGCTCGACCACCCCGCACAGCGAATACCCGAGCGGCGTGTACGAGTCGAGCTTGCCCATCACCTTGCGGTACGTCGCCGGCACCCCGTTGGCGGCGACGCTCTGCACGACCTTCGCCACCTGGTCCGGCCGCGACCGCGCCTTGCCCAGCATCGACATGCCGGCCTCGGACACCTTCATCATCTCGGTGCCGGTGGAGATCAGCGAGAAGGTGCTGCGCACCAGCACCCCGCCCGGCTTGCAGCCCGGCGCCGGCACGTCGAGCAGCGCCAGCTCGCCGCTCTTGTAGTTCTGCACTACCTGTTTCACGGAGTTCCTCTTGTCTCTACGCCGTCGAGGCGGGGGAGTCGTGGCCGGCCTTGGAGGTCGCGTCGCGGTACCAGTGCTCGAGGGTCAGCACATGCCAGAGGTGCTTGGAGAAGTCCCGCTGCCCGGCGGCGTCCTCGGCGACCATGCGCGCCAGCGCGTCCCGGCGCAGGAAGCCGGAGCGGACCAGCAGACCGTCGTGCACCACCTCCTGCACCAGCGGTGCGAGGTCCCGGCTCATCCAGGCCCGCAGCGGGGCGCTGAACAGGCCCTTGGGCCGGTACACGATCTCCCGGGGCAGCACCGTCGTGGCCGCCTCCTTGAGCACCGCCTTGCCCTGCCGCCCCGCGATCTTGCGCGCGCCGGGGACCGCGAACGCGGCCCTCACCACCTCGACGTCCACGTACGGCACCCGCACCTCGGTCGACGCGGCCATGCTCGACCGGTCGGTGTAGGCGAGGTTGAGGCCCGGCAGGAACATCCGCGCGTCCGTCAGGCACATGCGGTTCACGAAGTCGTCGAGGGCGTTGTCCCGGTAGACGTCGGCGTGCTCGGTCAGCACGTCGTCGACCGCCGGGGCCAGGTCCGGGTCGAGCAGCCCGATCAGCTCCTCCCGGTCGTACAGGGTGTAGCTGCGGCGGAACGCGGTCTCCTCCGGCAGGCCCGCGAACGACAGGAACCGCTTGGCGAACCGCACCGACCGCAGGCCGCGCCGGCGGGTGGCGACCGGCAGCCGGTCCACGCCGGCGGCCACCCCGCGCCGCACCGGCCCCGGCACCCGCCGATAGCGCACCCCGATCAGGTTCGCCAGGTGCTTGCGGTAGCCGGCGAACAGCTCGTCGGCGCCCATCCCCGACAGCATCACCTTCACCCCGGCCTCCCGGGCGGCCGAGCAGATCAGGAAGGTGTTGATCGCGGCCGGGTCGCCGACCGGCTCGTCCAGGTGGTAGGTCATCCGCGGCAGCAGGTCCTGCACGTCCGGGGCGATCTCGATCTCCCGCAGGTCCACCCCGAACCGCTCCGCCACCTGCCGGGCGTAGCGCAGGTCGTCCGGCATCGCCTCGAACCGCGCGTCCTCCGCCCGGAACCCGATCGTGTACGCGGGGATGCCCGGCCGGTCACGGGCCGCCAGCGCGGTCAGATAGCTGGAGTCCAGGCCTCCGGACAGGAACGTCGCCACGGGGACGTCGGACAGCAGATGGAGCCGCGTCGACTCCTCCACCACGGCCGCCAGGTCCGGCAGATCACCGGACCTGGCCCGCTCCTGCCCCTCGGCGGCGACCTCCCGCAGATCCCAGAACCGCCCGCGCTGCACCGAGCCGTCGGGCCGGCAGCGCAGCCAGGTCCCCGGCGGCAGCTTCTCCGCCCCGCGGAACGCGCACCGCGAGTCCGGCACCCAGTAGTACAGCAGCGACGCCACCAGCGCCGCCGGATCCACCTCCAGCGAACCGCCCGTCACCGCCGCCAGCGCCTTCAGCTCCGAGGCGAACAGCAGCCCTTCGCCGCGCCGCAGCAGGAACAGCGGCTTGATGCCGAGCTGGTCGCGGGCCAGCACCAGCTCACCGGTGCGCTCGTCGAACACGGCGAACGCGAACATGCCGCGCAGCCGGGGCAGACAGTCCGTGCCCCAGCGCCGCCACGCCTCCAGCAGCACCTCGGTGTCGGAGGTGCCGCGGAACCGCACCCCGGCGCCCTCCAGTTCGGCCCGCAGCTGAGGCGCGTTGTACAGCTCGCCGTTGTACGTCAGGGCCAGACCCTCCGACACCATCGGCTGGGCGCCGGTGCCGGACAGGTCGAGGATGGCCAACCTGCGGTGCCCGAGGTGCACCTCGCCGTCGCCCACCGCGTGGGCGTACGTCCCGGACCCGTCCGGGCCGCGGTGGGCGAGGGTCTCGGTGAGCCGGTCGGTGACCGCCTTGCCGTCCGGCCACCGGTACGTGCCTGCGATGCCGCACATGAGCTACCGCGCCTCCTGGTCGCTGTCCGGGACCCGCGCCGCCCACATCGGCAGCCGTTCCGTGCGCCGCGGACCGTCCGTCACCGCCTGCACGGTGGGGTTGGACCCCGTGCCGTTCTGCCGGGCCGGCCGCCCCTCGCGGACGCGCGGCACCGGGAACGGCCCGTCCCACAGCGTCCCGTCCGTCCGGTCCCGCGGATCCGGGTCGAGCAGCACCACGCCGGCCACCTCCACGCGGCGGTCGGCGAGCTGCCGCGCCACGGTGTGCAGCCACGCGGTCGTCCCGTGTCCCGCCCGGACGACCAGCACGGCCCGGCCCGCCAGGTCGACGAGGTCGGACCAGGCCGCGCCGGGCGCCACCGACGCCACACCGATCCGGCGCCGGTCGGACGGCAGGGCCGCGGCCCGCTCCACGCCGACCACCTCCGGGTCGCCCGGCTTCCGCCGCCGGCCGGCGAGACCGTGCCTGGGCAGGGCGTCGACCACGACCACCGGCTCGTCCGCCGCCAGCGTCCGCGCCAGGTCCAGGGCGATCACGCCCGCCCCGCGCGGACAGCCCAGCTCCAGCAGCGCCAGCGGCTCCGAGGAGCCGCGCACCGTTCGGGCCAGCGACGAGGTGAGCCGGGTCCGCGCCGCACGCCTGCGCCTGCGCCGCCACATCAGGCGCGGCCGCAGCGCGGACCGGGACAGCTCGGCGGTGACGGAGGCGCCCAGGTGGCGCGCGACGTCCCGGCGCAGCACCGGCCGGTCGCCCACCACGGAGGCGACCGCGGCGATCACCAGGCCCAGCACCAGGCCGAGGACCAGCCCGATACCGCCGTTGGTGGCGAGGGCGAGCGGCAGCGAGTGCTTCACGGTGTGCGGGGCGTCGACGATCTGCGTGCCCGCGATCAGCCGGGGCGTGCCCACCCGGGCCTCCGCCGCCCGCTGCGAGAAGTCACCGATGCGGGAACTGAGTTCGGCGCGGCGGGCGAACAGTGTCTCCAGGTTCGCCGACTCCTCCGGGCTGCCCTCCGGCGGCCCGTCGCCGATCGTCTCGTTCACCTGGTCGAGTTCCTTCTGCAGGCGGTCCCGCTGCGCGAGCAGCGTCGAGGCGTCGGCCGCCGCGGCCTGCCTGATACGCCGTACATGGTCCGCGACGAACGCCTCGGCGACCGCCTCGGCGCGGGCCACCGCCTCCTCGCCGGTCTCACCCGTCGCCTTGATCTCCATCAAGTTGTTGGTCAGGCCTGCGCCCTCGTACTCCTCCATGAAGTCCTCCGCGCTCATCGAGGAGTCGAGGGACTTCAGGGCCGCGTCGGCGATCCGCGTGGTGTGCAGCAGAGCCACGTCGGTGAGGATCAGCGTGCCGGGGTCGTTCGGCTGGTCGTCCTGGTGGGCGACCAGCACCTTCGTCACGGCGGTCGGCGGCAGGGGCAGCAGCACCGCCACCGCCGCCCCCAGCAGCAGCCCCAGCAGCGCCAGGGAGCCCCACAGGCGTCGGCGTCTGCGCACCGACACCACCAGGGACTGAAGGTCCAGCAGGGGAGCGGCGGCCGTCGGCTCCGCTGTCGTACTCGTCATCGCGCACCTCCCCGCGCGCCGTCGCCGAGGGCGAGCGCCGGAGCGGCGGCCTCCCGCGGCGGGCCGGCGGGCCGCGCCGGACGGGTCCGGACCGCGTCGGCCAGGACGATGCCGACCACGTCGTGGCCGGCGTCCGCGCACGCCTCGGCGACACCGGCCAGCTCGGCGGCGGTGCGGGTGCCAGCGCTCAGCACGACCAGGACGCCCGACTCCTCCTCGCGGTCGGGCACCAGCGGCGCCTCGGCGGAGACCTCCGTCAGCCGCAGCAGGGGGTCGCCCCCGGCCTCCTCCGCCAGCCGCCCGGCGGCCCGCAGGGCGATGCCGTCGTCGTCGGGCACCACCAGCAGCAGCCGCCGCGCGCCTGGCGCCAGGTCGCGGATCCGGCCGCACACCCGCCGGTAGCGGATCCCCAGGCTCGCCTCGTCCCCGGCGGCCGGCGGCGCGGGCGCGTTCCACGGGGTGTCCAGACCGAGCAGCCGGCGGACCCGGTGCCGGGCGCCGCCGCCCTCCGGACGGTGCGCGCCCCGCCGCGCGGACACCTCGACGCCGCCCAGCAGCCCGGAGCCGAGCGCGGCGGCGATCTCCCGCTCGGAGCGCAGCCTGCGGTTCACCCGGGCCGCGGTGAGATGCCCGGCCACCGCCAGCAGGAAGAACAGCGCCGCCCCCGCGGCGATCAGCTGCACCCGGGACGGCGGCGTCTCACCGGTCGGCCTGGCCGCCGGCCCCATCACGACCAGCCGGGAGCCGGCCCCGTTCGAGTCGGCCTGGCTCAGTTTGCCGACCGCCTCCTGGAGCGCGGTGCGCAGCTTCGCCAGCTCGGTGCGGGTCTGCACGCTCTCCACGGTCCGGCCGGGGTCGGCCGCGTCGGCCAGCTCGGTGATGCGCCGGCTGGTGGTGAGCACCATCTGCCGCAGCTGGTCGGGTCCGGCCGCCGCCGTCGGGTCCGCGGTCCCGTCGACGATCCGCGCGGAGAACGTCACGAACTGCCGGGCCAGTTCGTCGGAGAGCCGCTGCGCCTTCGCCGGGCTCCCGGCGGTACCGGAGATCTTGATGATGTTGCCGTCGGTGACCTCGGCGCGCACCCGCTTGCGCAGCTCCTCGCCGTCGACCCCGGCCCAGCCCAGCTCCTCGGCCGTGCGGTCGGTCACCACCGTGCTGGTGGCGATCTCCGCCTGGGTCAGCAGTACGCGCTCCTCCCAGGCGCCCGGCAGCAGCACCGACGCCGACGTGGTGTAGCGCGGCGGGAACACCAGGGAGGCGCCGAAGCCGGTCAGCGCCCCCAGCACGACGAGGACCGTCAGCAGTCTGCCGCGCCTGCGGAGCATCCGCCCGATGGTGACCAGGCGTATCGCGTCATCGCTCAAGGGACGTGCCTCTTTCCCGCCCGCTCCGGGCCGCCGCCGCGCCGCCCCCGACGGCGGCCTCGTAGGCGGCCAGCAGCGCCGCCTGCGAGTTGCGCCAGGCCAGCGGGCCGTTGATCCTTTCCTGCCCGGACTTCCCCATGCGGGAACGCTGTTCGGGGTCGTCCAGCAGACGGGCGATGAGCGCGGCGAACGCGCCCTCGTCGTCGCCCTTCGCGTACACGGCGGCCTCGCCGGCGGAGACCCGTGCCTCCTTCAGGTCGAAGGAGACGATCGGCCGGCCCATCACCATGTACTCGAGGACCTTGTTCATGGTCGACACGTCGTTGAGCGGGTTGCACGGGTCGGGGGAGAGACACACGTCCGCGGTGGACAGCCAGCGCACCAGGTCGGCGTCCGGCACGCGTCCCGTGAACTCCACCTGGCCGTCGAGCCCCAGCTCCCGGGACAGCTCCACCATCGCCTCGAAGGTGTCGCCCGCCCCGACGAACACCGCGTGCCAGTCGGTGCGGCCCACTTCGTCGCGGAGCTTCGCCAGCGCCCGCAACGCGTAGTCGACGCCGTCCTGTGGGCCCATCACGCCCAGGTAGCACAGCAGGTGGGGCTTGCCGCGCTTCAGGTCCGGCTCCGGGTCCACCGGGTGGAACCGCTCGGTGTCGGGCGCGCTGCGCACCACGAACACGTCCTCGGGCCGCCGCCCGCCGCGGCGCACGGCGACGTCCTTGTAGCTCTCGTTGGTGGCGAGCACCACGTCCGCCGCCCGGTACGTCGCCCGCTCCAGCGCGCACACGCCCCGGTAGAGCAGGTCCTTGCCCCGGCCGAACCGGGACAGGTACAGCTCGGGCACCAGGTCGTGCTGGTCGAAGACGAACTTCGCGCCCCGCCGCTTCAGCCGCAGCGCGGGCAGGAACAGCAGGTCCGGCGGATTGCAGGCGTGCACCACGTCCACCGGGCCGACCTTGCGGGCCAGGCGGGCGGTGTGCCACAGCGCGGTGCCGTACTCCTTGAGGTAGCCCGCCGGTCCCCCGGTGGCCGCGCGCAGCGGGTAGCGGTGGATCCGCACCCCGTCGATCACGGCCTCCGGCTCGGTGTCCCGCTTGGTGCCCTGCGGGCAGATGACGTCGACCTCCCAGCCCGCGTCGCGGAGCGTCCGGCACTCCTGCCACACCCGCCGGTCGAACGGCACCGACAGGTTCTCCACCAGGATCAGCGCGCGGCGGCCCCGCGCGCCCTTCGGCTCACCAAGCAAGGCCCACGTACCCGGGTTCGGTCCGGCGCGCGTCGGCGTCGGGGAGGCGGACGAGGTCGATGATCACGGGGTCGTCGCCGTGCGGCAGCGCCGACAGCACCGCCGCGTCCTTCGTGCCGACCAGGACGACCTCGGCGTGGTCCAGCACGTCCTCGACGGAGTCGGCGAGCAGCTGCGCCAGGTGCGGCAGCCGGGTCTCGATGTACTCGCGGTTCGCGCCGAGCAGCCGGGACAGGCTGACGTTGGCGTCGTGGATCCGCAGGTCGTACCCCTTGCCGAAGAGCCGCTCGGCCAGCTCGACCAGCGGGCTCTCGCGCAGGTCGTCGGTGCCGGGCTTGAACGACAGCCCGAACAGGCCGACCTTGCGCTTCCCGGTGCGCTCCACCAGCTCCACCGCCCGCTGCAGATGCTCCTCGTTGGAGGGCAGGACGTGGGCGAGGATCGGCACCGACACGTCGGCCCGGTGGGCCGCGTGCACCAGGCTGCGCAGGTCCTTCGGCAGGCAGGAGCCGCCGAAGGCGAAGCCGGGACGCAGATAGGCGGGACTGATGTTGAGCTTGCGGTCGGCGAGGAAGACGTCCATCACCTGGTGCGAGTCCACCCCGAGCGCCCGGCACACCGCGCCCAGTTCGTTGGCGAAGCCGATCTTCAGCCCGTGGAAGGCGTTGTCCGCGTACTTGATGGCCTCGGCCGTCGGCACCGGCACCCGGAACACCTCGCCGGGCAGGTCCTGATACAGCGCCGCGACGACGTCGCCGCTCGCCGTGTCGAGTTCGCCGATGACGGTCTTCGGCGGGTCGAAGAAGTCCCGCACGCTGGTGCCTTCGCGCAGGAACTCCGGGTTGACCGCGACGCCGATCTCGACGCCCGCGGTGCCGCCGACCCGCTTCTCCAGGATCGGCACCAGCAGCCCCAGGCAGGTGCCCGGCAGCATGGTGCTGCGGAACACCACCGTGTGCCGACCGCCCCGCGCGGCCAGCGCCGCGCCGATCTCCTCGGTGACCCGCTCCAGATACGCCGTGCACAGGCTGCCGTTGGGCTCCGACGGGGTGCCCACGCAGACGAGGGACACCTCGCTGCCCTCGATCGCCTCGCGCACGTCGGTGGTCGCGCGCAGCGCCCCGCTGCCCACCACCTCGGCGATCAGCTCGCCGATCCGTTCCTCGACGACGGGCGCCTTCCCGTCGTTGACCAGGTCCACCTTCACCGGGTTGACGTCCACCCCGATGACCTCGTGACCCATGCTCGCCAGGCACGCGGCCGACACGCAGCCCACGTAGCCGAGCCCGAACACGCTGACTCTCATGACCCGTTCCTCCCCCCGGGCAGGCCCTCCCGGCCTGCGGTCCGCAGCCCGGCCGCCCCACGGCCGCCGCGCATCAGTAGGCCCCCTGTCCCTGCACCACGGCGCGCAGCGTCTTCCACAAGATCACCGTGTCCAGGGCGAGGGACCAGTCCTCCACGTACCGCAGGTCCAGGCGGACCGCCTCCTCCCACGAAAGGTCGCTGCGGCCGCTGATCTGCCACAGCCCGGTGAGCCCGGGCTTCACCTTCAGCCGGCGCCGGATGTCCGGGCCGTAGGCGGCGCACTCCTCCGGCAGCGGGGGCCGGGGGCCGACCAGCGACATCGACCCGGTGAGCACGTTGAACAACTGCGGCAGCTCGTCGAGCGAGTAGCGGCGCAGCACCGCCCCGATCCGGGTCACCCGCGGGTCGCGGCGCATCTTGAACAGCGGCCCGGCGCCCTCGTTGCGGTCGGCCAGCGCGGCGCGCACGCGGTCGGCGTCGGGGATCATCGTGCGGAACTTCAGGATGGTGAACTCGCGGCCGTCCTTGCCGACCCTGCGCTGCCGGTAGAACACCCCGCCCCGGCCGTCCGTCGCCACGAGCAGCGCGACCAGCAGCATCAGCGGCGCGAGCACCACCAGCAGGATCAGCGCGCCGAGCCGGTCGACGACGCCCTTGATGGCGCGGCGGCCGCCGGTGAACGCCGGCATGCTGACCCGCAGCAGCGGGATGCCGAGGACCGCGTCGACGTGCAGCCGCGGTCCGGCCACCTCCATCAGCACCGGCGCGACGACCATTTCGGCGTCGGAGCCCTCCAGGTTCCACGACAGCCGCTGCAGCCGCTCCGGCGACCAGTGCGGGTCGGGGGTGACGGCGACGACGCGGTAGCCGTCGTGTCGGACGTGGTCGGCGACGTCCGCCAGCCGTCCCACCACCGGTACGCCGTCCAGCCGGCCGGCGTCGAGTCCGGGGCCGTCGGTGGTGCACACGGCGTCCACGCGCCAGCCGAGGTGCGGGTACTTGCGGGTGCGGGCGATCAGGTCGCGCACCGTGTCGGGGCTGCCGGCGGCGAGCACCGGCCGCAGACAGCGGCCCTCCTTGCGCTGCCGGTGCAGCCGCAGGCGCAGCAGGTAGCGCATCGTCATCGTGACGAGCGCGATCGCGGGGACCGCGACGAAGATCCAGAGCTTGATGTTGCGCGAGGTCAGGGCGATCCCGCCGAGCGCGAGCACGACGGTCGCCATGAACAGCGAGCGGCCCAGCCGGCGGAACTCCTCGGCGCCCTGGCCGAGCACGGTCGGCGACCACGACCGGCTCACCGCGAGCGCGCCCAGCACCAGCAACCAGGTGCCGAAGGCGAGGATGCCCCACTTCTCGTGCCAGTCGGCGGCGTCGCGGACGCCGAAGAAGTTGCCGATCCCCGCGACGACGACGGCGGTGGCGACGGTGTCGCTCGTGATGACGGTACGGCGGTACCGGTGCTCCCAGTCGGCCGTCCCCCGGTGGTACACCCCGTTCGCCAGCTGATCCCGCTCCGACGGGAACGGGCTGACCAATCCCCCTTGCCGCACAGAACCCCCCAGGTCCCCGGTGATGCGACGTGTGCGCCTGACACTGTTTCTCGTCGGGGGGACCCCACCCCCCGAACCGCGCTCTTCCTCGCCGCGGAAGGCCCCCGCCTTCCGCGCCGGTACGCCGGCTACGGACGAAGTCAGAACAACGTGAACAACTTGTCGCGGCGGCAGCGGCATACGGCCGCGCCGTTACATCGAGCCGAGCGGACCTGACCGGTCCCTCGGGTGCGCCCCCGCACCCGAACCCCCCCCGGGGCTCAGCGGTGTGATCACCCCCACGTCTGGCGCCGTGGACGAACCCCTCCCGTGGCGCCGGACTTAAAGATCATTCAATCGGTCGCCTCGTGCCCGAACGGCCGAAGCAGGGTCAATCTAGACCATCGGGGCCGGTAAGAAGAGAGGGTGTAAGGAAATTGTGTCCGGGTGTGGTGGCCGAATGGGCCGTCCGGATCCCGTCCGCGTGACCCTCGCACCGCGTCTCAACTCCCGTCGTACGACTGCGTGATGACACTTACGACCCGCGCCGACGGCGTCTCGCCGGCCGCCCCGCGCACTCGTCGGGACGGCGACTGCCGAGGTCCGGGCACACATGACGTACACATGAGCCCTCTGCCCCCGCCGGACCCCGAGCGCCTCGTGATGCGGGCTCCCGGGACCGGAATTCCACCCGCCGCACCCTGTTCGAACGATTTCGTGCACCTTCCACGGATGTCCGAGATCCACCCACTGAGGGAAACGTTCCGCAGAGCCGGCGGGGCCCGCCGCGAGGGTGTCGCGCGGGCCTCCGCCGGCCGTCGGCCGCCGGCTCAGCCCGTGAGGGCCAGGGACGCGTGGTGGGCGTGCAGGGAGGCGGAGAACTGGTCGGTGACGCGGGCCAGGGCCTCGGCGGCGACCGGGGCGACGGTGACGGAGCCGTCCTCCGCCACGGTGATGTCCTTGTCGAGGGTGAACCAGCCCGGGACGATGTGGGCCGGGCCCATCGAGTTGAGGACCGGGCGCAGGGCGTAGTCGATGGCCAGCACGTGGGCGGTGCTGCCGCCCGTGGCGAGCGGCAGGACGACCTTGCCGGTCAGCGCGTACTGCGGGAGCAGGTCGAGCAGCGCCTTCAGCAGACCTGAGTACGCCGCCTTGTAGACGGGGGTGCCGACCACCACGCCGTCCGCCCGCGCGAACAGTTCGGCCGCCTCGACGACGGCCGGGTGGCCGAAGTCGGCGTTCAGCAGCGGCTCCGCGGGCAGCGTGCGGACGTCCAGCGGCACGACGTCGTGACCGTGACCGCGCAGACGGTCGTCGAGGTGGCGCAGCAGCCGGGCGGTGCGGGAGGTGGCGGAGGGGCTTCCGGAGACGGAGAGGATCGTGGCCATGGGGACCTTCCAGGTAGGGGCGGCCGTCGGACGAAGGGGCCTCAGCGGCTCACCAGGCGCTGGTCTCCACCGTGACCAGCGGCACCAGGTCCTCCCGGAGCGTCTCCAGGAAGGTGACCACCTCGGCGGCGACCGAGCGGTGCTGGAGGTCGTTGAGGACGTCGTGGCGGGCGCCCCGCACCACCGAGAGCCGGGCCCGGGCGGAGGACTTGGCGGTGCGGTGCAGCTCGTCGCGGTCGGCGAGCGGGTCCGCGTCACCGGCGAGGATCAGCGCGGGCAGCGCCGTGCCCCCGTCATGGGCCGCGGCGAGCAGTTCCTCGGGCACGGCGTCGTTCAGCGCGCCCCGGCGCACCCCGGCGTCGTCGGTGAGGACGCGCCGGTGGGCCGGGCACGAGGTGCGGACGTCGAGTTCGCCGTCCCAGGTGCCCGCGGCGGCGGGCGCCCGGCCGGGGAGGCCCGCCAGGACGACCGCCTCCGCCTCCGGGACGCCGGCCACCGACGCGCCCGCCGTCCCGTACAGCGCGGCGACGAGCGCCGCCCCGGTGTCGCTGCCCACCACGACGACGGGACGGACGGTGCCGTCCACGCCGCGGGCGCCGTCGACCGCCGCCGTGAGCCGCGCCGCGAAGCGGGAGAGAGTGCCGGGCAGGTCGCCGGCGTCCAGGGCGGGCGCGTCGACGACCCGCACGCGGTACGCGTCGGCGGCCAGCCGGCTGCCGAACCGGTCGTAGGTGGCCCGGGTCTCCCCGCGGCCCGGCACCACGACGACGGTGCCGCGGGTGCGCAGGCCCTCGGGGCCGAAGTGGTCGGTGTGGTCGGACTGATCGGGCCGGCCGGACCGGTCGGACTGTTCGGGCATGGTCAGGCTCCTGCGGGTACGGGGGCGGCCGGGGCCGCGGGGGGAACGGGGGAGGTGTGCGGTGCGGCCGGGACGCTCACGCCGAGGCGGCTTCGCGGGTGTACCGGTTGGCCGGGACGGGCAGGCCGAGGTTGCCGCGCAGGGTGTCCGCCTCGTACGCGGTGCGGAACAGCCCGCGCTTCTGCAGCAGCGGCACCACGCCGTCGACGAACAGCTCCAGCTCGTCGTCGGTGCGGAAGGCGAGGTTGATGCCGTCGAAGGTGCCCGCCTCGAACCACTGCTCGATGGTGCCGGCGACCGTCCGCGGAGTGCCGACGAACGGCGAACGGCGGAACTCATTCACCGAGTTGGCCACCTCGCGCAGCGTGAGGTTCTGCTCCTTCGCCCGCGCGATGATCTGCGTCGCGCTGGTCCGCCCGCCCTTCTCCGCGAGGTGCGCCACGTCCGGGAAGGGCGCGTCCAGGTCGTGCACGCTGAAGTCGTGGGCGCCGAAGGACCGGCCCAGCAGGGCGAGGTTGCGGTCGAAGTCGTTGTCCTCCTCGAAGATCTCCCGTTCGCGGCGCCGGGCGGCCTCGTCGGTCGCGGCGACCACCGGACCGCCGTGGATGAAGATCTTGATGTGCTCGGGGTCGCGGCCGTACGCGGCGGTGCGCCGCTTGATGTCGGCGTAGTACTCCTGCGCCTGCTCCAGGGAGCCGCCCGGCGCGTAGATGCCCTCGGCGGCCCGCGCGGCGAGGTCGCGGCCCTCCTCGGACACCCCGGCCTGGAAGATCACCGGCTGCCCTTGCGGCGAGCGGGAGATGTTCAGCGGCCCGGCGACCTTGAAATGCTCGCCCTCGTGGTTCAGCGCGTGCAGCTTGGACGGGTCGAGGAAGACGTTCCGCTCGACGTCGGCCGGGAACGCGTCGTCCTCGTAGGAGTCCCACAGCCCCCGGGCGACCTCCACGAACTCCAGGGCGCGCCCGTAGCGGGAGGCGTAGTCCAGGTGCTCGTCGAGGCCGAAGTTCCGCGCGGTGCCGGTGTCGAAGCTGGTGACCACGTTCCAGCCGGCCCGTCCGCCGCTGATGAGGTCGAGCGAGGCGAACCGGCGGGCCAGGTTGAAGGGTGAGTTGTACGTCGAGCTGGCGGTGCCGACCAGGCCGATGTGCCGGGTGTGGGTGGCCACCGCCGACAGCAGCGTCAGCGGCTCCAGACGGTTGAGGTAGTGGTGCGGGTACGTGGCGTTGATGAACTGGCTGTCGACGATGAACAGCGCGTCGAACAGCGCGTGTTCGGCAGCCTGCGCCTGCCGTATGTAGTAGTTGACGTCGATGCTGGCGTTCTTGGCGACGCGCGGGTCCTTCCACAGGCCGTGCTGGCCGGGGCCGCCGACGCCGTAGGGGTGCAGTGCGAAATGGATCTGACGGGTCATGGCTGTTCCTGTCTGTCGTGAGGTCGGGCGCTCGTGAGGTGTGCCGCCGTTGCGGTCAGGCGCTCAACAGGGCCCGCAGGGCTTCGCGTTCTGACCAGTCGGCCGCTCCCGTGCGCAGCGTGGGCGCGGAGCCGACGAGCAGCCGGGTGTACACGTGCCGGGGCCGGCCGACGACCTCCGCGGCGGGGCCGGTCTCGACTAGCCGCCCCTGGTAGAGGACGGCGATCCGGTCGGCGACGCCAACGACGGAGCCGAGGTCGTGGGAGATGAGGACGAGGGCGACGCCGTCGGCGCGCAGCTCCTTGAGGATGTCCAGGATCTGCACGCGGTTGGCGGAGTCGAGGGCGCTGGCCGGCTCGTCGAGGATCAGCAGCCGCGGCTCCGTGATGAGGGCGCGGGCGACGGCGACCCGCTGGCGCTGCCCGCCGGACAGCTCCCCGGGCAGCCGGCCGAGCAGGTCCTTCGGCAGCCGCACCCGCGCCAGCAGGGCGTGGGCCCGCCGGGCGGCCTCGGCGCGGGTGACGCCCTGGACCAGCAGCGGTTCGGTCAGCGAGTCCTCGATGGTGAGGTCGGGGTCGAGGCTGCGCAGCGGGTCCTGGAAGACGTACTGCGCGACGCCCCGGCGGCGCAGCGCGCGCCACTGGCGCGGTCCGTACCCGGTGACGTCCTCGCCGTCGACGACGACCGACCCCGCCGAGGCGCGCACCAGACCGAGGACCGTGCGGGCGAGGGTGGACTTGCCGGAGCCGGTCTCGCCGATGACACCCAGGGTCTCGCCGGGCGCGACGGTCAGGGTGACGTCGTGCAGCGCCCGGCGGCGGGCGCGGCGCCTGCCGTAGTGGACGTCCAGTCCTGTCACCTCCAGGACCGGCGCGGGGGCGGCGTTCGCGTGCGGCCGTACGGTGCTCATGCCGCCTTCTCCTCAGGAGTCTTGGAAGTCTTCGTGGGCTTCGTGGCGTTCGCGGCCTCCGGGGTCTTCGGCGTCAGAAACCGGTCGAGGCCGTAGCTCTCGTGCTCGTCGACGAGCAGCCGCGTGTACGCGTGCCGGGGCGCGTCCAGCACAGCACGCGTGGGCCCCTGCTCCACGACCTCGCCCTGCCGCATCACCAGCACCTCGTCGCACAACTGGGCAACGACGGCCAGGTCGTGGGAGACGACCACGAGGGCGAGCCCGGTCGACTCCCGCAGGTCTGCCAGCAGGTCGAGGATCTCGGCCTGCACGGTGACGTCGAGTGCGGTGGTCGCCTCGTCGGCGATGAGGATGCGCGGTCCGGCCGCGATGGCCGCGGCGATCAGGACGCGCTGGAGCATGCCGCCGGACAGCTCGAACGTGTACTGCCCGTAGACGAGTTCCGGGTCGCGCAGCCGCACCGCCTCGAGCAGTTCCAGCGCGCGCCGGCGGGCCTCGCGGCGCTTGAGCCCGGTCTTGACCCGCAGCACCTCGGCGATCTGCGCGCCGACCCGCAGCGACGGGTTGAGGTAGGACGCCGGGTCCTGGAAGACGGCGCTGATGGTGGAGCCGCGCAGCCGCGTCCACTGCCGGGGCGTCAGCATCGCGATGTCCGTGCCGTCGATGGTCACGGACCCGGCGGAGATCTCGAAGTGCTCCGGCAGGATGCCGAGGGCGGCCCGGCAGGTGAGGGTCTTGCCGCTTCCCGACTCGCCGACGATGCCGACGACCCTGCCCGGGGTGAGCTCGAAGGAGACGCCGTGGACGATCTCCCGGTCGCCGGCCCGGTCGTGGATGCGCAGGTCCCGGACGGCGAGCACCGGCTCGCGGGCGGTCCGTTCGGCGGTCTGTCCAGCGGCCTCGGCGGGCCGCGTGGCGTCCTTGGAGAGGGTGGTCATCGGGCACCTCCGGTGGGAACGGTGTCGGGCGTGCCGGTGCGGTGGGCGCGGGCCTTGTGCCGGTCGAGCAGGGCGCGTCCCGCTTCTCCGGACACGTCGCGGATCGCGTCCGCGAGAAGGTTGCACGCCCAGACCGTGGCCGAGATCAGCACGGCCGGGGCGAGCGGCGCCCAGGGCCGGTAGTCGAGATAGCCGAGGTCGGAGGCAAGCAGACCGCCCCAGGTGGGTGCAGGCGGCTGCACGCCGATGCCGAGGAAGGTCAGGCTGGACACGATCACGAAGCCGACGCCGATGGTCTGCGCCAGCGCCACCGCGAGCGGCGGGAGCACCTTGGCCCACACGTGCCGGCGGACGATCCAGCCGACGGAGGCGCCCGAGACGATCGCCGCCTCCACGTACGGGGAGCGCGCCACGGTCAGCGTGGCGGCGCGGGCCACCCGGTAGAACAGCGGCGACACCAGCGTGCCGGTGACCAGCATCGCCTGGGTGATCCCGTTGCCCAGCAGCGCGATCACCGCGACCGCGAACAGCAGGAACGGCAGCGCCACCAGGGTGTCCGTCAGCCGCAGGCTGAGCCATTCGAAGACCCGGCCCAGATAGACCGACAGGATGCCCGGGACCGCGCCGACGGCCAGGGCCACGACGGCGACCTCGAGGGAGCCGAGGACACTGATCCGTGAGCCGTCCAGCAGCCGGCTGAACACGTCACGGCCGAGGTAGTCGGTGCCCAGCCAGTGCGCGGCGGACGCGGCGGCCAGGGTGTCGTCGCTCGTGGCCAGCGGGTCCTGCGGCGCCAGCCACGGCCCGGCCAGCGCGAGCAGGGCGATGACGGCGAGGACGCCGACGGCGATCCGGCCCGAGGTGAGGGAGAGAACGCGGCGTACCATGCTTCACACCCCCCGCTGGGAGGCCGGGGTGACCCGCGCCAGCACCAGATTGACGATCAGGTTGAAGGCGACGACCAGGGCGATCGACACCACCAGCACCCCCTGGACGGCGGGCACGTCGCCGGACTGGGCGGAGTCGTTGGCGAACCGGCCGAAGCCCTGGAGGCCGAAGATCCACTCGGTGACGACGGACGCGCCCACCAGCGAGGGGAACTTCAGGCCGAGCGTGGCGAGCGCGGGGCCGAGGCCGTTGCGCAGCACATGCCCGAAGAAGATCCGCCGCGGGCTCAGCCCTCGTACCACCGCGCCGGTCACGTAGTTCTCCCGGTAGGCGGCGATCAGACCGCCGCGCAGCTGCCGGGCGACGTCGGCGATCACGTCGAAGCTCAGCGCCACGGCCGGCAGGGTGATGTGGGTGAGCCAGGGGCCGATGCCCTCCGCCGCCGGGACGTAGCCCGCGGCCGGGAACAGGTCGAGCCCCACTGCGAACACCGCCACCAGCACGATGCCGACGACGAACGCGGGCATCACGGACACGAGCGTGACGAAGCCGGTGATCGTCCGGTCGATCCAGGTGGTGCGCCGCAGCGCGGCGACCGTGCCGAGCAGGAACCCGACGAGAACCCCGATGACCAGGGCGAACGTGGCGACGGACAGGCTGACGCCGAGTCCGAGGCCGATCAGGGTGGAGATGTCGGCGCCGTTGGTCCAGCTCGTGCCGAGCCGGCCGTGCAGCACGCCGCCGAACCAGTCCGCGTACTGGACCAGGAAGGGCCGGTCCAGGCCCCACTCGGCCTCGACGCGGGCGATGGCCTCGGGTGTCGCCTCCTCGCCCAACTGGATCCGCGCCGGGCTGAGCCCGCTGAGTGAGCGCAGTGCGAACGTCACGAACGTCGCGACCACGAACACCGGTACGAAGATCAGCACCGAGCGGGTGAGGACGGCCAGGACGCGGAGCAGTGCGTGCCGGGTCCTGGCCGCGGCGACCCCTCGACGGCGGGCAGGCGTGGCCGCCTGCGGTGTCGTCGACATGGGGGTGCCCCCTCTCTTCTCTCTGTGTGTGGTGGTGGGACCGTCAGCGGCCGTCGATGGTCACGCCGGTCCACGTGATGTGGGCCGGGACCTTCGGCAGGCCGGAGATCGACGGGCTCTTGGCGATCAGGTTGGGCTGCGAGAACGTGAAGACCAGCGCCCTGCTCCCCAGACCGGCCCGCGTCGCCGCCTGGAGGACCTCCGGGTACTCGGGGGAGTCCAGCGGGGTGCGGCGCACCTTGGCCGCGGCGGCCTCGAAGCCGGCGGGCTGGTAGGGCGAGCTGAGGTTCAGCGGGCCGTTCGGGCCGAAGTGGGCGGTGAGCGTCTGGAGCGCGGAGTCGCGGCCGGTGGTGCTGTAGAGGGAGAAGGTGAGGTCCTTGGCGAAGAACGGGGTGGCCCAGTTCTTGTCGATCTTGATGGTGACGTCGATGCCGACCGCGGCCAGCTGCGACTGCACGATCTCCGCCTGCGGGTCCTCGGAGGGGATGACCAGGTTCAGCTTCAGCTGGTGGGGTCGGTAACCGGCCTGCGCGAGCAGCTTCTTGGACTTCGCCGGGTCGTACGGGTAGGCGTTCTCCGATTCCGGGTCGTAGGCGACGTAGTCCTTCGGGAAGGGCTGGTCGGTCTCCTCGCCGTAGCCGAAGGTGAGCTTGTCGACGAACTCCTTGCGGTTGACGGCGTGCCGTACGGCGTCGACGACCTTGGGGTTGTCGAACGGCGCCTTGTTCACGTTGAGGCTGATGTTGGCGGCGTTGAACCCGGGCTGCACGAAGACGTCCAGACCCGCCTTCTTCGCGGCCTCCGCCTGGCTGGGTTCGATGTCGGCGAAGTTGTAGACGCCGGTGCGCAGTCCGTTGACGACGGTGGAGGCGTCGGGCGCGGAGGTGAGTTCGACGGCGTCGATGTGGATGTTCTTCGCGTCCCAGTAGTCGGGGTTCTTCTTGAACACCGCCTTGGTGCCCGGGATCAGCTGTGTGACGACGAACGGGCCCGCGCCGACAGGGTTCTGGTCGAGCTTCTCGGGGGAGGCGGCCGCCTTGGGGCTGGCGATCTGGAGCACGCGCGAGCCGAGCAGCTGGGGGATCTGGTGGTCGACCTGGTTGAGGTGGACGACCGCGTCCAGGCCCTTGGCCTCGACGGACTCGATGGACGTCAGGTCGCCGAACAGGGCGGAGTTCTTCTGCTTCTTGGCCCGCTCGATCGCGGCCTTGACCGCCTTGGCGTCGACGGGCTCGCCGTCGCTGAACTTCAGGCCGGGCCGCAGACGGAAGGTGACCTGGTCGCCCTTCGCGTTGTACTTCCAGCTCTCCGCGAGGTCCGGCACGGCCTTGCCGCTCTCGTCGGTGCGGGTCAACGAGGCATACACCAGCGCCAGTTCACGAAACTGGGCGCCGCTGCCGCTGACCACCGGGTCCCAGTGGGCCGGGAAGTAGGAGGAGGTCCACTTCAGGGCCGCGTTGCCCGCGGCGGCGGAGGTGCCGCCGCCGCAGCCGCTGAGGGCGGGGACGAGCACGGCGGCGAGCGCGGCGCCCAGGGCGGCGGTGCGCAGCCGGCGGGCGGCGGATCTTCCGGGGCGGCGGGACGTGAGGTGTCCGGACATGTCGTTCTTCCTTCGGTGACCCCGGTGCGTGAACGGCACGACGGGAACGGGGGAGGGGCGGCCGGCCCCGCCCGCGCACGGGACCCGGGCAGCCCGGGACGCGGGCATGCCGAAGGCACTCGGGTGCGGGAGGCGGACGGGCCGGTCCGGGGGCAGGGGACGCCCGCGGGCCGGTGGGGCCGGACCGTGCTACGGGACAGGAAGGCGCGAGGCCTGGGAGGAGGGTGCCGGATTCCGGCCGCCGCTCAGCCGGACGGCGAGCGGCGTGCGCGGCCACGGGGACGGGCGGCGCGGGGGACCGGGACGGCGGAGAGGGTCAGCGACAGAGAGCGCTACAGGTGCGCCGCAGGTCCACGTAGCGGCACACCACGCCGGGGTGCGTCGTGAGCATGGGGCACATCCTGACCGTACGGGCGAGCGACTGTCAATGGACACCAAAAGGTGTCTCATTCGGTGGACGGGTAGTTGACTGCTGGTCAGAGGCTTGTCGACGTGCTGCGGAGGTCTCCGGGACCGGTCCCGGCCTCCTCGGGATGCAGCCACAGCGGCCCGTTGCCGGTCTCCACGCGGACCGCTCCGGCCGGCGGCCAGGGACCGTGCGTGAGCAGCTCACGTTCCGGGTCGCTGAGGCTGCGGTGAAGCACCAGTGCGCGGTCCGCGGGCAGCGTCACGGGGCCGGCCGGCAGCCCGGGACACAGCAGACGGACGGCCTCCGCGTACGCGTCGTACGGACGCCAGCCGGGCACGACCCGGTACGCGCCGCCGGGCGAGCGCAGCAGCAGCGTCGGCAGCGCGTACCGGTACGCGCCGTCCGGGGTCTCCTTGGCCGCGCCCGGATGCGGTGAACCGCCCTCCACGGACCGCACCTCGGGGACCGGCCGGCGAGCCTCGGCCCGGTCGGCGCGGACCCGCTCCCGTACGGCCGCGGAGGCCGCGTCGGCGGCCAGCCGCTGCTCGTCGAGGCCGGGCACGCCCCGCGCCGCGGCCAGCGCGAGTTCCGGTGTGTCGGCGGGCTCGCCCCGCACGAACACGGTCTCGCGCAGCCGCCGCAGCACGCGGTCGGCGACCGTGGCGCCCTGCAGTTCGGCCGCGGCGGCCACCAGGGAGGACGGCCACGAGGACGCGGCGACCCGGCTGAGACGCGGGGCGCGCGGGGCGCGGGTGTGGGCGGAGATGTCCTCGACGTACCGCGCGTACCAGGCGGTCTCCGCCGCCGGGTCGGGCGCGGGGTCGTCGTCCTCGTCGAACAGCACGCAGTACACGCGCCGCCAGTGGACGCGGCCGTCCAGGGTGGTGCGCAGCAGGCGCAGGACGGGCTCGGCCCCCCAGGACCACGGGCACAACGGGTCGGTGTACTCGACGACTTCGAGCACCGGGGGGTGCTGCGGCGCGGACGTCACGCGGCGCCCTGGTGGGCCGGCCGTTCCCGTGCGCCGTCGGTCAGCAGCGCCGCGACGGTGGTCCCGCCGAGCAGCGCGGCGATGCCGGCCTCGATGTGCCGGTACACGCCGGGCAGGGCGGTGGCGACGCCGGGGTAGTCCAGTTCGTCCGGCACGGAGCCGCGCAGGGTGATCAGCTCACCGTCGACGGCGCGGGACACGTCGAGCAGGGTGATCTCGTCGGCGGGTCTGCCGAGCCAGTAACCGCCCTCGCAGCCGCGCTGGCTGCGCACGAGTCCGGCCCTGCGCAGATCGCCGACCACCGACTTCAGGAAACGGAACGGGATGCCCTGGGAGGTGGCGATGGCCTCGCAGGTGAGCGGGCGGGAGGGTTCGCAGGCCAGCTCGAGAAGCGCCCGTGCGGCGTAGTCCGCCTTCGCGGAGATATGCATGCGGCCATCATGCCCGAACGGCCCCGCGGACGAAGGTCCGTTCGCACGCCCGTGACAACATTGCGGGAACATTGCCGCAGGTGAACGGTAATGGACACCTGTTGACATCCTTTTCGGCGCGGCTCTAGCGTCGCCGCCATGAGCGAGCCGCTGACCACCCCCGGCGAGGGCTTCCACCCGCACCTCCACGACACCACCGCCCCCGCGACGGGGCCCCTGCGCAACCGCCTGCACCACGTCCGCGCGGGCGGCCTCGACGGTGACACCGCGCAGACGGGCGGCATGCGCCGCTTCGCCGCGATCAGCGGAAAGACGGTGGGCTCGGAGAAGCTGTGGATGGGCCAGACCCACGTCGCCCCCGCCACCTCCTCCTCCGACCACCACCACGGCGAGTCCGAGACCGCGATCCACGTGGTGAGCGGCCACCCGGAGTTCGTCTTCCTGGACGGCGAGGAAGAGGTACGCCTGCGCACCTCCCCCGGCGACTACATCTTCGTCCCGCCCTACGTCCCGCACCGCGAGGAGAACCCCGACCCGTCGGAGGAAGCGGTGGTGGTGATCGCCCGCAGCACGCAGGAGGCGATCGTGGTCAACCTCCCCAAGCTGTACGCGCTTCCGGTGGAGGACTCTTGACGGTCGCTGTCGGCGATGTGCCGCCGCCTCCCGAGGCGCGTGCGGTGGCCGCGAGGCTGGCGAAGACGCAGCCGGCGCCGGAACTGGAGTCCCTCTTCGTCGAGTTGCCCGACGATCCGCGTGCCCCGGGTGTCGAGACACGGGCCTGTCTGCTCGGGGAGCTCGCGTTGCTCGGCGCCGGGGCGGGGCGGCCTCGTGTGGACGCCTATGCCGAGAGGCTGCGCGCGCTCGGGCATCCGCCGGCCTGGCTGCCCGGGAGCCGGCTCGGCATCGAGCACCGGTTCTTGGTGCGGGTCCGGGGCCGCGGGTCGGTCAAGACCCTGCGGCAGCTTCGGGCACGGTTTCCGGAGGCGCCGTCGAGTGAGGTCGGTGCGGACGCCGGGCGGCTGGCCGTCGAGGTGCCCGACGGTGCGCGGGCACGGGCGCCCGCGCGGCCCTTCGTCGCCGGTGGGTGGGCGCGTACTCCGGAGGTGTGATTCTTCGCGCTGCCTGCGCCGCTCCACCCCGGTGACTTCGGGATGGCCTTTCTCCAGCAGCTCCGCCTCGGCTGTCTCGAGGGCGACGGGACCGCGGTCGCCTGTGTCACCACGCCCGACGACGTGCTCGACGAGCTGTTCTCCGCCGCCTATCACGGCGGCGTCGGCGGGCACGGACAAGGCGGGGCGTATGCGCGGCTCCACGCCTGGGAGAGTCTGTACGCCCTCATGGGGCTACCCGCCGACGTGCCGTTCCTCGACGCCGTGCGGACCGCCCCCGATCACCGATGGGTGCGCTTCCTCGCTTCCACCCCGTGGTTCCACCACGACACCGCCGACCTGGGCCTCGCCGTACTCGACCCTTCGCGTACCCGTGTCGCGGTGCTCGCGGCCACCGACACCGATGTCACGGCGCCGGACGGGTCAGCACGGCCGTGAACTTGTAGCGGGAGCCCCGGTACACCGACCTCACCCACTCCACCGGCGTCCCGTTCCCGTCGCGTGAGTGGCGGGACAGCAGCAGCATCGGCAGCCCCACGTCCGTGCCCAGGAGGCCTGCCTCGCGGGGGGTCGCCGGGGAGGTCTCGATGGTTTCGTCGGCCTCCGCCGGCCGGACCCCGTACACCTCGGCGAGCGTGGTGTAGAGGGACGTGTAGCGGGTGAGGTTGCGGCGCAGGCCTGGGAAGCGGCGGGCGGAGAGGTGGGTCGCCTCGATCGCCATCGGTTCGCCGCCCGCCAGCCGCAGCCGCTCGATGCGCAGCACCTTGTCCTCCGGCTCGACCTCCAGCAGCGCCGCCAGCTCCTCGTCGGCGGCGACGTAGCCGATGTCCAGCACCCGGGAGGCGGGGTTGAGGCCCTGCGCCCTCATGTCCTCCGTGTAGGAGGTGAGTTGAAGCGTCCGGTACACCTTCGGACGGGCCACGAACGTGCCCTTGCCCTGGATGCGGTCCAGCCGCCCCTCGCTCACCAGCTCCAGCAGCGCCTTGCGCACCGTCGTACGGGACGTGCCGAACTCGACGGCGAGCAGCCGCTCGGCCGGCATCGGGGAGCCCGGGGCACGCTCGTCCGTCATCTGCAGCAGGCGCTGCTTGATGCGGTAGTACTTCGGCACGCGGTCCCGGCGGCCCGGGGCCCCCGTGCCGGGCTGGGCGCTGCTGACGTCCGTGCTCATGTCCTGCCTTCCGGCTGCGGTGTCCGGCGCGCGGACGGCAGGGGCCGGCCGCGGTGCACGTCGGCGGACCGCCAGGGGATCGGCGCCGCACGCTCGGCGATCCCGTTATAACGGCGTGCTCTCGCTTTGGTCTAGTCCAACCCTGCATCCCGTCCCTCTTTGGGTGGACATCTCCATCCCGTACGCGGACCGTTGCCGTTACCCAGCCGTGAGTTGGGCAACCCTTGACATGACCATAGGTCTAGGCCAAGCTCCCCCTTGCTGGTCTAAACCATTTAGCGGAAGCCGGGTCCCAGCCCGCCGAGCTGTTGCGCCGTTGTCAGGGTCACCGCGAGGGCGTGGGTGTGCAAGGCATTCCTGAGGAGGGGTGGCGCGTGAAGCGCAAGCTGATAGCCGCGATCGGGGTCGCGGGCATGTTGTTCTCGGTCGCTGCGTGCGGCGGCGACGACGGCGGTGACGGCAAGAAGGCCGGCGCGGACGGTTACGCCGGGCAGACGCTCACCGTCTGGGTCATGGACGGCTCCTCACCGGACCAGTGGCAGAAGGACCTCGCCGCCGAGTTCGAGAAGAAGACCAAGGCGAAGGTCAAGTTCGAGGTCCAGCAGTGGAACGGCATCCAGCAGAAGCTGACCACCGCCCTGTCCGAGGAGAACCCCCCGGACGTCTTCGAGATCGGCAACACCCAGACCCCCGCCTACGCCAAGACCGGCGGCCTCGCCGACCTCGCGGACCTCAAGGAGGAGATCGGCGCCGACTGGACCGAGTCCCTCAACGAGTCCTCCGTCTTCGATGGCAAGCAGTACGCCGCCCCCTGGTACTTCGCCAACCGCGTCGTCCTCTACAACAAGAAGGTCTGGGCCGACGCCGGCCTCAAGGACACGCCCAAGACCCGCGACGAGTTCTACGCCGCGCTCAAGACCATCGGTGAGAAGACCGACGCCGAGCCGATCTACCTCCCCGGCCAGAACTGGTACCACTTCGTCGGCCTGGTCATCGGCGAGGGCGCCGAACTCGTCAAGAAGGACGGCGACAAGTACGTCTCCAACCTCGACGACCCGAAGGTCGCCGCGGCCACCGAGACCTACAAGAAGTTCCAGGCCCTGTCCAAGGCCCCCAAGGACAAGGACGAGGCCACCCCGCAGCAGGGCGAGGTCTTCGCCAAGGGCAACGTCGGCGCCTTCATCGGCATGGGCTGGGAGGCCGGCATCGCGATCGAGGCCAACCCGGCCATCGAGAAGGAGATCGGCTACTTCACCATCCCGGGTGCCACGGCCGACAAGCCCGAGGGCGTCTTCCTCGGCGGCTCCAACCTCGCCGTCGCCGCGGGCAGCCAGAAGCAGGAGCTCGCCAAGGAGTTCCTGAAGCTCGCCCTCTCCGACAAGTTCGAGGGCCAGCTCGCCAAGGAGAACGGCGTCATCCCCAACAAGGAGTCGCTGCAGGGCAACCTCAAGGGCAACGCGCCCGCCGAGGCCGCCGCGCCCGCCGCCGCCGTCGGCGGCACCACCCCGCTGATCCCCGAGTGGGCCGCCGTCGAGAACGACCCCAACCCGATCAAGACGTACCTGACCGCCGTTCTGAACGGCAAGTCCCCGGCCGCCGCCGCGAAGCAGGTCGAGGGCGAGTTCAACAAGCGCCTGGCGCAGCAGCAGTAACAGCGCACGCGCTCCGACCGGAGCGGGGACCGGCCGACGGGACGGTCCCCGCCCCCCGTTGAGCACGCCGAGAAGAGAGATCGCGAGCATGACCGTGCAGACCGAACGGCCGCCCTCCGGACCGGCGGACGTCCGCAAGTCGGACGACCCCGCGCCCGCCGGGCCCCGACCCAGAGCCGCGTCGCGGGCCGGCGCGCTCGCCCCGTACCTCCTGCTGCTGCCCGCCTGCGCGGCCACCGTGCTGCTGCTGGGCTGGCCGCTGCTGAAGGACCTGCTGCTGTCGTTCCAGAACCTCAACATGGCGCAGCTGATCCAGCACGTCACCGAGTGGAACGGCATCGACAACTACAAGGAGGTCCTCACCGGGGAGGACTTCTGGCGGGTCACCCTCCGCTCCATCCTGTTCACGGCCGTCAACGTCGTCCTCACCATGTTGCTGGGCGCCCTCGTCGGTCTGCTGCTCGCCCGCCTCGGCAAGCGGATGCGGTTCACCCTGATGATCGGCCTGGTGCTGGCCTGGGCGATGCCCGTGGTCGCCGCCACCACCGTCTACCAGTGGCTGTTCGCGCAGCGCTTCGGCGTCGTCAACTGGGTCCTCGACAAGCTCGGCTGGCACTCCATGGCCGACTACAGCTGGACCAGCAGCCAGATGTCGACGTTCTTCGTCGTCACCCTGCTCATCGTCTGGATGTCCGTGCCGTTCGTCGCGATCAACCTCTACGCGGCGACCACCACCATCCCCGGCGAGCTGTACGAGGCGGCCGCGCTCGACGGCGCCGGCGCCTGGCGCAGCTTCACCACCGTCACCCTGCCGTTCCTGCGGCCGTTCCTCTACGCCACGACGTTCCTGGAGATCATCTGGATCTTCAAGGCGTTCGTCCAGGTCTTCACCTTCAACGGCGGCGGCCCCGACCGGCTCACCGAGATCCTGCCCGTCTACGCCTACATCGAGGGCGTCGGCAACCAGCACTACGGCATGGGCGCGGCGATCGCGGTGCTGACCATCCTGATCATGCTCGGCCTGACCGCGTACTACCTCAGGATCGTGCTCAAGCAAGAGGAGGACGAGCTGTGAAGCGCTCGCTCTTCGGCCGTGTCTGGCCCAACGCCACCGCCCTCGTCGTCTTCGCCGCCTGCATCTTCCCCGTGTACTGGATGTTCGCCACGGCGCTGAAGCCGACCGGCGACATCATCGCGGAGAACCCGGTCTGGTTCCCCACGGACATCACGTTCGAGCACTTCGGCACCGCGACGGACGCCGAGCACTTCTGGACGTTCGTCCGAAACTCGCTCACCGTCACCTGCCTGGCCGTCCTCTTCTCCCTGGTCATCGCGCTGGCCGGCTCCTTCGCCCTGGCCCGCATGCGGTTCAGGGGACGGCGTGGCTTCGTCATCGGGTTCATGCTGGCCCAGATGGCGCCCTGGGAGGTCATGGTCATCGCGATCTACATGATCGTGCGCGACGCCTCCATGCTGAACAGCCTGGTGCCGCTGACGGCCTTCTACATGATGATGATCCTGCCCTTCACCATCCTGACGCTGCGCGGCTTCGTCGCCGCCGTGCCGAAGGAGCTGGAGGAGTCCGCGATGGTCGACGGCTGCACCCGCGTCCAGGCGTTCCGCCGGGTCATCCTGCCGCTGCTCGCGCCCGGCCTGATGTCCACCTCCATGTTCGGCTTCATCACCGCCTGGAACGAGTTCCCCCTCGTCCTGGTGCTCAGCAAGGAGTCCGGCGGCGCGCAGACCCTGCCGCTGTGGCTGTCCAGCTTCCAGACCCAGTTCGGCGACGACTGGGGCGCCACCATGGCCGCCTCCTCCCTGTTCGCCGTGCCGATCCTGATCCTCTTCGTCTTCCTGCAGCGCCGGGCCGTCAGCGGCCTCACCGCAGGCGCCGTGAAGGGATAACGCCACCCGATGACGACATTCACCACCGGCGCCGACACCCTCACCCGGGACGCGCTCGCCGTGCTGCAGCCGGGGTTCACCGGCACCACCGCACCCGACTGGGTGCGGCGCAGACTGGCCGAGGGCCTGGTCTCCGTCGCCCTGTTCGGCCGCAACGTCGCCGACCCCGAGCAGGTCACCGCCCTCACCTCGCAGCTGCGCGCCGAACGGGACGACCTCCTGGTGGCCATCGACGAGGAGGCCGGCGACGTCACCCGCCTCGAGGTCCGCACCGGCTCCTCGTTCCCCGGCAACCACGCCCTCGGCGCCGTCGACGACCCCGCCCTGACCCGGCGGGTGGCCCGCGAACTGGGCCGCCGGCTCGCCGCCTGCGGCGTCAACCTCAACTGGGCGCCCTCGGCCGACGTCAACGCCAACCCCGACAACCCGGTGATCGGCGTACGCTCCTTCGGCCACGACCCCGCCCTCGTCGCCCGGCACACCGCCGCCTACGTCGAGGGCCTGCAGTCCAACGGCGTCGCCGCCTGCACCAAGCACTTCCCCGGCCACGGCGACACCAGCGTCGACTCGCACCACGCGCTGCCACAGATCGAGCTGGACGCCACCACGCTGCACGAGCGGGAACTGCGCCCGTTCCGCGCCGCCATCGAGGCCGGCACCCGCGCCGTCATGACCGCCCACATCCGGGTGCCCGTGCTCGACCCCGACCGCCCCGCCACCCTCTCCCCGCGCATCCTCACCGGCCTGTTGCGCGACGAGCTCGGCTACGACGGCCTCATCGTCACCGACGGCATGGAGATGGGCGCCGTCGCCGGCACCTACGGCCTCGAACACGGGGTCGTGCTGGCCATCGCGGCCGGCGCCGACGCGATCTGCGTGGGCGGCGGACTCGCCGACGAGGACACGGTGCTGCGGCTCCAGGACGCCCTCGTCACCGCCGTGCGCTCGGGCGAACTGCCCGAGGAGCGGCTCGCCGACGCCGCCGCCCGGGTCAGGTCGCTGGCCGCGTGGACGACGGGCATGCGGCGCTCGCCGTCCGCCGCGGACGACCCCGCGCCGGAGATCGGCCTGACCGCCGCCCGCCGCGCGGTCACCGTCACCCGCGCGGCCGGTCCCGCGCCGGTCACGGACCCCGTGTACGTCGCCACGTTCAGCCCCGCCCCGAACATCGCCGTCGGCGACGAGACGCCGTGGGGCGTCGGCACGGAGCTGGAACGGCTCCTCCCGGGCACCGCCACCGGCCACTTCACGGGCCCCGACGCCGGCCCGGAGGCGCTGCGCGCGGCCGGCGGGCGCCGGGTCGTCGCGGTCGTCCGCGACGAACACCGCCACCCGTGGATGGGGGAGGCCCTGGACACGCTGCTCGCGGCGGGCCCGGACACGGTGGTCGTGGAAATGGGCATCCCCCAGTCCACGCCCCGCGGCGCGGTGCACATCGCCACGCACGGCGCGGCGAGGGTGTGCGGCGTGGCCGCGGCGGAGGCGGTCCTGGCGGGCTGACCGAACGCCGGAGGGGGCTGGAAATCAGCCCCTCCGGCGTTCGGAGCGGGGTCCGGGACGGAGCCCCGGGGTCGGGAAGGGGAGGGGCGGAGGGGGCGCCCCCCGGGTCACGGGTACAGCTTCTCGCCCTTCGCCAGCATCGCCACGAACTTCTCGATCCGCGCCGCCCGCGTCCCCGCCCGCTTCGCCTCCTCGATCCGGTGCAGAATCGCATACCGGTTCCGGCTGTCCAGAGAGTCGAAGAACTCCCGCGCCTCCGCAGGCGCGGCGTCCAGCGCCGCCCGCAGATCGTCCGGCACGGTGGCCGTCCGCTGACTCGCGTACGCGGCCTCCCACCGTCCGTCGGCCTTCGCCCTCTCCACCTCCCGCAGTCCGGCCGGCCGCATACGTCCCCGCTCGATCAGTTCGATCGCCTTCTGCCGGTTGACCGCGGACCACCGGCTCCGCGCACGGCGCGGGGTGAACCGCTGCACCCAGTGCGTCTCGTCCAGGCTCCTCTTGTGCCCGTCGATCCAGCCGAAGCACAGCGCGGACTCCAGCGCGGTGGCGTAGTCGACGCCCTTCAGTCCGGACCCCTTGCGAGGGATCCTCAGCCACAGGCCTTCGGTGTCCCCCTGATGCTCCTCCAGCCACGCCTCGAAGTCCTCCTGGGTCTCGAAACCCAGCACCGGTCCTGTCGTCCCACCCGTCCCACCTGCCATGCGCCCATGCAAGCGGGGTTCGGCGGCCGGGTCAACGGCCGTCCGACGCCGGGGTGTTGCGGGAGGAACGATGGCGGAGCGTGTCGTTATTGGGCCGAACGGGTGACCATGGGTAAGAATTGGCCGATGCAGACAGCCAGCGCGACAGGGGACGGAGCATGCCGGTGAGCAGCCACGATGTCACCGACGAACAGTGGGAGGGGCTCGCCCAGGTCGTGCCGCTGCGGGGCCGCGACGCATGGCCGTCCTCGGTCGGCCACCGCACCGTGCCCGAGGCCCCCACGGAGGCTCGGCGCCGCTTCGTCGTCCTCCGGGTGAACGTCTTCGCGGACGCCCGCGAGGTCGCCGAGACCCTCATGTCCGGCATACCGGTCCTCCTCGATCTGACGGGCGCGGAACCGGACGTCGCCAAGCGCGTCCTCGACTTCAGCACGGGCGTCGTCTTCGGCCTCGCCAGCGGAATGCACCGCGTGGACCGCAACGTCTTCCTGCTGACACCGGAGGGCATGGAGGTCACCGGACTGATGGAAGGCGTGGGGGCGCCCGGCGCGTGACGGTCCACGCGCCCCGCGCGCACGGATCGGCGCGCCGTCCGTTCGTAGGAACGGCCTCCTGAGGGAACGGTTCGGCGGCGGCGGAAGCGTTTAGCGTCCGGCGCATGACCCCGCCGCCCCCGCCCCAGCCGGTCGCGACGCCGCCCCCGCCCCAGCCGGTCGCGACGACGCCCCCGCCGCCCGCCGCGCCCCCCACGCCCGCCCGAGTCGATACCGGGCGGGCCCGGCGCCCCACGCTGCCGCGGGTCACCGAGCTGCTGCTGTCCGCCTTCGCCGGGCACCGCGGCACCACGTTCCGCCTGGGCGACCTGACCCTGCTCGCCGGCCCCAGCGGCACGGGCAAGACCACCGCGCTGCGCGCGTACGAGGCGCTCGCCCGGCTCGGCGGCGGGGCCGGACTGGACGAGGTGTTTCCGGACCCGTCGGCCTGCGTCCCGGAGCGGGCCCGGCCCGACGCCCAGCGCCGCCGCGGCTTCCGCATCGGCTGCACCGCCGATGGCCCCGAAGGCCCGGTCCGCCTGGAGGTAGCCGTCCAGGCGGAACCCGAACTGCGCATCGTGGGGGAGAGGTTGTCCGCCGGCGGCACGGTTCTGCTGGAGACCGCGCTGCGCGACCCGAGCCGGCGCTCCGTGCAGGCGGCCTGGCACACGGCGGGCGCCACCGCCGTCACCCGCGCGCCCCTTCCCGACGACCGTCTCGGCACCGCGCTGCTGCCGCTGCGTGTGGCCGGCACGACCGAGGGACAGCTCCGGGTGCTGGCCGCGGCCGAGCAGATGCTGGTGGCCCTTCGCTCCGTCTTCCCCTGCGACCCCCGCCCCGAGCGGATGCGGGACCCCGTCCCGGCGGGCACCGGACGGCTGCTCCCGGGCTGCGAGAACCTCGCCGACGTGCTGTGGCGCACCCGCTCCGAGTGCACCCGCCGCCACGCCCTGCTCGTGGACGCGGTGCGTGTCGGCTGTGCCGGACCCGTGGCCGACCTGCTCGCCGAGCCGTGTGCCGGAGGCCGCCTGGTGCGCGCCGTGCTGGACCGCGGCAACGGCGTCCGCACCGTGCTGAGGCGGCTCGGAGACGGCGAACTGCGCTACACCGCCCTCGCGCTGGTGCTGCTCACCGGGCCCGGTGTGCTGGAGGCTGACGTGCCCGGCGAGGTCCCCGCCGCCCTGCAGTGCCTCACCGTCCTCGCCGACGGCCTGGACCGGGCGCAGGATCCGGCCCAGCGCGCCGCACTGCTGGCGCTCGCGGCGCGGATGTGCGAGAGGGGACACATCCGCCTGGTCGGCGCGGTGAGCGACGCGACCTGGGCCGCCGGGGTGCCCGGGGCGACCGTGGTACACCTGAGGCGTGACTGATCCGCACGACGACGCGTCCCGGCCCGCCGGCCTGCCCGCGCTCCAGCGCCGCCTCGCCGACTTCGCCGCCGCGCGGAACTGGCAGTCGTTCCACACGCCCAAGAACCTGGTCGCCGCGCTCGGCGTGGAGGCCGCCGAACTTCAGGAAATCTTCCAGTGGCTGACACCTGAGGAGTCCGCCCGCGTGATGGACGACCCGGACACCGCGCACCGCGTCACCGACGAGGTGGCCGACGTGCTCGCCTACCTCCTGCAGTTCTGCGAGGTCCTCGGCGTCGACCCGCTGGCCGCCCTGACCGAGAAGATCGACCGGAACGAGTACAGGTTCCCCGTACCGGACCCGGAGCGGTCCGGCACTCAGCGCCACGCCTAGGAGCCACCCCTTCCGCTCTCACGCTCCGTGGTCGAACATTCGACCCCACGCCGATGGCTGTCCACAGATTTCGGACTTCCTCTGGCTTCTTGTCTCACAGAGCTTCACTCTGGGTAGTGAACAAGGGAGTTCAACGGATGCGGACGCGTGGGCAGCGCGTCGGACAGACGGGGGCAGCGCATGGACGCTGTGCGGCTCATCGTGACGAGCAGGAGGGCCCTGGCCGCCGGTGGCGGGGTTCCGGACCTGCTGACCGAGGTGTGGCAGGCGCAGGCCCTGGCCCAGGCGATAGGGAGCCGGCTGGCCCTCGTGGGCCCGCCCCGTCTACGTGACGAGGCAACGGGATTGGCCGATCTTGCCGACCGTGGCATCGGCGTCCTCGACCGCCCGCCGCCCGGTTCCGGTGAGCCGCGCGCGGCCCGGCTCACCGAGCTGGGCGACACCCGCGCGTGCCTGATGCACCTGGGCGGCCTGCTCGGCGATGTCGGCATCGCGCTCGTCGGCATCGCCTGCGCCGCCGCCGACGAGGCGACGTACTGGAGCTGTGTCGAGGCCATCGACGCGGCGGACGAGGCCCGGGACCGCGTCCGCGACATGCTCCGGAAACTGGCCGACCGGGAGGCGGTGTTACCCCGGCGGGAGGCAGGCTGACCGCCGGCCCGGGCGACGCCGCCTCCCGCGCACCGGTCAGAGCACCTGCTGAAGCCAGTCGAACACGACCTCGCAGTGCAGCTGCGGCGCCATCGGGGAGCAGTGGAGCTGGGCGCCCTCGGCCGCGGTGAGCTTCAGGTAGTCCTTGGGCCCGCGCATCGCCTCGTACATCTGCCGGGGCTGGCCCGGGTAGAACTGCTCGTCGTCGTAGTCCAGGACGAGTGTCGGCACGGAGATGCGCGGGACGACGTCGGTGATGTCCAGCGACGCGATCAGGCGGGCCGGCGTCCAGAAATCGGTGAGAGGGTCATGGCCCCGGGGGTCGGGGTGCCGTCGGGGGCGGTCGGCCGCGCCGTGCCGCCTCCTCCGGGCGCGCGGGCGGGTCTCACGCCCTCCGGAGCGGCGCAGCCGGCCAGGACCGCCGCCCCGGCCCCGCCTATCAGGCCGGTCAGCGCGGCGCGGCGACTGGGCGTGGACGCGCGGTCGGTCGAAGCGTTCGTCATGTCTGCGAACGTAGGCGGGGCGGGGAGCGCCCTCCACCGGCCGGACCGCCGGTTGCTCCGATCGGCGGATCGACGGCACGAGGCCCGCCTCGAACGCCCGGCCGGCCGGGCGCGGGCCAGTCTCGGACGCTCCGGCGGTCGCCCGGGTCCTCAGTTGTTGGACGTCCGGACCTCGGCCGCGCGCCGCGGTCTTGGGCGGCCACCGAGTCCGCCTCAGTCGCCCGCCGCGTGGGCCCTCTCGGACGCTCCGGCGGTCGCCCGGGTCCTCAGTGGTGGACGTCTGGACCTCGGCCGCGCGCCGCGTTCTTGGGCGGCCACCGAGTCCGCCTCAGCCGCCTGCCGCGTGGGCCCTCTCGGACGCTCCGGCGGTCGCCCGGGTCCTCAGTGGTGGACGTCTGGACCTCGGCCGCGCGCCGCGTTCTTGGGCGGCCACCGAGTCCGCCTCAGCCGCCTGCCGCGCGGGCCAGTCTCGGACGCTCCGGCGGTCGCCCGGGTCCTTGGCAGCGGTCGCCCGGTGCACCTGGGCGGCGCAGCGCTCTCGGACGCCGGGCCGCGCAGTCCTCGCCTCGGGCGCGCGGATGCACCGGGCCTTTTCGAGCGCCCGGCCGACCGGGCGGGGGCCCGTCCCGGGCTCCCGCCGCGAAGGGGCTCCTCGGGCGCCCAGGGGCGTAGGGCGTTGTCAGGCGCCCGGCCGGCCGGGCGCCGAGGCGCGTAGCCCCGCTCAGACTCCCGGGCGGCTCCCCGAGCCCTCCGCCGCGGACGCCCGGACCTCCCCCGCGCACCCCCCGCCAGGGGTCCCCGGCGCCCCACCCCTCCCGCCGGCCCCCTGAAGCTCCGCGTCCAGCGCGGACAGGTCCGCGTTCAGCGCCGCCATCAGCAGGTCCATCTGCGCGAGCAGACCCCCCTGCGGCCCTCCGGCCGCCGCCCCGCCCCGCTGCGGCACACTGTTCTGCTCCTCCGACATGACGGCCCCCTCGGCCCATGGCCCCGCCCGGGGGCCGACACGGTGACACCCCGGCGTCACAGGGCCGGCGCGGGCGCCGGACGCTCCGGCTCCGAACGAGCCAACGATCTTCCCCACCCCCGGTCACGACCGGCCGTACCACCGGCGTGCGACGAGGCACGCCGACGGCCCTCGCGCGCCCCCGCCCCGGGGAACGTGCAGGATAAGAGGCATGGATCTTCGCATCTTCACCGAGCCCCAGCAGGGGGCCACCTACGACACCTTGCTCACCGTCGCCAAGGCCACGGAAGACCTCGGCTTCGACGCCTTCTTCCGCTCCGACCACTACCTGAGCATGGGCTCCGGGGACGGCCTGCCCGGTCCCACCGACGCCTGGATCACCCTCGCCGGACTCGCCCGCGAGACCAAGCGGATCCGTCTCGGCACGCTGATGACGGCCGGCACCTTCCGCCTGCCCGGCGTGCTCGCCATCCAGGTCGCGCAGGTCGACCAGATGTCCGGCGGACGCGTCGAACTCGGCCTGGGCGCAGGCTGGTTCGAGGAGGAGCACAAGGCGTACGGCATCCCCTTCCCCAAGGAGAAGTTCGCCCGCCTCGAGGAGCAGCTGGAGATCGTCACCGGCCTGTGGGCCACCGAGGTCGGCAAGACCTACGACTTCCACGGCACCTACTACGACCTCACCAAGTCGCCCGCGCTGCCCAAGCCGGCCCAGCCCAAGGTGCCCGTGCTGATCGGCGGCCACGGCGCCAGGCGGACCCCGCGCCTCGCGGCCCGGTACGCGGACGAGTTCAACATCCCGTTCGCGTCGGTCGAGGACTCCGCGACCCAGTTCCAGCGGGTCCGCGACGCCGCCCGTGAGGCCGGCCGCGACCCCGGCGACCTCGTCTACTCCAACGCCCTCGTCGTCTGCGTCGGCCGCGACGACCAGGAGGTGGCGCGCCGCGCCGCCGCGATCGGCCGCGAGGCCGACGAGCTGAAGGAGAACGGTCTGGCGGGCTCCCCGGCCGAGGTGGTCGACAAGATCGGCCGCTACGCCGAGGCCGGCTCCCAGCGCGTCTACCTCCAGGTGCTCGACCTGTCCGACCTGGACCACCTGGAGCTGATCTCCTCCCAGGTCCAGTCCCAGCTGTCCTGACCCGGGCACCGGGCGGGGCCGTCCCACCGGGGCGGCCCCGCCCGGTGCGCGTGCGGAAAATGCGCGGCCCCCCGCGACGCCTTCCCTGTACGTTGGGCCGACACCGGAATCCCGGTGTGTACCCCCAGCTCAGAAGGTGTCTCGAGGTGTGATTCCGTGTTCCTGACGATCAGTACCACCGGCTCCGCGCAGCGCCCGGCGACCGACCTCGGCCATCTGCTGCACAAGCATCCCGAGAAGGCGCAGGCGTTCTCCACGTCGTACGGCACGGCGCACGTCCTCTACCCCGAGGCGGACGCCGAACGCTGCACGGCGGCGCTGCTGCTGGAGGTGGACGCGGTGGCACTGGTCCGGCGGGGCAAGGGCAAGGGACGTGGCGGCGCTCCCGACGCCGCCCTCGCCCAGTACGTCAACGACCGCCCGTACGCGGCCTCTTCACTGCTCGCCGTCGCCCTCGGCTCGGTTTTCTCCAGCGCCATGCGCGGCGTGTGCACGGCCCGCCCGGAGCTGCCGGGCACCCCGCGGCCGTTGCGCATCGAGGTGCCCGCTCTGCCCGCGCGCGGCGGCGCCGACCTGGTGCGCCGCCTCTTCGAGCCGCTCGGCTGGACGGTCACCGCCGAACCGGTTCCACTGGACACCGAGTTCCCGCAGTGGGGTGACTCCCGCTACATACGTCTGACCCTCAGGGCCGCCGACCTCACCCTCGCCGAGGCGCTGCGCCACCTCTACGTGCTGCTCCCCGTCCTGGACGACGCCAAGCACTACTGGGTCTCCCCGGACGAGGTCGACAAGCTGCTGCGCTTCGGCGACGGCTGGCTGGCCGGCCACCCGGAGCGGGAGCTGATCACCCGCCGTTACCTCTCCCACCGCTGGTCGCTGACCCGGCAGGCGAAGGAGCGGCTGGAGCTGGTGCGGCTGGCCGAGGCGGACGACAGCGAGGTCGAGGACCTCGACAACGCCGTGGAACCGGAGGCCGAGGACGAGGAGAAGCCGACGCCGCTCGCCGTGCAGCGCCGCGAGGCGATCCTCGGGGTGCTGCGCGCGTCCGGCGCCGCCCGGGTGCTCGACCTGGGCTGCGGGCAGGGCCAGTTGGTGCAGGCGCTGCTGAAGGACCCGGCGTTCACCGAGATCGTCGGCGTGGACGTGTCGATGCGGGCGCTCACCATCGCCTCCCGCCGCCTGAAGCTGGACCGCATGGGCGAGCGGCAGTCCTCCCGCGTCACCCTCCTCCAGGGCTCCCTCGCCTACACGGACAAGCGCCTCAAGGGCTACGACGCGGCCGTGCTCAGCGAGGTGATCGAGCACCTCGACCTGCCGCGGCTGCCCGCCCTGGAGTACGCGGTGTTCGGCGCCGCCCGCCCCCGCACGGTGTGCGTCACCACCCCGAACGTCGAGTACAACGTGCGCTGGGAGAGCCTGCCGGCCGGGCACGTCCGGCACGGCGACCACCGCTTCGAGTGGACCCGCGAGGAGTTCCGCGACTGGGCCCGCACCGTCGCCGAACGGCACGGCTACGCCGTGGAGTTCCTGCCCGTCGGGCCGGACGACCCCGAGGTCGGACCGCCCACCCAGATGGCCGTGTTCCGGCTCGACACCCCGAAGGAGGCGAAGGCCGCATGACCACCACCGGCACCACCGCCGCCGCACGCGGCCGTACCCTGCCGGTCACCGACCTGTCCCTGGTCGTGCTGATCGGAGCCTCCGGCTCGGGCAAGTCCACGTTCGCGCGCCGGCACTTCAGGCCGACGGAGGTCATCTCCTCCGACTTCTGCCGGGGTCTGGTCGCCGACGACGAGAACGACCAGAGCGCGTCCCGTGACGCCTTCGACGTGCTCCACTACATCGCGGGCAAGCGCCTCGCGGCCGGCCGCCGCACCGTCGTCGACGCCACCAGCGTGCAGCAGGACGCGCGGCGTCAGCTGATCGACCTGGCCAGGCAGCACGACGTGCTGCCCATCGCCATCGTGCTCGACGTGCCCGAGGAGGTGTGCGCCGAGCGCAACGCGGCCCGCACCGACCGCGCCGACATGCCCCGCCGGGTCATCCGCCGCCACACCCGCGAACTCCGGCGCAGCCTGCGCCACCTGGAGCGCGAGGGGTTCCGCAAGGTGCACGTGCTGCGCGGCGTGGAGGAGGTCGAGCACGCCACCGTCGTCACGGAGAAGCGGTTCAACGACCTCACCCACCTCACCGGCCCGTTCGACGTCGTCGGCGACATCCACGGCTGCTCCTCCGAACTGGAGGCGCTGCTCGGCAAGCTGGGCTACGTCGACGGCGTCCACCCGGAGGGCCGCACCGCCGTGTTCGTCGGCGACCTCGTCGACCGCGGCCCCGACAGCCCCGGCGTGCTGCGGCGCGTGATGGCGATGGTCAAGTCGGGCAACGCCCTGTGCGTGCCCGGCAACCACGAGAACAAGTTCGGCCGCCACCTCAAGGGCCGCAGGGTCCAGCTCACCCACGGACTCGCCGAGACCGTCGCGCAGATGGAGGGCGAGAGCGAGGAGTTCCGCGCCGAGGTGCGGGAGTTCGTCGAGGGACTGGTCAGCCACTACGTCCTCGACGGCGGCACGCTCGTGGTGTGCCACGCCGGCCTGCCCGAGAAGTACCACGGCCGCACCTCGGGCCGGGTCCGCAGCCACGCCCTCTACGGCGACACCACCGGCGAGACGGACGAGTTCGGGCTGCCCGTGCGCTACCCGTGGGCGGAGGACTACCGCGGCCGGGCCGCCGTCGTCTACGGGCACACGCCCGTCCCCGAGGCGACCTGGCTCAACAACACCATCTGCCTGGACACCGGCGCGGTGTTCGGCGGCAAGCTCACCGCGCTGCGCTGGCCGGAGCGCGAACTCGTCGACGTACCGGCCGAGCAGGTCTGGTACGAGCCGGTGCGGCCGCTGCGCACCGAGGCGCCCGGCGGGCACGAGGGGCGCCCGCTGGACCTGGCGGACGTGCACGGCCGGCGGGTCGTGGAGACCCGGCACATGGGCCGGGTGGCCGTACGGGAGGAGAACGCCGCCGCCGCGCTGGAGGTGATGAGCCGGTTCGCGCTCGACCCGCGGCTGCTGCCGTACCTGCCGCCGACCATGGCGCCCACCGCCACCTCGCAGCTCGACGGCTACCTGGAGCACCCGGCGGAGGCGTTCGCGCGGTACGAGCAGGACGGCGTGGCCCGGGTGGTGTGCGAGGAGAAGCACATGGGCTCGCGCGCGGTCGCCCTGGTGTGCCGTGACGCGGAGACGGCGGCCCGCCGGTTCGGCGTGGCCGGGGGCGGGACGGGCTCGCTGTACACCCGTACCGGCCGGCCGTTCTTCGACGACGCGGACGTCACCGAGGAGATCCTCGGCCGGCTGCGCACGGCGGCCGGCGAGGCCGGGCTGTGGGACGAGCTGGAGACGGACTGGCTGCTGCTGGACGCCGAGCTGATGCCGTGGTCGCTGAAGGCGTCCGGGCTGCTGCGCACCCAGTACGCGGCGGTCGGCGCCGCGGCCGGCGCGGTCTTCCCCTCCGCCCTCGCGGCCCTGGAGGGCGCCGCAACCCGCGGGGTCGACGTCGGTGAGCTGCTGACCCGCCAGCGCGAGCGCGCCGGTGCGGCGGCCGGGTTCACCGACGCCTACCGCCGCTACTGCTGGACCACCGACGGGCTGGAGGGCGTGCGTCTCGCGCCGTTCCAGATCCTCGCCGTCCAGGGCCGCAGCCTGGCCGGGCTGCCGCACGACGGGCAGCTCGCCCTGATCGACCGCATGGTCGAGCACGACGCCACGGGCCTGCTGCAGACCACCCGCCGGCTCTACGTCGACCCCGCAGACCCCGAGTCGGTGCGGGCGGGCGTCGACTGGTGGCTGGAGATGACCGGACGCGGCGGCGAGGGCATGGTCGTCAAGCCGGTCGACGCCCTGGCCCGCGACGGCGCCGGACGGCTGGTGCAGCCCGGCATCAAGTGCCGCGGCCGGGAGTACCTGCGGATCATCTACGGTCCCGAGTACACCCGCCCGGAGAACCTGGCCCGGCTGCGGTCCCGCTTCCTCGGCCACAAGCAGTCGCTCGCCCTGCGCGAGCACGCCCTCGGCCTGGAGGCCCTGGACCGGCTCGCCGACGGGGAGCCGCTGTGGCGCGTCCACGAGCCGGTGTTCGCGGTGCTCGCCCTGGAGTCCGAGCCGGTGGACCCGCGCCTGTGAGGCGGGCGGGGCGGAGGGCCGTCGCCCTCCGCCCCGCCGCCGTTCCGCGTGTGGCGGACGGGATTCGGCAGGGGCAGGGGTGAACCCGGGTCCGGGCGGTCAGGATGGAGGCATGACCTACCACGTCGACTCCGAGGCCGGGCGGCTGCGCCGCGTCATCCTGCACCGGCCCGATCTCGAGCTCAAAAGGCTCACCCCGAGCAACAAGGACGCGCTGCTGTTCGACGACGTGCTCTGGGTGCGCCGGGCGCGCGCGGAGCACGACGGCTTCGCGGACGTGCTGCGCGACCGGGGCGTCACCGTCCACCTCTTCGGCGACCTGCTCACCGAGACGCTGGAGCTGCCAGGTGCGCGCGCGCTCGTGCTCGACCGGGTCTTCGACGAGAAGGAGTACGGCCCGCTGGCCACCGACCACCTGCGCGCCGCGTTCGAGACGCTGCCGGCGCCGGAGCTGGCCGAGGCGCTGATCGGCGGCATGACCAAGCGGGAGTTCCTCGACTCCCACCCCGAGCCGGTCTCCGTGCGCTTCCACGCGATGGAGCTGGACGACTTCCTGCTCCGCCCGCTGCCCAACCACCTCTTCACCCGCGACACCTCCGCCTGGATCTACGACGGCGTCGCCATCAACGCGATGCGGTGGCCGGCCCGGCAGCGCGAGACCGTGCACTTCGAGGCGATCTACCGGCACCACCCGATGTTCCGCGAGGAGTCCTTCCACCTCTGGTCCGAGGGGCAGGCCGACTACCCGTCCACCATCGAGGGCGGGGACGTGCTGGTGATCGGCAACGGCGCGGTGCTGATCGGGATGAGCGAGCGCACCACCCCGCAGGCCGTGGAGATGCTCGCGCACAAGCTGTTCGCGGCCGGCTCGGCCCGCACCATCGTCGCCCTCGACATGCCGAAGCGACGCGCCCTGATGCATCTCGACACCGTGATGACCATGGTCGACGGCGACACCTTCACCCAGTACGCGGGCCTCGGCATGCTCCGCTCGTACACCATCGAGCCGGGCGCCGACGACAAGGAGCTGAAGGTCACGGACCATCCGCCGGAGCACATGCACCGGGCGATCGCCGCCGCGCTCGGCCTGAGCGAGATCCGGGTGCTGACCGCCACCCAGGACGTGCACGCGGCCGAGCGGGAGCAGTGGGACGACGGCTGCAACGTCCTGGCCGTCGAACCGGGCGTGGTCGTCGCCTACGAGCGCAACGCCACCACCAACACGCACCTGCGGAAACAGGGCATCGAGGTGATAGAGATCCCCGGCAGCGAGCTGGGCCGGGGCCGGGGCGGGCCGCGCTGCATGAGCTGCCCGGTCGAACGGGACGCCGTGTAGGCACGGGCGGGGACAGGCTCTGTATAGAATTGCAGGTCATCGTATAGACTTCCATGGTTCGTGTCCCCCAGTCCTGGAGCGCCCCCATGGCGACAGTCCCGACCCCCCTCGCCGGCCGCCACTTCCTCAAGGAGGCCGACTTCACCGCGGAGGAGTTCCGCGGCCTGCTGGAGCTGGCCGCGGAGCTGAAGGCCGCCAAGCGGGCCGGGGCCGAGACGCCGTACCTGCGCGGGAAGAACATCGCGCTGATCTTCGAGAAGACCTCGACGCGCACCCGCTGCGCCTTCGAGGTCGCCGCCGCCGACCAGGGCGCCTCCACGACGTACCTCGACCCCTCCGGCTCACAGATGGGCCACAAGGAGTCCGTGAAGGACACCGCCCGCGTGCTGGGCCGTATGTACGACGGGATCGAGTACCGGGGCGACAGCCAGGCCAAGGTCGAGGAGCTGGCCGCGTACGCGGGCGTACCCATCTTCAACGGGCTCACCGACGACTGGCACCCCACCCAGATGCTCGCCGACGTGCTCACCATGACCGAGCACAGCGACAAGCCGCTCCCGGAGATCGCCTTCGCCTACCTCGGTGACGCCCGCTTCAACATGGGCAACTCCTACCTGGTCACCGCGGCCCTGCTCGGCATGGACGTGCGGATCGTCGCACCGAAGACGTACTGGCCGGCGCAGGAGGTCGTCGACCGCGCCCGCGAGCTCGCCGCGGCGAGCGGGGCCCGCATCACCCTCACCGAGGAGATCGCCGAAGGCGTCGCGGGCGCCGACTTCGTCGCCACCGACGTCTGGGTGTCCATGGGGGAGCCCAAGGAGGTCTGGGGCGAGCGGATCGCCGCCCTCGCGCCCTACGCGGTGACCATGGACGTCCTGCGCGCCACCGGCAACCCGGACGTCGGCTTCCTGCACTGCCTGCCGGCCTTCCACGACCTGGGCACCGCGGTCGGCCGTGACGTGTACGAGGCGCACGGCCTGGAGTCGCTGGAGGTCACCGACGAGGTGTTCGAGTCGGCGCACTCGCTGGTCTTCGACGAGGCCGAGAACCGCATGCACACCATCAAGGCGGTCCTGGTCGCCACCCTCGGCTGAGCCGCCGGCACCGGTCCGGCGGCCCCGGAGCTCACACCGGGCGCCGCTGGCCCGGCAGCCGGAACCACACCGCCTTGCCGGACTCGGTGGGTCGGTGCCCGCACGACGAGCTGAGCGAGCGGATCAGCAGCAGCCCGCGGCCGTGCTCCTGCCACGGGTCGGGCAGGTCGGGGTCGGGCCGGGTGAGGTCACGGGGCGGCTCCGGGTCGCCGTCGTGCACCTCCACCTGGAAACCGGTCGGCAGCAGCCGTACGACCAGCTCTATCGGGGCGGGGCCCGAGGTGTGCTCCACGGCGTTCGCCACCAGCTCCGCCGTCAGCAGCTCCGCCGTGTCGCAGTCGGCGGAGTGCTCCCGCTCGGCGAGCGCCGTGCGCACCAGGGCACGCGCGACGGGCACGGCCGCGGTCGTGTGCGGCAGCGCGACGCGCCAGGAGGTGGGAAGGGCGGGAGGTTCGTACACAGTGGTTCCGTTCATGGAGCGGGCGCTCCCGTGTTCGAGTGCCCATGGTACGGCGCGCCTCGACCGGTACCGCTCCCGGGACGGGGGAGCGGCCGGAGCCCTGACGGGGTGCGCCGCCCGGGGCGCTGCGCCCCGGCATCCGCGGCCTACCCGCCCGGCGGCCCCGCCTCGCACGCCCGCCCGCACCGTTACCCGGGCGTCGATGTTCCGTGACGCGTGTGACCGTGCCCGAACGGCTTATCGCGCACTCGTGACGACAGTCACCAAGCAGTGATAGCTTCGAGTGGCAGACCTCACTGAGCCGCGCAGTGCCCGCCCGAGGAGGCCGCCCTCATGAGTCCTTTCACCGGCTCCGCCGCCCGCACCGCGCGCTGGGAGCATCTGCGCGTCGAGGTCGCCGACGGCGTCGCCCACGTCACCCTCACCCGCCCCGACAAGCTGAACGCCCTCACCTTCGGCGCCTACGCCGACCTGCGCGACCTCCTCGCCGAGCTGTCCCGGGAGCGGGCCGTCCGGGCCCTGGTGCTGGGCGGCGAGGGGCGGGGCTTCTGCTCCGGCGGAGACGTCGACGAGATCATCGGCGCCACCCTCTCCATGGACACCGCGCAGCTCCTCGACTTCAACCGCATGACCGGCCAGGTCGTCCGTGCGGTGCGGGAGTGCCCCTTCCCCGTCGTCGCCGCGGTCCACGGGGTGGCCGCGGGCGCCGGCGCGGTCCTCGCGCTGGCCGCGGACTTCCGCGTCGCCGACCCCACCGCCCGCTTCGCCTTCCTCTTCACCCGGGTCGGCCTCTCCGGCGGTGACATGGGCGCCGCCTACCTGCTTCCCCGGGTCGTCGGCCTGGGCCACGCCACCCGCCTCCTGATGCTGGGCGAGCCGGTGCACGCCCCGGAGGCCGAGCGGATCGGCCTGATCAGCGCGCTCGCCGACGAGGGCGGCGCGGACACGGCGGCCCGCGAACTGGCCCGCCGCCTCGCCGACGGCCCCGCCCTCGCCCACGCCCAGACGAAGGCCCTGCTGACGTCGGAACTCGACATGCCGCTGGCCCCCTCGATCGAACTGGACGCCTCCACCCAGGCCCTCCTGATGACCGGCGAGGACTACGCCGAGTTCCACGCGGCCTTCACGGAGAAGCGAGCCCCGAAATGGCGGGGGAGGTGAACCCGATGCCACCGACCCCCCCAGGGGCGCGGGGAACTGCGCGACAAGCCACGACGAACCCGCACCCGCCGGCCCAGGCGAACGCCCTCCTGCGCGTGGCGGTCGTCGGCGGAGGCCCCGGCGGCCTCTACGCGGCCGCCCTCCTCAAACGCCTCGACCCGTCCAGGAACATCACCGTGTGGGAACGCAACACCCCCCACGACACCTTCGGCTTCGGTGTGGTCCTCTCCGACGAAACCCTCGGCGGCATCGAACACGCGGACCCGGAGGTCTATGCCGCCCTCCAGGCGGAATTCGTCCGCTGGGACGACATCGACATCGTCCACCGAGGCACCCGCCACACCTCCGGAGGACACGGCTTCGCAGCCCTCGGCCGCCGCCGCCTCCTGGAGATCCTCCACCACCGCTGCCGCTCCCTGGGCGTGGAACTCCGCTTCCGCGAGGAGGCCCCCGACCCCGCCCGCCTCGCGGAGACCCACGACCTGGTGATCGCCGCCGACGGAGTCCACAGCACCACCCGCACCGCTTTCGCGGACGTGTTCCGCCCGCACGTCACCGCGCACCGCTGCCGTTACATCTGGCTGGCCGCAGACTTCCCCTTCGACGCCTTCCGCTTCGAGATCGCCGAGACCGAGCACGGCGTGATGCAGTTGCACGGCTACCCGTTCTCCGCCGACGCCTCCACCGTGATCGTGGAGATGCGCGAAGAGGTGTGGCGGGCGGCCGGGTTCGACGAGCTCGACCGGACCGAGTCCGTCGAACGCTGCGCCAAGATCTTCGCGGACGCCCTCGGCGGCCGCCCCCTCCGCTCGAACAGCTCGGCGTGGACGACCTTCCGTACGGTCGTCAACGAGCGCTGGTCGCACGGCAACGTCGTGCTGCTCGGCGATGCCGCCCACACCGCCCACTTCTCCATCGGCTCCGGCACCAAGCTCGCCGTGGAGGACGCCCTCGCCCTCGCCGCCTGCCTGAGCGAGCAGCCTGCGCTCGCCGACGCCCTCGAAGCCTACGAGGCGGAACGGCGGCCCGTGGTCGCCTCCACCCAGCGCGCGGCCCGCGCAAGCCTGGAGTGGTTCGAGAACCTCGCCCTGTATCTGCGCCAGCCGCCGCGCCAGTTCGCGTTCAACCTGCTCACCCGCAGCCGCCGCGTCACCCACGACAACCTGCGGCTCCGCGACGCGCACTTCACCGAGGCGGTGGAGCGCGGGTTCGGATGCCCGCCCGGCACGCCGCCGATGTTCACCCCCTTCCGGCTGCGCGGACTCACCCTGCGCAACCGGGTCGTCGTCTCGCCCATGGACATGTACTCGGCGGCCGACGGGCTGACCGGCGACTTCCACCTCGTCCACCTCGGCGCCCGCGCGCTGGGTGGCGCCGGTCTGGTGATGACGGAGATGGTGTGCGTCAGCCCGGAGGGCCGGATCACCCCCGGGTGTGCCGGGCTCTGGAGCGGCCGGCAGGCGGAGGCGTGGCGGCGGATCACCGACTTCGTGCACACCAGCGCCCCGGGGGCCGCCATCGGCGTGCAGCTCGGCCACAGCGGCCGCAAGGGCTCGACCAGGCTGATGTGGGAGGGCATGGACGAGCCGCTCGACGAGGGCAACTGGCCCCTGGTCGCCCCGTCCCCGCTGCCGTACAAGCCGGGGAGCCAGACACCCCGCGAGCTGTCCCGGGCTCAACTGACCGATCTGCGTGAGCAGTTCACGGCCGCGGCGGTGCGGGCAGCGCGGGCCGGGTTCGACCTGCTCGAACTGCACTGCGCGCACGGCTATCTGCTCTCGGGCTTCCTCTCCCCGCTGACCAACCGGCGCACCGACGCCTACGGCGGGACACTGGAGAAGCGGCTGCGTTTCCCGCTCGAGGTGTTCGACGCGGTGCGGGCGGTGTGGCCGGAGGACCGGCCGATGACCGTGCGGATCTCCGCGACGGACTGGGCGGAGGGCGGCACCACGGCGGAGGACGCGGTCGCCGTCGCCCGCGCCTTCGCCGACCACGGTGCCGACGCGATCGACGTGTCCACCGGGCAGGTCGTCGCCGACGAGGAGCCGGAGTTCGGCCGCTCGTACCAGACGCCGTTCGCCGACCGGGTGCGCAACGAAGCCCGCGTCCCGGTGATCGCCGTCGGCGCGATCTCGTCCTGGGACGACGTCAACTCCCTCATCCTGGCCGGACGTACGGATCTGTGTGCCCTGGCCCGCCCGCATCTGTACGACCCGAACTGGACGCTGCACGCGGCCGCCGAGCAGGGGTACGAGGGTCCGGGCGTGGTCTGGCCGCCGCAGTACCGTGCGGGCAGCCGCCCGCCCCGCACCGGCCGCACCGACGCACCCAGGCCCCGGCTCACCCTGTCCGACCTGCCGCTCGCGGAGGCGACGGGCGCGTGACCCCGGAGGGTGCGCCTCAGCCGGCCTCGGGACCCGAGGCCGGGTTGGCGAACTCCGCGCCCGCGTCCCGCAGCCGTTCGTGCAGCGCCCGGAAGACGGACGCCGACCGGGTGCCCGGCCAGTCCGCCGGCAGCAGAGCTGCGGGCAGACCCGGGTCGACGTAGGGGAGGTGACGCCAGGAGTCCAGGGCGAGGAGGTAGTCCCGGTACGCCTCCTCCGGCGGGGTGTCCGTACGCCGCTCCCAGGCGCGCAGCACGGGCGCGTGCTGCGCCAGGAACGACTCGTGCTCGTCCGCGATCGCCTTCAGGTCCCACCAGCGGGCCACCGCCTCCGCCGTGGCAGCGAACCCGAGGTGTTCCCCCCGGAACAGGTCGACGTACCCGTCCAGCCGCAGCCGCTCCAGGGTGTGCCGGGTCTCCTCGTACAGCCGGGCCGGGGCGATCCACACGCCCGGCGCCGCCGTGCCGAAGCCGAGACCGGCCAGCCGGGAGCGCAGCACGTGCCGCTTCTGCCGCTCCGACTCCGGCACCGAGAACACCGCGAGCACCCAGCCCTCGTCGCCGGGCGGCGCGGTGACGTAGATGCGCCGGTCGCCGTCCTCCAGCAACTGGCGTGCCTCGTAGGACAGTTCGTAACCGGCCGCGCCACGGCCGGTGCGCGCCGGGAGCAGCAGTCCGCGGCGCTTGAGCCGGGAGACGGAGGAACGCACGGACGGAGCGTCCACGCCGACGGCGGCCAGCAGCCGGATCAGCTCCGCGACGGGCACCGGGCCCGGCACGAACCGGCCGTAGGCGCCGTAGAACGTGACGATGAGAGACCGTGGAGCATGCTGGTCGGACACGTTGATCATCTTAGGTCGTGCCCGCGGGCCCTTCTCCCCGGCATCAGCCCTGGTCGTCCCCGGCGCCGGTGCGCAGCCGGAACCGCTGGAGCTTGCCGGTGGCCGTGCGCGGCAGCGTGTCCAGGAAGACGATCTCCCGAGGGCACTTGTACGGCGCCAGCTCCTCCTTCACGAACGCCCGCAGCGCCTCCGCGTCCCGCCCGGCGCCCTCCTTGAGGACCGTGTAGGCCACCACGACCTGGCCGCGCGCCTCGTCGGGACGCCCGACGACGGCCGCCTCCACCACGTCCGGGTGGCGCAGCAGAGCGTCCTCGACCTCGGGACCGGCGATGTTGTACCCGGCGGAGATGATCATGTCGTCGGCGCGGGCCACGTACCGGAAGTAGCCGTCGGGGTCGCGGACGTAGGTGTCGCCGGTGACGTTCCAGCCGTCCCGCACGTAGTCCCGCTGGCGCGGGTCGGCCAGGTAGCGGCAGCCGACGGGCCCGCGCACCGCGAGCAGCCCCGGTTCTCCGTCGGGCACCGGGACGCCGTCCGCGTCCTGCACGCGCGCCTGCCATCCGGGCACCGCCACACCGGTGGTGCCGGGGCGGATGTCGTCGTCGGCGGCGGAGATGAAGATGTGCAGCAGCTCGGTGGCGCCGATGCCGTTGATGATGCGCAGCCCGGTGCGGTCGTGCCAGGCCTGCCAGGTCGCGGCCGGCAGGTTCTCGCCCGCCGACACGCAGCGGCGCAGGCTGGACAGGTCGTGCCCGTCCGCCTCGGCCAGCATCGCCCGGTAGGCGGTGGGCGCGGTGAACAGCACCGACACCCGGTGCTGCTCGATCGCCGCCAACAGCTGCGAGGGATGCGCCTGTTCGAGCAGCAGGGAGCTCGCACCCGCGCGCAGGGGGAACACCACCAGACCGCCGAGGCCGAAGGTGAAGCCCAGCGGAGGGCTGCCCGCGAACACGTCGTCGGCGACCGGCCTGAGGACGTGCCGGGAGAAGGTGTCCGCGACGGCCATCACGTCCCGGTGGAAATGCGTACAGCCCTTGGGCTTCCCGGTCGTGCCGGAGGTGAAGGCGATCAGGGCGACGTCGTCGGCGGCCGTCGGCACCGCGTCGAACGGGCCGTCGGGGGCCGGGCGGTGCAGCAGGTCGTCGCGGGAGTCGCCGCCGAACACGGCGATGCGCAGGCCCCCGACCTCCGCCTTGACGAGGTCGTCGACGGAGCGCACGTCGCACAGGGCGTGCCGCACCTCGGCGAGCGCGCAGATGGTGGACAGCTCGTGCGGCCGCTGTTGGGCCAGCACGGTGACGGCGACCCCGCCCGCCTTCAGCACCGCCAGCCAGCAGGCGGCCAGCCAGGGCGTGGTGGGCCCGCGCAGCAGCACCCGGTTGCCGGGCACCACCCCGAGGTCCGTGGTGAGCAGATGCGCCAGCCGGTCCACCCGCGCGCGCAGCTCCCCGTACGTCCAGACGCCGCCGTCGGGCGTGCGGAACGCCGGGCGGCCGTCGGGCTGGCCCCGGAGCAGCTCGACGGCGCAGTTCAGCCGCTCGGGGTGGCGCAGCTCCGGCAGGTCGAAGCGGAGCTCGGGCCACTCGTCCGGTGGCGGGAGATGGTCGCGGGCGAAGGTGTCGACGTGCGCGGTGGACCGTGGATCCATGTCGATCCGCCCCCTCGGCGTGGTGGGCTCGCATCAGGAGCGTATCGCGTTGGTGACGGCAGTCAACGGTCCGCGATAACCTCGGCAGTGGCCCAGTGGTGAGGGAAGGGACCGGCGATGACCGCATTCTCGCTCGAACCGGCACGACTCGCCCGGTGTGCGGAGCTGCGCCGCCTGGCCGCCGAACGGCTCCGGCCACTTGCGGAGAAGGGGGAGCCGGGCCGCGTGAACCGCGCGCTGGTCGTCGAGTTGGGCGCGCTCGGACTGCTCTCCCGGCTGTTCACCTCCGGCGCGCTGGACCTGTGCCTGATGCGGGAGTCGCTCGCCCAGGCGTGCACCGAGGCGGAGACCGCCCTCGCCCTCCAGGGCCTCGGCGCCCATCCCGTGCACGCCCACGGCACCCCGCAGCAGAGGGAGCGGTGGCTCCCCCGGGTGAGTGACGGCACGGCGGTCGCGGCCTTCGCGCTGTCCGAGCCGGGCGCCGGCTCCGACGCGGCCGCCCTGTCCCTGGGCGCGGAGCGCGACGGCCCCGACGGGTGGCGGCTGACCGGCGAGAAGTGCTGGATCTCCAACGCCCCCGACGCCGACCTCTACACCGTCTTCGCCCGCACCACCCCCGGCGCCGGCGCCCGTGGCGTGACCGCCTTCCTGGTACCCGCCGACCGGCCCGGCCTCACCGGCAGCCGCCTCGACATGATCGCCCCGCACGCCCTCGGGACCCTGCGCTTCGACGGCGTGCCGGTCACCGCCGCCGACGTCCTCGGCGAGCCCGACGCCGGCTTCCGCGTCGCCATGGACACCCTCAACCTGTTCCGGCCCAGCGTCGGCGCGTTCGCCGTCGGCATGGCGCAGGCCGCCCTCGACGCGACCGTGGCCCACACCGCCGCGCGGGACGCGTTCGGCGGCCGGCTCAAGGACCTCCAGGCGGTCGCCCACCAGGTCGCCGAGATGTCCGTCCGCACGGAGGCCGCCCGCCTGATGGTCTACGCGGCGGCCACCGCGTACGACGAGGGCGCGGACGACGTGCCACGGCGCTCCGCGATGGCGAAGCTGCTGGCCACCGAGACCGCCCAGTTCGTCGTCGACACCGCCGTCCAGCTGCACGGAGCACGCGCCCTGTGCCGGGGCCATCTGCTCGAACACCTCTACCGCGAGGTCCGCGCGCCCCGCATCTACGAGGGCGCGAGCGAGGTCCAGCGCGGCATCATCGCCAAGGAGCTGTACAAGACCCTGGAGGCCCGGTGACCGCCGAGCGCGTCAACCCGCCCGACCTGTCCCCGCCCGCCGGCTTCTCCCACGCCGTCGTCACCACCGGCTCCCGCGTGGTGTTCCTGGCCGGGCAGACCGCCCTCGACGGCGACGGGAAGGTCGTCGGCGACACGCTCCCCGAGCAGTTCACCCGCGCCCTCACCAACCTCCTCACCGCCCTCCGCGCCGCCGGCGGCGCCCCCGCCGACCTGGCTCGCGTCACCGTCTACGCCACCGACGTCGCCGCGTACCGCGAGCACGCGCGCGAACTCGGGCGCATCTGGCGGGACGTGGCGGGACGCGACTACCCGGCGATGGCGGTGGTGGAGGTGGTCCGGCTGTGGGACGAGGAGGCGATGGTCGAGCTCGACGGGTTCGCCGTCCTCCCGTGAGCCGCCGGGCGCGGCCCGCCCGCGCCTCCTAGCCTGGAACGATGCCGGAGATCGAGCTGAGCGCGGGCACCGTCGCCTACGAGGACACGGGCGGCGGGGGACCGGTGGTCGTGCTCCTGCACGGCCTGCTGCACGACGCCTCCGTCTGGCGTCATGTCGTCGCCGAACTGCGCTCCGACCACCGCCTGATCGCGCCGACCCTGCCGTACGGGGCCCACCGCCGGCCGATGCGCCGGCCTCCCACGCCGGACCTGGTCAACGAGCTGATCGCCGAGTTCCTCGAACGGCTCGGCCTGCGGGACGTCACGCTCGTCGAGAGCGACTGCGGACGTGCCCAGACGGTCGCGGCCCGGCACCCCGAGCGGCTGGCCCGGCTGGTGCTGATCTCCTGCGAGGCCTTCGACAACTACCCGCCGGGGCTTCCCGGCAAGATGATCGGGCTCGCCTGCCGGGTTCCCGGAGGTGTTCCGCTGATGGTCCGTGTGCTGGGCCGCAAGCCGTTGCGCCGGCTTCCGGCCGGCTTCGGCGCGCTGACGAAGAGGCCGGTGCCCGATGAGATGGTGGAGCGGTGGCTCCGGCCGCTGCGGACGGATCCGGCGATCCGACGGGACTTCCGGCACTACAACACGCATGTGCGGCGGACGGAACTCCTGGAGGCTGCGCAGGGGTTGCGGCGCTTTCAGCGCCCTGCTCTCGTCGTCTGGGCGACGGAGGATCTGATGATGCCGCGCGAGCACGGTCGCATGCTGGCGGAGTTGCTGCCGCAAGGGCGGCTGGTGGAGCTGAGGAACACGCGGACGCTGATCGCTCTTGACCGTCCGCAGCGGTTGGCGTCGCTGCTGCGGTGGTTCGTGGCGGACGGGTGAGCGGTTCGCTCGGCGCGCCAGGAGCTGGGCGCACCACCCGCGTGGAGGATGCGCGCCGACCAGCGCCCGCGGGCCGGTGGGGCTGATCGCGCAGTTCCCCGAGCCCTCACAGGAGCGCGGGGAACTGCGCGAACGGTCACCGCGGCGTGGGGTGTGGATCCGGAAGGGTGAGGACAAGTGGCCGCGCCCCCGTGCGACGGGTACTGCTGGAGGGTCCCCTTCCGCTCACTTCGGAGGTCCCCCCTCATGCCCGTACGCTCCCTCCTCGGCGCCGCGCTGCTGCTGCTCGGCGCCGCCGCCGCGGCCCCCTCGGCGGCGGCCGCGCCGTCCGCCCCCGCGGAGTACGTCACCGTCGACCCCGAAGGCCGGATCGCCGCCGACGGAACCGTCACCCTCACCGGCACCTACCGCTGTGTCGCCGGCACCGGACGGGTCTACATCAGCTCCTCGGTCAACCAGAGCACGCCCAACGTCAACTACGGCATCGGCGGCTCCGTCGCGGTGTGCGACGGTGCGGAGCACAGCTGGCAGAACAGCGGCAAGGCCCCGCAGAACGCCCTGAAGGCGGGCCCGGCCAAGGTGGAAGCGACCCTGCTGGAGCTGCGCGGCAGCGGCATCCTGATCATTCCCGTCCCGCACGCCGTCAGCCACCACGACGTCACCCTCGTCGAGAGCTGACCGCGCGTCACCGCTGCCGGGCGCCGGAAGCACCTCCGCCGACGTGCTGCCGGGCGCGGGCATGGACCTGAGCACCTCCCGGGCGTCACCGTGTCCGCATGGTCCGCATCGCCCGCACCGTGGCCCTCGCGCCCGTCCCGCGCCCCTGGCTCGTCGACGCCCTCGGAGCCCTGACCGACCTCGCCGAGAGCACGACGGCGGAGGACGGGCGTGTCCTGCTGCCCGACGGCCGACAGGTCCCGGAGCTGCTGCTGGCCGAGGGACGCCATCTGCGGCCGGGCGCGGTGTACGAGACCACCGAGGACACCGACGCGGGCAAGGGGGGAGCCGACGCCCTCGAGGGCGAAGCCGACGCCGGCAAGAGCCTCGCCGACGCCCACAAGGGCGAAGCCGGCACAGGCGCAGGCACGGGCACGGGCGCCGACACGGTACGGATCACCGTCGAGGAGTGGCGCCGTACCCACGCCCTGCGGGTCGTCTTCTCCGGGTCCGGGCCCGGCGGCGACCTCACCGGGCGGGCCGCGCTGATCGGGCCCGACCGGCCGGACCGTGTGGAGCTGTCCGGCCGCGCGGCGCTCAAGGGCGTCCGGTCACCGCTGTCCCGGTTCGACGCCGACGCCGAACTGCGGTGCGAGGCTTGGTGGCAGGCGGCGGACCGGGGCGGCAGCGCCTGTGGGCCGCCGCTGCGGGCGCGGCTGACGTGCGGTGTGGCCCGCGCCGAACTGACGGCGGTCCCGAGTCCGGGACGCGACCACGACGACTGGGAGGTCACGGTCACCGTGCGCGTGCGTGGCCGAGGCCTGCTCCGCCCCCTCGTGTCGCTCGGCCTGGTCCTGGCCCGCCGCCCCCTCGCCCGCGCGGTCGCCGGGGCCGTGGACGACGCCGCCCGCGACTGGAACACCGGGGTTCCGCGCTTGACGGTCCTGGGCCGCGAGGAACTGGGCCGCGAGTTCCTCCCCGAGCCGTAGGCCCCCTACCCCGGCGGTGGGGTAGGTCCCTACGCCACCGCCGAGTCCGGCCAGTCCAGCAGCCGCGCTCCGATGACCGCCGTCTGCAGCATGTAACGGTGCGCCGGGTCACCCGGGTCGGCGCCGGTCAGCCGGTGGATCCGCTCCAGCCGGTACGTCAGTGCCCGCACGCTCAGCGACAGCCGCCGGGCGGCCTCCGCGGCGACACAGCCGGAGTCGAAGTAGGCGGTGAGCGTGTCCAGCAGCGGCCCGGCCCCGCCGCGCGCCTCGGTCAGCGGGCCCAGGGTGTTGTGCACCAGGTCGGCCATGGCCTGCCGGTCACGGGCAAGCACCGGGTACACCAGCAGGTCGGAGGCGCGCAGCACCGGGTCGTCCATGCCCAGCCGCTCGGCGATCTCCAGCGCGTTCAACGCCTCCTCGTACGACTGGACCACGCCGCCCGGTCCCGGCTGCGGGCGTCCGAGGGCGACCTGGCCGCCGTCGGTGGCGGCGTGCGCCTGCTTGGCGAAGTGGATGAGCACCTCCTGCTGGTGGCCGGGCGCGATGCACAGCAGCCGCCCGTCCTTGGTGGTGAGCAGGATGCTGCGGTTGCCGAATCGGGTGATCAGGGCGCGCTCCACCTGACGGGGCACCGGGTCGCCCTCCTCGTAGGCGACGGGGCCCCGGGCGACGGCGACCGCGTGCTCCTGGGACAGCCGCAGCCCGAACCGTTCGGCACGCTCGGCCAGTCGGCCCAGGTCGCTGCGGCCGTACAGCAGGTCGTCGATGAACTCCCGTCGTGCCGCCTCCTCTTGACGGACCGCCAGCCTCTGCGCCCGCTCGTACCCTTCGGCGAACGCGTCCACCGCCTGCTGCACGGCGGCGAGTGCACCGTCGGCCGCGTCGGTGCCGCGGGCCGGCCAGGCGCCGCGCGCGGCTTCGAGATGCGCGATGACGAGGGAGCGCAGCCCGTAGCCGGCCTCCGCGGCCTGTTCCCCGAGGGCGCGGCGGGAGGCGAGTTCGTCGCGGGTGAGGCGCCGGCCCGTGGCCGCGACCTCCGTCAGTATCTCGGCGTATCCCTCCAGGTACTGCTCCGGAATCTCTCGTTCCGACACATCGTCCCCTCACGTTCCTGACGCCGTCCTGATGCGTTCGTGGCGGCACACCGGCATGCAGACCCTAGTGAACTTTGCCGGAAACCGGCAATGCGCGAAACGGGCCGGGCCGGGCAGCATAGCTCGCGGGGAGCACTGCGGAGGTTCCGGTGCCGGACACCGGCAGGTGTCCGTGCCCGGGGCCCGGAGGGGAGCAGTGCTGCCCGATGACATCGACCGTTGAACGCACGGACGGAAAGACGGAGAGGGGGCGGGCCCATGCGGACCTACGTGAACCGCACCCGCGGCCCGGCCGCCTCCCGTCGCACGGGACCGCTGCACCGCAGCGCCCCCGACGAACCCTGGCCGTCCCGGTCCCCGCGCACGCGCGGCGCGGACCGGGACGGTGCGGCACGCCTCCGCGCGGAGGGCAACCCTCCGCGCCCGGCGCGAAACCGCGTCGACGGCTGAGCCGTCTCCACCACCACCGGACGTCACCGCCTCGCCCCGGAGCGAGGCCCCACACCCTTGAGGCCCTCGCACGCGAGGCGCCGCACACATCCGACTTCTGCCCGTAAGCCAGCCCAGAAGGACGTGTCCCATGGATGCCGCCACCGTGGGCATCGCCGTACTCGTCGGCGCCGCCCTGTTGCTCGTGCTCATCGGCCTGCTGCTCGTCACCAAACTGTTCCGCAAGGTGGAACAGGGCAAGGCGCTGATCGTCTCCAAACTCCGCAAGGTCGACGTGACCTTCACCGGCTCGGTCGTGCTGCCCGTGCTGCACAAGGCCGAGGTGATGGACATCTCGGTGAAGACCATCGAGATCACCCGCGCCGGCAAGGAAGGACTGATCTGCCGGGACAACATCCGCGCGGACATCCGCATCACGTTCTTCGTCAAGGTCAACAAGACCGTCGAGGACGTCATCAAGGTCGCCCAGGCCGTCGGCACCGCCCGCGCCAGCGACCGCAACACGCTCCAGGAGCTGTTCCACGCGAAGTTCTCCGAGGCGCTGAAGACCGTCGGCAAGCAGATGGACTTCACCGACCTCTACACCAAGCGTGAGGAGCTGCGGTACCGCATCATCGAGGTCATCGGCGTCGACCTGAACGGCTACCACCTCGAGGACGCCGCGATCGACTACCTGGAGCAGACCCCGCTCACCCAGCTCGACCCGGGCAACGTCCTCGACGCGCAGGGCATCCGCAAGATCACCGAGCTGACCGCCGTCGAACACGTCCGCACCAACGAGGCGCAGCGCAACGAGGAGAAGGAGATCACCCGGCAGGACGTCGACGCGCGCGAGGCGATCCTGGAGCTCCAGCGCCGGCAGACGGACGCCGAGATCAAACAGAAGCGGGAGATCGAGACCGTGCGCGCCCGCGAGGAGGCGGAGACCGCGCGGGTGGTCGAGGAGGAGCGGCTGCGGGCGCAGAGCGCGTTCCTGAAGACCGAGGAACAGCTCGGCGTGCAGCGGGAGAACCAGGCCCGCGAGGTCGCCGTCGCCGCGAAGAACCGCGAGCGGGTCATCGCCGTGGAGAGCGAGCGCATCGAGAAGGACCGCATGCTGGAGGTCATCGCCCGTGAGCGGGAGACCTCGCTGACCAGGATCGCCGCCGACAAGGAGGTCGAGGCGGAGAAGCGGGAGATCGCCGAGGTCATCCGCGAGCGGGTCGCGGTGGACCGCACGGTCGCCGAGCAGGAGGAGTCCATCAAGAAGCTGCGGGCCGTCGAGGAGGCGGAGCGGCAGCGCCAGGCCGTGATCATCGCTGCGGAGGCCGAGGCGCAGGAGAAGCTGGTCAAGGACATCAAGGCCGCCGAGGCCGCGGAGCAGGCCGCCGCGCACCGCGCCGCCGAGGAACTCACCCTCGCCGAAGCCCGCCTGAAGACGGCCGACCTGGACGCCAAGGCCAAGCTGCGGCTCGCGGAGGGCGTCCAGGCGGAGTCCGCCGCCGAGGGTCTCGCCGCCCTCCAGGTGCGCGACAAGGAGGCCGAGGTCATCGAGAAGGCGGGCCGCGCCGAGGCCGAGGCCACCGAGGCCCGGCTGCGCGCGGAGGCCGAGGGCGCCCGCGCCAAGGCGGTCGCCGAGGCGGAGGCCGTCGGCAGCAAGCTGCGGGCAGAGGCCGCCGGCCTCACCGAGAAGGCCGCGGCGATGGCCGCGCTCGACGAGGCGTCCCGCGGTCACGAGGAGTACCGCCTGCGCCTCGAGGCCGAGAAGGACGTCCGGCTCGCCGGTCTCGACGTGCAGCGGCAGGTCGCGGAGGCCCAGGCCACCGTGCTCGCCACCGGCCTGGAGAACGCGGACATCAACATCGTCGGCGGCGACTCGGTCTTCTTCGACCGCCTGGTCTCGTCCATCTCCCTCGGCAAGAGCGTGGACGGGTTCGTCAAGAACTCCGAGACCGCGCAGGCCCTCGCCGGGCCCTGGCTGGACGGCTCCGCGAGCTTCCCCGACGACCTGAGCCGCATGCTCGGCTCCGTCTCCACCTCCGACGTGCAGAACCTCACGGTGTCCGCCCTGCTGATGAAGCTGATGAAGCAGGGCGGCGACAACACCGGGCAGTTCAAGCAACTGCTCGACAAGGCGGGTGAGTTGGGTCTGGCGGACACTCCGCTGGCCGTGCTGAACGGCCACACCAGGGCCTGACCACCACCCGGCCGGGAGCCGCCGCACAGGGGACGGCGGCTCCCGGCCGGCACCCTCCCGAGAGGCAGCCATGACCACCGGCACCCACGAGACCGACCACGACAGCGCCCGTTCCGGCGCCGCCCCGGAGACGACCGCCGCTACGGCCCTGCAGCGGCCCGGTACGGCGGTCGACGGCGGCGCGTACCAGGTGCTGCGCGACCGCCTCACCGACCGCGCCTCCGTACTCGCGCGCCGCGCCGAGGCGCTGAACCGGCGCCGGGCCGAGGAGTTCGGCGCGCCCGAGCTGCGCCTCACCGGCACCGAGCGGCTGCGCACCGAGCGCACAGCCGTGCCCCGGGACGTCGTCGCCGTCGGCGACGTGCTGCTCTTCGGCTACGAGACCCGGCCCCGCCCGGAGCGGGACACCACCGTCGGCGACGTCTTCGCCGCACACGACCGCGACCTGAACCGGCTGCCCGACGACGCCGTGCCCGGCCTGCTCGACGACCCCGCCTTCCAGCGGGAGTTCGCCGCCCTGCACCGCTACTACCGGCAGGCCCGCCTGCTGCGGCTGCGCCGCGTCGAGGGCAAGCTGCTCGCCGTCTTCCAGACCGGCGAGAAGCCCGGCGACATCCGCGTCCTGCGCTGGACGGTCTCCGAGGACGGCCACGCGGCGTTCCTCGACGCCCGCGGCGACCGCGACCACGCACGCGTCCCGCCCGCCGACGTCGAGTGGACCTCCGCCACCCGCGAGGACCACGTCCTGGGCCGCCACCCGCACGTCTCCGTGCGGGGCGAGGTGTTCGTCGACACCCTCGGCGGCACCCTCACCGTCAAGGCGGAGAACGACACCGGCACGCCCGAAGGCATCCACAGCGAGCCCGTCGACGAGCCCCTTCAGTCCCTCGCCGACGCCGACATCACCCACGCCCGCGTCGGCCCGCTGATCCTGCTGCGCGTCCTCCCGTACAAGGAGACCGCCCACCGCCACCTGGTCTTCAACACCCTCACCCGCACCGTCGTCCGCCTCGACGGCATCGGACAGGGCGTCCGCCGGCTGCCCGAGGACCAGGGCATCGTCTTCCCCGGCGGCCACTGCCTCGCCGCCGGCAGCCACAAGACCTACGAACTCGACACCGAAGGCATGGAGTTCGAGCGGGAGATGCGCTCCCCGTACGGCGAGGACGTGCTCTACGCCTTTCACGCCCCCGCGCGCGGACGCGCCCTGCTGCTCTCCTACAACCAGATCCGCGAGGCCGTCGCCACCCCCATGGCCTGCCACGGCTGGGCCCTCTTCGACGACGGGCACCTCACCCTGCTGCGCCCCGAGGGCGACGAACCCGCCCGCGTGCACCCCGTGCAGCTGTGGGACACGCCGTACCTGTCCGACGCCCGCGCCGCCGCACAGCCGGTGGGGGAGGGGCCGCTGGCCCGGGTGGGCAACGCCGACCTCGTGCGCGGCATCTCCGACTGCCTGTCGCTGGCCCGCGCCGCCGCCGAGACCACCCCCACCGCCGAGATCTACGCGACCCTCGCCACCGCCTGCGTGCGCGCCCTGGACACCCACCACTGGCTGGGCGACCCCGAGGTCGGCGACCTGCGCACCCCGCTGGAGGAGGTGCGTGCCACCGCCGAGCAGGTGCTCGCCGAGTTCGAGACGGTCACCGACCTCACCCGCCGGGCCGCCGATGCGCTCGACGAGGCCGCCGGGCGCATCGCCGCCGTGGTGCGCCGGCTGCGCGGCGAACAGCCCCGCGAGGCCGCCGCCTGGGTGCGCGGCCTCACCGAACTCCGCCAGGCCCAGGGCCACCTGCTGACCCTCAAGGAGATGCGGTACGCGGACCACGAGCGCATCCACGAGCTCGCCGCCGAGGCCGAGGACGACCTCGGTTCGTTCGGACAGCGCGCCGTCGCGTTCCTCGCCCGCGAGGACGCCTTCGCCGCCCACCACACCGACCTGGAGCGACTGCACGCCGACATCGAGGCCGTCACCACCACCGCGCAGGCCGCCCCGCTCGCCGCACGCCTCGACGAACTCGCCGACGGACTGCGCACGGTCACCGAAGTGGTCGCCGGTCTCGACATCGCCGACGCCACCGTCCGCACCGGCGTCCTGGAACGTGTCGCCGACGCCATGGGCGCAGTCAACCGCGCCCGCGCCACCCTCGACACCCACCGCCGGGCCCTGCTCGACCGGGAGGCGCGCGCCGGGTTCGCCGCCGAGCTGACCCTGCTCGGCCAGACCGTCACCGGAGCCCTCGCCGCCGCCGACGACCCGGACACCTGCGACGACCAGATGGCCCGGGTCCTCGCCCAGCTCGAGGAACTGGAGTCGCGCTTCGCCGAGTTCGACGACGTCCTCGGTGAACTCGCCGACCGGCGGACCGAGATCTACGAGGCGTTCTCCGCCCGCAAGCAGAGCCTCACCGACGCCCGCGCCCGGCGCGCCGGACAGCTCGCCTCCGCCGCGGAGCGGGTGCTGGAGACGATCGCCCGCCGCAGCACCGCGCTCGCCGACGCCGACGCGGTGAGCACCTACTTCGCCTCCGACCCGCTGGTCGCCAAGGTCCGCCGCAGCGCCGGCGAACTGCGCGCACTCGGCGACCGGGTGCGCGCCGAGGAACTCGACGGCAAGCTGCGCTCCGCCCGCGAGGAGGCCGCCCGCGCCCTGCGCGACCGCACCGACCTCTACGCCGACGGCGGCCGCACCATCCGCCTCGGCGCCCACCGCTTCGCAGTCTCCACCCAGCCCTTCGACCTCACCGTCGTCCCGCACGACGACGGTCTCGCACTCGCCCTCACCGGCACCGACTACCGCGTCCCCGTCACCGACCCGGCCCTGCTCGCCGACCGCCCCCTGTGGGACCGGCACCTGCCGTCCGAGTCGCCACGGGTCGGCCGCGCCGAACACCTCGCCGCACGGCTGCTGCGCGAACACGGCCCGGACGCGCTCGCCGCCGCCGACGACCTCCCCGCGCTGGTCCGCACGGCCGCCGAGGAGGCGTACGACGAGGGCTACGAGCGGGGCGTGCACGACCATGACGCCACCGCGCTCCTCACCGCCCTGCTGCCCCTGTTCGACGGCGCCGGCACCCTGCGTCACGCCTCCGCCGCCCGCGCCCACGCCCTGCTGTTCTGGGCACACGGCACCACGGAACCGGAGCGCGCCGACTGGACCCGCCGCGCCCGCTCGCTGGCCCGGGTCCGGGACGCCTTCGGGGCGCCTCCCGCGCTGGACGCGCTGCGGGACGAACTCGCGCGCGCGGTGGGGGAGTGGGACCCGGACGCCCCGGTCGGCCCGGAGGCGTGCGCGGCGTACCTCTTCGACGAACTCACCACCGGGCCCGAGGGGTTCGTGATCAGCGCCCGCGCCCGCACCCTGCTCGACAAGTTCCGCCGCACCGTCGCCGGCGAGGCCTACGACGAGGACCTCATCGCCCTCGGTGACCTGCGCGCGCGCCGTCAGCTCGTCGAGGCGTGGCTCACCGCGTACACGCGGGCGTCCGGTGAGGAGGCGGACGCCGGGGACCTCGCGGAGGCCGTGGCCGCCGAGCTGTGCCCGGACGTGCCCCGCCACGAGTCGGACGCACCCCTCACCGCCACCGTCGAGGGCCTGGTCTCCACCCACCCGCGCATCACCGACCGCCGTCTCACGCTCCGTCTCGACGAGTTCCTCGCCCGCACCGACGCCTTCCGGACCCGCGAGGTGCCCGCCTTCCGTGCCTTCCAGCGCCGCCGCGCCGCCCTCGTCACGGCCGAGCGGGCCCGGCTGCGCCTGGACGACCACCGGCCGCGCGTGATGGCGTCGTTCGTCCGCAACCGGCTGGTGGACGAGGTGTACCTGCCGTTGATCGGCGACAGCCTCGCCAAGCAGCTCGGCACCACGGGCGAGTCCGCCCGCACCGGCGCCGGCGGACTGCTGCTCCTGCTGTCCCCGCCGGGCTACGGCAAGACGACCCTGATGGAGTACGTCGCCCACCGCCTCGGACTGGTCCTGGTGCGGATCAGCGGCCCCGCGCTCGGCCACGGCGTCACCTCGCTCGACCCGGCGGAGGCCCCGAACGCCACCGCCCGCCAGGAGATCGAGAAGATCAACTTCGCGCTGGCGGCGGGCAGCAACACCCTGCTGTACCTGGACGACATCCAGCACACGTCGCCCGAACTGCTCCAGAAGTTCATCCCGCTGTGCGACGCCACCCGCCGGGTGGAGGGTGTGTGGCAGGGCGAGCCGCGCACCTACGACCTGCGCGGCAAGCGGTTCGCGGTGTGCATGGCCGGCAACCCCTACACCGAGTCCGGCGAGGTCTTCCGGGTGCCCGACATGCTGGCCAACCGGGCCGACGTGTGGAACCTGGGCGACGTCCTGACCGGCAAGGAGGACGTCTTCGCGCTCAGCTTCGTCGAGAACGCCCTCACTGCGAACCCGGTCCTCGCGCCGCTCGCCGGCCGCGACCGTGCCGACCTGGACCTGCTGATCCGGCTCGCGTCCGACGACCCGACGGCCCGCCCGGACCGTCTGCTCCACCCGTACGCGCCGACCGAACTCGACCGGGTGCTCGCGGTGCTGCGTCATCTGGTCACCGCCCGCCGCACGGTGCTCGCGGTCAACGCGGCCTACATCGCGTCCGCGGCCCGCTCCGACGACGCCCGCACCGAGCCGCCGTTCCTGCTCCAGGGCTCGTACCGCAACATGAACAAGATCGCCCAGCGGATCCAGCCCGTGATGAACGACGCCGAGCTGTCCGCCGTGATCGAGGACCACTACACGGCCGAGGCCCAGACCCTCACCAGCGGCGCCGAGGCGAACCTGCTGAAGCTCGCCGAACTGCGCGGCACGCTCACGCCCGGACAGGCCGACCGCTGGGCGGAGGTGAAGGCGGCCCACGTCCGCACACTCACCCTGGGCGGCCCCGACGACGACGCCCTCGCCCGCGCGGTGTCCGCCCTCGCCCTGCTCGGCGACCGCATCGCGGCGGTGGAGTCGGCGATCACGCGCGCGGCCGACCCCCGGCGCCTCTTGGCGACCCCGTCGCGGCAGGACGGGGAGGGCTGAACGAGGGCCGTCGAAAGGGACGTTCGACGAGACCGGTGCCGGGCCGCGCGGGGGGCGGCCCGGCACCCTTTTCCGCCACAAGATTGGCGTGAACATGGCGCATCCGAGGTTTATCTACGCGCGGAGCGCGATCGGTCACATCAGTATCCGGGTCATAGCGGATGACTTTCCGACCGGTAGTTACCGCGCGGTATTCCTCCCTGCTACAACACCAGTTGCTCCCTCAACTACCGTCGCGAGTTTCGTCGTGAGAGGCGGATGCACGTGTCAACGCGTTCACTGGGAACAACTCTCGCCACCTTCATCCTCGGTGTGGCGACCGTCCTCGGCCTGGCACACCCTGCCGCGGCCGCCGGCCATCACTACGTGGCGCTCGGCGACTCCTACTCCTCCGGAGTGGGCGCCGGGAGCTACACCTCCGAGAGCGGCGACTGCAAACGCAGCACCGTCGCCTACCCGCAGCTGTGGAGCAACGCCAACGCCCCCGCGTCGTTCAGGTTCGTCGCCTGCTCGGGCGCGACCACCACGAGCGTGGCCTCCACGCAGCTGGGCGCGCTGTCCTCCACCACCACCCTCGTCAGCGTCACCGCCGGCGGCAACGACATCGGCTTCGCCAACGTCATGCAGACCTGCGTCCTGCAGAGCGAGGCCACCTGCGTATCCGCCGTGAACAGCGCCGTCTCGCAGATGCAGAACTCCCTGCCGGGCAAGCTCGACTCGCTGTACTCCGCCATCCGCTCCCGCGCCCCCCAGGCCCGCGTCGTCGTCCTCGGCTACCCCCGCTTCTACAAGCTGTCCGGCAGCTGCATCGCCGGCCTCAGCGAGACCGAGCGCGGCGCCATCAACAGCGCGGGCGACACGCTCAACTCGGTCATCGCGAAGCGTGCGGCCAACGCCGGGTTCGCCTGGTCAAGCGTGGTCGACGAGTTCACCGGCCACGAGATCTGCTCGGGCGACGCCTGGCTGCACAGCGTCACCATCCCGATCGGCAACTCCTACCACCCGAAGGCCGTCGGCCAGTCCTCCGGCTACCTCCCCGCCTTCCGCTCGGCGGCCTGACGGCACATCAGCGGCACGCGCAGGCGGCAGCATTCCGTTTTGTCCTCTGGCGGACGCGCGTAGACCCCGGGCATCATCTGTCTGCTCCGCCTGCACAGCCGTCCCTCACCCCCACCCTGGCCCCCAGCAGGAAGGACCCCCCATGAAGACCCTCAAGGCCCCGAAGCTCCGCTCGGTCCTCACCGCCCTCGCCCTCGTCGTCGCCCCGGGCGCGGCCGTCGTCGGCACCGCGGGTGAGGCCTCCGCCGCCACCAAGATCAGCCACGCGACCGCGACCTCCATGTTCAGCCAGGTCGGCATCACGTGGTCGTCGTCCGGAGGCTGCTCCAACCGCAACGTGTCCACCTGCACGTCCTTCGACCAGCTCAACCTGGCCACCGCCCAGGGCGCCCAGACCCTGAAGCGGGCCAGCGGCTGCGCACTGAACATCACCGGCGGCACCGAGACCGGGCACGCCTCCGGCACGTACTCGCACTGGAACGGCTACAAGCTCGACTTCTCCAAGACGACCTGCGTCGGGAACTACATCAAGAACACGTTCACCTACATCGGCGTGCGCGGCGACGGGGCCCAGCAGTGGCAGTCCGGCTCGGGCAACGTCTACGCCGACGAGGGCAACCACTGGGACGTCACGTACTACAACTGCGGCGGCTGCTGACAGGTCCCGTCCCGGACGCTTACGTCTACGCGGTTCCCCGCGCCCCAACACCCCAGGGGCGCGGGGAACCGCGCGAACGGCAGGACAGGACGCCGAGCCTTCTCACACGGCAAGTCCGCCGGAGGCGCCGGCACTGGCCTCGGCCTCCCGGTGACGGGACCCCCGCGTACCGGCGGCAGGGGCCACGAAGACAGCCGCGGCGACGAACGCCAGGACCACGACCATCGCCGGGCGCAGTCCGTAGTGGTCGCCGAGGAAGCCGAGGGTGGGCGGCCCCACCAGGAACGCGACGTAGCCGATCGTCGCCACGAGGCCGACCCGGGCGGTCTCGTCGGGCCCCGAGTCACCGGCCGCCGACAGAGCCACCGGAAAGCCCAGGGACGCGCCAAGTCCCCAGAACAGGACGGCGGCCGCCGCCACGACGGCGTTGTCGGAGAAGATGACCAGGCACAGACCGACGGCTCCGGAGACCGCGCTGGCCCGTACCACGGTCGCCCGGCTGTAACGGGCGAGGAAGAAGGCGCCGCCGAAGCGGCCCAGGGTCATCGCGGCGGCGAACCCCACGAAGACGAGCGAGCCGAGCGCGGCGTCGAGACCGTGGCCGTCGACCATCAGCAGCGGCAGCCAGTCGTTGGCGGCGCCCTCGGCGAGAGCCATGGCCAGGACGATGGCCCCGATCATCAGCAGCCGCCGGTCCTTCCACACCCGCGGGCCCGCCGGCCGTGCGGAGCCCGAAGCGGGCGCCGCGGCACGGACCCCGATTCCGGCGGGGACGCCGCCGATGGCGTACCCGAACATCGCGGCCGTCACCGCGGCCACCGCCAGAAGATGCCAGTGGGCGGGAAACGCCGCCGCGGTGGCCGCCATGCCGGCCAGGCCGCCGACGACGGTGCCCAGACTGAAGCATCCGTGCAGCGTGGGCAGGACCGGCCTGCCGGTGATCCGCTCGACGTCGGCGCCGTCCACGTTGATCGCCACCTCGCCCGCCCCGACCCCGAGGCCGAACAGGCACAGGCCCGCGGTGACCAGGGCCGCGGAGGCGAGTGCGGTGCCCGCGCCCACGACGACCACACTCGCGACGACGAACAGCGTGCCGAGCGCCGTCACGGGCCTGGTCCCGAACCGGGACACGAACCGGCCGGAGCACAGGATGCCGACCATCGAGCCGACGGACAGCCCGAACAGCACCAGCCCCATCTCCCCCGTGGACACACCCAGACGGTCACGGACGTCCGGGGTGCGCGTGATCCACGAGGACATGGCGATGCCGTTGAGGAAGAAGAAGAGGTACAGCGCCCGGCGGCGCCGGCGTACGGCAAGGTCGGTCAAGGTGGGGCTCCGCCGGGGCTGGTGAGAACGAGGGGCAGGCAGGCGATGATCCCGCTCACCCACCGAGTAGGAACAAATGTACACATCGGACCGTCGGCGCCTTTGACCTAGCCCGGCCGCCCGCCCCCGTACTCCGGCAGGGCGGCCAGCGCCGCCAGCTCCTCCGGGGTGCGGGGACCGGCGTCCGCGGCGCCGGCCGGCCCCCGCGCCCGCAGGAACAGTCCGGCCGCCACGCCCCAGGGCAGCCTGAGCCCCGCCGCCGTGAGGAGGTCCCGCCGGGACAGCGTCTCCGCGGCCGGGCCGGTGTGGGCGCCCGACGGGGTCAGCAGGGCCGCGTCGTCGGCCCAGCGCAGGGCGAGGTCCACGTCGTGCGTGGCCATCACCACCGTCGTACCGCCCGCCCGCAGACCGTCCAGGGTGGCCAGCAGCCGCTCCTGACCGTCGGGGTCGAGGCCCGCCGTCGGCTCGTCCAGGATCAGCACCCGCGGCCGCATCGCGACCGCGCCCGCGATCGCCGTCCGTTTCCGCTGCCCGTACGACAGCAGGTGCGTGGGCCGGTCGGCGAGAGCGGCGATGTCCAGCGCCTCCAGCGCCTCCGCGACCCGCGCGCGCACCTCCGCGTGCGGCAGCCCGAGGTTCAGCGGCCCGAACGACACGTCCTGCCCCACGGAGGCGGCGAACAGTTGGTCGTCCGGGTCCTGCACCACCAGCTGCACGGTGGTGCGCAGCGCGGTCAGCCCTTTCCGGTCGTGGCGCACCGCACGGCCCGACAGCAGCAACTCCCCGCCATGCGGCCGCAGTCCGCCGCTCAGCAGCCGCATCAGGGTGGTCTTGCCGCTTCCGTTGCGCCCCAGCAGGGCCAGCGCCCGGCCCTCACGCACCTCGAAGTCCAGCCCGGTGAACACCGGCGGCCCCTCCTCGTACGCGAACGACACGCCCCGCAGGGCCACCGGCACCGACTCGCTCACGACAGGGGCCCTTCCAGTACACAGGTGAGGACGGCCAGCGCCGCCAGGAGCGCCGCGCTCGCGGCCGTGAAGCGGGCGGACACCCGGGCCTCCGGCACCAGCACGCGCAGGGTGCCGTCGTAGCCGCGGCCCGCGAGCCCGGTCTGCAGCCGCGCCGCACGGTCGAAGGACCGCACGAACGCGGTCGCGCCGAGCCCGCCGAGCGAACGCCAGGTCGCCGCCCGGGTGGTGTGCCCGAGCCGGGCCGCCTGCGCCGCGTGCACCCGGCGCACCGAGTCCAGCAGCAGAAAACTCATCCGGTACGTCACCAGAGCCACGTCCACCAGCGGCGCCGGCACCCCGGCGCGCACCAGCCGGGGCAGCAGGTCCGACATCGGCGTGGTGAACGCGAACAGCAGCACGCCCAGCGAAGCCGCCGAGGTGCGCAGCAGCAACTCCCCGGCGCGCAGGGGCCCGTCGGGGGCGGGCGACACCAGGCCACCCGGCCCGCCCACCCGCACCAGCAGGGTCAGCGCCCCGGTGACGCAGAACCCCAGCGGCACCCGGTACGCCCGCCACAGCCGCCCGGCCGGCACCCCCGCCGGGCCGAGCAGCAGCACCAACGCGGTGACCAGCACCAGCGGGGCGCCCGGCCACGGGGGCAGTGAGACCGCGAGGGCGGTGAGGCCCAGACCGAGGACGGCCTTGTCCACGGGATGGCGGCGGCGCCAGCGGCTGCTGTGCGCCGCCGCGTCGATCGGCAGCAAGGCCTGTCAGTCCCGTCCGCCGTCGGCGCCGGTGCGTACCTCCGCGTCCGGACCCTGTGCGCCGGCCCGCTCTCGCGCCCGCGCCTCGCCCTGCCGACGTCCGCGCCGCAGCCCGAAGTAGTACGCCAGGACGCCCGCGCCGAGTGCGGCCTGGAGGGCGAACAGCGCCGACTCGATCTCCCCGGACGGCGGTTCGTACAGCGGTGAGAACCACGGCTCGTAGTCCGGGTCGATCTCGGTGATCGCGGTCTCCGCCTCGCCGTCCGCCCCGGCGAACGGCTCCTCCTTGTGGTCGCCGAGCCCGAGCGCCAGCGGGATCACGGCGAGGACGGCGACGAGCAGCAGGAGCAGGGTGTTGATCCTCGCGTTGCGGCTCATCGGGCCACCGCCCCGGCCGACTCGGCGCGCTTGCCTCCGGCGACCGAGGTGACCAGCACCCCGAGCCGGGTCAGCTCGCCCTTGCTGGACTGCACCAGCAGACGCATCACCAGCACGGTCAGCAGCCCCTCGCTGACCGCGAGCGGGATCTGCGTGACGGCGAAGATGGAGCCGAACTTCCCCAGCGCGCCCAGGAATCCGCTGCCCGGGTCGGGGAACGCCAGCGCGAGCTGGACGCTGGTCACGCAGTACGTCGACAGGTCGGCGACGAACGCGCCGCAGAACACCGCGCCCATCAGCGGCACGTCGTACCGGCGCAGCAGACGGTAGACGCCGTACCCGGCCCAGGGGCCGACGACCGCCATGGAGAAGACGTTGGCGCCGAGCGTGGTGAGCCCGCCGTGGGCGAGCAGCAGCGCCTGGAACAGCAAAGTGATGGTCCCGAGCACCGCCATGACCGGCGGCCGGAACAGGATCGCGCCCAGCCCCGTGCCGGTGGGGTGGGAGCAACTCCCGGTCACCGAAGGCAGTTTGAGCGCTGACAGGACGAACGTGAACGCTCCCGACGCGCCCAGCAGCAGCGTGCTCTCGGGATGTTCTCTCACGTCACGGACGAGCGACCGGGCCCCGTGGACGACGAACGGCGCCGACGCGACGCCCCAGGCGACCGCGTGCGCCGGAGGCAGGAAACCCTCGGCAATGTGCATGGCTCAGCAGACCCTCTCCAGCACCTCGTGGATGGTTGACGCGCCTTGGCCGGTCTCCTGGCTGACGGGTACCACCGCCCGTGCTCCGCCTTCCCGGGTCCCGAAGGACCCAGTGGCTGCCCCTGAGGGCCGGAGCCGGACTTCCCGATCACAGTGGCGAGGGCCGCACCGGTATCGCACCGATTTCCCGTCACCAAGGCGTGGTGACAGTAGTCCCCGTCGCGGCCCGGTGACAAGCGGCGACGGGGGCGCGCGGAGGGCGCCCGGCGGCTCGGACCCCGGCGCACACCTGCGCGTTCGGGCAGCCCGGCAGCCGAGGTGACTGGAGGGCCGCCGTCCTGGGCAGGGTCTACCTGCAACTAATATGCAAGAGCGATTTTCCAGCAAGAGGGATGTGAGGTTCGATGACGACCCGACGACGCATACGGGGCGCCGCCGCCGTGCTGGCGACGGCCGCGGCGGTCTCCGCCTGCTCGGCGCCGGGCTCCGGAACCGCGGACGACGCGGCGGCCGGCGAGTCTGTGGTGATCGGCGTCTCCACCGAGCCCGACACCCTCAGCCCGCTCCTCGGCTACGGCAAGGACGGCAACTCCAAGCTGTTCGACGGCCTCCTCGCCCGCAAGGCCGACATGACCCTGGAACCCGCGCTGGCCACGGCACTCCCGCGGATCACGGACGGCGGACGCACCTACACGTACACCCTGCGCAAAGGCGTGAAGTTCAGCGACGGCAAGCCGCTGACCGCACGGGACGTCGTCTTCACGTACCGCACGGTCCTCGACGACGGCACCAACAACACCGCCAGGAGCGAACTCGCGGCCGTCAAGGACGTCCGGGCGGTGGGCGACGACACGGTCGTCTTCACCCTCCACCACCCCTACGCGCCGTTCGCCGCCCGCACGGTCCTGCCGATCGTCCCCGAGCACGTCGCCGGGAAACAGGACCCCAACACCGGCCCCTTCAACACGAAGCCCGTCGGCACCGGACCGTACGTCCTCGTCGACTGGCGCAAGGGTGAGAAGCTCACCTTCAAGGCCAACCCGCACCACTGGGGCGGCGCCCCGAAGGTGAAGAAGCTCACCATGGCGATCGTCGGCGACGACGACGTCCGCGCCACCCGGCTCCGCTCCGGCGACCTCGACGGCGCGGTCCTCCCGCCCAACCTCGCCGCCACCTTCAAGAGCGACGACGACAAGAAGACCTACCGGGCCACCTCCTACGACGTCCGCGTCGTCACCCTCCCCAGCGGCAACCCCGTCACCGGCGACTCCGCGATCCGCCGCGCCCTCGACCTCGCCGTCGACCGGCAGGCCATGGTGGACAAGATCCTCGACGGCGCCGGCCGCCCCGCCTACGGCCCGCTGCCCGTCGACGACCCGTGGTTCGCCGAGGACACCGAGCGCCCGCGCGACCTCGCCGCGGCCGGCCGCATCCTCGACGCCGCCGGCTGGACGAAGGGTGAGGACGGCATCCGCGCCAAGGACGGCCGCCCCGCCCGCTTCACGCTGTACTACCCCTCCGGCGACAAGGTCCGCCAGGACCACGCCCTCGCCTACGCCTCCGACGCCAAGAAGGCCGGCATCGACGTCCGGGTGGAGAGCGCCACCTGGGAGGTCATCGAGCCCCGCATGCACCGGGACGCCGTCCTCGCGGGCTTCGGCAGCACCGGCGACCCCGACTTCGGGCTCTACACGATGCTGCACTCCTCCCTCGCCGGAGACGGCTTCAACAACATGGCCCACTACGACAACCCGGCCGTCGACCGCGCCCTGGAGACCGGCCGCCGCGCCCAGGACCCCGAGACCCGCAGGGCCGCCTACGACGCCCTCCAGCGCGCCCTCGTGAAGGACCCCGGCTACACCTTCCTCACCCACATCGACCACCTGTACGTGCTCGCCGACCGCTGGAAGGGCCTCACCACCCAGACCGAACCGCACGAGCACGGGTTCGCCGCCGGACCCTGGTGGAACGTCGAGGACTGGCAGCCCGCGGCATGACCCACGCCCCCCGGCGAGCCACGACCCGCGCCCCCTGGCGCCCGATGGCACGGCTCACGGCGCGCCGCGCGCTGTACGCCGTGCCGGTGCTCCTCGTCGTCACGTTCGGCGTGTTCGCCGTCGCCGCGGCGTCCCCGTTCGACCCGGTGAAGGCGTACGCGGGCACGGCCGCGCTCGGCGCCGACCAGGAGACCCTGGACCGGCTGCGGGAGAACCTCGGCGCGGACCGGCCGTTCACCGCGCGCTGGTGGGACTGGCTGACCTCCGCCCTCGGCGGCGACTTCGGACAGTCCGCGGTGATGCGCCAGCCGGTGGCCGAGGTCATCGGGGAACGACTGCTGTGGTCCACCCTGTTGTGCGCCGTCGCGTTCGCCGCCGCCGTACTGCTCGGCACGGTCCTCGGAGTACTCGCGGCCCGCCGCCCCGGCTCCCTCGTGGACCGCGCGGTCACCTCCGCCGCCTATGTGCTGGAGGCCGCCCCGGTCTTCTGGATCGCGCTGCTCGCGGTGTGGCTGTTCGCCCTCCAACTGGACGTCCTCCCGGCGGGCGGCCTCACCGACACCGGCAGCGACCGGGTCACCTTCGGCAGCCTCACCGAGCATCTGGTCCTCCCCGCCGGCGTCCTCGCCGTCTCCCAGCTGCCCTGGTTCACGCTCTACGTCCGTCAGGGCGTCGGCGACGCCCTCGCGGAGGATCCCGTGCGCGGGGCGAGGGCGCGCGGCCTGAGCGAACGCACAGTGCTGCTGGGCCACGCCCTGCGCTCCGGGCTGCTGCCGGTGCTCACCCTCATCGGCTCCCGCGTGCCGGAACTCATCACCGGCGCGCTGCTGGTGGAGACGGTCTTCAGCTGGCCCGGCATCGCCTCGGCCACCGTGGAGGCGGCCACGGCTGTCGACTTCCCGCTGCTCGCCGCGCTGACCACGCTCGCCACGGCCGCCGTCCTCGCCGGCAACCTGCTCGCCGACCTGCTCTACGGGCTGATCGACCCGAGGGTGAAGCTGGAGGAGATGTGACGACCGACGTCGACGTGGCGGACGCGAAGCCGGCCTGGCGCGCGCACGGCACCGCCCGCCGCTCCACACACGTCCTGCGCCTGCGTGTCTCCGCCGCCCTGGTCGCCGTGACCGTGCTGGCCGTCTTGCTGGTCCCGCCGCTGGTCCAGCTCGACCAGCAGGCCGTCGACCTGGCCGCCAAGCTGCAACCGCCCAGCTGGGCGCACCCGTTCGGCACCGACGACGTGGGCCGCGACCTGCTGCTGCGCTGCGTCTACGGGCTGCGCGTGTCCTTGCTGGTGGGCGTGGTCGCCGCGCTCACCGCCACGGTGATCGGCACGGCCGTGGGAGCCGCCGCAGGCGCCCTCGGCGGCTGGGCCGACCGTCTGGTGATGCGACTGGTCGACACCCTGTCCTCCGTGCCGCATCTGCTGCTCGGCATCTTCATCGTGGCCATGTTCCGTCCGGGCGTCTGGCCGGTGGTGATCTCCGTCGCCCTCACGCACTGGCTGTCCACCGCGCGCATCGTGCGCGCGGAGGTGCTGTCGCTGCGGTCCCGGCCGTTCGTCGACGCGGCCGTCTCCGGCGGGGCGAGCAGGTGGCGGGTGACCGTACGCCACCTGCTGCCGGGTGTGCTGCCGCAGGCCGGTCTCGCCGCCGTGCTGATGGTCCCGCACGCCATGTGGCACGAGTCGGCCCTGTCCTTCCTCGGCCTCGGCCTGCCCACCCACACCGCGAGCCTCGGCACGCTGATCCAGGGCGCCCGGGGCTCACTCCTCGCCGGCCAGTGGTGGCCCACCCTCTTCCCCGGCCTGTTCCTGATCCTCCCCACCCTGGCGATCGCCGGCCTGGCGGGCGTCTGGCGAGAACGGATCAATCCCCGCCGCCGATCGGAGCTGATGCTGTGACGCCCGCGCCCCTGCTCTCGGTACACGACCTGTCCGTCCGCTTCCTGCTCCCCGGAGGGCGCCGCGTCGACGCCGTGTCCGACGCGTCGTTCGACGTCGCGCCGGGGGAGTGCCTCGCGCTCATCGGGGAGAGCGGGTGCGGCAAGTCCGTGCTGGCGTCCGCACTGCTCGGCCTGCTCCCGGGCAACGCCCGCACCGCCGGCCATGCCCACCTGGGCGACCTCGACCTGCTCACGGCGGACGAATCAACCCTCGCGCGCACCGTACGCGGCCGCCGTGTCGGCCTGGTCCCGCAGTCACCGGCGGCCCACCTCACCCCCGTGCGCACAATCCGTTCGCACATCGAGGAGACGGTCGCCCGCCTCACCGGCGTCCGCGGCCGTACCGCCCGCCGCAAGGCGGCCGAACAGGCCTCGCTGCGCGCCGAGTTCCCCCTGGACCACCTCGACCGGCACCCGCACGAACTGTCCGGCGGGCTGGCCCAGCGCGCCGCGACAGCGCTCGCACTGATCGGCGACGCGCCACTGCTCCTCGCCGACGAACCGACCACCGGCCTGGACCGCGACCTGGTGGACCGCACGGTCGACGAACTGCGCCGCCACGTGGACGACGGCCACGCCCTGCTGATGATCACGCACGACCTGGCCGCCGCCGCGCGCATCGCCGACCGCGTCGCGGTCATGTACGCGGGCCGCATCGTCGAACTGACCCACGCGGACACCTTCTTCGGCACCCCTGGCCCGCGCCACCCCTACAGCCGCGGTCTGCTGGAGGCGCTCCCCGAGCGGTCCTTCACCCCCGTCCCCGGCCTGCCCCCGGAACTGGGCAGTCTCCCGGAGGGCTGCGCCTTCGCCCCCCGCTGCGACCGCGCGACGGACACCTGCGGCGCGCTCCCGCTCCTGGAGAACACCGTCGCCTGCCACCACCCGGCGCCGGCCCCCGCCGCCATCCCTCACGCGACCCGTACCCCGGAGGACACCCGTGCTTGAGCTGCGCGCCGTCACCGCCGGCTACGACCGCCGCGCCCCCGTCGTCCGCGACGCGCACCTCACCGTCGCCCGGGGCGAGGCGGTGGGCCTGCTCGGCCCGAGCGGCTGCGGGAAGTCGACCCTCGCCCGGGTCGCCGCGCTGCTCCACCGGCCTGACGCCGGGGAGGTCGTCCTCGACGGCACGCCGGTCCTCGGTTTCCGGCACCGTGCGCCCCGCGCACAGCGCACCGCGATCGGCGTGGTCTTCCAGCAGCCCCGCCTCGCCGCCGACCCCCGGATGCACCTCGCCGACCTGATCGCGGAACCCCTGCGGGCGACGGGCCGGCGCGCCTCGGCCGCCGACCGCGTGCGGGAACTGGCCGACACCGTGGGACTCACCCCTGACCTGCTCGGCCGCCGCCCGCACGAGGTGAGCGACGGCCAGCTGCAACGTGCCTGCCTGGCGCGGGCGTTGTGCCTGGAGCCCCGCTGGCTGGTGTGCGACGAGATGACGGCGATGCTCGACGCGTCGACCACGGCCGCGTTGGTGCGGGTCGTGGAGGACTACCGCGCGTCGACGGGCGCGGGCCTGCTGTCGGTCGGCCACGACCGAACCCTGCTGAACCGCTGGTGCGACCGTACGCTGCCCTGGGAGGCGGTGGCCGCGGGCTGAGGCCCGGACGGCCGGGACCCGCCTCCCGGGGAACGGGTCACCACATCTGGGTGTCGCCCGCGAGGTCCCCCTCCTCGAGCGGGACGTCGCCGAACTCCTCGTCGGAGACGGCTCCGCCGAAGGCGCCGGTGAGCATGATGGTCATCAGTTCCTCGATGTCCAGCTCGGTCGCCCCGGCGGGCGCCTCGGGCTTCTCACCCTCGCTCACGCGCAGTACCAGCGCGAACTTCTTGACCTTCGCCGACTCCGCCAGCTCGGCGAGATCGACGGACACCTCGGTCAGCTCGCCGTTCTTCAGCGTGAAGTCGGCGCTGACCTTCGTGTTCGGGGCGTCCGCGAAGTCCTTGGCGGTGGGCAGCTCGTCCCCGATCGGCAGGTCGTTCTGCAGCGGCTTCAGCGCCCCGAGCAGCTCGGTCACCAGCGTGCGGAACGGCGCGGTCGCCTTGATGTGCTCGGTGCCGTCCGAACCGCCGGAGGTGGCGAAGTCGACGTTCTGCGCGACGGCCTTCTTCAGCGCGTCCGTCAGCTTCTTCTGCGTCTTGGCGTCGAGGCTGGGCTCGGCGGACGACGACTCGCCGAGGCCTTCCGCGCCGGACATGTTCTTGCCGGTCTCCTCCATCTCCTTCTTGGAGAGCTTGACCCACTCACCTGCGAGGAGCTTCTTGAACGCCCCGGCCTCCGGCGGCAGTTCGTCGGCCGGAGGCATGGGGTTGCCCGACATCTCGCCGAGCGTCGCCGCGTCGACACGGGCGTAGAACCAGTCCCCGACCAGCCGGTACTCGAGGAGGGCGCCGTCCGGACCGCTGAGCTTCATCGCCATCGCCGTGAAGTCCTTCTCCTCGGACTCCTCGATCGGCTTCTTCGAGTGCATCGAGACGCTGATCGTCCCCTCGCTGAGCAGCTCGGCGATCTCCGCGGGCATCTCCTCGCCCGGCTCCGACTGCTCGGCGTCCAGCGCCATCAGTGACTTCGCGTCGGTGTCGAGGTCCAGCTCGAAGGCGATCGAACGCTCCTCGCCGAGCTTCTCGAAGGCGTTGTCCAGCTTCTGTCCGGCGGACAGGTTCTCCACGGTGCCGCAGGCGGCGGTGCCGGCGAGGACCATGCCGGCTACGGCGGTGGTGGTCAGGGTCTTGCGCAGGGCGAAAATGACGATCTCCTTGTCAAGCAACCGGTCCGGTCGTCAGGTCGGACGACCGAACGAGTCGAACGGTTGTATGGCAAAAGCAAGTTCATTGGTGGAAAAGCGCACGGATGCGGCCCGCCCCCCGACTCACCGGCCCGCACACAGGGAAGAACCGGACCATGTCCACTCACACCACGGCCGCCGGAGGAGTCCAGGTCTGCTCCCTCAAACGGGACACCCCGCAGACGATCCCGGCGAACAGCCCCTACACGGTCATCCGGTTCCCCTTCGGATCCGCCGAGTCCAGCGACGCCTTCGCCATGCATCAGGTCAACCAGCCCGACGGCCATGTGATCACCAACTGGGACTCCGACCCCCGCTCCGGCCTGATATGGCCCAGCGTGGCCGGATGGGGCACCCTCTACGCGATGATCCAGTGGGAGGCCGGCAACTACGACGAACTCCGCGACCAGTTCGTCCGCGACCCCCTCGGCCTCACCCCCAACCCCAACGACACCACGGCCACGGAACACCGCCCGCCCAGCCCCGGCATGCAGTGCTGGACCAAGAGCTGGGGCATCTTCGTCAACCCGTCGGTCCCCCTCGCGGTGCGGGCCACCCACGACGACAGCGTGGCCCGCGAGATCGTGCTGGCGGAGTTCAAGCTGGTGATCCACGAGGCGGCGTGAGGGAGCTCGTGGCGCGTGTGACCCCCGGGCGCTCGTCCCGGGGTCACGGCCGCGGTCTCCCGACGGTGATCGTGGCGTAGGAGAATGCCTCTCCCTCCCGCGGCGCGCGGTTCCAGGACCGGGTGGCCAGTTGCGGCAGGATGCCTTCGGTCAGGGCGTGCCGGGGGAGTGACAGGCCGAACTCGTCCTGCACGGCGGCCAGCAGGCGCCGCTCCCGGTCCGCGTCTTCGACGCCGCGCAGGACAAGGTCCGGGTCGAGGGCCGTGGGCACCTGCCCCGAGCGCTCGACATCCGTGCCGCGCAGCGTGATCGCGTACCGCTCCTCACCCCTCTCTGCCGCCGAGAGGTGGAACACCGCAGGGGTGTTGTCGCGGCCGCGGCGCACCCACAACACCACGGCGCGTCCGCCGGACGAGGCGGCGGCGGCCGGGGAGACGAAAAAGGTCCCGGGCCCCGAGGTCCGAGCGGCCGGGTCGAAGCCGAACGCCCATCCTGACCTCGTCCGGCCCACCGCCACCACGGCCCGGTCCTCCCAAGGCGCCGAGTCGTCCCGCTGCCCCCACCTGACGTCGTGGGGGAACCACCCGGCGGGACGGACGGGTGCGGCGGTCAGCCCCGCACCCCCGTCCTCCCCGACGAGGCCGGGCAGCGCCTCCGGCTCCACGCCCTCCACCCACACGCACCGGTAGGAGCCGTACGGGGCGTTCCACCGCCCGGACTCCGCCAGCCAGCTCAGCCCTGGCGGATCCAGGTCCGGCACCGGCTCGGGCACCGCGCCCGTCCGCCCGGCCCGGGGCGTGGCCAACAGTTCCCGCCCTCGCTCCCGCGTCACCACCGGCCCCAGCACCGGGTCGGCCAGCAGCCCGAGCGGCGCCAGCACGTCCGGTGCGGGCGGTGACCAGGAGGGCAGCGCGGTACGGAGCATCCGCCACGCGCCGTCCGTGTCACCCCACCCAGCGATCTTCCGCGCCTCGGCCACGGCCCGCCCGAAGTCGCCGTCCGGTGCGTAACGACAGGAGCCGTCGCCCACGCGGGCGTGTATCGCGTCGGCGGCCGCCCGGATGCGGTCGTCGGTCTCGACGCCGAGCACGAACGGCCGCTCGGGCCGGCCGGGGAGGCTGTCCCGCACGTGGGCGAGGGCCATCACGGGCACCAGTTCGTCGGTGCAGCGGGGATCGGCGACGAGCCCGCCGAAATAGGTACGCCCGTGCCCGAGGCCCTGCGCCAGGACGTCGAGCTGCCCCAGCATGCCCCAGGCCCCCGGCCGTCCGTACCTCTTCGCGACGTCGAGCAGCTCCCGGGCGGCCTCCCACCGTCCGCTCAGCGCCTCCTCCCGCGCCCGCGTGACGTCCGCGTCCCGGGCGCGGGTGGTGTCGTTGACGAACTCCGGCAGCTGAGCCCGTTCGGCGTGGAAGGACTCGTAACGGCGCTGCATGTAGGCACGGAACGACGGATACCGGGTCGGGTACTCGCCGCTCCAGCCCTTGTAGATGTACAGCGCCCACTCGCCGTCCTCGCCGGTGTCGCCCGGGTCGAGCAGCGCGTAGGACATGTCGGAGTCGGTCTCCAGCTGCAGCGCGCGCTCCCACATGCCGGCGAGCAGCACCTGCTGTTCGGCCGGCCGCTCGCCGAGGCTCTCCCGGTACATCGGCGTCATGCCGAACGGATCCCCGAACCAGCCGATCTCGTGCGCCGCTCCGAGCTGGTGGATCGAGTCGTCGCGCAGGCTCCAGCCGTTGCTCGCCAGAAGGAACTCCCGGTACGAGGGAGGCAGTCGGGTCCCAAGCCGTCGCTCGGCGTCGGCCACGTCGGCCTCGGACGCCGGCGGAGCGCCGAGCGCTGCCAGACCGGCGAGGGTCGTGTCCCCCTCCGCCAGCTCCACGGCCTCGTCCTCGCTCGGCACCCACTCGTCCTGCCAACGCCGCAGGAACGTCCCCCAGTCGGACCCGTTGTCGTTCATGCGCCGATGGTGGCACCCCCCACTGACAACGCCGCCGCCTCCTTCGTCCCGTCCCGCGAGACCGGACGTGGACGAAAGTCGCACGGCCGTCGACCTCCGCCCGATCCCTCACCCGCCGGCACGCCGATGAACTGGACGCATGCCGACCCGGACACCCGAGCCGACCGCCGTCACCGCCCGTGCCCTCGCCCCCGACCTGGCGCGAGGCCTCATGCTCCTCTTCATCGCGCTGGCCAACAGCCACTACTTCCTGTCCGGCCGCCCGGTGCTCGGCGGTTACCCGCAGGACGGATCGCCCCTCGACTCGGCCGTCACCTGGCTGATCGCGACCTTCGTGGACGGCCGCGCCTTCCCGATGTTCGGCCTCCTCTTCGGCTACGGCGTCGCCCACATGGCGCGCCGCCGGTCCGACGCCGCCCCACGCTCGGTACGGCGGCTGCTGTGGCGGCGCAGCCTGGCGCTGGTCGTCATCGGCTCGCTGCACGGCCTGCTGCTCTACGCCGGCGACATCCTGGCCGCGTACGGCGTCCTGCTGTTCCTGGGGGCGTGGACGGTCCGCTGGAAGGACGGTCCAGCAGGAACGGCGTGAAGACCAGCGTCCACATCGCCGACTGCGCCACGCCGATGAGTTCGGATACAGCGACGGGCCGTTGCGCGCGTCGATAGGCACGGGCGCCGTGGCGGTGACCGCGGCGCTGTTCTGGTTCGCACTGCACCGCAACCGGCCCGCCGCCGTGGCCGCCGCCGGCCTCACCTGCGCGCTGGGCGTCGGATGGCTGGCCCTCCACTGAGAGGACGCCCGCCGCGCCGCCCCTACTCCCCGAGCGAAGCCACCGCCTCTTCGTAACCCCCCGTGGGCGGAGCCGTGTCCGGCCCGTACACCAGGTTCAGCACGCCCGTGCCGAACGTCTCCGACTTCAGCAGCTTCAGCGGGATGGAGGGCTCCCCCTCGTCGAACAGGCGCATCCCCTTGCGCACGGCGATCGGGTGCACGAGGAGCTGCAGTTCGTCCAGCAGCCCGGCCGCCAGCAGCTGCCGGATGACCGAGATCGAGCCGCTCAGCCCGATGTCACCGCCCGGCTCCCGCTTCAGCGCGGCGGCCACCTCGGCGACGTCGCCCTGCGCCTGCTCGGAGTTGCGCCACTGGAAGTCGAGGGGGCTGCGCGAGAACACGATCTTCCGCATGTCGCCGAGCTGCTTGGCGAAGCCCGCGTCCTCCCCGCCCGCGGCCTCCCGTTCCGGCCAGGCGCCGGCGAAGCTGTCGTACGTCACGCGGCCGAAGAGCATGGTGTCGGCGTTGCTGAGGCCCGCGCCCACGGCCGTGCCCATCTCGTCGTTGAAGTACGGGAAGTGCCACTGGTCGGGGGCCTCGACGACGCCGTCGAGCGAGATGAACACGCTGGCCACGATCTTGCGGGACATGGGGTCCTCCTGTGCTGTCGGTCCGTGTACCGGTTACGACCGTGGCAGGCTCCGGAACTCATCGCCGGACGGCACGCGAGGCACGCGAGCGGATAACTCCGGACGGCCGCTCCGCCCCGCCCGTCCGGCGCCGCCGGTCCGTGACACTGCCCAGCCAGCCCAGAAAGAACCCGGCCGGGATCGTCACCAACCCCGGGATCGTCACGTCCCACAGCCGGAAGTCGTGCCCCGGCACGATCGACGTGGGCGTGCCCGACGCGTACGGCGACACCGCCAGCGCGACGACGCACACCACCGTCGCGCCCCACAGGCACCACAGGGCGCCGCGGGCGGTGAACCCCGGCCAGTACAGGGCGTACAGCAGGACCGGGGCGAGGGCGGCGCCGCAGAGGGCCAGCCAGAGCGTGGAGACCACGACGAGGTTCCAGTCGGCGCAGACGACGGCCACGGCCGCGGCGGCCAGCCCGGTCAGCGCGGCCGACCAACGCGACGCGGTGCCGTCGAGCCGCCCGGCCGGCCGGTCACCGGAGGCGGCCAGCACGTCCCGGCCCAGGGTGATCCCGGCGGCCAGGGTGACGTCCACGACGGCGGCCAGCGCGGTGAGGAAGAGGACGCAGGCGAGGGCCGCCACCAGGAGGCCGCCGTCGTCCAGTGCCCGCCCCAGCAGCAGCGGCGTGAACACCTGCGCCGACGGTCCGGCCTCCCGCAGCACCCCGCCGACGAGTGCCGCCGCCCCGACCCCGACGACGGCGAGAGCCCCGTACAGCAGCACCAGCTCACCGAGCATCCAGCGGCCGACGGTCCGCGCCCCGCGCGGGCTCTTGGTCGCGATGGCCCGCATCAGCACGGCGGGCATGGCGAGCGTGGCCATGGTCATGCCGAAGATCTGCCCGACACGGTTGACCGCCCCGACCCACCCGTCACCGGTGTAGCCGCCCGGCCGCAGGAAGGTCTCTCCCGTCCCCGACCCGAGCGCGGCCGCGTCGAGCAGCCGCCCGAGGTCCCCGCCGAAGCGGTGCAGGACGAGCGCGGCGGCGACCACCAGCACGGGCAGCGCGATCACCGACTTGGTGATCATCACCACCCCCGTGCCCCGGATGCCGCCGCTGACGGCCAGCGCGGTCATCACGCACCCGATGACGACGATGCACCCGGTCCGCGCTCCCGGCTGTCCGAGCAGGGCGGCGGCGACGTTCCCGACCACCACCAACTGCACGACCAGCAGGGGGAAACAGACGAGCAGCGTCACCACACCCCACGCCACCCGCACGGCGGGCCCGCCGCTGCCACGCGTGTCCAGCAGATCCGGCGCGGTCAGCGAGGCGTGCGCCCGCAACGGCTCGATGACCAGCACGAGGAAGAGGAGCACACCGACGAGGCTGCCCAGCATGACGCCGAGTCCGTCGAACCCGGTCGTGGCGACCATGCCCACCAGCACGGTGACGGTCGCGACGGTCGTGGTGTCGCCGCCCATCGCGATGCCCTGCTGCCAGGAGTGCAGCCGCCGGCTGTCGGACCGCACCAGGGCGCGGTCGTCCTCGTCGGCGCCGGTGATGACGCACAGCATCAGGCAGATGACGACGAACACGCAGAACACGGCGAACACGAGCGACCGTGAGGAGGAGTCGAGCAACGCGGTCACGCCCACCTCCGGTCGTCCGCCTCGGACGCCGCCATGACCTGGTCGACCCGCCGCCCGTACACGACCAGGCCGTGCACCCCGACCCCGAGCGGCACGACTGCCAGCACGGCCCCGAGACTCACGGCCCCGGCGACCGGAGTGCCGTACACGCCCGGCACGAGCGCGGCGGCCATCACGTACAGCACCCACACGAGGCCGGTCCGCAGACCGATCCGCAGCCCGACCGTCAACCGCGCGGCCTCCGCCGGGACGTGGGCGGACAGGGCGTGGTCATCAGGCATCGGCGGCCCCTGCCGGTACGGCTGCTCTCCGTAGAACTCCAAGACGACTCCGCTCACGCACGACGACCCGACGCCCCACAGTGGGGTGCCGGCACGGATGTGGGGGTGGCCGCGGAGTCAACCAGATGCGGATGCGGCGTGGAGCGGGACTGTTCCCACGCCCAATCAAAAGCTTCGGGGGCGGTGAACGAGCACTGCACCGAGCGGCCCGCGCTGAACGGTCGACCCCTGGGCGTGGCCCGGCCCAGGAGTCGTCGTGTGCGGAGTCCTGCCTTCCACCTTCTGCGGCAACACGTCGATGTGGCCCACGGACGGGACCGCTTCGTCCCTGGCGTGAAACCGCCGTGGCGGCTGTCGCGCGCAGCGGTCACCCGTGGGTGGCCGGATCACCCCACGGGGACCAGCGGCGCTCCGCTCTCGTGGTGGATCGGGGTGTGGGCGCCCTTCAGCGACACGCCACTGCCGCCGCGCCGCACCGCGACGATCTCGGCGGCGATCGACAGGGCCGTCTCCTCCGGTGTCCGGGCACCGAGGTCGAGACCGATCGGCGAGTGCAGCGCGGCCAGTCTGTGCTCGGGGACTCCGGCCTCGCGCAGCTGCTCGTCGCGCGTCCTGTGGGTGCGGTGCGAGCCCATCGCGCCGACGTAGGCGACCGGGAGTCGCAACGCCAGTTTTAGCAGCGGGATGTCGAACTTCGCGTCGTGCGTGAGCACGCAGAGCACCGTACGCGTGTCCACCTCGGTGGTGGCCAGATAGCGGTGCGGCCACTCGACGACGATCTCGTCGGCGTCGGGGAAGCGGGCCGCGGTGGCGAATACGGGGCGGGCGTCGCAGACGGTCACGTGGTAGCCGAGGAAGCGGCCCGCGCGCACCAGGGCCGCGGCGAAGTCGACAGCCCCGAAGACGATCATCCGGGGCCGCGGCACGCTGGACTCGACGAGCAACCTGAGAGGGCTGCCGCAGCGGGAGCCCTCGGCCCCGATGACGAGCTCTCCGGTGCGGCCCGCGTCGAGCATCGCGCGGGCCTCGGCGGCGGCCGTACGGTCCAGTTCGGGGTGCCCGCCGAGCGCACCGTCGTACGAGCCGTCCGGGTGGACGAGCAGAGGAGCGCCGAGCAGCTCGGCGGGGCCCTCGGTGACGCGGGCCACCGCCGCAGCCCGGCCTTGGGCGGCAGCGGCGAAGGCCGCCGCGTACACCGCGCGCGAGGGGTCGTCGGCGCGCACCGGGGTGACCAGCACGTCGATGACGCCGCCGCAGGTCAGGCCCACCGCGAAGGCGTCGTCGTCGCTGTAGCCGAAGCGCTCACGCACGGTGGTGCCGTCCTCGATCGCCTGCCGGCACAGCTCGTACACCGCGCCCTCGACGCATCCGCCGGAGACCGACCCGACGGCCGTGCCCTCGCTGTCGACGGCGAGGGCGGCACCCGGCTGCCGGGGGGCGCTGCCGCCGACGGCGACCACGGTGGCCACGGCGAACACGCGGCCCTGCCCGGCCCACCGGTGGAGCTGCTCGGCGATCTCCAGCATGGGGTGCATCCTTCCGCAACGAGTACGAGGCGAGCCCGGTGTGCCCTCCGCTCCGCTGCTCCCGCACCGCCGGCCGGCCTGCCACCGCCCTGATCGCCGCGGCGATCCCGCCGTCCTCACCCCGAAGAGGCGACATCGAAGACGGTCACTCGGGTACGGCCCTACTCGGGGGTGCTCGGACTGCTTCCGTTGATCCGGTGGGCGACGACGGCGGACACCAGGTGAACGTCGTCGGTGTTCAGCACCCTCCCGTCCTCGTCGAGCAGTGCCACTCGGACGTTGCCGCCGCTACGGTCCCGGACGTACGTGGCGGGTACGCCTGTGCTCGGCCTGTTGTGCTCGCCCCACTGCTGCAGCGCGGCGAGGACCACCTTGAGTTCCTGGCCCCGCGGGGTGAGCTTGTACTCCCACCGCATCCGCGATCCCGCCTCCTGGTACGACTGACGCGTGAAGATCCCGGCATCCACCAGGGCCGTCAGGCGCGCGCTCAGAACGTCGCTGGGCATGCGCAGTTCGCGGCGGAAATCGGAGAACTTCCTTGTGCCGCGCAGCGCATTTCGGACGATCAAGAACACCCACTTCTGGCCGAGGACTTCAAGGCTGCTTTGAATTGAACACACCTGGTCTTGCGGCGCCACTTCTGCCCTCATATGACCACGGTATGACGCTCGACGTGAGTCCGGCAACCAAATCCACGTCTCGGCCGCGGGCGGTCCGGTGGCCGCGGAACACCCCTCGGGGAACCCTGCCGCGCGCCGGTTGCCGCGTCGTGCCACGGGGCCGATCCGTGGCCCTGGACCATCCTCCTCCGACTCGACCTGGGCTAATCGACGTCCTTCGGCCGGTTCCCGGCTTCGTCTCCAGGATCCCTCGGTGAAGGGGCGATCCGTCGGACAGGGGAAGATCATGCTACGTTTGATTATCAAAGTCAGCCCTCCGTCGTCGCCCGTGCAGCCACGGGGTGTGCCGAGGCCGACAGGGCAGGTTCCTGGTGGCGCCGTGACGTGCGTGCCGCCGAGAGCCGGACGCCGTACCGCTGAAGGGGATTCGACGATGACGAAACGCTCGGGCGTCGACGTGGTGCACAACTTCTGGGAACACGTCTGGCAGTCGCCGCAGAACTACGACGCCATCGACGACCTCGTGGTGGAGGACTTCGTCCTCGTCTCCGGGGGCAAGCGGATCGAGTCCCGCTCCGCTTTCAAGGAGTGGGCGCGGGCGTTCGGAGCCGCCATCCATGACTTCGAGTTCACGGTGGTGGAGTCCTTCGAGAACCACGACGGCTCCCGCGTCGCCTCGCTGTGGCGGATCACCGGCAGGAACAACGGAGCGTTCGGTACGCGGCCCGACGGCCAGCCGATAGAGATGTGCGGCACGGCAGTCTGGGAGATCCGGGGGGACGGCAAGCTTCTTTCCAACCGGGTCGAGCGCAATGCCTACGAGGTTCACCAGAAACTCACCGCACGGTAAGCCGCTCAGCCGGGCAGTGAACGTCGGAAGCTACGCGTGCACGCCCCGCGGGCCGGAGCCGTGTGCGGTGAGCGCTGCTCCGGCCCGCGGGTGCCGGTGCGGCGCGAGGCGAACGATGGACACGCCGTGACGCAGGCGGTTGTTTCGACGAGCGGAACAAGACTTGCCGGATTTGCGCATGCCGTGATGTAAGTGATGCGGCTAGTGCACAAGCGAACCGACCCTGTGGCTCGCACGTGCGGAATGTGGGGCGCTTGCCTCGTCTGATCGGAGAACGGCGTGCATCGGATCCTGGTCGTGGGTGGTACGGGAAAAACCGGCCGTCGGGTTGTTCTGCGCCTGGAGCACATGGGCTGGCCTGTTCGGGCAGCCTCACCCTCCAACGTCTCATTCCCCATGGATCTGGCCGACCGCACCACTTGGGCTCCCGCACTCCGCGACATATCAGCCGTATACCTGATGGTGCCGAGCACGCAAGCGCACCTGGCGACCCAGGGAATACTCGGTGAGTTCCTTTCCACGGCGGCTTCCGCAGGTGTTCGACGTGTGGTGCTCCTGTCCGGAATCGGGGTGCGAGTGGCAGATGAGGACTTCCCCCTGAAAATCGCCGAGCGGGAACTGCGCGCAGCGGGCGTCGAGTGGACCGTGCTCCGACCGACATGGTTCTCACAGAACTTCAGTGAGTCGTACTGGCTGTCCGACGTTCTGGCCGGCGCCCTCCGTCTACCGGTCGGCAAGGGGGAGGTGTCGTTCATCGATGCCGAGGACATCGCCGATGTGGCCGTGGCGGCACTCACACAGCAGGGTCACGCCGGCCAGGTGTACGACTTGACGGGCCCCCGGGCGATCGGATTCGCGGAGGTGGGCGACCTGATAGGCCGGGCGACCGGGCGAACGATCCGCTACGTCGAAACGCACCAGCAGGCCTACACCGAGCGCTTGCTGAATGAGGGCCTGCCTGCTCGTGTCGCGAACGCGCGTACAGTGCTTCACGTCGCCATCGGCGAAGGCCGAGACGGGTCGGGGGCGGTCGCGGACGGCGTGGTCCGTGCCCTGGGACGGCCTCCCAGGGCATTCGAGGACTACGTGTCGGCAACCGCTGCGACGGGCTGCTGGAACGGGAAACGGCCCTGAGGTTCTTGAAAGCCTCGTCGCAGGGCGCGTCGCACTCGTTGAGGTGGCCTGGCCGGGCGCCGTAACGATCAGCCAGTAAGCCCTTTGCAGCCTGACGGTTCAGCACGTCAGTTGGTGAACCCGGGCACGGTAGTTGTCACGTGAACAGGCTTGTGGACAGATAGAAAGCCTCAAACTCGGCCACATCTGGGCAATTGGGCCTCCGTATTCTCTCAGCCAGCGTGGAGGATCCGAAAGCGATCGGGCTCCGCCGGGTCCCGATCAACGACTTGGATCGGTGTCCAAGCCGATTGCCAAACGTTGATGCCCGGCGTGCGGGAAAACCGGATCGGCCCGCGGGTGCCCTCGACCGCCACGCGCGGCCATGACTCGGCGATGGCCGCCCGGTCCGTGCCGTGGGAACGCATCATGTCGGCGAGGACGGTCACGGTGTCCCAGCCTTCGAAGGCGACGAAGGAGGGCGCTTCGCCCAGCCGCTCGCGGAGCTCCTTCCCGACGCGTTCGCCGAGCGGACCGAGGCGCTCGGGCAGGTAGCGCAGGAACGGGATCCCGGTGCCGTCCTCGCCCAGCACCTCGGCCCATTCGGCGAACTCCGGTTGCCCGGCCGGAGCGCCGATCAGGATCTCCGCGAGCCGCCGGTCGCCACGGACGGCTCTGACGATCGGCACCGCCGGCTCCGGATTGCCGACCAGCAGGAGGAGCGCCGTCGCGCCGTGGTCGACGAGCGCGTCGCACAGGGCCTCGGGGCTGAGCGCGTTCGCGTCGAGTTCGACGACGGTACCGCCGCGCGGAGCGAGGTGGTCCCGAAGGACACGGGTCCCGGACGCCCAGTAGACGCTCGGCTGGGTCGCCACGGCGATCCGACGTCGGCCCGCGCCGAGGAGAAAGTCCGCGTAGACCGCCCAGCCGTGGGACTGGGCCGGGGCCAGGCGCGCGACCCACTCCATCGGCTCCTCGGTGAGTGGGTCGAGCACCGCGGACGAGCAGAGGAACGGCACGCCGAGGGCGTCGGCCCGGGCGGCGGCTGCGCGGGCGACGACGCTGTGGTACTCGCCCGCCACGGCGGCCACGCCCAGGCCGGCCAGTTCGTCCACGGCCGCCGAGGCCCGCTCCGGATCGGCCGCGGTGTCCCGGACCACCAACTCCAGTGGTCTGCCGTCGATCCCGCCGGCATCGTTGACGTCACGAACGGCCAGGTCGAGTCCTGCGAGCAGGTGTCGGCCCGCCTCCACCCAGCCGGGGCGCGTCAGCGGTACGAGAGCACCCAGGCGGACGGACGACCCGTCTGTGTGCTCCGCTCCGGACGGCGATGATGGCGTGCTCATCGGGTGACTTCTCCCCTGTGACGGTGCGGTCGCAGTCCGCCCGGATCGTGCGCCGGCCGGGGCCGGCGGTTCGCGCTCATCACGTCTCGTCGCGGCGGGCGCTACCGGGTGATCATGCCGGTCATTGGATACACCACCATCGCCAATAGGCAACCGATTATCTGCTCACCGAGCTGCCAGGCTTCATCGTCATCGGCGCCAACGCACGAGGGCCTGCACCTCAAAGGGCGTTAGGGCAGATAGCGCCACTGACATCCCGTCCGGTTCCAATGGAAGATCGCGTTCACGATCTCCCGGAGATCGCAGGAGCCGGGGTCGCCGGTCGCCGACCGGCCCAACCGGTTCTGTTTCCAGGCCATGATCACCGGTTCGAGCAGTGTCCACCGTTCGTCGGAGAGGTCGCTGGGGTATGGCTTGCGCTCACTCACCCTGCCGCTCCCTCAGAGCGAAGCGGCCTGGTCAGAGTCGCGTAGGAGCGGTCCCAGGTCCACTTCGTCTGGACCCGGTGACGACCCTTTTCTCCTGCGGTGTGGGCGAGTTCGGGCTTGCGGAGGAATCTGGTCACCCTGTCCGCCGCCGCTGCCACCGGATCGCCGTCGACGACATAGCCGGTCTCACCATCGCGTACCGCGTCGGGGGCGCCGCCGCTGCCACCCGCAAGGGCGGGGAGTCCGGACGCGGCGGTCTCCAGGTAGACGATGCCCGGGCCCTCCACCCCCAGGCCGCGTCCACGGTGTCGGCAGGGCATGGCGAAGGCGTCACCCGCGGCGTAGAAGGAGGGGAGCGTGTGGTGGGGGTGGATCACCGGCCGCCGGCCCAGGCCGTAGGGCCCGCATCGGGCCGCCGTCCAGGCCGGGGCGAAAGACTGTGGTGTCCACGCCAGGGACCAAACGTGCGGTGCGGGTCCCGGAAGCCAGGGCCGCTTCGATCGGTCGGCGGGTGCTCGCGCCCTTCGTGGCCAGGCCACCGCGGGAGCGTCCGAGGGCATGGTCGTCCGGCTCGCCGGGAGGGGCCCCCTTTGACGGGTCCCGGCAGCGTGCTGGTGCGCACGCACGGTCGTGGAGTCGACTGCGACGGCCCCGTTCAGGTCGCCTTCGGTGTCGGTGTGGGCGAGCAGGGCGGGCCCACTGGGCGTCAGTCAACGACGCACCCAAATCAACGATCCGGTGATCAGAGAGAAGCGGCCTAGCCGGATCGCTGATCAGAGCGGAACCAGGGGTCGAATCGCAGCCGGACTCAGAGTTGGAATTCGGCCGGGGACAGCCCCAGCGTCACGCAGGCCTCGCGCAGGACCGTCGCCTCTGCCTGGGAGAAGTGACCGTCGGTACCGGCGATGACCATGCCGGTCTGGATAACGGCCCGGGCCTCGGTGGGCTTCTTGGCGGCCTTGGCGATCTCCTGCATGGCCTCGGCCTTGCCGTGCTGGAAGTTCATCGTGAGCTGGTCGACATGCTTGTTGAAACGCTGCCGCAGCTGCTCCGGCGGGAAGTTCTGGAGCACATCGTTGCTGAGGATCATCGACTCGACCTGCTGCCGTTCGGCCGGATCCACCTGCCCGTCGGCCGCCGCGACCAGCGCGCACACCGCCATGCTCGCGTCCCGGTAGGCACCGCTCTTCAACTCGGTCTTCAGCGAGCCGAGCTGCGTCTTCAGCACACCGATCAGCTGGGCCTTGCTGCCACCGCCGGACCTCGTCCCCACGCTCTGCCCACCGGTGGCGCCACGCCCGCCCTGATTCTGCTGGAGAGCCTTGGCCTGATCCTTGAGCTTGTCCCAGACTGCCATTGGGTCACCTCGGTAATCGTCGGAAGTCATCTCGCGAACCCGCTCCCGCGCGCTCACTGGCCCAACGCCCAACCCCGGGCAAAGGTTCCGCAAAACCCGTCCTGACCCTGTATCTGGTCAGCTCAGGCCGATGATGGAAAAGGCTCAGTCAGAGCGCTCCCTGACGTCCAGGTCGACCAGTCGACGTTCCAGTCACCGTATCCGTTGTTCACGGCAACGGTGTCGGCAGAGTGAATGACCGTGACCGGGTCGCCCGGGTTGACTTGCTCGTAGAACCATCTGGCGTCTTCGGTGCTGAGCCCGATGCAACCGTGACTGCTGTTCACGAGACCGAACTTGCCTGCGTTCCACGGGGCCGCGTGCACATATGTTCCGGACGGGGTGAGCTGAACATCCCATTTGACTTCACCCAGGTCGTACGCCTCTTGTCCGAAGATGCCGACGGTCGAAGAGTCCATGCGTATCGTGGGGACCTTGCTGAGTACGAGCATGGTCCCGTTCCATGTCTCGAAACCTTCTTTACCGGCGGAAACCCGCAACGTGCGAAGCGTGGTCCCGTTCTTGACGACGGTCATCGTCTTGTCGGCCGCGTCGACAGTGGTAACCACCGACTGGCCCACCCTGAAGTGCACGGTCCGCTCCTGCGTGCCGTAGACCCCGTCGCCGGCGTCCACGCCGGCCAGGTGCATGCGAAGGGTGACCTGGGTGTTCGGGCGCCAGTACCGGTGAGGGCGGTAGTCGATCCGATCGTTGCCGTCCCGGTCCTTCATCCAGCTCCAGGCGCCTTCGACTGCCGGCGAGGACGATACGGAGAGGTTCCGCTCTATGGCGGCACGGTCGGCGACGGTGTGGTTGAAGACTATGGAAATCGGCATTCCCACACCGACGGTGGTTCCCTTGTCCGGGTGATACTCACCCACAAAGGTACGTTCAGCAGGCTCGGTGGTGAACGTGGCCGTCTTGGTGAGCGTCTTGCCCGCAGCGTCCGTGCTTCGAACTGACACGGTGTATCTCGCTCCAGGAGCCAGGGGCGTGGTGGCCGTCCAGCGTTCCCGGTCCTGCGACAGAGTGCCGCTTACCCTCCCCGGGCCGAGGGAGCTCACGTGCACCGAGGTCAGTTCGCCGCCTCGGGGTGCAGACACTCGCACCTTGGTGTCGACGGGCACACGGTCACTACCTGCTCCGGGATCGATCAGAACAGCGCCTGGTTGTGCGCGGTCCGCGCTCGGTGTGGGGAGGGAGGACGTGGGGGCGTTCCCCGAGTTCTGACATGCAGCCAGCACAGCAGCTGCCGCCGCGAGTCCGAGGAGCCTCATCAGGGCGCGAACAGGGTGTCGCGCGAAATTCTGCTGCAAATTCCTTCTCCCATCACAGAAACAGGCACTGATCGCACAAAGCGCCTTGCCTCACGCGCTGTTCGGGGTAGGCACAGGAAAGCGGCGCCTCTCCTCGACCTCACAGATGCATGACTGTCAGTCGGGGGGCGGCCTGTAGCTCGAACATACGCCGACGGGGTGGGTTTGCCAAATGGATCCAGGTGCTGTGGCCGGTGACATCCGGGCCCCGGCCGTGAGTTCTGCCGGCGCCACGCGCCCGAGTGCCGCGTGAGGTGATCGCCGGGGGAGGGCGGGCCTCTGCCGCTTCGAACGGTCCTGGCCCAGGGCGTGTGCCCCAGGTCTCAGCGCCGCCTCGGTGTGGCGTCGGTGGTGTCGTCGAGGACGGCGTCCTCGGTCCGCCGCGCTGTGAGGGCGTGCGGGGGCACCGCCGCTCCGTCGGAGGTCACGAAGGCCAGCCGGGCGACCGTTCCCGAGTCCTCCAGTGCGAAGAGGGGCGACGTCCCGTCGGGCCGGGGGCGGTGGTTGCGGCCCCAGGAGGCCAGGGCGGCGATGATCAGGCTCAGGTCGCGCCCTGACTCGGTCAGGATGTACTCCTCGCGGGCCCGTTCCCCGGGTTCGCGGTAGGTCCGACGTTCCATGAGCCCCTGCTCCACCAGCATGGTCAGGCGCTTGGTCAGGATGTTCGGCGCGACGCCGAGTGCGTCCCGGAATTCCTGGAACCGGGTGGCCCGGGCCACCACCGCCTCGCGGACGATCAGCAGGGTCCAGCTGTCACCCAGCACTTCAAGGCTCCGCGCGATGGAGCAGGTCGAGTCCTTGCCGAGCGCCTTGGCCATGTGCCCAGTCTAGCGCTGAGTTGCAAAACTGAACACAGGGGTCTAACTTCCTTTTTAGAACTTAGATGGGCTGGTGACGGTCTTGCCGCCCGTAGACACTCTTGGAGGCCTCGTGCCGTCCCTAGGAACCCGTGGCAGCTTCTGGACCGCCGGCGCAGTGGTGGCACTCGCGCTGTGGACCAGTGCGTGCCCGACCATGGCGTACCCGCTGTACCAAAGTGAGTGGGGGGTCTCGACGACGACGATCACCTGGATCTTCGCCGCTTACCCGATTGCGCTCATACCCGTGCTGATCCTCTTCGGGAACCTCTCGGATCACATCGGCAGGCGGGCCTCGATCCTGCTCGGTCTTGCCGCGGAGCTCGTCGGCGTCCTGCTTTTCGCGCTCGCGAACGACGTCGGGTGGCTCCTGCTGGGCCGAGCCTTCATGGGTCTCGGAGTGGGCCTGTCCATCAGCCCCGCCAGCGTGGCGATGGTGGAGTACAGCGCGCCCGGTCAGGAGAAGCGTGCCGGCGCCGCAAGCACGGCCGTATCCGCACTCGGCATCGCTCTGGCCATGGTGGTGGGAGGTGCTCTGACCGAGTACGCGCCTTTCCCCCTGCACCTGAACTTCTTCCTGCTCGCAGCGGTGATCGCGGTGGTGGGCTTCCTCGTGGCACGCATGCCGCGGCACACCCGGGACGAGGCCAAGGAACCGTGGCGCGTCCGGGCGATCGTCATTCCCCGGGGCAGGCGACTGGTCTTCCTGGCCGGCTCGCTCGCCTTCGCCTCCTCGTTCCTGCTCGGGGCGATCGTGCTGCCGCTCGGTGCGAAGATCGCGCAACAGCTCGCGGGGTCCGTCAACGCCCTGGTCACGGGTGTGCTGCTGTCGGTCTTCGCAGCGTGCATCACGCTTTTCGCGCTCGCCGCCCGGCGCATACACGTATGGCTGCTCGTGGTGCTCGGCGCCGCGGGATCGATCGCCGCGGTCTGGCTCTTCGTCATCACGGGCGCCGTGCACTCGCTGGGGTTGTTCTTCCTCGCCTCAGCGGTCGCGGGCGCCGCGTACGCCTTCGACTTCGCCGGCGGCCTGACGGTGTTCAACCGCTACGCGCCCTCGCACCACAGGGCCGGCATGGTCTCCGGCGGCTACCTGGTCGGCTATCTTGCCCAGGGGATCGGAGCGCCCGCACTCGGAGCCGTCGTGACCGCACACGGGCTGATGCCGGGACTGGTGACCGGAGCGATCGTGTTCGGCGCCTTCTTCCTCACCGCGATCATCGGCGGACTCACCGTACTCGCTCCCCTGCACCGGGCCGAGCGCCTCCGTCCGGGCCGCGGCGTCTTCCGAGCCCGAACTCCCGAGTACCGTCGAGGTCGAAGTCTGACCGGATGAGCAGCCGCCCGGCCCTGTGCACGCGCCCTCGGCGCGAGGAGGACGCGTCCTAGACTTGCACGACAGGGCCGAGTGAGGGAGAGGCATCGTGACGGAGCGGCAGACGCCGGACGCCGGTGACCGTCCGGCGCGTGGACGCGGACGCCGCCCGGTCGACGAGGTACGCGCGGATGTCTTCCGCGTCGTGGGAGAACTGCTCCTGAATGAAGGAATCGCTGATCTGACCTTCGAGCGAGTGGCCCGGCTGTCCGGCGTCAGCAAGACCACGCTGTACAAGTGGTGGCCGTCGAAGGGAGCTCTCGCGCTGGACGGCTACTTCCATGCGGTTGAGGAGTCGCTCACCTTCAACGACGCGAGTGACATCCGCTCCGCTCTCACAGCCCAACTGCGTGCCTTCACCCACCTCATGACCCGGACGCCTGCCGGGCGGGTCGTCACCGAACTGATCGGCCAGTCCCAGGCCGACCCCGAGCTTGCCGCGGCCTTCCGGAGTCTGTACTCGTCCGAACGGAGGCGGTTGGCCGCGGAGCGCCTTGAACGGGCGAAGAAGGATGGCCAGATTCGAGCCGACGTCGACGTGCAGGTCCTCGTGGACCAGCTGTGGGGTGCCGTCTACCACCGGATGCTCGTGCCGGACGAACCGGTGACGGATGATTTCGTCGTCGCGCTCGTGTCCAACCTGATCGACGGCATCGCTCCGCGCAGAGCTGACGTGTGACAGGCCGAGCCCCGGCTCGGACCGCACCGGTTCCCGGCGGCGGACCGGGAGGACGAGGAGTCCGGGAGGGCTGTGGCGCAACCGCGCCCTGCGTACGCGCCGCCTCAAGCGACTCGAGGAAGAAGCTCGGACACGGGGCTCCGTCGTCGCGGGCGTTGCTCACGAACGGCCGGTACGAGCAGGCGCCGCCGGTCTGCGCCTGACTCGACGAGACGAACGAGGGTCACACCCTTGCGCCCTCGGTCCTGCTTTCGCGGGCCTTCGTGAGCTTCCCGGCGCCCGCCCGCCCCGCCCGCCCCGGCCGCTCCGCACGCCCTCACCTGCGGGAATAGTGCGCCGATAGCGTGTGTTTCGTCGATAGCGTAGGGCTGTTATCCCTGATTCCCGGCAGTGGTCCGGGCTTGTGACAGTACTCACGTGAACCCGACCTTTCGGTGCGCTCGTGTGCATACCGCAATCGTCGGATGCCGGTCCCATGGCTGCCCCGTCGGACGGGTGGCTCGCGCGTCTCCGGCACCGTATGGGCGCACTCCGCCCAACCCCCCCGCATCGCACGACACAGAAGAAGCTGATGTTCATGCAAGACGGCACAACCGTGTGGCTGCCCTACGGACGGGAACACCTGTCCGGCCTGCCGACCGGACTCTCCTACGGCCACTGGGATGGCTCGCCTTCGCTTCCTGGTGACCCGGGCGACGTTCGTTTCCTGGTCGCACCCCCGATAATGGGGTCGGAGCGACTGCTCGCCGACGTTCTGCCGCGGATGAAGCATCTGGAAGTGCTCCAGCTCCTCAGCTCCGGCTACGACCACGTGAGGCCGCTGCTGCCCGCGATGCCTCCCGGGGTGAGACTCGCGACGGCGCGAGGGGTGCACGGGGAGGCCACCGCCGAACTCGCCGTCGCTCTGCTGCTCGCCATGGTGAGGGGGATCGACAGGTTCGTCGGCGGCCAGGCCGAAGGCCGGTGGCGTCCGGAAGTCCGGGCCACACTGTCGGGCAAGCGGGTCCTGGTGGTCGGTCATGGCGCCGTGGGCGAAGCCGTGGCCGCGCGCCTGAGCGCCTTCCGCTGTGAGGTCGTGCCGGTCGCCCGCACCGCGCGACCGGCCCCGGGGGGGCATGGTGCACGGGACATTCGAGCTGCCCGCTCTGCTGCCCACCGTCGACGCGGTGGTGCTGTGCGCACCCCTGACCGAGCAGACGCGAGGCATGATCGACGCCGACGCACTGGCGCTCATGAAGGACGGAGCGTCGCTGGTCAACGTCGCACGCGGGGAACTGGTGGACACGGAAGCCCTCGTCCGTGAGGTCACGCGTGGCCGAATCCGGGCGGCTCTCGACGTGACCGACCCCGAGCCCCTGCCTCCGGGCCATCCGCTGTGGAGATCGTCGGGAGTGCTGATCACCCCGCATGTCGCGGCGTTCACCGACGCCTTCGTGTCCCGGAGTTCCGATTTCCTGCGGCAGCAGCTGCACCGTTACGCGCGAGGCCAGAATCTGGACAACGTCGTCCTCACGACGGCCGGGCCGGGGTGCGGTGAGGAAGCTGCCTAGGCACGCGCGTCGAACTACCGCACCCCTCCATCCCCGGCGTGCGGCAGCGATGTTGGGCAGGTCGGTGTCGCCGTTCGTTTCGTCTTTCTACACCCAGCCTGACTTCAAGGGCGCGGAGTTGCAGGTGGACCTGAGTCTCAACGGGTGCCAGGAGCTTTCTGAGCCCGCCAACTCGGTGATCAACATGAATGCGTCCAGAAAGGGGATCGTCTACTACTACGAAGCCGGCTGCCAGGGTACGGGAATTCACCTGGACGATCTGCGGACAGTGACCAGGTCGACGTCACCGATCGTCAGTTACCGCGTCGTTGAGCTGGACTGACACTGACGCAGCGGGGGGCCGGACTCCGGCCCCCCGCGTGCGTGTGACTGTGCGCCGTCGACCGGTCGGCTGATGTCTCTACACGGGGAACGGCGGTCGGCGCGAGGTGATCGGCGCCCGGTGTCGAAGAGCCCGGACGCAGTGGGCGGCGACCAGGGGAACCCGGCCCGCCGGCGTCGTCACTGTCCAGGCGTCTGCGACAACCGTCAGTGCACAGCGCGGTCCTCCCGGGGCGAGGGAGACGCTTCCGGGTGAACGGCTGCCGCGCGGGCTTGTTCCCGGATCCATCGTTGCGCCGGGTCGTCGTCGAGTCGCGGGTGCCAGACCATCAGGTAGGACATGGGTCTGATGACGTCGGGTGCGGCAATGATCCGAAGGGCGCCGTTTGTGTTCAGCGTTCCTCCCAGAATGCGTAAGGGGAGAGTCGCGATGAACGTGGTACCGACTATGGCGTGCAGGGCCGCGTGATGATAGGGAACCGCCAGGCCGATGCTGCGTTCGGCCCCGGCCTGGTGCAGATTCGTGTCGACGATGCCTTGCCTCCCACGGAATACATCGACCACCACGTGCAGGGCACTCAGATAGGTCTCGAGATCCAAGGAGTTCCTGCCTGCCAGCGGGTGATCTCGGTCGACCACGCACACGAAGGTCTCATCAAAAAGATGTTCAGAACTCAGGGAAGACGGCGGAGTGGCCCCATAGAACGCCAGATGGATCGTACCTCTTTCGAGATCCTCGAAAACTCCCTCGTGCCAGGTCTGGTAATCCAGCCTCGAGTTCGGTGACTCGCGCAGAACCGTCCGCATCAATCGTTGTCCGATAGTCGACGCCGCATAGTCGGTCCCGGCCAGGACGAACTCTTCCGATGCGAACTGCGGGGCGAAGTCCTGGGGACTGAAGAGGTTCGAGATCTGTGGCAGGAGAGCGGTGAGATGACGCTGGAGCCGCTCGGCCACGGGTGTCAATTGGTAGCCGGTCGGAGTGCGTACCAGCAACTCGTCATCAAAGGTGTCCCGAAGTCGCTGGAGTATGCGACTCATTGCGGGCTGGCTCAGATGGAAGCGATGGGCTGCTCGAGGAACGTGCTTTTCCTCCAACAGGACGGCCAGCGGTGGGAGTAGATTCAGGTCCAGTCGTTCCATTTTCGGTGCAGGCATACTCGACGAACCCACCAATCATTTGCCCGACTGCCGAGGCCTTGACATGGACCGACACGATACCTGCAACGGCGCTTGCGACTGTGTTCGATGCGATAGTGCGGCCCACTTGTTCCGGTGGGTGGAACAATCGTCGGCGGTCTTGCCCACATGGGCAGGGCCTCAGCCCACTATCGAATCGAGTTGTTCGGCGGCGGGCCGCACCGGCCACAGATCTCCTCCAGGCGGCGTCTCCAGCAACGGGACCGCCTTCTTCGCCGCGGAGTCGCCGGCATCCGCTGCCGCCCGAACGACATCGACGGCGGCGTATCGGTGAAAATCCGTCTCGGGGTGGGGCCAGTCGGCGCTGCCGGTCGCGGCGGGCAAGAGATACCGCACGGCATTGAACAGACTCTGGCCCTCGGGTCCCCGGTGGGCCCACAGGTCCACGCCGACGTGGCGGCCGATCGCGGCGAGTCGCGTGTAGGCGACGAGGTCGAACGTGGAGTAGTGCCAGCTCCTGGTGCGTTCGAGTTCCTGGGGCTGGCTGCCATCGGCCGAGATCTGGTCGTTGATGCGTTTCGTCGCCGATTCCCGCACGGTCGCGCGAGCCAGCTGTCTGTCGCCGACCGAGGAGGCGAGGGCGGCGACCAAGAGGTCGTAGAAGGTCCCGTGGTTGTTGGTCGCCGCGGCCTCCTCGCGGCCGAACTCGCTGTTCGTCAGCCAGGACAGCAGGTCGCCGTTCCAGCGTCGCATGGCGGTGGCGTCGAGTCTCGTCCAGCCGGGCGCGCCGGTTTCGAGAATGGCGACGGCGTCGATGACGCTCGTGTACGACTGGGAGAAATCGATGATCCCGATGGCCCGCCCGTCGTACTTGCACGGGATGAACTGGGCATGGTCGAGGCGGGGGTTCATCCGCGTCGCCGGGTCCAGGAACCAGGTGCGCAGCACCTGCCCGGCCTTCCGTGCGTACTCCGGGCGCCCGGTGTAGTACCAAGCCAGCGCCAGGGTGTAGGTCGACCGGAAGACCTTCTCGACGTCCTGCCGGTCGGTTCCGCTGTCCACTTCCGGGTTTCGCTGTCCGTCGCGCTGGACGTAGGGACAGCCCCAGGGGTTGTCGGCGGTGGGGGTCTGAGTGGGCCACCAGTAGGGAGCCTGGCTGAGGTAGTCGTGGACATCGCCGCTCGGCGCCGGGCGCGGCTTGTCCGTGACGGTCCAGGGGCCCTGGTCCAGCCAGCCGTCGGCCCGACGGGTCAGGTTCGCCACGGCCTGGCGGACCTCTGGGTCGCCTCGGCGCAGCAGGTTCAGCGCCTGACGCATCCGGGTGCCGTCGAGAACCGATGTCGCCGGCGCGCCCGGTCCTGCCGCTTCGGCGGGTGCCGTCGGGGCAGCGGCGCCGACGAGTGTGACCTGCAACGCCAGGACGAGGATGAAGAGCACGCGCCTGTGAAATCTACCGACCATCACACGCCCATTCATGTACATGAACTGAGTTTATGTGTACGACTGGTCACGGTAGGCTTCCACGACCTCGCGGGCAAGAGGTCGTGCATGAGGGGGGCGGGGGGCGCTCCCGTCCGGCGGGCGGAGCGGGAGCGCCGGCCCCGCAGTGTCAGCCCTTGATCATGTCGGCGGCGCGCTCGGCGACCGCACAGACGGTGGCGTTGGTGTTGGCCGAGGGGATCGACGGGAAGACAGAGGCATCTGCGATCCGGAGCCCGGCGATCCCGTGCACGCGCAGTTCGCCGTCGACGACGGCCATGGCGTCGTCGCCCAGCCGGCAGGTTCCGACGGGGTGCATGTAGGAGGTGACCGTCCTGCGGGCATAGGCGCGCAGCTCGTCGTCACTGCTGATCTGCGACGTCGGCTGGGCCTCCTTTCCGCGCCAGGCGGCGAGAGCGGGCGCCCGCCCCACCTCTCTGGCCATGCGCAGGCCGTGGACCATGGTGGCGAGATCGCGGTCGTCACCGAAGTAGTTCGGGTCCACTCGGGGAAGAGCGCCGGGCTCGGCGCTCGCCAGGCGAACCGTCCCACGGCTGTGCGGCCGCATCGGGGACACGCCTATGGCGTACCCGTGGCCCATCTCCGGCACCTCGGCCGAGGGGATCGGGATCGGGATGTCCACGAAGAACATCTGGAGGTCCGGCCCGTCGGCAGCGGCATCGGCGCGCAGCAGCCCGTGGGCCTCGCCGTGGTTGTTGGCTCCCGCCGGAACCGGCTGGGCGGAGTGGTGGATGACGTAACCGATGGGGTGGTCGTGAAGACCGGTCCCCACCCCCGGAAGGTCCAGCGTGACATCGATGCCCAGCTCGCTCAGGTGTGCCTGCGGACCGATGCCGGAGAGCATGAGCAGCTGCGCCGACCCGATCGCTCCGGCGGCCAGTACGACCTCCGTCGAACTGTCCGCCAGGACGGTGCTGTGGCTGTCGCCCGTGCTGTACTCCACGCCGGTGCAGCGACCGTTGCTGAGGTGCAGGCGGTGCACCAGGGCGTCGGTGGTCACCGTGAGGTTGGGGCGGTGCAGTACGGGCCTGAGGTAGGCGTCGGCCGCGTTCTGCCGTCGCCCGTCGACGATGTTGAGGTCGCTCCAGCCGAAACCCTCCTCGGCGCCGCCGCTGATGTCGGCGGCCCGACGGTGGCCCGCCTGCTCGGCGCCTTCAAGGAGGGCGGCCACCACCGGGTTCGGCGGACTGGCGGGTCCCACTGTGAGGGGACCGCCGACACCGCGTAGCCGGGGGTCCCGGCCGGCGGTGTTCTCGCTGCGCTTGAAGTACGGGAGCAGGTCGTCGAATCCCCAGCCCTCGGCCCCCGCTTCCGGCCACGCGTCGTAACTCGAGCGGTGGCCGCGAACGAACGCCATGGCGTTGATCGCCGAACCGCCGCCGAGCACGCGTCCGCGCGCCAGGAGCACGGAGGTGCCCGTGGCGGCCTGGACGACGGTGGTGTCACCCCAGTTGGCGGGGGTCTCCAGCAGTGCGGGCCAGGCCGGTGGTACGGCGCCGACCGGCGGGGTGCCGGCTGCACCGGCCTCCAGCAGCAGGACGCTTGTGTTCTCGTCTTCTGACAGCCGCGCGGCAATGACGCTGCCGGCCGTTCCAACGCCGACAACTATGAAGTCGTATCGAGCACGGGTTGCTTGCATGGCAGATGTGGCCTTCCGGTCGCCCTTTCAGGGCCTTCGTGCTGTTGTCGACTGACGCGGAGGCCTGGGGGTGACGCACACCTCTGCCTCGGGGCCGGGCAGCTTTCTGCCGCCGACAATCGAAGTCGTCCTGCTTTGCGCACCAGGACACCTCGCCGCCGCGGCCGGAGCAAGCAGAGTTCCGGTGAGCGGAATGCGTCGGCACGTGAGGGTGTGGTGGGGGCCGGGCGTCGTGCAGCCTCGGCCGACCGGCCGGCCTGCCTGCCGGTTCATGCGGCCCGGCGGGTGCGGGACGCCCTGGCCGGCGCGGTGGGCGCCGCCGGTCTCGTTGCCCGCCTCCGGGGGAGGCCCGCTCGGCCGTCCCCTTGACGGCGGCCTCTCGGGCCCATAAGTTCCCCACGCCAGCGCTATTCACATGAGTATCCAAGGTTCATGTATGAGAACGCGGTCGGGTGCTCTGTGCGATCCCCCCCACTTCACAAGGACTCCGTCATGATCCGTTCCAAGTTCCTGGCCGCGGCGACCGTCACGGCGACATGGGGTGTAGCCGTCCTCTGCGGAAGTCCGAACGCCGTCGCGGCCGACCCCCGCGTGGCGCCCGGGGGCAACTTCGATCTGTCCGTGTGGCAGTTGCAGGAGCCCGTCGGATCCCCCGGAAAGCCGACCACGGTGCCGTCCTCCCGGCTCCAGGGTGCAGGTGGCTTCCAGGACGCCTACTTCTACACCGACTCCCGCGACGGTGCGATGACCTTCTGGGCGCCGGAGAAGGGCGTGACCACCCCCAACTCCAAGTACGCCCGTTCCGAGCTGCGTGAGATGAACCGCGGCGGCGGCGCCGCCGACTGGTCCCTGAGCGGTAGTCACCGGCTGAACGCGACCCTGCGCGTCGTGTCCGTGACCTCCAACGTGTGCGTCGGGCAGATCCACCTGGGCTCCGGAGGCCCGTCGACCAAGCCCCTCGTCGAGTTGTACTACCGGGCGAGCGGCGACATCGTCGTCGGCACGGAGAACTCACCCGAGGGCGGTCAGACGCTGCACACGGTGGGGCACGTCCCCGTCGGCAAAACGTGGACCTACACCATCGCCGTATCGGGCGGCGACACCATTGACCTGACCGTCAACGGCAGCACCACCCACTACGCGATCCCGTCGTCCTTCTTCCGCTACAAGCAGTACTTCAAGGCGGGGTCGTACAACCAGTCCTCCTCGAACAGCACGTCCAAGGGCGCTCGCGTGGCGTTCTACGGCTTGAACGTGTCACACGGCTGAGCTGCGAGGACGTACCGCCCGAGAGGGCGGGCGCGAGGCCAGGAGCCACCGGGACGGCCCGGTCCTGGTGGTGGCCGCCTCGCCCGGTGCCTGCCCAGTGGTGGGGCCGGGCACCGGGCGACGTGGACGTCATGCCAACGTCTGCACCCGGGCGGGGACTTCGGTGCTGCCGTGAAGCGCCTTGTTCGTGTCGGTCAGAAGGAAGGCGATGATTCCGAAGACGGTCACGACCGCGTTCACGGCTATGACGCTGGACCAGCTGAAGTGGTCGGCGATCACGGGGGCGAGCGTGGGCACGATGGCGGCGGCGACGAACCCCCACGCGTTCATCCAACTGCCGACGGCGAAGGTGTGGGACCGGCCGATCTCCGTGGCGATCGCCCAGGCGAGGGTCTGACCGAAGCCGGCCCCGCCGAGCGCGATGCTGAGCCAGACGACACTCGTCGTCACGTCGTGGGTCGTCTGGCTCATCACCAAACCGCCGCAGGCGACAGCGAGACCGGCCACGGCGACCAGATTCCGGGCCTGGTAGTGGGACCGCCCGGACCGCAGGAGCCAGTCACTCACGACGCCCGCGACCAGCACGCTGACCGTGATGCACGCGAAGGCGACTCCCGTGTACGTGCCCACGTCGCCGAAGGGGACGTCGAGGGCCTTCTGCAGGTAGTAGGGCAGCCAGTAGATGAAGAACTGGACGGTCCACAGCGTGCCGAAGTAGGCGAAGGCGATCGCCCAGAAGGATCGCTGACGCAGGAAGGCCGACCACGGCACGGGCCCGGGGGCCGGGGCTTCGTCGGATCCCTCGGTGATCAGCCGTACCTCCGCCTTGTTGACGCGGTGGTGTCGCTGCGGGCGGTCACGCACGGAGAGCAGCCACAGGACCGTCGTGGCCGCACCGAGCGTGGCGCAGAGGTAGAACGCGGCCCGCCACCCGAAGTGCTGGATGAACGGCACCAGCAGCACGGGACCGACGGCCGGGCCGAGGAAGGCGCCAGCGTTCATCATCGCGTTCGCACGGCCGTGCTCCCGTTTCGGGAACCAGTTGGCGAAGAAGGCGTTGCCCGCGGTGAAGACCGGCGCCTCGCCGACACCGAAGGCGAAGCGGACGACTCCCAGCACGAGCACCGTGCCGGCGACACCGGTGAGCCCGGTGCACAGCGACCAGGCGAGGAGAGCGACGGCCATCGCGCGCCGGGGCCCTGCCCGCTGGATGAGAAGCCCGCCGGGTATCTGGGCCAGGAAGTACCCGATGTTGAACAGCGTCGTCACGAACCCGAACTGCACAGGTGTGACGTGCAGGGCCTCCATCATCGGGCTCGCCGAGACCGAGAAGGCGATGCGGTCGAGGTAGGACGGAGGCCGAGCTTCGTCAGGACGCCGGCTCTCCGCGTGGCATCGTCGCGGTCGGGCTGCTCGAAAGCGTCAGCGACCTTGTCGCCGAGCCGCTCGTCACCCGCCTCGCACGCACGTGCCCGCAAGTCGAGTTGCGCCTCTACACGGCCTTCGCCGGTCACCTCAGACAGTGGCTCTACGACGGTGCCCTCGACGTGGCGCTGCTGTTCGGCGTGACCGACCCCTCCGCCATCTCGGTCACCCCGCTGGCCACCGAGGCGCTGTGGGCCGTCGCGCCGCCGGATGCGGGACTGAGCCCCGACCGGCCGGTGTCCTTCAATGAGGTCGCACGCCACCCGGTCATCGCTCCTGCCCGAGGCAACGGACTTCGCACCCTCCTCGAAGAAGCGGCCGCACGCGCCGGGACGACCGTGCACGTCGCCCTGGAGACCAACTCGGCGCGGGTGCAGAAACAACTCGTGGCGAAGGGCCACGGCTGGGCCGTCCTCCCGGCCATCTGCGTGGCCGACGAGGTCTCGTCCCGGTCGTTGTCGATGGCCGGACTCGACGACCCCGAGGCGCTGCGCCAGCTCGTGCTCGCCATGCCTCGTTCACGGCGGCGGTCGGCGGCGACCGAAGCGGTGGCGCGGACTCTCGTCGCGTTGCTGCGCGCCGCGGCCGGGGACGGCCGGTGGCCCTCGGTCCATTGGCAGGGGACCTTCCCGGCCCCGGGAGCCTGATGGCCGGAGGCCGGCCCGTGGGAGCCCAGGACGGTGTGCCGGCCCGGGCCCTCTTCCGTCGCATCGGGTCGAGGCGGACGAAGGTCTCCTGGACGTCGTGCCGGAGCATGCCGGGCGGCACCCCGGCCGGCTCGGCGGGTGGCCGAACCGATGCTCGCCGGTAACCGGTCGGTCCGCCTTCGATCAGACAAGCACAGGGCGGGAAACGAGGTTCGGCCTCGCTTCCCGCCCTGTCCGGCGCTCACACCGCGTTCGTCAGCGCAGCGTGTACGCCACCGGGATCGTCTGCCTCACGGTGTTGCTTTGGCCGTCGGTGGCACTGATCCTCAACCCGACCCCCTTGGCGGCCTGGTCCTGCCGAGGATTGTCGATCGTCGCGGTGAAGGTGTTCTTCCCTGCGGCCTTGGTGGCCGTCGGGCGCCATGTCCTGCCACCGTCGAAGCTGACCTCCGCCTTGAGCGACGTCACCGTGGGCGGCGTGGTGAGACGTTCCTGGTAGTAGGCAACGATGCCGACCTCGTGTTTCCGCCCGGCCCTGACGGTGTTGTCGAGGTCCAGACCGAAGTCGTAGCGCAGGAAGATGAGCGGCTCCGGGCGGCACGCCGCCCCGTTGCCGCCGACCGCATCACCCATGCACGGGCTGAGTTCCGGTGCGTCGTCCTTGGTCGCCCTGGCGGAGTTGTACTCCCACACCGTCCTGACCGTGTCGGTCTGCGCCTCGAACGTGTACCGGGCCGACTTCGACGGCAGGTCGTAGGAGACGAGGTCGCCTCCCTTGCAGCCGGAGAGTGCCAGCACCGCCGCCGCTGCGAGCACTGCGAGGGCTCCTCCGCGGCGCCGTGCCGCCGGCGCACAGATGGTCATCGTGTCGGTCTCCTTCGCGGATTCGGGTGCCATCACTGGAGCGTGTAGTCGAAGTCGGGGAGGTGCTCCGTACGGCGCTCGACCTCGTCACCGGAGGCGTTCAGCAACTTGACGTCGCAGGTGAAGTCGAGGTTCGGCAACGTGACTGAGGGGGCCGGCCCGCAGGCGGGGACTTCGGTGAACGAGTTGCTGATCAACTCGCTGTCCTCGATGCCCATCACTGCCTGGCGGCCGCCCGTACCGCTGCCCGTCAGATAGACGGTGGGGTAGAACGTGTCGCCCTGCCGGCAGCCCGAGCACGGTCCTGCCGCGACGGAGAAGCCGGACTCGGTCCGTGTCTGTGGGATCGCTCCCGGCACGGCGGGCCCGGCGTTGTAGTGGACCTCGTCCTTGCCGGTGAGGACCAGGTCGTTCACCTCCTGGCGGTTGTGCTCCAGGAAGGAGTCCGCTCCGAGGTCGGCCCACGAGGCGGTGAACCGGCTGATCGCGTCGTCCTGCCGCTTGACGAAGACACTCATGCGCTGCTGCGTGGACGGCTGGGGCATGGAGACCTGGGAGGTGATGGGCGTGGCCCGGAGATGCTGCATCCAACTGAGCTGATGGACCACTCCGGGTCGTGCCGCGTGGAAGAAGAGGTCGACCTGGTCGAGGTCGCCCTTCTCGACCCGGTAGTCGTCCGGCCGGATCCGTCCCTCGTCGTGGTACCGGGCGACGTACACGTTCGGCACGTCGCTTCCGCCAAGATCGATCTTCACCTTCGACCGGTCGGACGTGAGCCGCTCGATCAGGTCCCCGGCTTCGGTGTACGGCACGCTCACGACCGGCAGGGCACCGTAGGTCTGGACCGGCGGACAGCTCTGCGGTCCGTCCGGGCACTGGTCGAGTTCCGAGGGACGGCCCAGCGAGGTGAGGTCCGGAGCCGAGACCAGCACACCGACGGCTCCGGCCGCGGCGGCCGCCGCCACCCGCTCGTCACGCAGCTTGGCGAAGTCGCAGACACCCGCGCAGATGTCGGACGGTGTCAGGAGCACGAGCTTGCCGCGCGCGTCGACGTCGGCCAGCTCGGCGGCCGACCCACGCCCCGCGTAGACCACGGGCAGATGTCCCTTGACGGGCAGATGTCCCTTGACGGGCAGTCGGGGAACCGGGATCGCCGCCTCACGGAAACTCGGGTCCCCGTTGGCCCTCAGCCACATCTGTGTCTCGTCCAACGACGTGTTCGGGGTCACGTAGCGGGCGGACAGGCTGATGGGCGCGCCGCCGCCGGTGGCCCGCAGCGTGACGACGGGAGTCGTCCGAGCACTGTAGAAGTCGTGGGTGAAGGCACCCATGCTGATCTTGCCGGTGGGCAGGACCCACCAGTTCGGCTCACCGGCCTTGTAGTCGGCCTGGAGCGTCGTGGACTTCACCCACGCGCCGGTCGCCGAGACCCGGCTGGCGGAGGCCGACGCGCTGTAGGTCTCGGTGCGCTCCGGGTACTGCACCCGCAAGGGCTTGGCCTTGCGCAGATCCAGCGTGACCGTGGTCGCCCTGGTGAGCGGCACCTCCGGCGCGATCGGCTGGGCCTGCTGCCACTCTCCGTCCGCGTTGCGCCAGCTGACCGTGATCTGAGGTGCGTAGGTGCCGCGGAAGAGCTGCTCGGTCACGGTCTCGGCGCCGGGCACGACGTCCAGCAGGCCCGGGTGCAGGTGAATCTTGTCGTCGACCGGCATGAAGGTCGCGCTGCCGTAACGGACGTCGGTGGCGCCCGCGGGCGGGACGACCTTCATGGTCAACGGGAACTTCTGGGCCTCGAGAAGGTGTGCACACTCGAACTCAGCCGTATCGCGCCCGAGTCGTCCCGGGCGCTGAGCAGCCCGCTGTACCCGCCGAAGGCCCCGTCAGAGCCCAGCACGCCGCCGTCGAGCGTCACCGCCACCTCGGCGGAGCCGCCCGCGGGGACGACCACCTTGTCCGTGCTGAGCGTGAACAGGCCGGATGCGGCGGGCCGGCCGTCGGCGAAGGCAGCCGACAGTGCGAGATGCAAAGTGGTCGCCCGGTCACCGCGGTTGCTGTAGGTGATCTTCTTCGTGGTCGGCGAGTGCGGGTATGTCGCGCGGCCGAAGTTCAGGTTGCCCCTGGTCACGATCCGTGGATCGGTCGCGGTCGCCAGGTCCACCTGGCCGGTGCCCTGGGCGTACAGGTCGTGCCCGAGGTCGTCGGCGGTGTCCATCAGCAGCGCCTTGATCTGCTCACCGGAGAACTCCGGATGCTGCTGGGCGATGATCGCTGCGGCGCCGGCCACGTGGGGCGTGGCCATCGAGGTCCCGTCCGAAGCGGTGTAGTACTCGTCCACCGGCGCACCCATGGCGGTGCCCGCGGCCCGCGCCGCGACGATGCCCACGCCCGGAGCCGCGATGTCGGGTTTGGCGGCGCCGTCACCGACCCGCGGTCCGCGGTTGGAGAATTCGGCCATGTCGCCGTTCCCGTCGACGGCCGCCACGGTCAGGGCGTCGTCGGCGGAGCCCGGGGTGACGACCTTCTGGGGGATGAGGCCGGAGTTCCCGGCGGCCACCACGAACAGGGTTCCGGTGCTGCGGCTCAGCTCGTTGAGCGCTTGGCTCATCGCCCACGTTGGCGTGGCCTATGGTGACTATGGACGCGTCCCGCGGGTCGGGAACGACGTCCGGGATGTGCCGGGCCTCTTCCCAGCCGGTCTCCTCGCCGAGCATCAGCAGCGCGAAGGCGCGCTCGACCGAAACCTGCAGACGGTCGAGGGAAGTCATGGGCTTCGCCGTCGGCGGCGCTTCCCTCAGCCACTGAAGATGTTCCGTGACCGGGCGTGCGTCTCCAAGGGGCAGAGCGAGCAGGATGCGGGCGCGTGCCGCCTCCGGCGAGTCCGGCCGGAGGTGAGGTTCTGCCGTGAGGATCTCGGCGCGGCCGGCCTCCATCCTGCCCGCGGCCATGAGCAGCCGGCCGATCTGGAAGCGGACCGACGCCTGCTGCTCCGGCGTCAACGCCTGTGCGTCGAGTGCGGAGCGGAGCGATTCGATGATCTCTGAGAACGGATCGGAACCAGGCAGTGCCTGGAACTGGATCTCCGTCACCAGGCGCACCAGCGACTCCACCGGGACCGCCATGGTGGCCACCAGGCTGTGCATCAGCAGGGCAGCGGTCACCACGTCGCCGGACTGCAGACACAGGTCGGCCGCCTCTTCGGTGTAGCGGCACGCCGCCTCGACGTCACCGGCCAGCCGGAAGTGCCGGGCCAGCTGCGCCACGGGCGGCTGCGGCCACTGCTCCAGGGCGTGACCTGCGCGCAGGTGCATGGCACGTCGTTCCTCCGCCGGGATGGCCTCGTACACGGCGTGGCTCGCCAGTGAGTGGCGGAACGACCACTGCCTGGGTTTGAGCTCCCGCAGCAAGCCGCCGCCCAGCGCTTCGGCCGCCGGCGCGGCGAACCCGTCGTCCGGCAGGCCGGTGACCGCGCGCAGTGTCGCGTCGTCGGCCGGGCCGGACAGCACCGCCGCCGCGTACAGGACGGTGCGGGTGTCGGGCCCCACCCGCCCCACGCGGTGCAGGACGGCGTCGCGGATCGTGGGCGGGACGTCGATGCGTTCCAGCCTGCGGCGTGCCCAGCCCCCGTCCTGGCGAACGAGGTCGGCTCGGTCGTGCATCAGCCGCACGGACTCCTCCACGGCCAGCGGCACGCCCTCGGTGCGGGCGTGCAGGAAGGCCGCGAACTCGTGCGAGACGTGGTGACCCGTCAGCATCGACGAGACCAGGGAGGCGGTCTCGCCGACGTCCAACGGCTGCAGGGTGAGCCTCACCAGGTGTGCGTCGGCGGGTGGCCGCGATGTCAGTCGCAACAGCAGCGAATCCGGGGGTACTTCGTCCCGGCGGTAGGTCAGCACCACGCTGCCCGCCTGAGGGCGGCGAGAGACCAGGAACAGCAGGAACTCCAGCGTTGCCTCGTCCGCCCAGTGCACGTCCTCGATCGCCAGCACAGCGACGTCGAGTCGGCCGAGAAGCTCGACGAACGCGCGGAACAGCCGATGCCGGGCGGCGGTCGCATCGTGCAGCGGCTCGGGAGCCGGAGGCAGATCGTCGGCCCACTCGGGAAACAGGGGCCGCAGTGCACCGCCCAACCCGCTCAGCCGCAGGGCGGCAACGTTGTCCGCACCGTCACGCACCGCGTCCACGACCGCGCCGAGCGTGTACGGCACCCGCAGCTCCGGGCAGGCACCGACAAGGGCACGCCGCCCCTTCTTCGCCTGCAATCGCAGGGCTTCGCGCAGCAGCCGGGTCTTGCCGATGCCCGCCTCACCGTCGAGCAGCACGACAGCGGGAGCCGAGCCGAGCGCGTCGTCCAGGGCGGCGAGCTCGCGGGCGCGGCCGACGAACCGCGGCGGAGGGAGCGCCTGGTGCTGACCGGCACCGGCACGCGCTCGTCCAACCACCGTCCGCTCCCTCAGCAGATTCTCTCCATGTGCAGGTGCTGACCTTAACCCTGGACGATCAACCGGCCGACGCGAACAAGTCCCGCTGTCTCGCGGTCGTACGGGACGGAGCGCGCCCGAGCCGCACGTCGGCCGAGGCGTCCGCGAAGGCTGCTCGTGCCGGCTCCCCGGACCGGTCGGCTCTACGCCGTCGGCGGCACGACCGGTCCCGGGGACGAAGTACTACGGGACCCTCAGCCCGCCACGTCGAGCGGCTTGAAGTGGATCGGAGTCCACGTGTAACCGCCATCGCCGCGTCGCAGGTGGCCCAGGCCGGGGAACGGCAGATGCGACGCGGCGACCCACCATCCGTTCGTCGTGACCGTTTCCAGAACCCTTGCGCGGGCTTCGACCGCACGGGACTCGTCGCTGTCAATGGCGATCGACACGTGGGGGCAGGGAAGCTGCACGGTGTGGCTGTGAACGGTGTCGCCCCAGAAGAGGACCGGCTGGTCGGCCTCCCCGAAGAGGTATCCACTGTGGCCGGCGGTGTGCCCCTGCTGATCGAAGGCACGTACCCCGGGCACGGTGTCGAGAGTGTCGAACGCGTCGAGCCGACCCGTGCTTCGGTACGGCTCCAGCGCGGTGGCGGCGCCGTCGTGAATCACCCTCTGGACACCTTCGGCCGCCGCAGTCAGCTTTTCGTCGAGCCAGTGGTCGACTTCCGCGCGTGCGACATGGACGACGGCCCGGGGGTACGTGGCCTCACCGCTCTCGGTGACCAGACCGCCGCAGTGGTCGGGATGGAGATGAGTGATGAGGACGTGGTCGATCTCTTCCGCCGCGACACCGGCGGCACCCAGCGCCTCCAGGAGGTGGCCGGTGTCCGGACCGAGCGTGTTACCACTGCCGGCGTCCACGAGGACTCGCTGACCGTCGTACTCGACCAGGAAGCCGATGACCGCCGTGTAGGGGTCCCCCTCCTCCGGCAGATAGGCATCGGAAAGGCGACGGCGCATCTCGTGCTGCGGCTCGCCGTGCAGATCCTCGGTGAGGATGGGCACGAATCCGTCGTAGAGGGCGGTGATCAGAAGGCTCCCGAGGCGGAACCTCTGGAAGCCGGGGACCTGGCTGGGGGACGTGGCGAACATGCGGGGCCTTCTCTTGAACGTACGGATGAATTGATGCGCGGGCGACAGGTGCGTGGCGCGGCATGCCGGCGCACTCCTCCAACGGCTGTGCCGCTGGGCGGTACCCGGCCGGGGCGATACCCGTGGACCTGCGGATCGGGCCGGCGGGCCGAGACGCAGCACAGTGGGCGTGGCAGTGCACGGGCTTCTCGTGCGGATCGGGGCCGGGCGAGCTTCACGCCCTGCTCACTGTCCGGGGCGAGCAGGTTACGGAGCGCGGTTGCCGGAGAGCTCTCGCGCACCCGGTGAGCCGCTGATCACGCGGTGGCACTCGCGAGAAACTCCTCGAGAGTGGTCGAGGTGGTGATCGTGCGACCCGTACCCAGCACCCTGATGCGACCCTCCGCGACATCCGACGTCATGGCGACGGTTTCATCAGCCATGTGGGTGCTGAATCCCGCATCGATCAGCGCGGCGCGCACAGCTTCGGGGGACTGCTGGACGTACCGGGCGTCCGGGGCCCCGACCGCGGCGCCGATCAGTCGAGTGGCCTCGTCGAGAGTCCGGAAGGCCGGGCCGACAACCTCCACGGGACCGGGAGTGAAGGCGCGCTCGCCACGCAGGAACTCCGCCGCGACCCGTCCGATGTCCACGGTGGCGATCATCGGCAGGGGAAGGTCAGGAGCGACGAGGCCACCCGTGACACCGGTCGCCTTGACGGACGCGATGTCGGCGCGAAGGTTCTCCATGAACGATCCAGCTCGCAGATGGACCGCCGGAACACCCGTGGCGTCGATGGCATCTTCGAACGGCTTCAACGCCCGCACCGGACCTCGGGCGCCGGGGTAGTTCGCCGCCCAACCGCTGAGGGTCACCACACGACGCAACGTACCGCGTCGGTACGCGGCCTCCACGGCCTCCGCCTGGGCCGCTGTCACAGCCTTCTGATAGGCCGGGAAGTCCAGGCTGTCCGGGATGAGGCCCGGGGCCATCATGAGGAACGCGCCGGAAGCGCCTTCCAGGGCGGCAGCCAGACCGTTCACATCGTCGAGCGGGCTGACATGAATGCGGGCGCCGAGTCCGGCGTACTTCTGAAGCCGCTCGCGGCTGCGTCCGACCGCTACGACTGCTGATCCGCTGTTCGCCAGCGCCTGGACCACGGCGGAACCGGTGTCGCTGGTGGCCGCGCTCACGACGAAGAGGTCCGGTGCCGTCTCGTCGGACTGGGCAGGGGTGCCTGGAGAGGTGTGGTTCTCGTGCATGTCTCCAGGGTCGGACAGGCTCAAGCGATCAGCCAGACCATGCCATGGACACCCAAGGGCTGAGGGGGACGCTCGCCTGCACCCGTTAATCACGCGGTCCCTCCGGCGGAAGACCGCGTGGGGGACCATGAGGTGGACAGTCACGACAACACTTCGGTTGAGACACTCGAGGCATGAGCGACACCTGGTCATCGTCTTCGGAACTCGGGGCTTTCCTGCGCAGCCGACGTGCGGCCCTTGCGCCCGGGGAGGCCGGTATGTCTTCCTACGGGCAGCGCAGGGTGCCGGGGCTGAGACGAGAAGAGCTGGCACAGCTCGCCGGTATCAGCGTCACCTACTACACGCGCCTGGAGCGGGGAGAGAGCCACCAGGTGTCCGACTCGGTCCTCAGCTCACTGGCGAACGTCCTGAAACTCACTCCTGATGAGCGCGTCTACCTCGCCCGCCTGGCGAGGCCGAGTCAGCCGAACAGGGAGTGGAAGGGCGTGAGCGAACCGGAACAGCTGCGTCCCGCGGTACAGGCGCTTGTGGACGCCACCACCAGCCAAGCGGCACTCGTCGTAGGCCGACGCGCCGATGTCCTGGGTGGGAACCGACTCGGCTTCAGCCTGTGGGGGCTGCCCGCGAGGGATGCAGCCGCGAGCGAGCCAGGGCCGAACATCGCCCGCATCACGTTCCTCGATCTCTCGACCCGTGACCTGCTGGTGGACTGGGAGGCGCAGGCGCGGGACATCACCGCGTATCTGCGACACGCAGCCGCTCATCACCCCGGCGACCGGGCGCTGCACGCGCTGATCGGTGAGCTGAGCGTGCGCAGCGCGGATTTCGTGCGGATCTGGTCCGCCCATCCGGTGAGTGACTGCCTGCATTCGAAGCGCGAGTACCGTCATCCCCAAGTCGGCACGATGCTCCTGAACGAGGAAGTGCTGCGGCTGACCGACACGCCTGGGGTGCGCGTCATCTTCAGCGGAGCGGATGAGAACACGGCATCGGCCGAGCGGCTGCGCCTCCTGGCCACGCTGGCCTGAGGCTCCACCTGATGCGGCGGCGGTTGTCTCGGACCGACGGTGTGCACGGTCCGGAACATGGGACGAGGCCCTGTCCCGGCGCCTGACCCGCGTGACTGCGAGCACACCCGGACCGGTCCGACGTCATGATCAACCCCATGACCGACGAACCCACCGCCGCATCCGCCCCCGTCACGGCGCGAGCGTCAACTGCGCACACCCCAGGAAGCTTCGGGATGAGGTGACGGGATCCCCTACGGGACGAAACACCACCTTCGTGCCGTAGGGGATCCCGTCCGTCAGATGTCCCGGAAGATCTCGATCTGCGCCCCGATCGAGTTCAGCCGCTCCGCCAGGTCCTCGTAACCGCGGTTGATGACGTACACGTTGCGCAGTACCGACGTGCCCTCCGCCGCCATCATGGCGAGCAGGACGACGACGGCCGGGCGGAGGGCCGGCGGGCACATCATCTCGGCCGCGCGCCACCGGGTCGGGCCCTCGACCAGGACGCGGTGCGGGTCCAGCAACTGCAGGCGTCCGCCGAGGCGGTTGAGGTCGGTCAGGTAGATGGCGCGGTTGTCGTAGACCCAGTCGTGGATGAGGGTCTGGCCCTGGGCGACCGCCGCGATCGCCGCGAAGAACGGCACGTTGTCGATGTTCAGGCCCGGGAACGGCATCGGGTGGATCTTGTCGATCGGCGCCTCCAGCTTGGAGGGCCGGACGGTGAGGTCCACCAGCCGCGTACGGCCGTTGTCCGCGAAGTACTCCGGCGTGCGGTCGTGGTCGAGGCCCATCTCCTCCAGGACCGCCAGCTCGATCTCCAGGAACTCGATCGGCACCCGGCGGACCGTCAGCTCCGACTCCGTCACCACCGCGGCTGCCACGAGGCTCATCGCCTCGACCGGGTCCTCGGAGGGGGAGTAGTCGACGTCCACGTCGATCTTCGGCACACCGTGCACGGTCAGCGTCGTCGTGCCGATGCCGTCGACCTTGACGCCCAGCGCCTCCAGGAAGAAGCACAGGTCCTGGACCATGTAGTTGGAGGACGCGTTGCGGATGACGGTCGTGCCGTCGTGCCGCGCGGCGGCCAGCAGCGCGTTCTCGGTGACCGTGTCCCCGCGCTCGGTCAGCACGATCGGGCGGTCCGGGGCGACGGCGCGGTCGACCACCGCGTGGTACTGGCCCTCCGTCGCCGCGATGTCCAGGCCGAAGCGGCGCAGCGCGATCATGTGCGGCTCCACCGTGCGCGTGCCGAGGTCGCAGCCGCCGGCGTACGGCAGCATGAAGCGGTCCAGGCGGTGCAGCAGCGGGCCGAGGAACATGATGATGGAGCGGGTACGGCGGGCCGCCTCCGCGTCGATCGCGGCGAGGTCCAGCTCGGCCGGCGGCACGATCTCCAGGTCGACGCCGTCGTTGATCCAACGGGTGCGCACGCCGATGGAGTTCAGCACCTCCAGGAGGCGGTACACCTCCTCGATCCGGGCCACGCGACGCAGCACGGTGCGCCCGCTGTTGAGCAGCGAGGCGCACAGCAGTGCCACGCACGCGTTCTTGCTCGTCTTGACGTCGATGGAGCCGGAGAGGTGGCGGCCGCCCACCACCCGCAGATGCATCGGGCCGGCGTAGCCGAGGGAGACGATCTCACTGTCCAGCGCCTCGCCGATGCGGGCGATCATCTCAAGGCTGATGTTCTGGTTGCCGCGCTCGATCCGGTTGACGGCGCTCTGACTGGTGCCGAGTGCCTCCGCGAGCTGGGTCTGCGTCCAGCCGCGGTGCTGCCTGGCGTCACGGATGAGCTTACCGATGCGTACGAGGTAGTCGTCTGCCATGAGGTTGAGGCTATCTCAGATATGAGATGGCACCTTCTGGGGGGTCCATTCGGGTGACAGTCGGGTGATGTGACGTCAAGGCGCCCCGGCTATCCGCCGGTCCGACGGCTGCGGGAGGTGCGCCGCCACCCGAAAGGTCCGGGCAAATCCATCGATGTCGTATGACGTCCGGTGCTGCTCCGCGTGTACCGGGGGCCGTTCCTCCCGCCCGTGGTGATGGACCACGACTTCTTGTTGATGTTCAGCCGCACCCCCGGAAGGATCCGGAAACTCTTACGGAACGTGAGGGGCATCCTCGCCTCCCTGATCGAGCCCGATCGGGCCTGCCGTGACTGACTGTGTCTCAGTCGGATACCCCGGTCCGCGGCCGTCATGGCAGCCGCCGGCCGTGTCAGCCGTGGCGCCGGGCCCTCCGCGGCGGGAGGGTGGAGGAGGCAAAGGAAGAAGGCGAAGGGAGAAAGGGTGACGGCGTGCCCGCGAGGGCACGGGAAGGGCGCACCGGAACCCGGGCATGACCATTCCGCGCCCGTGTACTAGAGTTATCTCGACATCGAGATATCTGCCGAGGCGCACCGCGGTCGCCACTCGAGTTAGGCCTGCCTAACTTAGCCTGACCTCACCGGAACGGCCAAGCCGGCGTGGCGGCACGATTGACGGTGGTACGCGCACATCAATGAAGGAGACTGTCGTGTCGGCGAACAGCTTCGACGCCCGCAGCACGCTGCAGGTGGGCGACGAGTCGTACGAGATCTTCCGGCTGGACAAGGTCGAGGGCTCCGCGCGCCTTCCCTACAGCCTGAAGGTGCTGCTGGAGAACCTCCTCCGCACCGAGGACGGCGCGAACATCACCGCCGACCACATCCGCGCCCTGGGCGGCTGGGACTCCCAGGCGCAGCCGTCGCAGGAGATCCAGTTCACGCCGGCCCGCGTGATCATGCAGGACTTCACCGGCGTGCCCTGTGTCGTCGACCTCGCCACGATGCGTGAGGCCGTGAAGGAGCTCGGCGGCGACCCGGCCAAGATCAACCCGCTGGCGCCGGCCGAGCTGGTCATCGACCACTCCGTCATCGCCGACAAGTTCGGCACCAACGACGCGTTCAAGCAGAACGTCGACCTGGAGTACGGCCGCAACAAGGAGCGCTACCAGTTCCTGCGCTGGGGCCAGACCGCGTTCGACGAGTTCAAGGTCGTCCCGCCCGGCACCGGCATCGTCCACCAGGTGAACATCGAGCACCTGGCCCGCGTCGTCATGATCCGCGACGGCAAGGCGTACCCCGACACCCTGGTCGGCACCGACTCGCACACCACGATGGTCAACGGCCTGGGCGTCCTCGGCTGGGGCGTCGGCGGCATCGAGGCCGAGGCCGCCATGCTCGGCCAGCCGGTCTCCATGCTGATCCCGCGTGTCGTCGGCTTCAAGCTCACCGGTGAGCTTCAGCCCGGCACCACCGCCACCGACCTGGTGCTCACGATCACCGAGATGCTGCGCAAGCACGGCGTCGTCGGCAAGTTCGTCGAGTTCTACGGCGAGGGCGTCGCCGCCACGAGCCTCGCCAACCGCGCGACCATCGGCAACATGTCGCCGGAGTTCGGCTCCACCGCCGCGATCTTCCCGATCGACGACGAGACGCTGAGCTACATGCGCCTGACCGGCCGCTCCGAGCAGCAGGTCGCGCTGGTCGAGGCGTACGCCAAGGAGCAGGGCCTCTGGCTGGACCCGAAGGCCGAGCCGGACTTCTCCGAGAAGCTCGAGCTGGACCTGGCCACGGTCGTCCCGTCCATCGCCGGCCCGAAGCGCCCGCAGGACCGCATCGTCCTCGCCGACGCCAAGGCCCAGTTCGCCCAGGACGTGCGCAACTACGTCAAGGACGGCGGCGACGTCGACGAGGCCAGCAAGGAGTCGTTCCCGGCCTCCGACGCCCCGGCCATCTCCAACGGCGCGCCCTCCCACCCGGTCGAGGTGACCGCCCCCGACGGCACCACCTACACCCTGGACCACGGCGCGGTGACGGTCGCGGCGATCACCTCCTGCACCAACACCTCCAACCCGTACGTCATGGTCGCCGCCGCGCTGGTGGCCAAGAAGGCGGTGGAGAAGGGCCTGACCCGCAAGCCGTGGGTCAAGACCACCCTCGCCCCGGGCTCCAAGGTCGTCACCGACTACTTCGAGAAGGCGGGCCTGACCCCCTACCTCGACAAGGTCGGCTTCAACCTGGTCGGCTACGGCTGCACCACCTGCATCGGCAACTCCGGCCCGCTGCCGGAGGAGGTCTCCAAGGCCGTCAACGAGCACGACCTGGCCGTCACCTCGGTGCTGTCCGGCAACCGCAACTTCGAGGGCCGGATCAACCCCGACGTCAAGATGAACTACCTGGCGTCCCCGCCGCTGGTCGTCGCCTACGCGCTCGCCGGCTCCATGAAGGTGGACATCACCCGCGAGGCCCTCGGCTACGACCAGGACAACAACCCGGTCTTCCTGAAGGACATCTGGCCCTCCGAGGCCGAGGTCAACGACGTCGTGGCGAACGCCATCGGCGAGGACATGTTCTCCAAGTCCTACTCCGACGTCTTCGCCGGCGACGCCCAGTGGCAGGCGCTGCCCATCCCGACCGGCGACACCTTCGAGTGGGACGGCGAGTCCACCTACGTCCGCAAGCCCCCGTACTTCGAGGGCATGCAGATGGAGCCGGCCCCGGTCGAGGACATCGCCGGCGCCCGCGTGCTGGCCAAGCTGGGCGACTCGGTCACCACCGACCACATCTCCCCGGCCGGCGCCATCAAGGCCGACACCCCGGCCGGCAAGTACCTCACGGAGCACGGCATCGAGCGCCGCGACTTCAACAGCTACGGCTCGCGCCGCGGCAACCACGAGGTCATGATCCGCGGTACGTTCGCCAACATCCGCCTGCGCAACCAGATCGCGCCGGGCACCGAGGGCGGCTACACCCGCGACTTCACGCAGGACGGCGGCCCCGTCTCCTTCATCTACGACGCCTCGCAGAACTACCAGGCCGCCGGCATCCCGCTGGTCGTCCTGGCCGGCAAGGAGTACGGCTCCGGATCGTCCCGTGACTGGGCGGCCAAGGGCACCGCGCTCCTGGGCGTCAAGGCCGTCATCGCCGAGTCGTACGAGCGCATCCACCGCTCGAACCTCATCGGCATGGGCGTCCTGCCGCTGCAGTTCCCCGAGGGCCACACCGCCGAGTCCCTCGGCCTGACCGGCGAGGAGACCTTCTCCGTCTCCGGCGTCACCGAGCTCAACGAGGGCACCACGCCCCGCACGGTGAAGGTCACCACCGACACCGGTGTCGAGTTCGACGCGGTCGTCCGCATCGACACCCCCGGTGAGGCCGACTACTACCGCAACGGCGGCATCCTGCAGTACGTGCTGCGCAGCCTGATCCGCAAGTAAGCGGCAGACAGGGCGTGACCGAGGGCCGCATCCCCGCACGGGGATGCGGCCCTCGCGGTCCCCGGGTCGCTTCTCCGCCCCGCGTCGCCTCCGCGGCCGATACGCGCGGTAACCGTTTACATCCCCGCGCCACGGCGCTACCGTCCCTTCCACGGACGAGGTGGGAGCGCTCCCACTGATGAGCGTGCGGACCGGAACCCGTCGCCGGGGCGCCACCGCCTCGTCCGCCCCCACAGTCGCGGACGGGAGTGTCATGATCACGCCACCAAGCGACCGCGTCGGCGCGGGTACGGCCCGGCGCAACGGCGACAGAATCCTGTTCGTGGTGCTCGTCTGTGTCCTGGCCGCGGTACCGGCGGTCGGCCTGGCCCTGACCTCGGGCGCCGTCACCCACACCCGCCCCGACACGCTGCCGCGACCCGAGCTGCGCGGCCTCCTCTGCCGCGAGGGCACGACGACCGCCCTCGGCGCCCCGGACGGCCCCGGGCGCGTGATGCCCGCGGCCTGCGACCTCCGGGCAGCCGCCCTCGCCTCCCGGCGAGCCGCCCCCGCCGGAACCGCCCTGTCGTGCCGGGCCGGCTGACCCCGGCCACCGCCGTGCGGCACGCGGCCGAGCCCTCACGTCCCCAACACCTCCCGCAACCACCCCAGTTGCCGTCGGACATGCACCGCGTCCCCGCCCTCATGCCCGTTGAACGGGTAGGCGTGCAGGACCTTCTCCTCCTGGCCGCCCGTCAGCTCCGCGTACCGGTTGAACGCCGCGTACGCCCCGCTCGGCGGGCACACCGTGTCGCGGAGGCCCACGCCGAAGTGGGCGGGCGCCTGGGCGCGGCGGGCGAAGGAGACGCCCTCGACGTAGGACAGGGTGCGGTGGACCGTCTCCTCCGCGCCCCGGTGCACGGCGAGGTACGCGCTGATCTCGCCGTAGGGAGAGGCGTCCGTGAGGTCCAGCGCACGGCGGATCCCGCACAGGAAGGGCGCGGTGACCAGGACCGCCGCCAGGTCCGGGACCAGCCCCGCGACCGCCAGCGCGACGCCCCCGCCCTGGCTGTTGCCCACCGCCGCGACCCGGGAGGCGTCCACGCCGGGCAGGGCGCGGACGGCGTCCACCGCGCGCACCGCGTCGGTGATCAGCCGGCGGTGATGGAGGTCGTGCGGGTCGAGCAGCCCTCGCGTGACCGGTCCGGGACCGCCGGGTGCGCCGGCGTGCGGATCGGGGGTGTCCCCACCGCACCCGTACTGGTCGCCCTGGCCCCGGTTGTCCATGAGCAGGTGCGCGTACCCGGCGTTGACCCAGGTGAGCCGCTCGTGGGGGAGGCCCCGTCCGCGTCCGTACCCGGCGAACTCCACCACCGCCGGGAGGGGTTCACCCACGCCGGCGGGGCGGCTGAACCACCCCCGCACCGGGTCGCCCGCGAAGCCGCGGAACGTCACGTCCCAGGTCTCGGTCAGCCGCAGTCCGTTGTCCACCGGCTCGGCGGAGACCAGAACGCCGCCCGCGCCGGCCGCCTCGCCCAGCGTGCGCTTCCAGAACGCGTCGAAGTCCGCGGGTTCGGCGACGTCCGGACGATGACGTTCGAGGTCGGCCGGGGGCAGGTCGAACGCGGGCACGCGGCACCTCGCAGGCTGGGACGGGCGGCGCCACCGATCGTTGCGGGCAGGCCGCGGGAAATTTCGGTGGACGGTAACAGATCACGACCGGGTTCCACACCGGTCTGTTCTGGACTTCCGTACGGCCGCGACGTACCAGAAGTCGCCTGCGCACCACCCATTGACACCGCTTACTACGACTCATAAGTTGCCGCAAGTTACCGGTAGGCGCTCGAAAGTTTCGGTTCTGTGTCAGGCACGGGAGGCCCGGGCAATGAGCAGCTCCACCACGTCGGCTCCGCCTCCGGGCACCCAGGATCCGCCGCCCGCGCCCTCGCCTCGCCGACGCATCCGGTCGCCCTCGCCCACCGGCTGGCGGCGCGCGCTGCGCAAGGACTGGCAGCTCTACTCGCTGGCCGTGCTGCCGCTGCTGTTCTTCCTGGTGTTCCGCTACCTGCCGATGATCGGCAACGTGATCGCGTTCCGCCGTTTCGAGCCGGGCGGGTCGATCCTCGGCGAGTACTGGGTGGGCCTGCGCTACGTCGAGATGTTCCTGTCCGACCCGACGTTCTGGCAGGTCTTCCGCAACACCCTGTGGATCGGCGGGCTGACGCTCGTCTTCTGCTTCCCGATCCCCATCGTGCTCGCCCTGCTGCTCAACGAGGTCCGCCGCAGGTCGTTGAAACGATTCGTGCAGTCGGTGTCGTACCTGCCGCACTTCCTGTCCATCGTGATCGTCGCCGGCATCGCACTGCAGATGCTCGCCACGGACGGCCCGGTCAACCACGTCCTCGGCTGGTTCGGGCACGACCCGGTCCGGTTCATCCAGGAGCCCGACTGGTTCCGCACCATCTACGTCGGCTCCGAGATCTGGCAGACCGCCGGCTGGGGCACGATCCTCTACCTCGCCGCGCTCACCACCATCGACGAGGACCTGTACGAGGCCGCCCGGATCGACGGCGCGAACCGCTGGCGGCAGATCTGGCACGTCACCCTGCCCGGCATCCGCCCCACCATGATCACGCTGCTGATCCTCAACATCGGCACGTTCCTGGCCGTCGGCTTCGAGAAGGTCCTGTTGCTGTACAACCCGCTGACGTATCCCACCGCCGACGTGATCTCCACGTACCTCTACCGCACGGGTGTGGAGTCCAACAGCTTCAGCTACGCCGCCGCCATCGGCCTGTTCGAGGCGGTCATCGGCCTGGTGCTGATCACCTCGGCCAACCAGCTGTCGCGCCGCACGGTGGGGACGAGCCTGTGGTGAGCACGATCCGCCCCTCCCGGGGATACCGCGTCTTCCAGGGCGTCAACGGCGTGATCCTCACCCTGGTCGTGCTGGTCACGCTGTACCCCTTCGTCAACATCGTCGCCCGCTCGTTCAGCGGTGAGAAGGAGATCCGCGCCGGTGACGTGACGCTGTGGCCCAAGGGCTTCAACCTCACCACCTACGAGATCGTCTTCTCCGACTCGATGTTCTGGCGGAACTACGGCAACACCGTCCTCTACACGGTCGTCGCCACCGCCGTCGCCATGGTGCTGACCACCTGCTACGCGTATGTCCTGTCCAAGCACCACCTCAAGGGCCGCGGCGCGCTCGTCGGGATCGCCGTGTTCACCATGTTCTTCACCGGCGGCCTCATCCCCAACTACGTCCTGATCACCAGCCTCGGGCTGAAGAACAGCGTCTGGGCCGTCGCCCTGCCGAACGCGATCAGCGTCTTCAATCTGCTGGTGATGAAGGCCTTCTTCGAGAGCCTGCCGTCGGAGCTGGAGGAGGCCGCGCAGATCGACGGCCTCAGCACCTACGGCACCCTGCTGCGGATCGTGCTGCCGCTGTCCAAGGCGGTCGTCGCGACCATGGTGCTGTTCTACTCGGTGTCCTTCTGGAACTCCTGGTTCTCGGCGTTCCTCTACATGGACCGCACCGAGCTGATGCCGGTCACGGTGTATCTGCGCAACCTCCTCGCCGGCGCCACCGGAGGCACCGCAGCCGGCGCGGGGACCGAGAACCTCACCCAGGTCAACGCCAACATCCAGGCGGTCACGATCGTGCTCACCTCGCTGCCGATCTTCTGCGTGTACCCGTTCGTGCAGCGCTACTTCGTCTCCGGCGTGATGCTCGGCGCGGTCAAGGGCTGACGGCCGCAGCCACCCCACCCCCCCCAGTCCCCCCCACGTCACAGGAGTTCCCGTGAAGAACGACGGACAGCTCTCCCGGCGCCAGATACTCGCCGCAGCGGGCTTCATCGGCCTCGCCACCCTCACCGGCTGCGGCAGCGGCGGCGGCGAGGACACCAAGGACCTGTCGAAGAAGCGCACGGGCGCCATGAAGAACTACCGCGCGGGACAGCAGTTCAAGGCCACCGAACCGCTCACCTTCACCGTCCTGCACAACGACAACCCGGTCTACCCGATGAAGAAGAGCTGGCTGTTCTGGAAGGAGCTGTCCCGCCGCACCGGCGTCACCCTGGACGCCAACCCGGTCCCGCTGAGCGACTACGAGAAGAAGCGCAGCCTCCTCATCGGCGCGGGCGACGCCCCGCTGCTCATCCCCAAGACCTACCCGGGTGCGGAGACCGCCTTCGTCTCCTCCGGAGCGATCCTGCCGGTCAGCGAGTACACGGACCTGATGCCCAACTTCCGGGAGAAGGTCAGGAGATGGAACCTCCAGCCGGAGGTCGACTCGCTGCGCCAGTCCGACGGCCGCTACTACCTGCTCCCCGGCCTGCACGAGAAGGTGCGCCAGCAGTACTCGCTGTCCTTCCGCACGGACGTCCTGGACAGGCACGGTCTCGCCCTGCCCACCACCTGGGACGAGGTGTACACGACGCTGAAGGCGCTGCGTGAGGAGTACCCGGACCGCTTCCCCTTCACCGACCGCTGGAGCACCAACACCCCCTTCCCGGCAGGCGCGTTGTTCCAGTACCTCGGGCAGGCGCACGGCGTCCGCGCCGGCTGGTCCTACCTCAACACCACCTGGGACGCCGAGGCGGAGAAATTCGTCTTCACCGGCGCCACGGACGCCTTCCGCCAGGTCGTGGAGTACCTGCGCAAGCTGGTCGCCGAGAAGCTGATGGACCCTGAGAGCTTCACCCAGACCGACGAGGAGGCGGTGAAGAAGCTGCTGGGGGAGAAGTCCTTCGCGATCAGCGCCAACGCGCAGGAGCTGGTGCAGAACTACCGCTACAACCTCCAGCGGCAGGTCAAGGGCGCGACCATCGAGATGATCCCGGTGCCGCTCGGCCCGGCGGGCGAGGTCGTCATGGGCGGCGGACGCCTGGAGAACGGCTTGATGATCTCCAGCGAGGCCTTGGAGCGGGACGACTTCGTCGCCCTGATGCAGTTCGTGGACTGGCTCTGGTACTCCGACGCCGGCCAGGAGTTCTGCAAGTGGGGCGTGGAGAACACCACGTTCACCCGCTCCGGCGGCGCGGGATACCGGCTCGAGCCGGGCATCTCGCTCATGGGCTCCGACCCGGACGCCCCGAAGGACCTGCAGAAGGACTTCGGCTTCTTCAACGGCGTGTTCACCTACGGCGGCAGCTGGGCGCTGGTGTCCTCTTCGTTCAGCCCCGACGAGAAGAAGTTCACCGACGCGATGGCCGCCCGCAAGGAGCTGCCCACCGACCCGCCGCACCCGCTGCGCGCCGAGGAGCAGGAGCAGGCCACCCTCTGGGACACCCCGCTGAAGGACCACGTCACCCAGAACGCCCTGCGCTTCGTCCTCGGCAAGCGTCCCCTCTCCGAGTGGGACGACTACGTCAAGGAGCTGAAGGCGAAGAACATGGACCGCTTCATCGAGCTGCACAACCAGGCGTACGAGCGCTTCCAGAAGGAGAACGCGTGATCCACGTGCCCGCCGAGCCGGCCGGCCGGCTGTCCGACGCCTGGCGCGCCTGCGTCGGCACCGGCCGGCTCGACCTCGCCCTGCGCCGGGACTACCAGGACTCCCTCGCCCTGCTCCAGCGCGACATCGGCTTCCGCCGTCTGCGCGGCCACGGCCTGCTCAGTGACGGCATGGGCGTCCACCGCCCCTACGAGTGGCAGGGCTCCCGCCGCACCCACCACTCGTTCACCTACCTCGACCAGGTCTTCGACGCCCTCCTCGCCACCGGCATCCGACCCTTCCTCGAACTCGGTTTCATGCCGCGGGAGATGGCGTCCGGCACGCAGACGGTGTTCTGGTGGGAGGGGAACGTCACCCCGCCCGCCGACGAGAAGGAGTGGACCCGCCTGGTGCGCGAGGTCCTCACCCACCTGATCGACCGCTACGGCCTCGACGAGGTGCGCACGTGGCCCGTCGAGGTGTGGAACGAGCCCGACCTGCCCCCGTTCTGGCAGGACGCCGACGAGGCGGCCTACCACCGGCTGTACGAGGCGACGGCGCACTCCGTGAAGGAGGTGGACGCGGAACTGGCGGTCGGCGGACCCGCGCTGTCCCCGGCCGCCGACGGCTGGCTGGAGAGGTTCGCCGAGTTCGCCGAACACCGCGACGTGCCGGTGGACTTCGTGTCGCGGCACGCCTACGCCTCCGGTCCCGCGCAGAACGTCCCGTTCGGCACCCACCAGACCCTCGCCCCGGCGAGCACCCTGCTCGACCAGTTCGCCCAGCCGCACACGGCGCTCGCGGGCACCCGCCTGGCCGGACTGCCCGTCCACATCACCGAGTTCAACTCCTCCTACCGGCCGGACAACCTGATCCACGACACGGCGTTCCACGCCGCCTACCTCGCACCCGTGGTGGCGGCGGGCGGCGACCACGCCGACTCCTTCTCCTACTGGACGTTCAGCGACGTCTTCGAGGAGACCGGCATCCCCACCGCCCTGTTCCACGGCGGCTTCGGCCTGCTCACCCACCGCCAGATCCGCAAGCCGACCTACCACCTGTACGCGTTCATGGCGCGCATGGGGGAGGAGCAACTGGCACGCGGGGACGACCATTTGGTCACCCGCCACGCGGACGGCCGGATCACCGTCCTCGCCTGGGCCCCCGTCGACCCCACGGGAGGGACTCCCGGCCCGGACCGGCACACCCTGCGCCTGTCCCTCCCCGTGGCCGGCGACGGGCGCGGCGAGATGTTCGTGCGCCGCTCCTCCGTCGACGAGGAGCGCGGCAACGCCTACACCGCATGGCGGCACACGGGTTCCCCCCGCTCCCCGCGCCCCGCGCAGCTCGACATGCTGCACGAGGCTTCCGAGCCCGCCCGCAGCCACTCCCGGCTGCCCGTCGAGAACGGCCGGACCGACCTCACCGTCACCCTTGCCCGCCACGAGATCACCCTCGTCGAGCTGACCCCGGTGGACGACGAGACGCCGCCCTGGTGGGACGAGCGGCGGCTGCTCGGCGGGGACCCGGCGTGAGCACCGTACGCGCCGACGGCTTCGGCACCGGCCCGCTGTCCCGGGCCGCCGCCCTGATCCACACGCTCGTCACCGTCGAGGCCCTGCTGCTGCTCACCGCGGCGCCGGGCCTCGCCGGCCTCTTCCTGCTCGCCCCCGACCCCGCCAACCTGCCGCTGGCCGCCCTCTGCCTGCTGCCGCTCGGCCCGTCCGCCGCCGCGGCACTCCACGCCCTGCACCACCGCAGCGGCGACCTCACCGAACTCCGCCCGTCCCGCGCCTTCCTGCGCGGCTGGCGGCTGGGCGCCGTCCCCGCGCTGAAGCTGTGGGCGCCGCTGCTCGCCTGGCTGACGGTCATCGCGTTCACCCTCACCCACTTCCCGGCCACGGGGCTGCCCGGCTGGTGGGCGATCCTGCTCGCCGTGATCGGCATGGGCAGCCTGCTGTGGGGCGCCCACGCGCTGGTGCTGACCGCCCTGTTCGTCTTCCGCGCCCGTGACACCGCCCGCCTCGCCGCGTACTTCCTGCCGAAGCACCCACGCGCCACCCTGGGCGCCCTGTCCCTGCTGATCCTCACGGCCGCGGGCACCGCCCTGCTCACCGAGGCGCTGCCCGCACTGCTCGCCGCACCGCTGCTCCTGTCGCTGCTGCACGCCGCCCGCCCGGTGATCGAGGAGACCCGGGAGCACTTCACGGCCTGAGGCCGCACGGGCGCTCAGTGGATCGTGCGCCCGTGCGCGTCCGGCACCCCGGACTTGCGCAGGAAGTAGCTGTTGATCTGGTCCCGCCACTCCCGGGCGCTGCGCAGCTGCTCCTCGAACCGCACCGCCGCCCGCGCGTGCCGCTCCGGCTCCACCAGGTCCGCGAGGCCCGCCCACACCCGGCGGGCCTCCTCGGCCTCCTCCACGCCCTCGAAGTGGGTGTCGTAGATGTGCTGGATCACCGTCTTACCGCTGTGCAGCACATGGCCGTACGGGACGTGGTGGAAGAACAGCAGCAGCTCGTCGGGGCAGGTGCCAGGGGACTCGTAGAGCTTCGCCCACGGTTCCGCGTACTGCCCGGCGAAGCCGGTGCCGGTCGCCATGGAGCGGTCGACACCGATGCCGTCACGGTCGGCGAAGTGGTAGGTGCCCCAGGGGCTGTACTCGTAACCGTCCACGCTCGGCCCGTAGTGGTGGCCCGGCTGCACCATGAAACCCACGCCGAGCGGCGCCGTGTACTTCTCGTACGTCGCCCAGGAGCCGTCCAGGATCGCGTGCAGCCCTTCGGCCAGCCGGTCCGGGGCGCCCGGGTGGGTCAGCGCGATCCACTCGTCGAGCACGGCCCGCGGGTCCGCCGCCGGGTCCCACGCCAGCCGCCCGAACGTGTACAGGTTGGCCTGGGCGAGCGGATGGCCGGTCCAGAACCGGTCGTCGCCCGCGTTGGACACCGCGACCAGCTCGTGCGCGAGCCGCCCGGCGGGCACCTCGCCGTCCGGGCGGAACCGCAGCACTTCGCTCCACATCGGTCCCAGCCAGCACACGTGCTTCTGCTGCCCGGTGTACTCCTGGGTGACCTGGAGCTCCACCGCGAGCCGGGTGCCCGGCATCGCGCCGATCAGCGGCGAGACCGGCTCACGCACCTGGAAGTCCACCGGCCCGTGCTTCACCTGGAGCACCGCGTTGTCCGCGAACTCCCCGTCCAGCGGGGTGAAGTGGTCGTAGGCCGCCCTCGCCCGGTCGGTCGAGCGGTCCCGCCAGTCCTGGCGATGGTCGTAGACGAAGGCCCGCCAGTGCACCGTGCCGCCGTGCGGCTCCAGTGCCGCGGCCAGCATGTTCGCGCCGTCGGCGTGCGAGCGGCCGTAGGCGAAGGGGCCCGGCTGGCCCTCGGAGTCGGCCTTCACGACGTACCCGCCGAAGTCCGGGATCTCCTCGTACACGCGGGCGGTCGCCGCCGCCCACCAGTCGCGCACGGCCGGATCCAGCGGGTCCGCGGTGTCCGGCCCGCCCAGCAGCATCGGCGCGGCGAAACTGACGGAGAGGTGCGTGCGGATGCCGTACGGGCGCAGTGCACCGGCGATCGCGGCCACGTCGCCGGTCCGGTCGGTCAGCAGCCGCGCCTCCGTGGCGTGCACGTTGACGTTGTTGACGGCGACGGCGTTGATCCCGCACGCGGCCAGCAGCCTGCCGTACGCCCGCACCCGGCCGAGGCCGCCGCGCGCCTCGCCGTCCGCCCAGAACAGGGAGCCGCCCGCGTAACCGCGTTCGACCTGCCCCATCACCGGGTGCACGGCCACGTTGTCCCAGTGGTCCAGCATGCGGGTGGCGAGGGCGGGCCGGTGCGTGCGCGGCGCCAGGTCCCCGGCGAAGGCGTCCTCACCGAGCCGCACGACGTGGAACAGCCCGTACAGCAGTCCGCGCCCGCTCGGCGCGGTCAGCGTCGTGACCCCGTCCGTGCGTTGCAGTGCGTAGCTCTCGTCGGCCGGGCTGCCGCCGGTCACGTCCAGGACCAACTCGGCCGCGTCGCCGTCCCGGACCACCGCACCGCCGAACCGGGCGCACGCACCGGCGAGTTCACCGCGCACCGTGTCCGCCAGCGGATCCGGGCCGCTCCGGACGAGTGAACGGCGGGCGCCGACCGCGCGGAACGCGGCGTCGGGCAGCCAGGCGGCGTCGAAGTCCCCCGGGTCCGTCATGGCTCCATTCTGGTCCACCGGAGTGCTCCGGAGGTACCCGTCGGTGATCGAAAGCCGGGCGGAGACGGCAAGGAAAAGGCGGGCCCGGACCAGGTCCGGACCCGCCAGGGGAGCGCGGGTCAGCTCAGCAGCTCCACCTCCGCCAGCGTCGCCTCACCGGTCAGCACCAGCCGGTAGTGCTCGTACGGCTTCGGCTTCGCCACCGAGAAGACGCGGGTCTGCCGGTCCCAGCGGAAGGACTCGTCCGTCCGCCGGTCCAGGTCCTGCCACGTCTTCCCGTCCGCGGAGCCCTGGAGCACCCAGCCGGTGGGCGCCTCGGCGGCCTTGGAGGAGGTCAGCGTGTACTGCACCGCCGTGGCGGCCTTCTCCACGGGCAGTTCGGCCTCGGTCACCGCGGCGGCGGTCTCCGACGTGTTGTCGAACAGCGGACCCTCGCCCTTCACCGCGTCCTCGCGCGGGGCGGGCACCTCGTCGTCCTGGGTGATCGACACCGGCGCGGCCTGCTCGCCGGTGCCCCACGCCGACGGGCGCGGGCCCATGTCGAACTCGAGCACGCCGCCCTTGGCGATCGCCGAGTGCGGCAGCGCCGTGGAGTTCCACCGCTTGCCGTTGACCTTCAGGCCCTGCACGTACACGTTCTTCGCGCTGTTCTTCGGCGCCTTGACGACCAGCTCGCGGCCGTTCTCCAGGTGCACGGTGACCTTGGTGAACAGCGGGGAGCCGATGGCGTACTCGCCGCTGCCCATCACCAGCGGGTAGAAGCCGAGCGAGGAGAACAGGTACCAGGCGGACTGCTCGCCGTTGTCCTCGTCGCCGTGGTAGCCCTGCCCGATCTCGCTGCCGGTGTAGAGGCGGGACAGCACCTCGCGCACGTTCTTCTGCGTCTTCCAGGGCTGCCCGGCCGCGTCGTACATGTACAGGGCGTGGTGGGCCACCTGGTTGGAGTGGCCGTACATGCCCATGCGGACGTCGCGCGCCTCGATCATCTCGTGGATGACGCCGCCGTAGGAGCCCTTGAGGTCCGGGGAGGCCGTCTCGGGCGTGGAGAGGTACTCGTCGAGCTTGTCGGCGAGGCCCTTGCGCCCGCCGTACAGGTTGGCGAGGCCCCGGCTGTCCTGGGCGGCGGTGAACGCGTAGCCCCAGCCGTTGGTCTCCGTGTAGTCGTAGCCCCACACGCGCGGGTCGTACTCGGCGGATTTCACCCGCCAGTCGCCCTTGAGGTCACGGCCCTGGAAGAAGCCGGCCTCGGAGTCGAACAGGTTGACGTAGTCCTGCGCCCGGTTCAGGAAGTACGCCGACTCCTCCTTGTAGCGCCTGTCACCGGTCTCCTCGTACAGCGCCTCGCCCATCTTGGCGATGCCGTAGTCGTTGAGGTAGCCCTCCAGGGCCCACGACAGGCCCTCGTGGGTCTCGGTGCTGGTGTAGCCGAGGAAGGGCGAGGTCGCCATGCCCTTGCGGCCCACACCGGACGACGGGGGCACCACGGTGGCGTTCTTCACCGCCGCGTCGTACGCGGCCTTCGCGTCGAAGCTGTCGACGCCCTTGACGTAGGCGTCCGCGAAGGCGACGTCCGAGGAGGTGCCGGTCATCAGGTCCGCGTAGCCGGGGGAGGACCAGCGGGAGGTCCAGCCGCCGTCCTTGTAGTGCTGCACGAAGCCGTCGACCAGCTCACCGGCCTTGGACGGGGTGAGGAAGGAGTACGCGGGCCAGGTCGTCCGGTAGGTGTCCCAGAAGCCGTTGTTGACGTACACCTTGCCGTCCACGATCTTCGCGCCCGTGTGGGTCGGCGTGTCCTGCTCCGGCATCTTCGAGAACGGCGAGGCGTACTTGTACTTTCCGTCGACCTTCTCGAAGCCCGAGTTCGGGTACAGGTACAGCCGGTAGAGGCTGGAGTAGAGCGTGGTCAGCTGGTCCGGCGTGGCGCCCTCGACCTCGACCTTGCCGAGGATGCGGTCCCACTGGCGCTGCGCGTCCCGCTTGACCTTCTCGAAGGAGGTCTTGCGCCCGATCTCCTGGCGCAGGTTGTCCTTCGCCTGGTCCACGCTGATCAGCGAGGTGGCCAGCCGCAGGGTGACCGTGCGGTCCTTGCCGGGGTCGAAGCGCAGATATCCCTTGACGCCGCTCGCGTCGCCCTCGACGACCTTCTTGTCGAACTCGCCGTGGACGAACAGCCGGGTAGCGCCCGTGGACAGCCCGGACTTGACGTCCGAGTAGCCCGTGAAGGTGCCGTTCTCCTCGTCGAGGGTCAGGCCGGCCTGGTCGGTGACGTTGTCGAAGAGCACGCTCGCATCGTCGCCGGGGAAGGTGAAGCGCATCACCGCCGCGTGGTCGGTCGGTGCGATCTCGGCCTTCAGGCCGTTCTCGAACCGCACCCCGTAGTAGTACGGCCGAGCGGTCTCGTTCTCGTGCCGGAACGCCAGTTCGCGCTCCTCACGGCCCAGGTCCGGGGTGCCGGAGGCGGCCGACGGCATCACCTGGAAGGTCTGCCGGTCGCCCATCCAGGGGCTCGGCTCGTGGCTCGCGCTGAACGCCTGGATCGTCGGCAGGTTGTCCGCGTTGTTGCCGCGCGCGTAGTCGTACAGCCAGCTCAGCGAGCCGGCGTTGGTGACCGGGGTCCAGAAGTTGAACCCGTGCGGCACGGCCGTCGCGGGGAAGTTGTTGCCACGCGAGAAGCTGCCGCTGGAGTTGGTGCCCCGGGTCGTCACCGCGTAGTCGGAGAGATGGGCCTTCGGCCGCTCGGGCTTGACCGGCTTCAGCGACACGTCGTCGAGCCAGCCGCGGAACTTGGTCTCGCCCTTGGGGGAGTCGTACGCCACCAGGATCCGGTCGACGGTCTTGCCGGCGGCCACCGAGCCGATCCGGGAGACGACGTTGTTCCACTGGTTGACGTAGAGGATCTTCGACGCGCCCTGGCCCTGCGGGGTGAGCGGGAATCCGTGCTGGTCGGTGGCGCGCAGGTCGCTCAGATAGGTGCCGTCGGTGAAGGCGAGGTCGACGGAGACGTTGGTGGAGTCGTAGTCGAGGTCGCCGTCCGCCATCGACGGGAAGATACGGTACGACAGTTCGGTGTTCCGCTCGACCTTCGTGTTGACGTCGAACACCTTGTTGTACGAGTACGCCCGCCCGTCGCCGGTGTGCCGGCCGGCGTAGCGCAGGGCGCGCTTGCCGGTGAACCCGGCGCCCGCCTTGGCCGTCGGCGAGCCGGTGGGGCCACGGTCGACCAGCGACAGCATGTCCTGCGGTATCGGCGCCTCGTCGTCACCCGTGGAGAACTGGACGTCGGCGAGCTGGACTATGCCGCCGCTGCCGTTCTTGGTGATCTCCAGCCGGAAGTGCTGGTACTCGGCGACCGCGGAGGGGTCGATGTCGTAGATCCTGGTCTGGAAGCGTTCCGCGAACGTCTCGCCCGAGCGGGTGTCGAGGGTCTGCCAGTCCTCGCCGTCGGTGGAGCCCTTGAGGGTCCAGTCCCTCGGGTCGCGCTCGGCGGCGTCGTTGGCGGACGTGAGGGCGTAACGGAGCACCTTCACGGGGGCGTCCAGGTCGAACTCCACCCAGCCGGTGGACTCGAACGCCAGCCACTTGCTGCCGGGTTCGCCGTCGACGAGGTTCTCCTTCACCTCCCCGCCGCCGGTGTTCTCCGCGCTGGCGCGGACGCCCGTGACATGGTCGGTGACGTTGCCCGGGATGCCCGAGCTGTAGCCGCCGTCCACGCCCGAGGCGCGCTTCTCGCCGCCCCGCGTGGTCTCCACGGTGTTCAGCCAGTCCGGGGCCGGGTCCCCGGACTCGAACGACGAGGAGAACTCCCGGTCGGTTTTCGGCGGCGCCTCGGGCAGCGCCACGGCGACGCCCTGTGAGCCCGCGGCCAAAGCGAAGGCGGTCGTCGCGACGACCGCCGTTCCCCATCTGTGCCGAACCCTCTGTTGCATGCGCGAGCACCCTCCCTGCGCTGGACAACGTTGTCAATTGCAGTGCGCAAGGACCAGTAGTGGGTCAAGTGGACTGTGATGTCAAGGGGTTGATTGTGGCATTCGCAGGCGATGGCGCGGACTTTTCCGTTGCGTAAGGTGCCCGAGGCTCTTATTTCCGCGAGGTCTCAACTCGGAAAAGACGTACGGGGAACCTTGCATTCGATCTTGCTCCGTCGGCGTGAAGTGGACTATACCTGTCGGCACTCCGGGGCAATCTTCACCGCACCCGACCAGTACCAGCCGCACTTCCTGCACGACCCAGCTTGACCCGAACGCGGTGCCGGGAAGGATCCGGTTCACCGCCTGAGTCCTGGAGAAGGCGAGGACTTGAGCATGGGATCCACTTCCGGCGTAGGCCATTGCGATCTGATCAGGCGGAGTGCGACCACCGCTCCGGCCCCGGCGGCTTCCGGGCCGGCATCGCTCAGCTGATCACCGGCGCCGCACCGCGGCTCCGAGACGACGGCGACAACGCCCCACGTGCGGCCGGTACAGGACCGGTCCGGCCACGGCGGGCGCACACGCAGCACACCCGTACCGAGCCAATCGATCAGTGAGGATGCAGAGATGACCATTCGTGCCGGCTCTCTTGACAGGCGGACGCTCCTGCGCGGGGCCATCGCCACCGCGGCGGTGGGATCGTTCGCGGTTGCGTGCAGCTCTCCCTCCAGCAAGGACAGCGGCGGCGGCAGCGGCCCGAAGGGCGAGAAGAGCGCCACGAACCCGTTCGGTGTCGCCGCGAACTCCACGGTCGAGGCGGCCATCTTCGACGGCGGCTACGGCACCGACTACGTCGACTACACCAACCAGGTGCTCGGCAGCCAGGTCAAGGGCCTCAAGGTCCAGGTCAAGCCGGTCGTCGACATCGCCCCCCAGCTCCAGCCGCGCTTCGTCGGCGGCAACCCGCCGGACCTCATCGACAACTCCGGTGAGGACCAGATCGGCTTCCTGGGCATCCTCGACCAACTGGAGGAACTGGACGACCTCTTCGAGGCCGACACCTACGAGGGCAAGAAGATCGCCGACATCGTCTATCCCGGCGTCAAGGCCCCCGGCACGTTCAGGGACAAGTTCGTCGCGCTCAACTACGTGATGACCGTGTACGGCGTCTGGTACTCGAAGACGCTGTTCGAGGAGAACGGCTGGACCCCGCCGAAGACCTGGGACGAGGCGCTCGACCTCGGGCAGCAGGCGAAGAAGAAGGGCAAGTACCTCTTCGTCCACGGCAAGGAGGCGGCCACCTACTACCGCACGCTCCTCATCGACTCGGCGATCAAGGAGGGCGGCGACGAGGTCCGGCTCGCCCTGGAGAACCTGGAGAAGGGCTGCTGGTCGCACCCGGCCGTCCAGGGCGTCATCAAGGTCATGGAGACCATGGTCAGGCAGAAGATGTTCGTCCCCGGCGGCTCCGGCACCCAGTTCCAGAAGGCGCAGGCGATCTGGAGCAACGACCAGAAGGCGCTGCTCTACCCGTCCGGCGGCTGGATCGAGAACGAGATGAAGAAGGCCACGAAGGCCGACTTCCAGATGACCGGCTTCCCGTCGATGACGCTCACCGACAAGCCGGCGCTGCCCTACGAGTCGCTCCGCGCGGCCGCCGGTGAGCCGTTCATCGTGCCCAGGCAGGGCAAGAACCCCGCCGGCGCCAAGGAAGTGCTGCGGGCGATGCTGTCGGAGAAGGCGGCCGCCAACTTCTCGAAGACGAAGCTGGCCCCGACGATCGTCAAGGGCACCGTGCCCGCCGACGGTTACGGATCGACGGCCCTCGTCTCCCAGACGACGATGCTGGAGGCCGCGGGCACCAACATCTTCAACTACATGTTCGTCGAGACCTACGGGATGAACACCGACCAGTTGGTGCCGTGGAACTCGTTCCTCGCCGGTGACCTCGACGCCAAGGGACTGACCTCGGCCCTGCAGAAGATCTCCGACAAGGTCCGGGAGGACGACTCCGTCGACAAGGTCAAGGTCAGCTAGCACCGCGATGAAGGACACCATCCCCACTGCCGAGACCGCGAGCCGCCGGCCCGAGTCGGCCGCTCGCGGCGGGCGGCCACGGCGCCGCAAGCTCACGTTCGACCGGGTGACGTTCTTCCTCGCGTTCCTCGGTGTCCCGCTGGCCATCTTCGTGATCTTCGTCCTGATCCCGTTCGGCCAGGCGATCTTCTGGGCGATGACCGACTGGCGCGGCTTCAGCCCGGACTACAACTTCGTCGGCTTCGACAACTTCACGAAGATGTTCCAGGACGACATCTTCCTGAAGGCGTTGCGCAACGTCGCACTCCTCGCGGCCTTCGTGCCGCTGGTGACGCTGACGCTCGCCCTCGGGGTCGCCGTGGCCATCACCCTGGGAGGGCCGGGCAAGGGCCCCGTCCGAGGGATCCGGGGAGCGTCGTTCTACCGGATCGTCTCGTTCTTCCCCTACGTCGTGCCGGCGATCATCGTCGGTCTGATCTGGGCGCAGATGTACGACCCGAACGCCGGGCTGCTCAACGGCGTCCTCACGGGCCTCGGCCTCGACCGGTTCGACACGTTCGCGTGGCTGGGCGAGAAGACGACGGCGATGCCGGCGGTGATGTTCGTCATCATCTGGGGGCTCGTCGGGTTCTACGCGGTGCTCTTCATCGCCGCGATCAAGGGCGTTCCCGCCGAGCTGTACGAGGCGGCGCGGATCGACGGGGCCGGCCGGCTGCGCACCACGGTCTCGATCACCCTGCCGGCGATCCGGGACAGTGTGCAGACGGCATACATCTACCTGGGCATCGCCGCCCTCGACGCGTTCGTCTACGTCCAGGCGATGGTGCCGAACGGCGGCCCGGACAACTCGACCCTGACGATCAGCCAGCGTCTGTTCAACGTCGCCTTCGCCAAGCAGCAGTTCGGCTACGCCACCGCGATGGGCGTCGTCCTCGCCGTCGTCACCCTGGTGTTCGCGGCGCTGGTGTTCCTCGTCAGCCGCCTCACGGGTGGCGGCGAGGGTGAGAGCAAGAGGAAAGCACCTGGGTCCAGAGCTCGGGGTGCCGCAGCCGAGGGAGGTGCCGGGTGAGCGTCGTCGCCGCCGACCGGAAGCCGGTCGGTGACCGTGAACCGGCGAGAGACCGGAAGCTGACGCGCGTCGCCGTGAGCAGCGACCGCAGATTCGCGGCGATCTCGCACGCCCTGCTGGTCCTGTGGTCCGTGATCGTGATCGTGCCCATGCTGTGGGTGCTGATGTCGTCGTTCAAATCGACCGGTGAGATCCTTTCGTCGCCGTTCTCGCTGCCGGATCACTGGCGGATCGAGAACTACGCGAACGCGTGGACCGACGCGAACATCGGAAGGTATTTCCTGAATTCCGCGATCGTCGTGGTCTCGGCACTGATCCTGGTGATGCTGCTCGGCGCGATGTGCGCCTACATTCTCGCCCGGTTCGAGTTCCCCGGCCGCCGGCTGATCTACTACGTCATGCTCGCCGGCCTGACTTTTCCGGTCTTTCTGGCGATCGTTCCGCTTTTCTTCCAGTTGCAGAACTTCGGGCTGCTGAACACGCGTCCAGGGCTGATTCTCACCTATGTCGCGTTCGCGCTGCCGTTCACGATGTTCTTCCTCTATTCGTTCTTCCGGTCGCTGCCCCACGACGTGTACGAGGCCGCGCTGATCGACGGTGCCGGGGACTGGCGGGCGTTCTTCCAGGTGATGCTGCCGATGGCCAGTCCGGGAATGGCGGCGGTGGCGATCTTCAATTTCCTGGGGCTGTGGAACCAGTTCCTGCTGCCGGTGGCGCTCAACACCGACCAGGACATGTGGGTCCTCACCCAGGGCATGGCCGCGTACGCGTCCTCGCAGGTCTACGACATCGACTACGGCGCCCTGTTCGCGGCGATCGTGATCACGGTGGTGCCCGTACTGATCGTGTACTGCGTCTTCCAGCGGCGGATCGCCGGTTCGGTGTCGCAGGGGACCTTCCGCTGACGCCCACCGCCGCTCCACCCGTCGTGCACAGGGGTCCGGCCCCGGAGGGACAGTCCTCCGGGGCCGGACCCCTGTGGCGCACCGCGTAGTCGGCCGGACACGGCCTGGAACCGATTTCTGTCAAGGTCTTGACGGCACTGGGCGATTCAGCGGAGCTTGGACTTCATAACTTGTACAAGGCCTCGTCACCCCCGGGTGACGCGGGCCAGGGATGAGGGTGAGAGTCAATGGAGACTCCGGGGTCGCAGTCGTCGCTGCACCGGGCCAACCTGGAGCGGGTCGTCCGAGCAGTACGTCTGGCGGGTTCCCTGACCCAGGCGGAGATCGCGAGGACGACCGGCCTGTCCGCGGCCACGGTCTCCAACATCGTCCGGGAACTGAAGGAGCACGGGACGGTCGAGGTCACCCCCACCTCCTCGGGGGGACGCCGGGCCCGCAGCGTATCGCTGAGCGGGGACGCCGGCATCGTCATCGGGGTCGACTTCGGCCACACCCACCTGCGCGTCGCCGTGGGCAACCTGGCCCACCAGGTCCTCGCGGAGGAGGCGGAGCCGCTGGACGTGGACGCCTCCTCCTCGCAGGGCTTCGACCGGGCGGAACAGCTGGTCAACCGGCTGATCGAGGCCACCGGCGTGGACCGGTCCAAGGTCGCGGGCGTCGGTCTCGGCGTGCCGGGACCGATCGACGTGGAGTCCGGCACGCTCGGGTCCACCGCGATCCTGCCCGGCTGGTCCGGGACCCGTCCCGCCGAGGAGCTGCGGGGGCGGCTCGGCGTGCCGGTGCACGTGGACAACGACGCCAACCTGGGCGCCCTCGGCGAGATGGTCTGGGGGAGCGGCCGGGGTGTGCGCGACCTGGCGTACATCAAGGTCGCCAGCGGTGTCGGCGCCGGCCTGGTGATCAGTGGGAAGATCTACCGAGGCCCGGGCGGCACGGCGGGGGAGATCGGACACATCACCCTGGACGAGTCCGGCCCGGTCTGCCGCTGCGGCAACCGCGGCTGCCTGGAGACCTTCACGGCCGCGCGCTACGTGCTGCCGCTGCTCCAGCCCAGCCACGGCACGGACTTGACCATGGAAGGCGTCGTGAGGATGGCCAGGGACGGCGACCCGGGATGCCGTCGGGTGATCGCCGACGTGGGCCGCCACATCGGCAGCGGTGTGGCCAATCTGTGCAACCTCCTGAACCCGAGCAGGGTCGTGCTCGGCGGTGATCTCGCGGAGGCCGGGGAGCTGGTCCTGGGCCCCATAAGGGAGTCCGTGGGACGCTACGCCATCCCCAGTGCCGCGCGCCAACTGTCCGTGCTTCCAGGGGCACTTGGGGGGCGCGCCGAGGTGCTCGGCGCCCTCGCGCTGGCGCTGGGCGAGATGGGTGATTCGACCCTTCTGGACGGAACTGCGACGGGGTCCCTCGCCGCCTCCACTCCTGCCTTCACTTAGAGAACGGATGGCACCGTTGCCATCTCGTTAAGGATTTACTTCTTGACGTCGCACGTGCGGCCGAGTTGACTTCCAGCCACCTCGGCCGCAACGACGCGGCCTCGTCAGGGAGGTTTGTAGAAGTGAACACGCGTATGCGTCGTGCCGCCTTCGCCATCGCCGCGGGTGCGATGGCCGTCTCGCTCGCCGCCTGTGGCAGCGCCGCCGAGTCCGGCGACAAGAGCGACTCGGGCGACTCCGCCGCCAAGGGCGACAACATCAAGGTCGGTCTGCTCCTGCCGGAGAACCAGACCGCGCGGTACGAGAAGCTCGACAAGCCCTTGATCGAGAAGAAGGTCAAGGAGCTCACGAACAACAAGGGCGAGGTCGTCTACGCCAACGCCAAGCAGGACGCCAGCCTGCAGAACCAGCAGGTCGACACGATGGTGACCAACAAGGTCGACGTCCTCATCGTGGACGCGGTGGACTCCAAGGCCATCGCCGGCTCCGTGAAGAAGGCCAAGGACGCGGGCATCCCCGTCGTGGCCTACGACCGCCTCGCCGAGGGTCCGATCGACGCCTACACGTCGTTCGACAACGTGACCGTCGGCAAGACGCAGGGCGAGGCCCTGCTCAAGGCGCTGGGCGGCAAGGCCAAGAGCGGCCAGATCGTCATGATGAACGGCTCCTCCACCGACCCGAACGCGGCCATGTTCAAGGAGGGCGCGCACTCCGTCCTCGACGGCAAGGTCAAGATCGGGCGCGAGTACGACACCAAGGAGTGGAAGCCCGAGAACGCCAACGCCAACATGGAGGGCGCCATCTCCGCCCTCGGCAAGGACAAGATCGTCGGCGTCTACTCCGCCAACGACGGCATGGCGGGCGGCATCATCACCGCCCTCAAGGCCGCCGGCCTGAAGAACATCCCGGTCACCGGCCAGGACGCCGAGCTCGCGGGCGTGCAGCGCATCGTGACCGGCGAGCAGTACATGAGCGTCTACAAGCCGTACCCGCAGGAGGCGAACGTCGCCGCGGAGATGGCCGTCGCGCTGGCCCAGGGCAAGTCGCTGGACTCCATCGCCAAGGACAAGGTCGACAGCCCCACCGACAAGGGCATCCCGTCGGTGATCGTCCCGGTCGTCTCGCTGACCAAGGACAACATCAACGACACCGTGATCAAGGACGGCATCTACACCGTCCAGGAGATCTGCACGGACAAGTACAAGGCCGCCTGCGACGCGATCGGCCTCAAGTAAGCAGTCCCGCACCCCGTGACCAGGGGAGTCCGTAGACCCGGACTCCCCGACGGGACGACTGCCCAGCGCTTCCGCCGGCGCCCCGCACACACCAGCCCCGCAAGCTACGCGGGGCGCCGGACGGAACACCCCCCAATCCCTTGCACAACCTCCCGCCGGGTCAGGCGGCGAAGGAGATGGTTCACGTGTCCGCTACGCCCGTGCTGGCGTTGCGCGGGGTCTCCAAGCGGTTCGGTGCCGTCCAGGCGCTCACCGACGTCGAGCTTGAGGTCCACGCCGGTGAAGTGGTCGCCCTGGTGGGCGACAACGGAGCCGGAAAGTCCACGCTGGTCAAGACGATCGCCGGCGTGCACCCCATCGATGAAGGCGTCATCGAGTGGGACGGCAAGCCGGTCCAGATCAACAAGCCGCACGACGCCCAGAGCCTGGGCATCGCGACGGTGTACCAGGACCTCGCGCTCTGCGACAACATCGACGTCGTCGGCAACCTCTACCTGGGCCGGGAGCTGCGCAGGCGCGGCATCCTGGACGAGGTGGAGATGGAGCGCCGCTCCCGCGAGCTCCTCGACACCCTGTCGATCCGCATCCCCAGCGTCCGCATCCCGATCGCCTCGCTGTCCGGTGGTCAGCGCCAGGTGGTCGCCATCGCCCGGTCCATGCTCGGCGAGCCCAAGCTGGTCATCCTGGACGAGCCCACCGCCGCCCTCGGCGTCGAGCAGACCGCGCAGGTCCTCGACCTGGTCGAGCGGCTGCGCGAGCGCGGCCACGCGGTCATCCTCATCAGCCACAACATGGCCGACGTGAAGGCCGTGGCGGACAAGGTCGCCGTCCTGCGCCTCGGGCGCAACAACGGCGTCTTCGAGGTCAAGTCGACCTCGCAGGAAGAAATCATCTCCGCCATCACGGGCGCCACGGACAACGCCGTGACCCGTCGTGCGGCGCGCACCAATGGGGAGATCAAGAAGTGAGCACCGAGAAGACCTCCACCCCCACCGCCGAGGACCACTCCGCGGCGAACCCCGACGCGGCCGCCAAGGCCGTCACCGCGGTCGACCCCCGGCTGCTGGTGCGCGAGCAGGGCCTGGCCGGCTACCTGAACGAGTTCAAGCGGAAGATGAAGGCGGGTGACCTCGGCTCCATCCCCGTGGTGGTCGGCCTGCTGGTCATCTGGGCCATCTTCACCAGCCTGAACGGCAACTTCCTCACCGCCGGCAACTTCTCCGACATGTCCGTCGCCATGGTCGGCACCGGCATGATCGCCGTCGGCATCGTCTTCGTCCTGCTGCTCGGCGAGATCGACCTGTCGGTCGGTTCCGTCAGCGGTGTCGCGGGCGCCACGTTCGCCGTGCTGAACATCACGCACGGCATGAACGAGATACTCGCGCTCGTGCTGGCGATCCTCACCGGCACGGTCGCCGGCGCGATCCACGGCTTCTTCTTCGCCAAGATCGGCGTCCCCGCCTTCGCCGTCACCCTGGCCGGCCTGCTGTTCTGGCAGGGCTTCATGCTCCAGGTCCTCGGTGACAACGGCACCATCAACCTGGACTCCGACGGCCTGGTCGTCAAGCTGACCAGCTACTACTTCACCGACGTGGCCGCCGCGTACGGTCTGGCGCTGTTCGCGACCGTGGCGTACTTCCTCACCGCGTTCTTCGACAACCGCCGCCGCGAGGCCGCCGGGGTGCCCTCCCGTCCGCTGAACGAGATCATCGTCCGTACGGCGCTGCTCGCGGTCCTGGCCTTCGCCGTCGCGATCGTGTTCAACCAGTACAAGGGCCTGCCGCTGGCCGTGGTGATCTTCCTGGCCTTCCTGGTCCTCACGGACTTCGTGCTGCGCCGCACCGCCTACGGCCGCAAGGTGTTCGCGCTCGGCGGCAGCGTCGAGGCGTCCCGCCGTGCGGGCATCAACGTGGAGATGGTCCGGATCTCGGTCTTCGCGATCGCCGGCACCTTCGCCGCGATGGGCGGTCTGTTCGTCGCCTCGAAGATCGCCTCCGCCAACCAGGGCGCCGGTACCGGTGAGTTCCTGATGAACGTCATCGCCGCCGCGGTGATCGGTGGCACGTCGCTCTTCGGCGGTCGTGGCCGCACCTGGAACGCGCTGCTCGGTGTGATGGTCATCGTGTCCATCCAGTACGGGCTGGCGCTGGAGGGCATCGCCTCCCCGGTGCAGTACATGATCACCGGTGGCGTGCTGCTGGCGACGGTCGTCATCGACGCCGTCACCCGGAAGACGCAGAAGACCGCGGGACGCGCCTAGGCCTAGTCGTTCGGCCGCGGGCCGGTTCCGGCCGGCCGCGCCCACGCGGCGGAGCCCCCGTCGATACGGTCCCGTGCCCCTTGGGTCATGGCTGTGCCCGGTGCCTTCACAGGTGCCGGGCACAGTCGTGTCGTAGGGGCGTCCCACCGGGGTACTGCCCGAACGGGTGATGTACGACGCACCGCCCTGGGAACGATCGGTTGAGCGGAAGATTAGACTCGACCCGCCCGGCAACAGCTCGATCAGCTCTACTGCAAGGAGGCACGGGTGCCGCTGCTGACCCGCATCAGGGGACCGCGCGATCTGGACCGGCTCACCCTGGAGGAGCTCGACCAGCTGGCCGGGGAGATCCGGACCTTCCTCGTCGACGCGGTCTCGAAGACAGGCGGCCACCTCGGCCCCAACCTCGGTGTGGTGGAGCTCACCATCGCCCTGCACCGGGTGTTCGAGTCGCCGAAGGACAAGGTCCTCTGGGACACCGGCCACCAGTCCTACGTGCACAAGCTGCTGACCGGCCGGCAGGACTTCTCCAAGCTGAAGATGAAGGGCGGCCTCTCCGGCTACCCCTCGCAGGCGGAGTCCGAGCACGACGTCATCGAGAACAGCCACGCCTCCACGGTGCTCGGCTGGGCCGACGGCATCGCCAAGGCCAACCAGCTCATGAAGCGGGACGACAGCCACGTCGTCGCGGTCATCGGCGACGGCGCCCTCACCGGCGGCATGGCCTGGGAGGCGCTCAACAACATCGCCGACGCCAAGGACCGCCCGCTGGTCATCGTCGTCAACGACAACGAGCGCTCCTACTCGCCCACCATCGGCGGCCTGGCGAACCACCTGGCGACCCTGCGCACCACCGACGGCTACGAGCGCTTCCTGACCCGCACCAAGGACCTCCTGGAGCGCACCCCGGTCGTCGGCCAGGCCCTCTACGACACCCTGCACGGCGCGAAGAAGGGCCTCAAGGACTTCATCGCCCCGCAGGGCATGTTCGAGGACCTCGGCCTGAAGTACGTCGGCCCCATCGACGGCCACGACATCGAGGCCCTGGAGTCCGCGCTGGCCCGTGCCAAGCGGTTCAACGGCCCGGTCATCGTCCACTGCATCACCGAGAAGGGCCGCGGCTACCAGCCCGCCCTCCAGGACGAGGCGGACCGCTTCCACGCCGTCGGCAAGATCCACCCCGACACGGGCCTGCCGATCGCCACCTCCGGCGCCGACTGGACGTCCGTCTTCGGCGAGGAGATGGTCAAGCTCGGCGAGGAGCGCGAGGACGTCGTCGCCATCACGGCCGCCATGCTCCAACCGGTCGGCCTCGACAAGTTCGCCAAGCGCTTCCCCGACCGCGTCTACGACGTCGGCATCGCCGAGCAGCACGGCGCCGTCTCCGCGGCCGGCCTCGCCCACGCGGGCGTGCACCCCGTCTTCGCCGTGTACGCCACCTTCCTGAACCGCGCCTTCGACCAGGTGCTCATGGACGTGGCCCTGCACAAGTGCGGTGTGACGTTCGTGCTCGACCGGGCCGGCATCACCGGCACCGACGGCGCCTCCCACAACGGCATGTGGGACATGTCGCTCCTCCAGGTCGTGCCCGGCCTGCGGCTCGCCGCCCCGCGCGACGCCGACCAGGTCCGCGCCCAGCTCCGCGAGGCCGTCTCCGTCGAGGACGCCCCCACCGTGGTGCGCTTCTCCAAGGGCGCCGTCGGCCCCGCCGTGCCCGCCGTGGGCCGCGTCGGCGGCATGGACGTGCTGCGCGAGCCCGGCACCGACACGCCCGACGTGCTGCTCGTCTCCGTGGGAGCGCTCGCGCCGATGTGCCTGGAGATCGCCTCCCTGCTGGACCGGCAGGGCATCTCCGCCACCGTCGTCGACCCGCGCTGGGTCAAGCCCGTCGACGAGGCCATGGCCCCGCTCGCCGCGAAGCACCGCGTCGTCGTCACCGTCGAGGACAACTCGCGCGTCGGCGGTGTCGGCTCCGCGATCGCCCAGGCCCTGCGCGACGCCGGGGTGGACATGCCGCTGCGCGACTTCGGCATCCCGCCGCGCTTCCTCGACCACGCCTCGCGCGCCGAGGTCATGGCGGAGATCGGGCTGACCGCCCCGGACGTCGCCCGTCAGGTCACCGGCCTGGTGGCCAAGCTGGACGGCCTCCCCCACTCTCGGCTCCGCTCGAGCGGGGGGACCCCCACCGAGCGCTCCTCCGCGGACGCCGTCGACTCGGTGGAACCCGCCAGGGACTGACCCGCCGTCCGCGCGACCCGCCGTCACCGGTCCGGCCGCGCGCACGTGGTCCGAACGGGCCGCGCGTGCCACCGTGAAGTGTGGCGCGCGCGGCCCGTTCGCGTGAAGGGGCCCGCGCCGGGGCAGACGAACCACGCCCCCTCTCGATCATGTCGAGGACGACAAGCGTGGGAGGTACCCGTGACAAGCCCCCTCTTTCGGACGAAGAAGGTAGAGCAGTCCATCCGCGACACGGAGGAGCCCGAGCACGCCCTCAAGAAGTCCCTGTCCGCGCTGGATCTGACCGTCTTCGGTGTCGGTGTCATCATCGGCACCGGCATCTTCGTCCTCACCGGCACCGTCGCCAAGGACAACGCCGGTCCGGCCACCGCCCTGGCCTTCGTGGTGGCCGGTGTCGTCTGCGCCCTCGCCGCGCTCTGCTACGCCGAGTTCGCCTCCACCGTCCCCGTGGCGGGCTCGGCGTACACCTTCTCGTACGCCTCCCTGGGCGAGCTGCCGGCCTGGATCATCGGCTGGGACCTCGTTCTGGAGTTCGCGCTCGGCACCGCGGTGGTGGCCGTCGGCTGGTCGGGTTACATCCAGTCGCTCTTGGACAACGCGGGCTGGGAGATGCCCGCCGCCCTCGGCAGCCGCGAGGGCTCCGACGTGTTCGGCTTCGACATCCTCGCCGCCGCCCTGGTGCTGGTCCTCACCGGCATCCTGGTCCTCGGCATGAAGCTGTCCGCCCGGGTCACCACGGTCGTCGTCGCCATCAAGGTGACCGTCGTCCTGGTCGTCATCATCGCCGGTGCCTTCTTCATCACCGCCGACAACTACGACCCGTTCATCCCGGACTCCAAGCCCGTGCCCGCCGGGGACAGTCTCGACTCCCCGCTCATCCAGCTGATGTTCGGCTGGGCCCCGGCCAACTTCGGCGTGATGGGCATCTTCACCGCCGCGTCCGTGGTGTTCTTCGCCTTCATCGGCTTCGACATCGTCGCCACGGCCGCCGAGGAGACCAAGAACCCGCAGCGCGACATGCCCCGCGGCATCCTCGGCTCGCTGTTCATCTGCACCCTGCTGTACGTCCTGGTGTCGCTCGTCGTCACCGGTATGCAGCACTACACCGAACTGTCCGTGGACGCCCCGCTCGCGGACGCCTTCAAGGCCACCGGACACCCCTGGTACGCCGGCTTCATCAGCTTCGGCGCCGCCGTCGGCCTGACGACCGTCTGCATGATCCTGCTGCTCGGCCAGACCCGGGTCTTCTTCGCGATGAGCCGCGACGGACTGCTGCCCCGGTTCTTCTCCCGGGTCCACCCCCGGTTCAAGACCCCGCACCGGCCGACCATCCTGCTCGGTGTCCTCATCGCGATCCTGGCCGGCTTCACCCCGCTGAACGAACTGGCCGCGCTGGTGAACATCGGCACGCTGTTCGCCTTCGTCATCGTCGCGATCAGCGTGCTCATCCTGCGCCGCACCCGGCCCGACCTGCCCCGCGCGTTCCGCACCCCGTGGGTGCCGGTGCTGCCGATCGTGTCGGTGGCCGCCTCGCTGTGGCTGATGCTCAACCTGCCCGCCGAGACCTGGGTCCGGTTCGGCATCTGGATGGCGATCGGCGTCGTCGTGTACTTCCTGTACAGCCGCAGCCACAGCCGGCTGGCGCGGCGCGAGGAGGCGGACACCGCGGCTCCGCCGAAGCGGTCCTGACGCGACACCGTGCGTCGACGCCCCGCGGCCCCGTCACCGGATACGTCCGGGAGACGGGGCCGGGGCGTGAGCGGGGTGCTTCGCGGGAGGCGGTTCCCGGATCGGCGGAGGCTCCCCGTAGCCGGGGCGGCGAGGCAGGGGCCGGGCCCGTGCTCCCAGCCCCGTACCGGTCGGCGTAAGGCGCGCGACCGGGCCTCGTGAGGCACGGTGCGCCAGGCGGCGGGCGGGTGGTCCGGGTCCGGGGACGGCTTGCGGGCGTGCTCTCGGTTCTTCGGGGTGCGGCCGAGGCACGAGGGTGCGAGGAGACGGAAGGCCGCTGCGGGCAGTGCGGGTTCGGCCAGTGCGCGGGAGGCCCGCGGGCCTCGCTCTCCGTCCGTACGGGCCGGCGCCCCGGCCGGGCGTGGTGAGGCACCGGGCGGCAAGGCGGCGGGTGAGTGGGGTGAGCGGTGCGGGCCCCGCGGGCTCGGGCCCGGGGACGGCTCGCGGGCGCGCGCCCGGTCCGTGCACGGACGCGCCCGGCCTGCGACCCGCGCTCGGCGTACGGGAGCGTGAGGTGGCCGCGGCCCGGTGTTCGGCGGCAGAGGTGCCCCCGCGTCCGGTCCGGTGGGCCCGGCCGCCCGCGCACGACCAGGGCTTCGGAGCGTCAGGAGGCGAAGGCCAGAACGACGTTGTGGCCGCCGAAGCCGAACGAGTGACTGACCGCCACCCGCACGTCCTGCCGGCGCGGCGCCTTGGTGACGCAGTCGATGCCGAAGGCCGCCGCGGGCGCCAGCAGGTTCCCGACCGGCGGCACCGTGCGGTGCTGGAGGGTCAGGACGGTCAGTGCCGCCTCGACGGCGCCCGCCGCTCCCAGGCTGTGCCCCAGCACGCCCTTCGGCGCGGTCACGCTCGGCCGGTGCGGCAGCACCCGTGAGATCAGGGCCGCCTCCGCCGCGTCGTTCAGCGGCGTCGAGGTCCCGTGCGCGTTGACGTGGTCGACGTCCCCCGGGACCAGGCCGGCGTCCGCGAGGGCGCCGCGCAGTGCCTCTTCCGCGCCCCGGCCGTCCGGGGCGGGCGCGGTCGGGTGGTGCGCGTCCGAGGTGCTGCCGCAGCCCACGAGCCGGGCCCGCACGCATGCTCCGCGTGCCTCCGCGTCTCTGGCGCGCTCCAGTACGAGGACTCCCGCGCCCTCCGCGAGGACGAAGCCGTCCCGGTCCTCGGCGAACGGCCGTGACGCGGTGGCCGGCGCGTCCGTGCGCCCGGACAGCGCGCCCATGCGCCAGAACCCGGCGGCGGCAAGCGGCATGACGGCCGCCTCGGTGCCGCCCGCCACGGCGATGTCGCAGCGGCCGGCCGTCAGCAGGTCGCGTGCGACGGCGACGGCGGTGGCGCCGGACGCGCACGCCGTGGCCGGTGCGAGGGCGGGACCGCGCGCCCTGAGGTCGATGGAGACCTCCCCGGCCGCCGTGTTCGGCAGGATGTGGGGGATGGTCAGCGCGGACACCAGGTCGGCGCCCCGCTGTTCCAGTCGCCTGGCCTGCTGCTCGCGCACCTCGTCCGCGCCGAGGCCGCAGCCGAGCACGACGGCGACCCGCCCGCCGTCCCAGGTGACCGGGTCCAGGCCCGCGTCGTGGACGGCTTCGCGGGCGGCCAGCACGGACAGCACGGCGTTGCGCGCCGTGCGCCACGAGGCGCGTCCCACACGCCGGTCCAGTTCCTCACGTGGCAGGGGAACGCGGCAGGAGAAGTCGACGGGCAGCCCCGCCAGCGCCGGATCGCGGGCGGCCGTGCCCTCGCCGCGGCACACCGCGTCCCAGGCGGCGTCGACGCCCGCCCCGGCCGGGGTGACCAGGCCGAGTCCCGTGACGGCGACGGTCATGAGGGCCCCACCGGGCGCGCGCCCTCCGCCCGCAGGGCGTCGAGCTGCCGTGCGACCTCCTCCAGAGTGGACGTGCCGACGGCGGCCTCGGCGCTCACCCGCACACCGAGGCGCTCGTGGAGGACGAGCACCAGCTCGGTCAGGGCCAGCGAGTCGAGGTCCAGCTGCGCGAAGGTGCGCTCCGGCTCGATCTCCTCCTCGGGGACACGGAACGAGCTGGTCAGGACGGATCGGAGGACGTCGTAGGAGTCCGGCACGGTTCTTCCTCGCTGGGGTGGGGGAGGGACGGGGCAAGCTCCGCGACGCCCTCGTCGAAGGAGACGGGCGGCACGAAACCGAGGTCGCGGCGCGCCGCGGTGAGGTCGAAGTGGTGCGGGTGCAGCAGCTCCTCGACGAGGAACCGGCTCAGGGCGTGGGTGCGGGTGCTGCCGGCCAGCCGCAGCAGGGCGTCGGCCGCCGTCGCCCCCGCGGCCGCCAGCGGGGGCGGCACGGCGCACCAGCGGGCGCGGATCCCGGCGGCCCGAAGGAAGTGCCCGGTGATCTCCCGCAAGGTCCGCGGGTCGCCCTGGCCGACGAAGTAGGCCCGGCCGCCCGCCTCGGGCGTCCGCCGCAGCCGGTCCAGGGCGAGCAGGTGGGCGTGGGCGGCGGTGCGCACATGGGTGGTGTCGACGAGGTTGGCGCCGCGCCCCGGCATCGGCAGCAGTCCGGCCCGTACGGCGCGCGCGAGGGCGGGCGCGAAGTGCGGGTCGCCCGGCCCCCAGACGATGTGCGGGCGCAGCGACACCGTCGCCAGGTCCGGGCCGTGCGCGGCGAGCACCAGCGCCTCCGCGCGCGCCTTGCTCGCCGGGTACGGGGCGAGATGACGGAGCGCGTACGGCAGGCTCTCGTCGACGCCCTCCAGGCCGCCGGGCCGGAAGACGACACTGGCGGTCGAGGTGTACACCAGCGTGCGCACCCCGTGGGCACGGCACTGCGCGACGACGTGCCGGGTGCCGAGGACGTTGGTGGTCCAGTACGGCCGGGGCGGGCCGCTGACCCCGGCCAGGGCGGCGTTGTGCACGACGGCGTCCTGCCCGGCGACCGCGCGGGAGACCGCGGCGGTGTCGGCGAGGTCGCCGAGATGCTGACGGACGCCCAGCCGGTCCAGGTGAGTGCTGTACCGCCGGTTCAGGGAGGCCACGGTGTCCCCGCGGGCGCGCAGGCGGCGGCAGAGCTCCAGGCCGAGGAAGCCGCTCCCTCCGGTGACGAGGACCTTCACGACAGCCTCCCGCGCAGCCGCCGGGCGGCCCAGCCGGCCAGCCGGCCCCGGTCGGTCTTGGAGTTGTGCCGGGGGTCGGTGGGGAAGCCGGGGTGCAGCAGGAAGGCGCCCACCCGGTGGCCGTCCGGATGCTTGCGCACCACCTCCCGCACGGCCGCCAGCGCTCCGGAGCGGGCCACGGCGGGCAGCAACTCGACACACAGGACGGGCAGTTCACGGCGCGCGGTGCCGATGCCGACAAGGGCGGTGCGGCGCACGCCCGGCGTGGTGTCCGCCGTGGCCTCCAGGTCCTCGGGGGCGAGCGTGAAGGGGGCGCCGGTGTCCGTGTCGACACCGTGGATCAGGTGGGCCTTGCGGCCGAGGAACCACAGCCGCCCCTCGTCGTCGACCCGGCCGAGGTCGCCCGTGCGGTGCAGCAGGCCCTCGCCGGTGTCGCTCTTGGTGGCGGTGTCGGCGTCCGGGCGGCCGTGGTAGGCGGGGCTGACGGTGGGACCGCCCACCGCGATCTCACCCGCCCCGGTGGCGTCGGCGTCCAGGATCCGGGCCCTGATGCCGGGCAGCGGGCGGCCCAGGCAGGTGCCGGCGTGCCCGGCGGGCGGGACCGTGCGGGTGTCGCGCAGCTCGTGGTCGCCGATCGACGAGACGGGCAGGCATTCCGTGGCGCCGTAGACGCTGCGCACGTCCGCGTCGTCCGGCACCACGGCCCGCAGCGCCTCGGCGAGGCCGACGCGCAGGGGCGCGCCGAAGGACAGCACCTGGCGCACCGAGGGCAGCCGGACGCCGTGGCGGACGCAGTGCCGGGCGAGCAGGGTGAGCACGGCGGGCGACGCCAGGACGACGGTGGCCCGGTGCTCCAGGACGGGGGCCACCACCTCCTGCGGCCGGGTGCGGGCCGGGGCCAGGTGGTTCACCGCCGGGACGACGGTGACCGGGCCCAGCAGCGGACCGAGCAGGGCGACGGGAAGGAACCCGGCAAGGAGGACGTCGTCGTGGCGCGGTCCGATCAGTGCGGTCAGCGCGTCGAGCTGTCCGGCCACCGTGGACAGGCGGTACTCGGCTCCCTTGGGCCGCCCCGTGGAACCCGAGGTGAAGGCGATCAGGGCGGTGTCGTCGCCGTGGGGCTCGTGGAGGTCCGGCGGGTCGAGGGGGCCGGAGCCCGGCGGCGCGGTGACCAGCCGCCGCACCCCCGGCACCGGGACCGGGCCCGTGACCAGGGGGATGCGCACGTGCGGCCGGCCCCAGCGCAGGGCGCGGCGCCCGAGGTGGGCCAGGGCCTCCCCGACGAAGACGTCCGGGGCGACGTCCGCCAGACAGCGGCTCACCTCGGCGCGCGGCTCGATCAGCACGGGAACGGCGCCGAGCACGCCGAGGGCGTAGGTGACGGCCGTCAGGTCGTAGGCGTCGCGCGTCATCACGACGGCCTTGTCGCCGGGGCGTACCCCGGCGTCGTGCAGGTCGCGGGCGATCCGGTGGCAGCCGCGAAGCAGCTCGCCCCGGGCGACCGTGCGGGACGCGCCCCCGCGGCACGTCACCAGCGCGAGGCCGTCGGACCGGCCCTCCAGCCGCTCGGCGAGCCCGGAAACGGTCGCGGTCATCGTTCCCCCAGGAAGTCTCTGATCAGGTCGGCCAGTTCCGGTGCCGCGTCCTCCATCACGTAATGGCCGGCGTCCGGGAAGCGGTGGACGGCGGCCCGGGGGAAGCGGCGTTCCCACTCGGCCGCCAGGTCCGGGGTGAAGACGGGATCGCGCATGCCCCAGCCGACGAGCACCGGCAGGTCCGTCAGCCCCGTCCCGCCGGCGGGCGGTTCGAGGAGCCGCCAGACCGGGTCGGCCGGGTCCCGGGGGATCGCCCGCACCGCGTCGGTCAGCGCCCCGCGTTCGGCGCGGCGGGCGTACGGCCTGAGGAACGCGCGGCGCTCGGCGGGGGACAGCGGGCGGTGCACCCCGGCGCGCACGGCGGTCCGCGCGAAGCCGTTGGTCCGGTGGACCAGCCCGGAGACCGGCCGGTGGTCGCGGATCCAGCGCAGGTAGAACGGCAGCCGGAACCCGTCGGGGAAGGGGAAGGTCACGGTGTTGCAGACGACGAGCCGCTCCACCACGCCCGGGTTGCGCAGCGCCCAGGCGACGCCGAGAGGACCGCCCCAGTCGTGCAGCACGAACGTCCAGCCCCGCTCGGGCAGCCCCCGGTCGTTCACCAGATGGCGGTGCAGGGCGTCCAGGCCCTCCAGTTGGGCCTCGTACGGGTCGGGCACCCCGCCGGCCGGCCGCAGGTGCCGGGACAGGCCGAACCCCGGCAGGTCGGGCGCCAGGCAGCGGGCGTGCGGCGCCAGCCGGTGCAGCAGCTTGCGCCAGACGTAGCTCCAGGCCGGGTTGCCGTGCAGGAACAGCACCGGGCTTCCGCTGCCGAGGTCGAGGTAGTGCTGACCGGTCACCGGCGCGCGCCGCCAGTGCCGGGGGTCCGGGTAGCCCGGCATGAGCCGTTCCAGCACGCCGGGGGCCGGGGCGCGGACCGCCGGCACGGCGGTCACCACCGGACCAGCGCCAGGCCGAAGCTGAAACCGCTCGCCAGGCCGATCATCGCCACCAGGTCCCCGCGCTCGATCCGGTCGGCGCGCACCGCCTTCGTCAGCTGCAACGGCAGCGAGGCGGCCGCGCAGTTGCCGTGCTCGGCCACCGCCGCCATGCACCGGTCCTCGGGCAGACCGAACATCTCGAGCGTCTCCCGGTACTGGGGCATCGCGATCTGGTGGAAGGCGACGAAGGCGCAGGACGACACCGCGCGCAGTTCCTCCGAGGCCGTCTCCAGGATGCGGGGCAGCGCGTCGAGCGCGCCCTGCCGCAGGTCGCCGTTGAGCCGCAGCGTGGTGTGGTCGTCGTGCACCGACAGGTGGTGCATGCTGCCTCCGCCGGCCACCGTGCACGCCTCCCAGGCGGCGGAGTTGCTGACGAACCGCAGCGACAGCACACCGGGGTCGTCCTCGCCCGCCGGCCCCGCGGTGAGGACCATCGCCGCGCCCGCGTCGGACGCGGTGTATCCCGGCAGGGCCCGCAGCAGGGCCTGCCGGTCGGGGGCGTGCCACCGGGTCGCCAGGGTCGCGGGCTCGCCGCAGGCGATCAGCACCGTGCGGTAGCGGCCCGCCTCGATGAACGCCGTCGCCACCTCCATCGCGTTGAGGACGCTGTTGCAGGCGTTCTTCACGTCGAACACCGGGCAGGCGGCGTCCAGTTTGGCGGCGACGAGGTGGGAGGTGGCGGGCTCGATCAGGTCCTGCGAGGTGGACGCGAACAGCAGCAGGTCGACGTCGCCGATCTTCAGCCCCGCCTCGTCGAGCGCCTGGCGGGCGGCGGCCACGGCGAGGTCGGAGGCGTTCTCGCCGTCCTCGTGCACATGGACGCCGCGCACGCCCGTGAGGTCCTCCAGCAGGCCTGGCGGCGGCGCGTAACCGCCGGTCGCGGCGATCCGGGCACGGATCTCCTCCATGGTCCGGTAACGGGACGGCAGATGAGCGGTGACGGCCGCGATGCGGGCACGCAGGGCTTCGGGCACCGCGTCACCGTAACGGCGGCAGCCTGCGCAAACGCCTTGCGGACGATCACCTTCACTCCAACGAGTGGGCGCCGCTGGCCTTTTCGAACCGGGATGTTCTCTACTCCGCTGACAAAGCTGGCAATCGGCGCGAGAGGGCGGGAACTTGGCGATGCAGGAGTACGAACGAGCGGTGGCGGTCGTGGGGATCGGCTGCCGGCTCCCCGGGGGCATCACCGGTCTGGACGGGCTGTGGTCCGTGTTGCGCGAGGGGCGCGACATGGTCACCGAGATGCCCGCCGACCGCTTCCCCAGGGACCGGACGGTCGACCCCGGAGCGGTCCGCCCGGGCCGCAGCTACACCGCAGCCGGCGGCTTCCTGCCGGACGTGGCCTCCTTCGACGCCGCCTACTTCGGAATGTCGCCCGCCGAGGCCCGGCACGTCGACCCGCAGCAGCGGCTCCTGATGGAGATGGCCGCCGAGGCCCTCGACGACGCCGGCCTCCCCGCCGAGTCGCTGGCCGGGTCGGACACCAGCGTGTACGTCGGCGTCTCCGACCCGGCGTACGGCGTCGGACTGTCGATGGCGCAGAACCACACCAGCCCGCACACCATGCCCGGCGCCACCCTCTCCATCACCGCCAACCGCCTGTCGTACGCCTTCGACCTGCGCGGCCCCAGCATGGCCGTCGACACCGCCTGCTCCTCCGCGCTGGTCGCCCTGGACCGCGCCTGCCGCACCCTGCACGAGGGCACCGGCCGCGTCGCCCTCGCCGCCGGCGTCAACGTCCTGACCAGCCCCTACTCGTTCGCCGGGTTCTCGTACGCGGGCATGCTGTCCCGGCGCGGGCGCTGCGCGGCCTTCTCCGCCGACGCCGACGGCTTCGTCCGCGCCGAGGGCGGCGCCGTCCTCGTCCTCAAGCGCCTCGCCGACGCGGTCGCGGACGGCGACCGGATCCACGCCGTGCTCGCCGCCACCGGCAACAACACCGACGGCCGCAGCACCGGCATGATCGTGCCCAGCGCCGAGACGCAGGAGGCGCTGCTGCACGAGGTGTACGCGCGGGCCGGCGTCGGCCCCGACGACCTGCTGTACGTCGAGGCGCACGGCACCGGCACCCAGGCCGGCGACCCCGCCGAGGCGGAGGCCATCGGCCGCGCCCTCGGCCGGCGCCGCAGCCGCGGCCCGCTGCCGATCGGGTCGGTGAAGACCAACATCGGCCACCTGGAGCCGGCCTCCGGCATGGCGGGCCTGCTCAAGGCGATCCTGGTGCTGCGCCACCGGCTCGTCCCGGCGTCCCTGCACGCCCTCCCGCTCAACCCCCGCATCGACTTCGACGGCCTGAACCTCGCTCCCGCCGTCGAACCCGTCCCCGTACCCGACGACGAACGGGCCGCCGTGGGCGTGAGCGCCTTCGGCTTCGGCGGGGCCAACGCCCACGCCGTCGTCGTCCCGCCGCCCGCCGCGCCCGAACCCGAGCCGGAACCCGACGGGACCGGGCGCCCGCTGCCCCTGATCGTGTCCGCACGCTCCGGCGCGGCGCTCAAGGAACTGGCCGGGCGCACGGCCGAACGGCTGCGGGCAGCGCAGCCGGCGGAGTTCTACGACCTGGCCCGCACCAGCACCGTACGGCGCACCGCGCACCCGCACCGGGCCGCGGTCCTGGCCGCCGGTCCGACGGACGCCGCCCGCCAGCTGGACCTCCTGGCGGCCGGCGAGCCCGCCCGCGGGGCCGTGGTCCGGGTGAGCGAGCGGGCGGGCGCGGCGTTCGTCTACTCCGGCAACGCCTCCCAGTGGCCCGGCATGGGCGCCGGCCTGCTCGACGCCGAGCCGGTCTTCCGCCGGGCCGTCGAGGAGGCCGACGCGGCCCTCGCCCCGTACCTCGGCCGGTCCGTGATGAAGGAACTCGCCCACCCGGCGCCCCGCACCTGGCAGCGCACCGAGGTCGCGCAGCCCGCCCTGTTCGCCGTGCAGGTCGGCCTCACCGCGCTGCTCGCCTCGTACGGGGTGCGGCCCGCGGCGGTGGCCGGGCACAGCGTCGGCGAGGTCGCCGCCGCCCACGCCGCCGGCGTCCTCACCCTGGAGCAGGCCGCCCTGGTGATCGCGGAGCGCAGCCGCACCCAGGGCACCACCGCCGGCCGGGGCCGCATGGCCGCCGTCGGCCTGCCCGAGGAACGGGCCCGCGAGGAACTCGCCGGGTACGACGGCGCCCTGGAGATCGCGGGCGTCAACAGCGACCGCGACGTGACCGTCGCCGGGAACGCGGACGCGCTCGCCGCCTGGGGCGCCGAACTCACCGCACGCGGCGTCTTCTTCCGCGACATCGGCCTCGACTACGCCTTCCACAGCCGGGCCATGGACCCCATCCGCGAACCGCTGCTCACCGCCCTGGACGGGCTCGCCCCGGCCCCCGCCCGCATCCCGTTCGTCTCCACCGTCACCGGCACCCGACTGGACGGACCCGAACTGGACGCCGGCTACTGGTGGCGCAACGTGCGCGAACCGGTCAGGTTCGCCGAGGCCGCCGCCCTGCTCACCGAAGGCCACGCCGGCACCCTCGTGGAGATCGGCCCGCACCCCGTGCTCCGCCCCTACCTGCGCCGCACGGGCGCCACCTGCGTCCCCACCCTGCACCGCGACGGCGACGGCCCGCGCGAGACGGCCGCAGCGGTCGCCGCCGTCCTCGCCGCCGTCCCCGGCACCGACCTCGGCGCGCACTTCCCCCGGCAGGGCCGCGTCGCCGACCTGCCCGCCTACCCGTGGCAGCGCGAGCGGTACTGGCACGGCACCCCGCAGGACCTGATCAGCCGCACCAGCGGCAACGGCCTGCTCGACCACCCGCTCGTGGGCGAACGGATGCCCGCCCCGCACCCGGTGTGGCACGGCACCGTCGAACCCCAGCTGGTGCCCTGGCTCGGCGACCACCGGATCGGCGACGACGTCCTCATGCCCGCCGCCGCCTACGTCGACATGGCGCTCAGCGCGGGCCGCCGCGCCCTGGACCGGCCCGTCGAGGTGCGGCACCTGGAGATCGGCCGGCCCCTGTCCGTGCCATGGCCCGACCCCACCCCGGTCGCCCTCCAGACCGCCGTCACCCCCGACGACGGCGCACTCACCATCAGCGTCCGCGAGGAACACGACGGCGCATGCCGGCCCGTCGTCCGCGCCCAGGTCCGCACCCTGCTCGGCACCGCACCCGGCCCGCTCGACGTCGACGCGCTGCGCGCCCGCTGCGCACGCGCCCTGGACGCCGACGCGTTCTACCGCATGTGCCACGCCATCGGCCTGAACTGCGGACCCGACTTCCAGGTCGTCGACCGCATCGACGCCGGTGACGGCGAGGTGCTGGTCTCCTACCGCCTGCGGCACGACGCATCGGCCCACACCGCCCACCCCGTGCTGCTCGACGCCCCGCTCCAGGCCACCGTCGCCCTCGCCGGTCCGACCGCGGAGTCCGCCGCGTTCCTGCCCACCGTCTTCGGCGCCGTCCGTGTCTGGCGCACCCCCTCGCCCCGCGGACTCGTGCACCTGCGCCGCCGCTCCCGCAGCGCCAACGAGATGTGCTGGGACATCACCTACGCCGACCCGGACGGCACGGTCACCGCCGAGATCGACGGCTGCCGCACCCGCCGCGGCCACATGACCGAACACACCCCCCTCACCGTCCAGCGCACCGTGCTCCGGGCCGCCCCGCACCCGGACACCCCCGCGGACCCCTGCCCGCTGCCCGCCCCCGCCGAGCTGGCCCGCGCCGCCGCGCCCCGCCTCGACGCCGCACGGGCAGCCCTGGACGAGACCGGACACCGGCACTTCGTCGCCGCCGCCGAACGCGCCGGCGCCCACTGCTGGGCCGCCGCCCTGCGCGGCCTGCTCACCGACGCGAGCGCCCCCTTCACCGTCGCCGACCTGGTGACGGGCGGCATGCAGCCCCGGCACCGGCGGGCCGCCCGCCTGATGCTGCCGCTGCTGGCCGCACACGGCCTCGCCCGGCAGGAGGGCGACCACTGGCTGCTCACCGGCGAGGGCGAGGCGCCCGAGGCCGTGCTGAGGGCACTGGTGGAGGACCACCCCGGTCACGGCGCCGAAACCCTGCTCCTCAACCGGCAGCTGTGCCGTCTGCCCGAGGTGGTGCGCGGCGTCACCGACGCCGACGGGCTGCTGCCGGCCGGTGACGGTACCGTCGACCAGCTCCACGAGACCGGCCCCGCCCACCGCTACACCCAGCGCGCCGTCCAGGCCGTGCTCCGGGCCCTCGTCGAACGCTGGCCCGCGGACCGCCCGTTGCGCGTCCTGGAGATCGGCGCCACCACCGGCGCCCTGACCGCCGCGGCCCTGCCCGTGCTGCCGGCCGACCGCACGCGGTACGTCTGCACGGCCCCCGCCGGCCACGGCTTCGCCCGCGCCGAACGCCGCTTCGCACGCCACGACTTCACCGAGTACCGCACCCTGGACCCGGACGGCGACCTCGTCGCCCAGGGACTGCCCCGCGGCGGCTTCGACCTCGTCCTCGCCGCCGACGCCCTGCACGTCACCACCGACGTCGCCGCGACTTTGCGCCGCCTGCGCACCGTGCTCGCCCCCGGCGGCCGGCTGCTGGCCGCCGAACCGCACCACGCGGTGCTCCTGGCGCTGCGGTCCGGCATGCTCAACGACTTCTGGGAGCGCGACGACCGCGCCCTGCGCCCCGTCTGCCGCGTCCTGCCCCGCGACCGGTGGGCGCCGCTGCTGGAGGAGTGCGGTTACACCGGGGTCGTCCAGCACGGCCCGGAGGACCGCAGCGTGCTCCTCGCCGCCGCGCCCCACGAGGGCGCGGCCGCCGGTGCGGACACCGAAGGATCGCGGACGGTGACGGACGCTCCGCAGGCCGAAGCCCCCCGGCACGCTCCGGACGCCGCCCCGTGGGTGATCGCCGTGGAGGACGGCACCGAGGCGGACGCGGCAATCGGCCTGGCCGCCCTCCTCGGCGAGGCCGCCGTCGTCACCGCACCCGACACCCCAGCCGCCTGGCGCGCGGCACTGCCCGCCGGCGCCGCCCCGCGCGTCGTCCTGCTGCTCGCGGAGCCGGGTCCGGACGACACCGTCCCGCGCACCGTGCGCCGCGCCGCCCTGCTGCGCTCCCTGGCCGCCGCCTGCGAGTCCGCCGAGGGCCGCGCGCGGCCCCAGGTGTGGCTGGTGACCCGGCCCACCGGTCTGTTCCCCGCACCCGAGCAGCCCGCCCACCCGGGTGACGCGGCCGTCTGGGCGGCCTGCCGCACCCTCGCCAACGAGCGGCCCGACCTGGACCTGCGGCGCCTGTCCTGCCACCGCACCGGCGACCCCGCCACCGACGCCCGCCGCCTCGCGGACGAACTTCGCGCCACCGCCGACGGCGACCCCGCCGCCCGCGAGGACGAGGTCGTGCTGACCGGGCGGGGCCGGTTCGTCCCCCGGCAGACGCAGCACCCGGCGGGCGAGACCCCGCCCGCCCCGGCCCGCACGCCGTACGTCCTCGAGGTCCGCGACCCCGGCCTGCACCGGAGGCTGGTCTGGCGCGAGACGGAACTGCCCGAGCCGGGCCCCGGCGAGGTGACCGTCGAACTGCGGGCCGTCGCCCTGAACTACCGCGACCCCATGCGCGCCAACGGCCTGCTGCCCGCCGAGGCGGTGGAGAACAGCCCTCTCGCACGAGGGCTCGGCACCGACGGTGCGGGCATCGTGCACGCCGTGGGACCCGGCGTAGGCGGCCTGCGGCCCGGCGACCGGGTCACCGGCCTCATGCCGGCCGCCCTCGCCTCCCACACGGCGACCCCCGCGGCCGCCGTCGTGCGCATCCCCGACGCGATGAGCTTCGCGGAGGCCGCCACCTTCCCCGTGGCCTTCCTCACCGTCCACCACAGCCTGGTCCACCAGGCCCGCCTCACGGCAGGGGAGACCGTGCTCGTGCACGGCGGCGCCGGAGCGGTCGGCCTCGCCGTCCTGCAGTGCGCCCGCCGGCAGGGCGCCCGCGTCATCGCCACCGCCGGCACGGAGATCAAGCGGGACCTGCTGCGCACCCTGGGGGCCGACCACGTCCTCGACTCCCGCAGTCTGGACTTCGTCCCTCAGGTGCGCGATCTCACCGGCGGGCAGGGCGTGGACGTCGTGGTGAACTCGCTCAGCGGCGAGGCCATCGCCCGGGGACTCGACCTGCTCCGCCCCAACGGCCGCTTCGTCGAGCTGGGGAAGCGGGACATCTTCCTCAACAACCCGCTCACCCTGCGCCCGTTCGACCGCAGCCTCACCTTCATCGGCTTCAACCTCGACGCCGTCATCGACGCCCCGGCGCTGCGCTCCCGGCTGGTCGAGGACTTCGGCGCCCTGGTCGACTCCGGCGCCTACCGGCCGCTGCCCCACACGGCCCACCCCGCCGCCCGCGTCGACGAGGCCTTCCACCTGCTCCAGCACTCCCGGCACACCGGGAAGGTCGTGGTCACCTTCGACCCGCTCGACGAACCCGTCCCGGTGGAGCCCGCACCCCGCCCCTTCCGGCTCGACGGCGACGGCACCTACCTGGTCACCGGCGGGACGAGCGGCTTCGGCGCGGCCACCGCCCGCCGGCTCGCCGGCCTGGGCGCACGGCACCTGGCCCTGGTGTCCCGCCGGGGCCGGGACGCGCCCGAGGCCCCCGCCCTGCTCCGGGACCTCGCCGAGCGGGGCGTACGGGCCACCGTCCACGCCGCCGACGTCACCGACGAGAGCGCCCTGCGCCGGATCATCGACGCCGTGGACGCCGGCGGGCACCCCCTGCGCGGTGTCGTGCACGCGGCCATGCACATGGACGACGCGGCGCTCGCCGATCTCACCGACGAGCGGTTCGCCGCCGTGCTGGCACCCAAGGCGGGCGGCGCCGCCCTCCTCGACCGGCTCACCGCGGACCGTGACCTGGACCTGTTCCTCGCCCACTCGTCCGTGTCCGCCGCCATCGGCAACCCGGGCCAGGCCGCCTACGCGGCGGCCAACGCCTGTCTGGAGGCCCTCGCCCGGGCCCGCCGCGCCGCCGGCCGGCCGGGCACGGCCCTGGCCTTGGGACCGATCGGCGGCACCGGCTACGTCGCCCGCACCGGCCTGGAGTCCGCGATGACCGAACGCGGTCTGGAACTCCTCAGCCCCGGTGAGGCCCTGGACGCGGCGGGCCGCCTGCTGGCCGCGGGCGCCGACGTCGCCGGGGTGGGCCGCTACCGCTGGGGCGCCGCACGCCATCTGCTGCCCGCGCTGGCCACCCCGCGGTTCGCACCGCTGGCCCCGGACGCCGGCGTGGCCTCCCCGGACGCCCGCGACGAGCTGCTGCGCACCCTCGCCGGGCTGTCCGGCGGCGAGGCCGTGGAGAAGATCACCGAGACGCTGACCCAGCTCCTCGCGACGGTCCTCCAGACCGACCCGTCGGGCCTGGACCCGGCGCACAACGTCACCGACTACGGCCTGGACTCCCTGCTCGGCATGCAGTTCCTGGTACAGGCGAGGGACCTGTTCGACGTCCGTCTCGCCCCGGCCGACCTGGCCACCGGCCGTACCCTCGCGCACTTCGCCCGCCTGGTGCACCAGCGCCTCGGTCTCGGCGAGGAGTAGCGGGACAGCTGCTCCGTCCGCAGTGCCTCACCCGGCACTGCGGACGGAGCACGCGCGTCTCACCGGGGCACCGAGCGCGGCCCCGCGACCTCCGCCCCCAGTTCCGTCACCCTGCGCCGCAGCTCCCGGTCGGCCGTCACCACCAGGACCGGCCGCCCGCCCGCCTCCGCCACCAGGTCCACCATCCGGTCGTCCCCGCTGCCGGTGGCCGGGTCGACCCGTACGCCGGGCACGGACTCAACGCCCCGGGCGGCGCCCTCCACCACGAGGACGATCTCCACCGGGCCCGTCAGGTGGGGCAGCCCGCCGGCGGCCAGCCGGTCCCGCAGCCGCTCGGCGGCGCCCCGGCGGTCCCGCCACCACCCGTCGGGCACCGACCCCACGACGTTCGCGGCGTCGACGATCACGAGCAGGGAACCGGCCTCTTCCATACGGTCAGGGTCCCACGCAAGACCGGGCAATCCCCCCTGGGGGAGGCCGTACGACGGGATCCCCGCGCCCACGGCACGGACCGCAGTGCGTAAGGTGAACAGGTGAACGGCGACTGGCTTCTCCGCGGCCGCGACGGCCGCCTCACCGTCTATCTGAAATCGGACGACGCCGTCCTGTGCCGCGCGGAAACAGCGCCCGGCGGCCCTTGGGAGTCCTTGCGCCGGGCCGGCGGCGACCTGGGGCTCCAGCAGGGACCCGCGGCCGTGGGACAGGGCGTGGACGGGTACGCGCATCTGGCCGCGTGGCGGCAGGCAGGGCCGGGGGAGTCCCGGCTGGTGCACTGCACGCACTTCCGCCCGCTGCTCGCCCCGCTCGACTGGTCCCCGGTCGGCCACCCCAACGGCAAGGGAGACCGCACGGGCACGCCCGCCGTGGCCGTGGACGACCGCAGGCGCGCGTACGTCTTCGTGCGCAACGCGGGCGGCGGGGTCAGCCTGCTGGTGCAGAAGGAGCGGGGCGGCTGGTACCCCTGGCGGGACCTGAAGGGCTCCGGCGTCCATGAACAACTCGTGGCCGCGAGCCGGGAGTCGGGCCTGGTCGAGGCCTACGCGTCGACGCCGGACCGGATCCTGCACTGGCGTCAGGAGGAGCCCGGCAGGACGCCCACGCGGGACGAGACGGCGGAGGTCGCCGCCCGCCCCGGCACCCTGCGCGTGCTGCGCACGTCCGCCGAGCGGACCACCCTCTTCTTCACCGACCAGGACGGGGAGTTGTGCGCCTGGCGCCCCGGAGGCAAGCCGGTGCCGCTGCTCCCGGCGGCGGGCCCGGGTCCGGTCGCGGCGGTGCGCTGCGTGATAGACGGGCACGACTGCACGGTGGTGGCGCAACGCTCGGCGAGCGGCCGGGTGGCGTTCGCGGCATACCCGACGGAGCAGGAACAGGCGGGCGCCTGGTGGACCGAGTCCGGCCCGCCCCTCCCGTCCACGGCCGAGGTCGCCCTGGCGGTCGACGCCCAGGGCACCCTGGTAGCGGCCACCCTCGACCCCACGACGGCCACCCTCCGTGTCACCCGGCGCAAGGAGGAGGCGGGGTTGGCGTTGGAGGGGTGGCGGGAGGTCTGAGCGCGCTCTGACCAGAGGCGGGTCGTGAAGTGATAGTCACATCAGGGTCGTCAAATGTTCGATCTATGATGGTCTGCGCTCAGCGACGGGTGCACCCCTGTCCTGGAACAGCGGTTCACCGTGCGGACGGAGGTGCCTCCGCCCGTCGTCTCGGTGCCGTCCGACGGCACCCTCAGCGGGCCGCGGGTCCGTTTCTCCGGCAAGGCCCAGCCCGGAACCACGAAGATCGTGCTGATGGAGCGCGGCCTGCTCATCGGGGCGACGGGCGTCGACGAGAAGGGCGAGTGGTGGTTCAAACACGGACACCCATGGCGTCCCGGAACCCACACCGTCGAAGCGATTGCCCTCTTCGGGGCCACGGAGTCCGCGCCGGCCTCCACGACGTTCACGGTCGTCGGCATCCCGGAGGACAGCCCCATCCGCTCCTTCGGCGCCTCGCGTCACGCGTGCGGCGACGTGTGCGAACACCGTCCGTTCACCGGCGACTGACGGACGGGAGCGAAGGGGGCCTCCGCCCGAGGCGGAGGCCCCCTTCACGCGTCACACCCGCGTCACGCGGGAACCGAAGCCACTCCCGGCTCCAGGAACCGCTTGCCGTTCACCCGCTCGGAGACGCCCTCGCGGTCCAGGTACGGCGTGATGCCGCCCAGGTGGAAGGGCCAGCCGGCGCCCGTGATCAGGCACAGGTCGATGTCCTGGGCCTCGGCGACGACGCCCTCGTCGAGCATCAGCCCGATCTCCTGGGCCACCGCGTCGAGCACGCGGTCGCGGACCTGCTCCTCCGTGAGGACGGTGTCGCCCTGCTTCAGCAGCGCGGCGACCTCCGGGTCCAGCTCCGGCTTGGCGGGGTTCTCGGCGGAGTAGACGTAGAAGCCGCGCTTGCCCGCCTCGACGACCGCCTTGAGGTTCGGGGAGACGGTGAACCGCTCCGGGAACGCCCGGTTGAGGGTCTCGGAGACGTGCAGGCCGATCGCCGGACCGACCAGCTCCAGCAGCACCAGCGGCGACATCGGCAGACCGAGCGGCTCGACGGCCTTCTCGGCGACCTCGACCGGGGTGCCCTCGTCGATGACGTTCTGGATCTCGCCCATGAAGCGGGTCAGGATGCGGTTGACGACGAACGCCGGGGCGTCCTTCACCAGCACCGCGGTCTTCTTCAGCTTCTTGGCGACACCGAACGCCGTGGCGAGCGAGGCGTCGTCGGTCTGCTCGCCGCGCACGATCTCCAGGAGCGGCAGCACGGCGACCGGGTTGAAGAAGTGGAAGCCGACGACCCGCTCGGGGTGCTTCAGCTTCGACGCCATCTCCGACACGGACAGCGAGGAGGTGTTGGTGGCGAGGACCGCGTGCGCCGGGGCGACCGCCTCGACCTCCGCGAACACCTGCTGCTTGACGCCCATCTCCTCGAAGACGGCCTCGATGATGAAGTCGGCGTCCGCGAAGCCCTCGGCCTTGTCCAGCACACCGGTGACCAGGGCCTTGAGGCGGTTGGCCTTGTCCTGGTTGATCCGGCCCTTGCCGAGCAGCTTGTCGATCTCGGCGTGGACGTAGCCGACGCCCTTGTCGATGCGCTCCTGGTCGATGTCCGTGAGGACGACCGGCACCTCGAGGCGGCGCAGGAACAGCAGCGCGAGCTGGGAGGCCATCAGACCGGCGCCGACGACGCCGACCTTGGTGACCGGGCGCGCCAGGTTCTTGTCCGGGGCGCCCGCGGGACGCTTGCCCCGCTTCTGCACCAGGTTGAACGCGTAGATGCCGGAACGCAGTTCACCGCCCATGATCAGGTCGGCGAGCGCCTGGTCCTCGGCGTCGTACCCCTTCTGCAGGTCGCCGTCCTTGGCCCCGGCGATGATGTCCAGGGCGCGGTAGGCGGCCGGGGCCGCGCCGTGCACCTTGGAGTCGGCGATGAAGCGGCCCTTGGCTACGGCCTGGTCCCAGGCCTCGCCGCGGTCGATCGCCGGACGCTCGACCGTGATCTCGCCCTTGAGGACGGACGCGGTCCAGATCAGCGACTGCTCCAGGAAGTCCGCGCCCTCGAACAGCGCGTCCGCGATGCCGAGTTCGTAGACCTGCTTGCCCTTGAGCTGCCGGTTCTGGTTGAGGCTGTTCTCGATGATCACCGAGACGGCCTTCTCCGCGCCGATCAGGTTCGGCAGCAGGGTGCAGCCGCCCCAGCCGGGCACCAGGCCGAGGAAGACCTCGGGCAGGGAGAACGCGGGCAGCGCCGCGGACACCGTGCGGTAGGTGCAGTGCAGGCCGACCTCGACGCCGCCGCCCATGGAGGCGCCGTTGTAGTAGGCGAAGGTCGGCACGGCCAGCTTCGACAGCCGCTTGAAGACGTCGTGGCCGCCCTTGCCGATGGCCAGCGCGTCCTCGTGGCGCTTCAGCAGCTCGACGCCCTTGAGGTCGGCGCCGACCGCGAAGATGAACGGCTTGCCGGTGACGCCGACGCCGACGATCTCGCCGTCCGCGGCCTCCTTCTCGACCTGGTCGATCGCGGCGTCGATGTTCGCCAGCGACTGCGGGCCGAGGGTGGTCGGCTTGGTGTGGTCGTGGCCGTTGTCCAGGGTGATCAGGGCGAAGCGCCCGCCCGCGGCGGAGCCGCTGTCGGACCCGGTCAGCGGCAGGTCGAAGTGGCGCACGTGCGCCTGCGTGACGACCTCGCCCGGGAACAGCTCGGCCGCACCCTTCAGAAGCTCTGCGGTGGTGCTCACTTGTCCCCCTCGAAGTGCGGGTTCTCCCAGATGACCGTCGCGCCCATGCCGAAGCCGACGCACATGGTGGTCAGGCCGTAGCGGACGTGCGGCTGCTCCTCGAACTGGCGGGCCAGCTGCGTCATCAGACGGACGCCGGAGGAGGCCAGCGGGTGGCCGAACGCGATGGCGCCGCCGTACTGGTTGACGCGGGCGTCGTCGTCGGCGATGCCGTAGTGCTCCAGGAACGCGAGGACCTGGACGGCGAAGGCCTCGTTGATCTCGAACAGGCCGATGTCGTCGATGGACAGGCCCGCCTGCGCGAGGGCCTTCTCCGTGGCCGGGATCGGGCCGTAGCCCATGACCTCGGGCTCCACGCCGGCGAAGGAGTAGGAGACCAGGCGCATCTTCACCGGGAGGTTGTTCTCGCGGGCGAAGTCCTCGGAGGCGATGACCGAGGCGGTGGCGCCGTCGTTCAGACCGGCCGCGTTGCCCGCGGTGACCCGGCCGTGCACGCGGAACGGCGTCTTCAGACCGGCCAGGTTCTCCAGAGTGGTGCCCGGACGCATCGGCTCGTCGGCGGTGACCAGGCCCCAGCCCGTCTCGCCGGCCTCTTCGTTGGTGCGGCGCACCGAGATCGGCACCAGGTCGGCCTGGATCTTGCCGTCGGCGTACGCCTTGGCGGCCTTCTCCTGGGAGCGCACCGCGTACTCGTCGGCGCGCTGCTTGGTGATGCTCGGGTAGCGGTCGTGCAGGTTCTCCGCGGTCATGCCCATGAACAGGGCGGACTCGTCGACCAGCTTCTCGGAGACGAACCGCGGGTTCGGGTCCACACCCTCGCCCATCGGGTGGCGGCCCATGTGCTCGACGCCGCCCGCGATGGCGACGTCGTACGCGCCGAAGGCGACGGAGCCGGCCACCGTGGTGACGGCGGTCAGCGCGCCGGCGCACATGCGGTCGATGGAGTAGCCCGGGACCGAGGTGGGCAGGCCGGCGAGAATGCCCGCCGTACGGCCGATGGTCAGGCCCTGGTCGCCGATCTGCGTGGTCGCGGCGACAGCGACCTCGTCGATCTTCTTCGGGTCGAGACCCGGGTTGCGGCGCAGCAGCTCCCGGATCGCCTTGACGACCAGGTCGTCGGCGCGGGTCTCGTGGTAGATGCCCTTCGGGCCCGCCTTGCCGAACGGGGTACGGACGCCGTCGACGAAGACGACGTCCCTGACGGTACGAGGCACGATGGCTCTCCTCCAGGTACGGGATGCTGAGCGCTTGCTTACGGCCCATGCTACTTGCGGGTAACGTCACTGCACACCCCCGTCGGCCGGAGCGGCGAACATCACACGACCGGCCCCCGCGGACGGGAGCCGGTCGTGTGAGGTCCACGGCGGTGCTACGACCGCCAGAGCCGCCGTCGCAGGCCCCGGCGCAGCCGCGCCCGCGTGCTGACCCGCTCGTTCCGGCCGGAGATCCGGCGGGCCACGGAGGAGGCCCGGTTCTCCCGTACCTCCAGCTCACCGGCCTGGTGCGCGAACAGCCCGCCGCCGGTGCTCATCGCGATCTCCGCCGTGTACGTCCCGGGCGGCACGTCGGAGAGGTCCACGCCCTCCTTGTCCACCGAGGTGAAGTACCCGAAGGAGTACGACCCGAAGTCGCCCGGCGCCATGTGCGGGCGCACCTTGTCCTCCCGCTTCACCGCCTTGAGCGCGACGGTGTGCGTGCTGTCCGCGCTTCGCAGCGTCAGGTAGTACGTCGAGTGGGTGGCGCGGTCGGCGTTCCGTCCGGGGAGGAAGAGGACGCCGTACACCCGGAGCCTCGAGCCCTCCATCGCGAACCGCTTCAGCGCGAACACCGACCCGCCGGGTCCGGCCGCCGTGAGGTCGCGCTTGATCACCCGGACGCTCTTCGCGTCGCCCCTGAGGACCACCTCGCGCCCCCCGGAGGCGGCGCGACGGTCGATCGCCCGGAAGGCGACCAGCGGCACCCTGCGGTCGATGTCCTCGCTCTCGCTGGTCACCCGGGCGAACACGTCGTACACGCCGTCGGGAAGCGTGTCGAACAGCTCCCGCGCCTCGCAGGTGAAACCGCCGTCCTTGTAGGACGCGAAGTGCGTGTCGAAGTACTTCAGGTACAGCTGGTCCACCGGCACGGTCTTCGCGTCCGCCACCCACGCCTGCTCGTCGCGGACCAGCACCAGCTGCTTGGTCTCCCGCGCGCCGGCCTCCTCGCCCTGCTCGGCGGAGACACCGGGCAGGAAGGCGTGCCCGGACAGCGTGGCCTGCTCGGGTGTGAGCTGCGCGGCCGTCAGCACGCCCGCCGCGGTGTCCCGCGCCCGCAGGTCCGACAGATGCTCGGTGGCGGCGTCCCCGTCCACCTCGTTGGAGCCGACCTGCACCTCGCCGAATCGCGGCACGGTCCCCTCGGTCAGCGCGTAGATGACGCTGAGGATCACCGAGAGGCCCTGCCGCGTCACCTCGGCGTGCTTCACCAGGGCGGGCGATTCCACCATGAAGAAGTTGAAGTTGGAGTACTTCCGCAGAGCCGGGAGGAAGTGGACGACGTGTTCCTCGTACTGGTAGTCCTTCGTCGAGGAGAACAGGTAGATGTTCCGGTCCAGGTCGGTGGTCTCGGCCAGCATCTCCGGGAGCACCGAGTCCAGCCGGTCCACGTTCTCCTGCGGCTGCCCCTCGCCGAGCACCCACTCGCCGAGCACGCCGTGCCCCTGCGAGTAGCTGCCGATGAAGTACTGCGGCGTGGAGGCGACGATGTGCCGGTAGCCGTACTTCAGCGCGTAGAAAATGGCGGCGCTGCCGCCCTTCGAGGAACCGGCGAGAACCACCGTCTCCCGCGCCAGGCCCAGCTTTTCCCGGTAGTGGGTAATCAGTTCCTCGACCGCGTCCGAAACGGAGAAGTCCATGGCCCGCGCCACGTAGTACGACGGACCTCCGTCGAACCGGTCGCGGATTCTCAGCACGTTGCACTGGACGCCCGAAAGGGCGGCGCCGAATCCGTACTTGGAGCCCACCGAGGAAAACACGACGAGCAGGTTGCCGTGGTCACCCGCAGCGGGTGTGAACTCGTACTCGATTTCCCAGTTGCCGTATTTCTCCACACGTATCGCGGGCGTGCGGATCGTCGCTGTCCTGTAGTTTTCGGACGTGTGGGGGAGTGTGTCCGAATGCTGCGGGTTGGCCGGGCGGACCTGGGTGGGTTCCATGAAATGGTGCCCCTTGTTCCTGTCAGAGATTTTCCGTTCGGAGTTCAGGCCGCTCCGCAGGAAACTTCCTCCGACGTGGGGTACGGGCGTTTTCGCAGGAAGAGCAGCCGGGACGAGGCTAACCCATGTCCCCGCCGTGGAGCGAGAGGCGGACCTGTGCCCCGTTCCGCGTATTCCCCATCACTGGCGACGCATGCGGACAGTGCGCCGGAATTCAGGTCAAGTGACCCCGGTAACAGCTCACTTCACGGGGCGACGGCCGGGTGCGACCCGGTGGGGCGTGCTCACGCGCGCCAGTAGCCGCGACGGAGCAGCACCGCCAGCGGCACGATCTCGATCCGGCCGAGCAGCATCAGCGCGCCGAGGACCACCTTGGACGCCCCGCCGAACGGCGCGTACGAGCCGGACGGGCCCAGCTCGCCGAAGGCGGGGCCGACATTGCCGAGGCAGGCCGCGGCGGCGCCCAGCGCGGCGAACACACCGGCGCCGCCCGCCTCCGCCCCCGCGTCCAGAGCCAGACAGAACGTGCCGACCGCCAGGGCGAGCAGATAGAGCAGCGCGAACAGCAGCACCGAGCGGAGCACCTGCGGCCCGATCACCCGGCCGCTCACCCGCACCGGCAGGACCGCGTCCGGGTGCACCACCTGCTCCAGCTCGCGCCGGGTGAAGCGGAGGACGACGAGATGGCGGACGACCTTGACCGAACCGCTCGCCGACCCGGCGCACGCCCCGACGAACATCAGCGTCAGCAGGGTCAGCGTGGCGACCGTGCCCCAGACCGCCCAGTCGACCGTGGCGAAACCGGTGGTGGTCATCACCGACACCGCCTGGAACGCCCCGTGCCGCAGGGCGCCGGCCCCGCCCGCGTCCCCGGCGGCCCACAGCTCCACCGCCACGACGCCGGAGGCGACGACGAGGAGAACGGCGTACAGCCTCAGCTCCTCGTCCCGTGCGGCGGCCCGGACCTGACCCAGCGCGGCGAGCCGGTACAGCTGCAGCAGGTTCACCCCCGCCACCGCCATCAGCCCGCACAGCACCCACTGCGTCACCGGCGCGAGACCCCGCGCCGAGTCGTCGTGCGGGGCGAACCCGCCGAGGGACACGGCCGACGTCGCGTAGGAGAACGCGTCGAAGAGACCCATCCGCCGGTCGAGACCGGCCCACCCCAGCGCGGCCAGCGCCAGGACGCCGGCCGCCGTCACCGCCAGGTACACCTTCCACAGCCGCCGGGCCGTGCCCCGGACGGTCTCGCCGAGCGTCTCGATCTCCACCGGCCCCGGCAGCTCCGAACGCAGCAGCTCACGGCCGCCGATGCGCAGCCGCGGCAGCACCGCGAGCGCCAGCACGATGATGCCGGCGCCGCCCAGCCAGTGGGAGAGCTGACGCCAGAACAGCATGTCCGGGCCGAGCGCGTCGAGATCCGTCACGACGGTCGCGCCCGTCGCGGTGAACCCCGACATCGCCTCGAACCAGGCGTCGGCCGGACGGTCGAGCTGGGGGACGTCGCCGAGCAGGAACGGCACCGCGCCGAACGCGGGCGCGAGCAGCCACACCGCGACGACGACGAGGAAGCCCTCCCGCACGCCCAGCGGCGGGCGCGGGCCCGTCAGCCGTCTCAGCACCAGCCCGGTCAGCGCCACGGCGGCCCCGGCGGCGAGGAACGGCCACGGCGGCTCGCCGGCCGCGAGCGCCACCGCCGCCGGCGGCAGGAACGCGAGCGCGAACCAGGCGAGGAGCGTGCCGACCACTCCCAGCGCGGTCCGCACGTCGACGTCGGTGCGGCCGCGCGGCAGCCACCGGCGGCGGTGCGGCACCGGACGCGGCGGCCTCACAGGTCGTGCTCGATCGCGGGGACGCGGTCGGGCTCCGTGAGGACGACGACCCGGTCGCCGGGCCGCAGTTCGTCCTCCGCGCCGGGGAAGAGCACCGTGCCGTCCCGCACGACCGCGCCCACGGCGGCACCGGGCAGCGTGCCGGCGGGGCGGTGCGCGAACCGGCTGCCCGGCCGCACGGTCACGTCCAGCACCTCGAAGCGGTCGTCGCCCAGGATCGCCATCTGGTGGGTGCGCTCCCCGAACGTGAAGCGGGCCATCTTCTCGGCGGTCTCGTCACCCGGGTCGATCGTCACGTCCGTGCCGGCCGCCTCGAACACCTCGGCGGCGGCGGGGTCGTCGAGGACCGTCAGGGTCAGCCGCACCCCGTGCAGCTTCGTCAGCACCGCCGCGTGCAGATTGCGGGAGTCGTCCTTCGCCGCCAGCACCGCCGCGCCCGCGGTGCCGATGCGCTCGCGGTGCAGGAACGCCGGGTCCAGGCCCCGCGCGTGGAACACCCGCGCCCGGTCCAGAGCGGCGGCCGCCGCGTGCGCGACCTCCGCTTCCGGTTCGACCATCCGCACCCGGACGCCGCGGTGCAGCAGCACCCGTGCCACCGCCGTGCCCATCCGTCCCGCGCCGTAGATCACCACGTCGTCGACGGGATCGGCGCCCGTGACCACCCGGCTCCAGGCGCGGGCCGCCGTGGGGGACGCCATCGCGATGATCCAGTCGTCCTCCCGCACGACGTCGTCCGCGTCCGGCACGGTCCAGTCCCCGTCGCGCACGACGGCGACCACCCGGGACGCGGCGGGCAGCCCCGCGTCGCGCAGCGGCCGGCCGGCGAGCCGCGTGGCCGCAGCACCCCGGACGTCGACGCCGAGGACGACCACCTCGCCGTTGGCGAAGAAGTCCACGTGCCGGGCGCCCGGCACCTGCAGCACGCGTTCGACCGCGCTCGCCGTCTCGAACGCCGTCGACACCAGCAGGTCCACGTCCAGGTCACCCGCCCGCCAGGCCCCCAGATAGTCCGTCCCGGTGGCCCGCACGACCGTCCGCGCCGAGGACAGCCGGCGCGCGAGCATGGCGGTGACGAGATTGACCTCGTCCCGTGAGGTGCACGCCATCACCAGATCGGCGTCGGCGACACCCCCGTCGAGCAGCGTCTCCCGCCGGGTCCCGCTGCCGTGCACGATCCGTACGTCGTACGCGTGCGACACGGCCTCCAGCCGCGTCCGGTCGACATCGATCACCGTGCACTCGTGCGCCTCGGCCAGCGACTTGACCACGGTCCCGCCCACCTGCCCGGCCCCGACCACGACGACCCGCATGCCTGCATCGTGGCACGGGGGCGAAGCGGCCGCCCGGCACGCGCGCCGGGGGTGGGACGTCCGGTCTCACGGCCGGGGGCGGGGCGTGGGCGGGACACACCGGCGACCGCGCCCGCCGCGAGGGAGGCCCGGCCCACGCACGGCTCGCGGCGCACGGCGACGGGCACGGAGGCCCGGCCGGGAGAGGGCGTGACACGGCACCGGGCGTTCGGCGCCTGACGTCACTGCGGGCCTCGTGTCTCGCCCCGGCCGGGGCCCGGAGGGCTCTCCGCACCGTCTGCCGAGCGCGACGGCGGGCTCAGCCCGTCAGGGCCTCCACCAGGACCGGGGTGACCTGTTCCACCTGCCAGGCGCGGGCGCCGTGGGACGTCAGGGCCGCGGCGACCGTCTCGGAGGTGGCCGGGGCCGGCGGCTCCCAGCAGACCCGGCGCACGGTGTCCGGCGTGATCAGGTTCTCCGCGGGCATGTTCAGCCGCTCCGCGAGGGCGGTCACGCCCGCCCGCGCGGCCGACAGCCGGACCGCGGCCGCCGGGTCCTTGTCGGCCCAGGCGCGCGGCGGCGGGGGACCGGTCACCGGCTGGCCCGGCTGTGGCAGCCGGTCCTCGCTCAGCGCCTTCGCCCGGTCGACGGCCGCCTGCCACTGCTCGAGCTGGCGGCGGCCCACCCGCTGGCCGAAGCCGTTCAGCGCGGCCAGGGCATGGGGGTTGGACGGCATGGCGAGGGCGGCCTCGACGATCGCCGCGTCGGGCAGCACCTTGCCGGGGGAGACGTCACGCCGCCGGGCGATCCGGTCCCGGGTCTGCCACAGCTCCCGTACGACGGCGAGCTGCCGGCGGCGGCGGACCTTGTGCATGCCGGACGTACGGCGCCACGGGTCCTTGCGGGGCTCGGGCGGCGGCGCCGAGGCGATCGCGTCGAACTCCTGCCGCGCCCAGTCCAGCTTGCCCTGCCGGTCCAGCTCCTTCTCCAGTGCGTCCCTCAGGTCCACCAGCAGCTCCACGTCGAGAGCGGCGTACCGCAGCCAGGGCTCGGGCAGCGGGCGCGTGGACCAGTCGACGGCGGAGTGGCCCTTCTCCAGCAGGAAGCCGAGCACGTTCTCCACCATCGCGCCGAGGCCGACCCGGGGGAACCCGGCCAGCCGGCCCGCCAGCTCGGTGTCGAAGAGCCGCGTCGGCGCCATGCCTATTTCGCGCAGGCAGGGCAGGTCCTGGGTGGCGGCGTGCAGCACCCACTCCACACCGGACAGCGCCTCGTGCAGGGCGGACAGATCGGGACAGGCGACCGGGTCGATCAGCGCCGTGCCCGCGCCCTCGCGCCGGAGCTGGACGAGGTAGGCGCGCTGTCCGTAGCGGTAGCCCGAAGCGCGCTCGGCGTCCACGGCGACGGGTCCGCGGCCCGCGGCGAAGGCGGCGACCACCTCGGCGAGTGCGGCCTCGTCGGCCACCACGGGCGGGATGCCCTCGCGGGGCTCCAGCAGGGGGATCGGCGCCTGTTCAGCAGAGGATCCGCCGTCGTCCGGAGGGGCGCCTCCGGTGGTGCGCAGTGAACTGTCTGCTGCGGTGTCGTGGGCGTCGGTCACCTGTCAAGAGTATCCGTACGGGCCGGTACCCGGCCTTCCCCTCCGCCCGGTGACCGCGCCGACCAGCGAGAACAGGCCGCCGCCGGCTGCCGCGCGTCTTCGCGCGGACGTGCGCGCGAGGGCGCCCGCCGACGCGGGGGCATCGGCGGGCGCGGGCAGCGGGCGGTCGGGACGGGTGGAAGGACGGCCGGGGCAGGTGAGGGGGACGGTTCGGCAGGGGGAGGGGGTCAGTGGATGATGCCGGTGCGCAGGGCCACCGCCACCATCCCGGCGCGGTCGCCCGTGCCGAGCTTGCGGGCGATGCGGGCGAGGTGACTCTTCACGGTCAGGGCGGACAGGCCCATCGAGACGCCGATCGCCTTGTTCGACTGGCCCTCCGCAACCAGCCGCAGCACCTCGACCTCACGGCCGGACAGCTCGCGGTAGCCACCCGGGTGGCTCGGGGCACCCGGGGGACGACGGTGCAGGCGGGCGGCCGCCGCGCCGATGGGGGCCGCACCGGGACGGGTGGGGAGCCCGAGGTTGGTGCGGGTGCCGGTGACGACGTAGCCCTTCACGCCGCCGGCGAGGGCGTTGCGCACGGCGCCGATGTCGTCGGCGGCCGAGAGGGCGAGGCCGTTGGGCCAGCCCGCGGCGCGGGTCTCGGAGAGGAGGGTGAGGCCGGAACCATCCGGCAGGTGGACTTCGGCGACGCAGATGTCGCGGGGGTTGCCGATGCGGGGACGAGCCTCCGCGACGGACGAGGCCTCGATCACATCGCGCACACCGAGCGCCCACAGATGGCGGGTGACGGTGGAACGGACGCGGGGGTCGGCCACGACCACCATGGCGGTCGGCTTGTTCGGGCGGTAGGCGACCAGGCTTGAGGGCTGCTCGAGGAGAACGGACACCAGGCCTCCTGGGGTGCGGGACGGGGCCGGCTCGTGGGGGTGAAGCCGGGACGAACCGTGCTTTCAAGGTCACAGTCGTCTTCGGCAGCAAACCTGATGTCCTTTAGGAAATGATCACGATCTGGTGAGTAACAATCCGGGCAATTCGGACGCACGATCGATCATTCGAAGATCGAACGGTTTCGGTCTGCGGCGAAACGCTTCCGAATGTGGCCGTATCGACAAAGAGACGGCCGAGAAGGCATCCATGGTGCGAGCAGGACGTCCGAAGAGCGACAGCGGGGACTGGCCGAAACTCGACCACCCGGCGGACCTCAGCGCGACTGCGGCCCCCGACGCTGAGGCAGCGTCACCACCGAGGCGTCCCCCGGCGCGGTCGGCGGCAGGCCCGCCACCTGCGCGAGCAGATCGCACCAGGCGACCAGGTGGGTCGCGGTGTCCGGCACCCCGCCCAGTCCCTCCCGCGGGGTCCACGAGGCGCGGATCTCGATCTGCGAGGCGGCCGGCCGCTCGGACAGCCCGCCGAAGTAGTGGGAGCTCGCCCGCGTCACCGTCCCGCTCGGCTCGCCGAACGCCAGCCCGCGCGCGGTGAGCGCCCCCGTCAGCCACGACCAGCACACGTCCGGCAGCAGCGGGTCCGCCGCCATCTCCGGCTCCAGCTCCGCGCGGACCAGGGTCACCAGCCTGAAGGTGCCGCGCCAGGCGTCGTGTCCGGCCGGGTCGTGCAGCAGCACCAGCCGGCCGTCGGCGAGGTCGTCCTCGCCGTCGACGACCGCCGCCTCCAGCGCGTACGCGAACGGCGCGAGGCGTTTGGGTGCGGGGGTGGGATCGACCTCGATCTGCGGTCGCAGCCGCGCGCCGCGCAGCGCGTCGACAGCGGCCCGGAAGGGCAGCGGGGGCGTATCCCCGGGTCCGGTGGTGCCCCCTGCCTCCTTCGGTTCGTCCATTCCGCCAGCGCCGTCCGACAGTCGTCCCTGAGCCGCAGCCATGCGGGGAAGATTAAGCGGAACGGGCCGTCGGTGCAGGGAGGGACACCCGTGCCGTCCGGGGGTGTCCGGATCACGCCGCACCACCGCCGCGCGCCCCCGCTCCCCGGGACCCGGCATCCCGGCGGCCGGGACGCTTCCGGTGACATGCGAGACTGGCCGGTGTGAGCGCCAACGTGAGCCCGACGGGCAGCCAGCCGACCTCGACGTACGACAGTGCCTTCCTCAAGGCGTGCCGGCGTGAGCCGGTGCCGCACACCCCGGTGTGGTTCATGCGGCAGGCCGGGCGCTCCCTGCCGGAGTACCGCAAGGTGCGCGAGGGCATCGGCATGCTCGACTCCTGCATGCGCCCCGACCTGGTCACCGAGATCACGCTCCAGCCGGTGCGCCGCCACCAGGTCGACGCGGCCATCTACTTCAGCGACATCGTCGTGCCCCTCAAGGCCATCGGCATCGACCTCGACATCAAGCCGGGCGTCGGCCCGGTCGTCGAGCAGCCGGTGCGCACCCGCGCCGACCTCGACCGGCTGCGCGACCTGGCCCCCGAGGACGTCCCGTACGTCACCGAGGCGATCGGGATGCTGACGCGGGAGCTGGGCGCCACCCCGCTGATCGGTTTCGCGGGCGCCCCCTTCACCCTCGCGAGCTACCTCGTCGAGGGCGGCCCGTCCCGCACGTACGAGAACGCCAAGGCGATGATGTACGGCGATCCCGAGCTGTGGGCCGACCTGCTGGACCGGCTCGCGGAGATCACCGCCGCCTTCCTGAAGGTGCAGATCGAGGCCGGCGTCTCGGCCGTGCAGCTCTTCGACTCCTGGGCCGGCGCCCTGGCCCCCGCCGACTACCGCCGCTCGGTGCTGCCCGCGTCGGCGAAGGTGTTCGACGCGGTAGCCGGGTACGGGGTGCCGCGTATCCACTTCGGCGTGGGCACCGGTGAGCTGCTCGGGCTGATGGGCGAGGCCGGCGCGGACGTCGTGGGCGTCGACTGGCGCGTCCCGCTGGACGAGGCCGTCCGCCGCGTCGGCCCCGGCAAGGCGCTCCAGGGCAACCTGGACCCGACCGTGCTGTTCGCCGGGCGCGAGGCCGTCGAGGCCAAGGCCCAGGAGGTCCTGGACTCGGCCGCCGGCCTGGAGGGGCACGTCTTCAACCTCGGCCACGGCGTCATGCCGTCCACCGACCCCGACGCCCTGACACGGCTGGTGGACTACGTCCACACGGCTTCCGCCCGCTGACCGTATACGGCTGACCGTCGTCGGCCGGCCTTCGGGCCGCCGGTGAGGCCGGTGCCGCGCGCCCCCGCGTGCGGTGCCGGCCTTTCGCGTTCCCGGGCACCCACGGCACCTGCCTCTCCTCGTCTTGTTCGGCACTCCGAACGGCGGTCGTTATGTCGGTAACGATTGGGCAACTTGCGAAAACTTTCTGTTGCTCCACCGACATTTTCGGCGGTAGACCTTGCCCAACTTCGCGGATGGCTCGTTAGTTTGCGCAAACTAATCACCGTTTGGATCACTTGTGTCAACAGATCAGGAGCGCCCGATGACGAGGAAGACCCGCAGCGCGACGGCTGCCGCGATAGGCCTGTGCTGCCTCGCACTCGCCGCCGCCGGATGTGCCGGTGGCGGCGACGACGGCGCGGTCGGCGGCGAGGCCACGGTGACCGTCTGGACGAACGCGATGGAGGGACGCGGCCTGGTGTTCTGGCAGAACGCCGCGAAGGAGTACCGCAAGCTGCACCCCGACGTCACGATCAAGATCCAGACCGTGCAGAACGAGGACCTCGACGGCAAGCTGCAGAACGCCCTCAACTCGGGCTCGGCGCCGGACGTCTTCCTCCAGCGCGGCGGCGGCAAGATGCAGGCCATGGTCGACGCCGGCCAGATCAAGGAGCTGGAGCTCACCGACACCGACCGGGCCAACGTGGGCGAGGCGGCCCTCGAGGGCGCCTCCATCGACGGCAAGGTCTACGCGATGCCGCTCGACACCCAGCCCGAGGGCATCTACTACAGCAAGGACCTCTTCAAGAAGGCCGGCATCACCGCGCCGCCGACGACCCTGGACGAGCTGAAGGACGCCGTCGCCAAACTGAAGGCGATCAAGGTCGCGCCCATCGCGGTCGGGGCCAAGGACGCCTGGCCGGCCGCGCACTGGTACTACAACTTCGCCCTGCGCGAGTGCAGCCAGGAGACCATGCAGGAGTCGGCCAAGTCGCTCACGTTCGACGACCCCTGCTGGACGAAGGCGGGCGACGACCTCGCGGAACTCCTGGGCGCCGACCCCTTCCAGAAGGGCTTCCTCACGGCCACCTCGCAGCAGGGCGCCGGATCGTCCGCGGGCCTGATCGCCAACCACAGGGCCGGCATGGAGCTCATGGGCAACTGGAACCCGGGCGTCATCGCCGACCTGACCCCGGACAAGAAGCCGCTCCCCGACCTCGGCTGGTTCGCCTTCCCGGCCGTCCCCGGAGGCAAGGGCGACCCCACCGCCATCATGGGCGGCGCCGGCGGCTACTCCCTGTCCAAGAACGCGCCCGAAGCGGCCCTCGGCTTCCTCCAGTTCGCGGTGACCAAGGAGCAGCAGGTGGCCTACGCGGAGGCGTTCGACACCATCCCGGTGAACAAGGCGGCCCAGGACGTCGTCACCGAGCCGTACAACATCTCGGCGCTGCAGGCCTTCAACAAGGCCGCCTACTCCATGCAGTTCCTCGACACCGTGTACGGCCAGAACGTCGGCAACGCCATGAACATCGCCGTGGTGAACCTGCTGGCCGGCAAGGGCTCCGCGGCCGACATCGTCAAGGACGTCAAGGCCGCGGCGGAGAAGGGCTGACCGGACAGACATGAGCGACACCCTCGCCCCGCGGCGCGCGGCCGCACGCCGCCGGGGCAGGACGCGACTGGAGATCGCCGTCCTGTCCGCACCGGCGGTCATCGTGTTCCTGGCGTTCGTGATCTTCCCGGTCGTGCTCGCCGCCTACTACGGGTTCTACCGGTGGAAGGGCTACGGAGAACCCACCGACTGGGTCGGCCTGAACAACTACCGGCTGATCCTCACCGACCCCGCGTTCCACGACGTCCTGTGGCACAACGGCCTGATCCTGGTGCTGTCCCTGGTCGTCCAGGGACCGCTGGCCATCGGTCTCGCCCTGCTGCTCAACCGGCGGATACGCGGCCGCTCCACGATCCGCGTCCTGGTCTTCGTGCCGTACATCATCTCCGAGGTGATCGTCGGCACCGGCTGGAGCCTGATGCTGCAGAGCGAAGGCGCCGTCAACGGCCTGCTGCGAGCGATCGGCCTCGGCTCGCTGGAGGCCGACTGGATATCCGACCCGGATCTGGCCATCTGGACGCTGATGGGCGTCATCACCTGGAAGTACCTCGGCTTCGCGGTGATCCTGATGCTGGCCGGCCTGCAGTCGATCCCCGACGAGATCTTCGAGGCCGCGCAGATCGACGGCGCCTCCTACTGGCAGATCCAGCGCCGGATCACCCTGCCGCTGCTGGGACCGACGATCCGCATCTGGGCGTTCCTGTCGATCATCGGCTCGCTGCAGCTGTTCGACCTCGTCTACATCATCTGGGGCCAGTACGTCTCGGGCACCGCCGGGACCTCCACCATGGCGATCTACATGCTCGCCCAGGGCCGCAACGCGGGCAACTACGGCTACGGAAGCGCCGTCGCCGTCGTGATGTTCGTGATCTCGCTGGTCGTCGCGCTGATCTACCAGCGCTTCGTCCTGCGCCGCGACCTCAGGGGCGCCGTCACGGAAGGGACCGTGTGATGAGCGCGACCACCACCATCTCCCGGAAGCCCACCGGGCGCGACGGCGGCCCGGTCACCTACTTCGTCGCGCTGCTCCTCGTCGGCGTCTGCGTCGCGCCGGTGGTGTACATCGTGCTCGGGGGCTTCCGCACCAACGCCCAGATCACCACCGACCCGGCCGCGCTGCCCGACCCCTGGGTCGGCGTCAACTACATGGCCGTCCTCAAGTCGTCCGTCTTCTGGGGCGAGTTCGCCAACTCCCTGATCGTCGCGCTCGCCAGCACGGCCGGCATCGTCGCGCTCGGGCTGATGGTCAGCTTCGTCATCGCCCGCTACGACTTCCGGTTCAAGGGCGCCATGTACTCGCTGTTCGCGGCGGGCCTGATGTTCCCGATGGTCATTGCGATCACCCCGCTGTACCTGGTGATCAAGGACCTGGGCCTCGTCGACAACCTGCTCGGCGTGATCGTCCCGCAGATCGCCTTCGGCCTGCCGACGACCGTCATCATCCTGGTGCCGTTCCTGCGGGCCATCCCGAACGAGATCGAGGAGGCCGCCGCGCTCGACGGGATGAGCCGGCTCGGGTTCTTCTTCCGCATGGTGATCCCGCTGTCGCTGCCCGGCGTGGTGACCGTCGGCATCCTCGCCTTCGTCGGCAGCTGGAACAACTACCTGCTGCCCCTGTACGTCCTCAACTCGCAGGCCAACTTCACCCTGCCGCTGGGCGTGCAGGTGTTCTCCTCGCAGTACTCCACGGACACCGCGAAAGTGCTCGCCTTCACCTCGCTCGCCATGCTGCCCGCCCTGGTGTTCTTCTCGGTCTTCGAGAAGCGCATCGTCGGCGGCCTCACCGGCGCGGTGAAGGGCTGAGAGAAGGGACGCTGCCGTGACCGTCACCTCCCGGCCGACACCGGACCCGGTCGCCGAACGCCGGGAGGTGACCTGCCCGTCACGCGACGGAACACGGCTGCGGACCCTCCTGCTCCTCCCGCACGGCACCGGACCCCGGCCGGCCCTTCTCACCCGCCACCCCTACGACGTGACCCGCGAGGAGGACGACGGGTACCTGGACGTCCGCCGCCTGGTCGCCGCCGGCTACCTGGTCGCGCTCCAGGACGTGCGGGGCCGCTTCGGCTCCGAGGGCGTCTTCGACCCCTGCGCCCAGGAGGAGGCGGACGGCGCCGACGCCGTGGCCTGGCTCGCGGCCCGGCCCGAGTGCGACGGCACCGTGGGCATGTGGGGCGCGTCCTACGCCTCCGACACCCAGTTCGCCGCGCTGCTCGGCGGCGCCCCGGCGCTGCGGGCGCTGGCCCCGGCCATGACGCCCGCGCTGTCGGCACTCGACGGCTTCCGCTTCCGCGGCGGCGTGCCGGAGCTCGGCAGCACCCTCGCGTGGACGCACCACGCCGTCGCGCCGGACGCGATCACCCGTCTTCCCTCCGCCCGCGAACGGGAGGCCGAGCGCCGGCGCCACGAGGCGACCGGGCACGCGATCGCGACGGGCGAGGCGTACCGCGCCGGGGCCCTGCACGAGCGACGGGACGCCGAGGGCATCGTCCGGTGGGGCCTGGACCGGCTGCGGGAGCCGCTGGACTCGCCGCGCCACCGGGCCGGGAAGATCGTCGACCGGACCGACGCGGTCGACGTGCCGGTGCTCCTGACCGGTGGCTGGTTCGACGTGTTCCTCGGCCCGACCCTGAAGCTGTACCGGCGGCTGCGGCGCCGCGCGGAGGACACGGGCCGGCCGGCGCCCCGGCTGGTCGTGGGCCCGTGGACGCACGACGACTTCTCCGGCCGGGCGGCGGGCCTCGACTTCGGTCCGGACGCGTCCGCGGACGCCGTGGACCTCACCGCGCTCCACCTTCGCTGGTTCGACGCGGTGCTGCGCGGGGGAGCGCTCGGCCTCCCGCCGGTACGGGTGTTCCTGATGGGCGCCGACCGGTGGGTGGAGACGGCCGAGTTCCCGCCGCGTGACGCCCGGCCGCTCGAGCTGTACCTCACCCCGGAGGGCGCGCTCGCACCCGAGCCGTCCGGGAGCGGCGGGCGGCGGCTCGTCAGCGACCCGGCGTCCCCGGTGCCGACGTGCGGCGGGGCCGTCCTGCTCTTCGCGCCGTTCGGGGCGGGCCCCGCCGACCAGACGGCGGTCGAGGCACGGCCGGACGTCGTCTCCTGGCGCACCGGGCCGCTGCAGGAGCCCCTCACGGTGATGGGCGCGGTCCGCGCCGTCGTCCATCTCGTCACCACGGGGACGGACGCGGACGTGGTGGTCCGGCTGTGCGACGAACGCCCCGACGGCACCAGCCGAGTCGTCGCCGACGGCGTGCGGCGGGGATCGGCGCGGTCCGTCGACCCGGTGACCGGCCGGGGCGGGAGAGGGCCGCTGGAGCCGGGCCGGGCGTACGAGATCACCGTGGACCTCTGGTCGACCGCGCACACCTTCCTGCCGGGCCACCGGATACGCGTCGACATCGCCCCCAGCTCGTCACCGCGCTGGGAGATCGGCACCAACACCTACGCGGCGGCAGGGGAGTCGGCGCTCCCCGCCACCGCCGAGCACACGATTCTCCAGGGCGCCGGCCGGCCGAGCCGGCTCGTCCTCGACGTGGTCGCGTCACCGGTGTGACACGGGGCCGGTCGAGGCGCGCACGACCAGTTCCGTCGCCAGCTTCATCCGGGCCGGGGGCCGGGCCGCGCCGTCCTCACCCCGGGAAAGGTCCAGCAGCAGTTTGACCGCCGCCGCGCCCAGTTCGGTGCTGGGCTGGCGGACGGTCGTCAGACCCGGGGTGATGTACTGCGCCTCCGGCAGGTCGTCGAAGCCGATGACGCTGATGTCGTCGGGGACGCGCAGGCCCCGCTCGCCCAGCGCGTCGTAGACGCCGAGCGCCATCGAGTCGGCGCAGGCGAAGACCGCCGTGATCTCCGGATCCTCGTCGAGGAGGGTGTGGGTGGCGGCCGCCGCCTTCGCGCGGTTCCAGCCCCCGTATGTCACCGTCACGGTGGCCCGCCCGCCGGTCTCGGTGTCGGCCGCCCCGCGGAAGCCGTCCACGCGGGCCCGGCTGAACAGGTGGCGGGCGTGACCGGCGACCACGCCCAGCCGCTCGTGCCCCAGGGACAGCAGATGCTCGGCGGCCATGCGGCCGCCCTCCCAGTTCGCCACCCCGACGCTCGTCACGCCCGCGGGCGGTGTGGTCATCGGGTCGATCAGCACCACCGGAACGCCTGCCGCGAAGAGCGCGCCGAACTGCGGCGACGCCGGGTCGACCAGCGTGCCGACGACGCCGAGGGTCCGCCTGCGCAGCACTCGCGACACCCAGTCGCCCTGCGGCTCGGCGAGCGTCAGCACGACGTCGAGCCCCGCCGCGGCGGCCTCGCGGCCGACCCCGGCGACGAGGAGGTTCGCCCACGACCCCTCGAAGTGGGTGACCACCAGGTCGAGGACCTGGGACCGGCCCTTCTCGTCCCGCGCGCTCTCGCTCCTGCCCCCGGCCCTGCGGGTGTAGCCGACGGCCCGTACGGCCTCCATGACCCGTGCGCGGGTTTCCGCCGAGACGTCGGTCCCGCCGCGCAGCACCTTCGACACGGTCGGCACGCTCGTACCGGCGGTCTCGGCGACCAGGGACAGAGTGGGACGCGTTCCGGCTGGTCGGGGTGGCATGGGGGACAGATTAGCCGAACCGGTGCACGGGCCCTGCGGCCACGGGCCGCTCTTACACGGCGGGCGCCGGGACGTACTCGAACCAGTCGAAGGCGACCGAACCCTCCGTGGCGTACATGCCGATGACGCGGCCGGTGAAGCCGGCGGCGACCTCGGTGGACAGGTAGCGCCCGTCCAGTTCGGCGAGCGGGTGGGCACCCGGGGAGTCGGGGTCGCCCAGCCAGAAGGCGAGGGTGTCGGGGCCGATGGTGTGACCTCCGGTGAGCAGGGGCGACGCGGGCACCAGGTCCGCGGTGCGGACGGTCACGCCGAGGAGCAGCGGCCCGGGCGGGGCGGACCGCTGGGCCACGGTCTCGCTCAGCGGCCCGATCCGCGCCACGACACGCACCTCCCCGTCGCCCGCCTCCACCTCGTAGTGGTGCGCCTCGTCCAGCCGTACGCAGATCCCGCCGCGTCCGGCGCCCGGGTCCACCAGGGCGGTGACGCGGCAGTCGTGGTGCTGCTGGCGACGGCCGACGAACGTGTAGCCGGGGGTGTCCAGGGTGGGGCCGGTGGCGTGCAGCACCAGCGATCCGGGGCGCTCCGTGAGCGACCAGGAGCCCTCCGGGCGGGTGAACGGCGAGATCCAGTGCGGGGCGAGGGCCGTCCCGTCGAAGTCGTCGCGGGCGGGCGGGTCCTGCACGGGACGCCAGGCGCCGCCCGGCGCCGGATGACGCTCCGGCACGGGCGCGACGACCGGCCAGCCGTCCTCGTCCCACTCCACCGGTGTCAGGAACGTCTCCCGGCCCAGGACGTGCACGTCGGGCGTGAACCCGCGCGGGCGGACGCCGAGCAGCACCATCCACCAGCTGCCGTCGGGCGCCTGCACCAGGTCGGCGTGGCCGGTGTTCTGGATCGGGCGACCGGTGCCGCTGTGCGAGAGGAGCGGGTTGCCGGGGGCGCCCTCCCAGGGGCCGCGCGGGGAGCGGGCACGGGCCACCGACACGGCGTGGCCGCGTTCCGTGCCGCCCTCGGCGATCAGCAGGTACCACCAGTCGCCGATGCGGTAGAGGTGCGGCGCCTCCGGGTACTTGAGGCCGCTGCCGGACCAGGTGGGGGAGGGGCCCTCCAGCACCGCGCCCGTGACCGGGTCGATCCGCGCCAGGTTGACCCCGCCCGCGGGTCCGGAGAAGGCGCACCAGCAGGTGCCGTCCTCCTCCCACGCCAGGTCGGGGTCGATGCCCTCCAGGTCGATCCACACGGGGTCGCTCCACGGACCCTCGGGGCGCTCGGCCGTGACGACGAAGTTGCCGCCGCCGTCGACGTTGGTGTTGACGACCCAGAAGCGGCCGTCGTGGTGCCGGATCGTGGGGGCGTAGAGACCGCCGGACGCCTTCGAGCCGGGGAGCGGCAGCGGCAGCTGTGCGGGGCGGTCGAGCACGTTGCCGATCTGCTGCCAGTGCACCAGGTCCCGGCTGTGGAAGAGGGGCAGCCCGGGGAAGTACTCGAAGCTGGAGCACACCAGGTAGTAGTCGTCGCCGACCCGGCACACGCTCGGGTCGGGGTGGAAACCGCTGATCACCGGATTCTCGTACGTGTGGTCGAACATGGTCCTCCCCATCGAACAGCGGCCGCTGGGGGGAGTCTAGGGCCGGAGTCGATCGAGCGGGCGGTCGTTCTACCAGCCGGGCCGGGCCCGCCGGCCGAAGAGGATGCCGCGCGGCTCGGGCGGCGGGGGAGTGCCCCGCTTCAGCGGCCACGCCAGCAGCATGCCGACGACGAAACCGACGACGTGCGCCGCGTACGCCACCGTGCCCGCGTCCGTGACGCCCTGGCCGGCCGAGTACACCGCCTGGAGCCCGAACCACAGGCCCAGCACGATCCACGCGGGCAGCCGCAGCGGCAGGAAGATCAGGAACGGCACCAGCACCCAGACGCGCGCCTTCGGATAGAGGACCAGGTACGCGCCCAGGACGCCCGCGACGGCGCCCGACGCCCCGATCAGCGGCTCACCCGAGCCGGCGTTCAGCAGCGCGAAGCCGTACGCGGCCGCGTAGCCGCAGACCAGGTAGAACAGCAGGAAGCGGACGTGCCCCATGCGGTCCTCGATATTGTTGCCGAAGATCCAGAGGAACAGCATGTTGCCCAGCAGGTGCAGCCAGCCGCCGTGCAGGAACATCGCCGTCAGCACGCTCAGTTCGGGCGACTTGTCGTAGCGGGGCGGGCCGATCACGCAGCCGGCGCCCTGCGGGCCCACGCCGGTGGCGCCGGTCGGCACCAGGTTCGGCAGCTGGTGGTGGACCAGCTCCCTGGGCACCACCGCCCACCGCTCCAGGAACGCCTGGAGGTGGCACAGATCCGCCAGGCTGCCGCCGCCCCCGGTCAGGGAGCCGACGACACCGGGCGTGAGCGCCACGAAGACGACGATGTTGGCGATGATCAGCGCGTACGTCACCCAGGGGGTGCGGCGCGCGGGGTTCACGTCATGGACGGGGATGACCACGTTCCACTAGTGCCCGGACGGCCGCCGGTGAATCAACGGGCCCCTGAACGCCGCCCGTCCGCCGTGCGTATGTCTCCCCAACCGCCCGCGGCGCGGGAAAGGCGCCGCGGGGCCGACGTGAGGACACAGGCGATGAACGACCGAGTGACCGTCCCCGTGCACGCGCTGCCCGACGGCGAGGCCGAGCTGACGCTCGTGGTCCGCCTCCCCTGGGAGGACGTCGCCCGGCTCGGCCAGGAGGCGGGGCGGCTCGCCGCGCAGATGCAGCGGCCGGTGACGCTGGACGAGGCGGTCGGCCACCGCCTCCGCTCCGCCCGCGCCACCGCCGCCCACGCCCGTCCGACGGCCGGCGAACAGCCCCCGGCCGTCCCCCCGGCCACCGCCTCCGCCGCCTCGGCGACCGGCTCGGTCTCCTCCCTCCCGTCCCGCCCTCCGGGCGAGCAGGCCCGCCAGGCGATAGAACGCATCAACGGGACGGCATGACGCGCGGAGGGCGGTGACCGCCGGGGACGATCACCCCGTCCCCCTCACCTTCGCCGCCGCCTTCCGGGCCGCCACCTGGATCGGGTCCCAGACCGGGGAGAACGGCGGGGCGTAGCCAAGATCCAGCGCTGCCACCTGGTGGACCGTCATGCCCGCCGTGAGGGCGACCGCCGCGATGTCCACGCGTTTGCCCGCGCCCTCGCGGCCGACGATCTGCACGCCGAGGAGGCGGCCCGTGCCCAGTTCCGCCAGCATCTTCACCGTCATGGGCGCGGCGTTCGGGTAGTAGCCCGCGCGGCTGGTCGACTCGATCGTCACCGTCTCGAAGCGCAGGCCCACCCGGTGGGCGTCCTTCTCGCGCAGACCGGTGCGCGCGATCTCCAGGTCGCAGACCTTGCTGACCGCCGTGCCGACCACGCCGGGGAAGGTCGCGTAGCCGCCGCCGGCGTTCGTGCCGATGATCTGGCCCTGCTTGTTGGCGTGGGTGCCGAGCGGGATGTGCCGCAGCTGCCCGGAGACCAGGTCGAGCACCTCCACGCAGTCGCCGCCCGCCCACACGTTCTCCAGCCCGCGCACCCGCATCGACCGGTCGGTGAGCAGCCCGCCGTGGTCGCCGAGGGGCAGCCCGGCGTCCCGCGCGAGAGTGGTCCCGGGCCGTACGCCGATGCCCAGGACGACGACGTCGGCGGGGTACTCGGCGTCCGCGGTGGCGACCGCCCGCACCCGGCCGTCCGCGCCGGTGGGCAGCGCGGTCACCTCGGCGTCGTCCACCATGGTGATGCCCAGCCCGGTCATGGCCTCGCGCACCAGCCGGCCCATGTCGGGGTCGAGGGTCGCCATCGGCTCCCGGCCCCGGTTGACGACCGTCACCTCGTAGCCGCGGTTGATCAGAGCCTCGGCCATCTCCACACCGATGTAGCCCGCCCCCACGACCACCGCCCGGCGCCCTTCCGTACGGGCCAGCGTGTCCAGCAGCGCCTGCCCGTCGTCCAGGGTCTGCACCCCGTGCACCCCTGCCGCATCGATCCCCGGCAGGTCCGGGCGGACCGGCCGGGCACCCGTCGCGATCACCAGCTTGTCGTACGACGCCCACGACTCGGCGCCGGACTCCAGGTCACGGGCGCGCACCCGACCCCGGTCCACGTCGATCTCCGTGACCTCGGTGCGCAGCCGCACGTCGATGTGACGCGCGCGGTGCTCCTCGGGGGTGCGGGCGATCAGCTCGTCCCGGTCCTCGACGTCGCCGCCCACCCAGTAGGGGATGCCGCAGGCGGAGTAGGAGGTGAAGTGGCCTCGTTCGAACACCACGATCTCCAGCTCGTCCGGGCCCCTCATCCGCCGGGCCTGCGACGCCGCGGACATGCCCGCGGCGTCGCCGCCGATCACGACCAGCCGTTCCCTCGCCCCGTGCGCAGCGCTCGTGTTCATGCCGCCCACGCTACGGGGGAGGGGCGGGCACGGTCCGTCAGGCGTCGCCGTTCCCGGTGTCCGGGGCACGCGCCGGGACCGGCGGGGCGACGGGCAGCGAGCCCGTGCCGCCGTCCGCCGCGGGCCCGGGACGCGGGCGGCGCGCCATCCGGGGGCTGATCAGCTTGCTCCACACCAGCACGACCAGCGCCGCCACCGCCGCGAACGGCAGGACCGCGCCGAGCGCCAGCAACAGCCAGCGCAGCAGGGTCAGGAAGACGTCCCAGCCGCCCGCGAGCGCGTCCAGGAAACCGGGCTCCTCGTCCTCCTTCGCCTCCTTCACCGGCGTCTCGGACAGCGTGAGCGTGATGGTGGCGAGGCTCGTGCGGTCCTTCAGGGCGGCCTGCTGGGCGAGCAGCGACTCCAGGTCGGCCTGGCGGGTGCTCAGCTCGCCCTCCAGGGTCACCACGTCGCTGAGCCGCGTCGCCCGGTCCATCAGCTCGCGGATCCGCGCCACGCTCGCCCGCTGCGACCGGACACGGCTCTCCACGTCGACCACCTGGTCGGTGACGTCCTCCGCGTTCGCGTTGCGCTCGACCAGGGTGCCCGTGCCCTCCAGCGCGGCCAGCACCTTGTCGTACGCGTCCACGGGCACGCGCAGCACCACCCGCGTGCGCTCGTGGCCCACGGCGTCCCGGCGGGTGCTCTCGTCGCCGACGTAACCGCCCGCGTTGGTGGTCGCGGTGCGCGCCTCGTCGAGCGCCGTCGGCACGTCCTTCACCCGCACCGTCAGGGAAGCCGTGCGGATGATGTGCTCCGTCGCGAGCCGGGGCGCCGACGGGGCGGACCGGTCCGCCGTGCCGCCCGGCGCGCCCTGCTTCCCGGACTCGGGCGCCGCGTCCACGGCCCCCTTCTCGTCCGCCGCCACCCCCTGCCCGCCTCCGGCCTTGCTCGCGCCTTCGTCGCCGGACGCGCTGCACCCGGTGACCGCGAGGGCCGCCGCCAGCAGCACCCCCGCCAGGGCGTGGGCGGATCGTACGGATCGACGTGTGCGCATGCGGGACTCCCCCTGCCGTGGTGACACTGACGATCCTCAGACGCCGCAGACGGGACGGGGGTTCGGGCCGGACGGTCGCGATGGGGTCACGGTCGGGACTCGACGGGGCCACACGGCCCTGGCGGACCGGCGCGCGGCGTCTGAGAAGGTGGAGGGCATGAGCGGATCACACACGGGCGGCGGGCGGCACGCCGTCGTCGTCGGAGCGGGCATCGCCGGACTGGCCGCCGCGCACCGGCTGCTGGAGCACGGGGCGCGGGTCACCGTGCTGGAGGCCTCGGAACGGGTCGGCGGCAAGCTGCTGCCCGGCGAGATCGCGGGCGCCCGCGTCGACCTCGGCGCGGAGTCGCTGCTGGCCCGCCGGCCCGAGGCGGTCGGACTCGCCCGCGCGGTGGGCCTCGCCGACCGGCTCCAGCCACCCGCCACCGCCTCCGCCGCGCTGTGGACCCGCGGCGCCCTGCGCCCCATGCCGAAGGGGCACGTCATGGGCGTCCCCGGCACCGCCGCCGCCCTCGCCGGCGTGCTGTCCGACGAAGGCCTCGCCCGGATCGGGCGGGACGCCGAGCTGCCGCCCACCGAGATCGGCGACGACGTCGCCATCGGTGAGTACGTCGCCGAGCGGTTCGGCCGCGAGGTCGTCGACCGGCTCGTGGAGCCCCTGCTCGGCGGGGTGTACGCGGGGGACGCGTACCGCATCTCGATGCGCTCGGCCGTCCCGGGCCTCTTCGAGGCCGCCCGAGCGCACGCCACCCTGGGCGAGGCGGTCCGCGCCGTGCAGGCGAGGACCGCCGCCGCTCAGCAGACCGGCCCCGTCTTCACGGGCGTCGCGGGCGGCGTGGGCACCCTGCCGCTCGCGGTCGCCGACTCCCTGCGCTCCCGGGGCGTCCGCATCCTCACCGGCGCCCCGGTCACCGAACTGCGCCGCGAACCCGGCGACGGCTGGCGGCTCGTCGCCGGCGGCGAGGTGCTGCACGCCGACGCGGTCGTCGTCGCCGTGCCCGCCCCGGCCGCCGCGGGCCTGCTGCGCGCCGAGGCGCCGGGCGCCGCCGCCGAGCTGTCCGCCGTCGAGTACGCCTCGATGGCGCTGATCACCCTCGCCTACCGGCGCGACGAGGCGCGGCTGCCCGAGGGCAGCGGATTCCTGGTGCCGCCCGTCGAGGGCCGCAGCATCAAGGCATCCACGTTCGCCTCCCGCAAATGGGGCTGGATCGCCGAGGAGACCCCGGACCTGGCCGTCGTCCGCACCTCCGTGGGCCGCCACGGCGAGACGGAGATCCTGCACCGCGACGACGACGAACTGGTCGAGCTGTCCCGGCACGACCTGAAGGCGGCCACCGGCCTGGACGCCGCCCCGGTCGCCACCCGCGTGACCCGCTGGGACGACGGCCTGCCCCAGTACCCGGTCGGCCACCACGCGCGCGTCGCCCGCGTCCGCGCCCATCTCGCCGGCCTGTCCGGGCTGGCCGTGTGCGGCGCCGCGTACGACGGCGTCGGCGTCCCCGCGTGCATCGCGAGCGCGTACGCCGCCGCCGACCGGATCAGCGGTGACCTGCACGCTGTGCAGGAGCTCACCGCCCACCCGGTGCAGAGCCTGTACGGAGGAGCGGGAGAATGAGGGACATGAGTGACGACGCCACCACCCCTGCGCCCGACCGGATCCCGAACAAGGGCAAGCTGGCCAAGGACCTCAACGAGGTCATCCGCTACACCCTGTGGTCCGTGTTCAAGCTGAAGGACGTCCTGCCGGAGGACCGCGCCGGTTACGCCGACGAGGTCCAGGAGCTGTTCGACCAGCTCGCGGCCAAGGACGTCACGGTCCGCGGCACCTACGACGTGTCGGGCCTGCGCGCGGACGCCGACCTCATGATCTGGTGGCACGCGGAGACCGCCGACCAGCTCCAGGAGGCCTACAACCTCTTCCGCCGCACCAGGCTGGGCCGCGCGCTGGAGCCGGTCTGGTCGAACATGGCGCTGCACCGCCCCGCCGAGTTCAACCGCTCGCACATCCCGGCGTTCCTCGCCGACGAGACCCCCCGCGACTACGTGAGCGTCTACCCGTTCGTGCGCTCCTACGACTGGTACCTGCTGCCGGACGAGGACCGCCGCCGGATGCTCGCGGACCACGGCAAGATGGCCCGCGGCTACCCGGACGTGCGCGCCAACACGGTCGCGTCGTTCTCCCTCGGCGACTACGAGTGGATCCTCGCCTTCGAGGCGGACGAGCTGTACCGCATCGTCGACCTGATGCGTCACCTGCGCGCCTCGGAGGCCCGTATGCACGTCCGCGAGGAGGTCCCGTTCTTCACGGGCCGCCGCAAGGACGTCGCGGACCTGGTCGCCGGTCTGGCCTGACCTCTCAGGTTCTGGGAGCGGGCGCCGGGTGCGGTGCGCAGGACGCGCGCCGGCCCGGCACCCGGCCCTCCAGCAGATACGCCGTCAGGTGCGCGTTCACGCACGCGTTGGCGCCGCCCGCGAGGCCGTGGCTGCCGGCGTCCCGCTCCGTCACCAGCGCCGACCCGGCCAGCCGCCGGTGCAGCTCCAGGGCGCCGTCGTACGGGGTGGCCGCGTCCCGTTCGGCCGCCAGGATCAGCGTGGGCGGCAGGGCGTCCTGCCCGGCGCGCACGTCCAGCGGCCGCTGCCGGGGCCCCGGCCAGTAGGCGCAGGGCAGGTCGGTCCACACGTTGTCCCACGTCGCGAACGGCGCCCGGCGCGCCAGCCGCGTGTTGTCCCGGTCCCACACCGCGAAGTCCGTCGGCCAGGGCGCGTCGTTGCACCGCACTGCCAGGTGGACCGCGCGTGTGTTCTCCGCCTCCGCCTCCGCCTCGGGCTGCTCCTCCGCCTGCTCCACCAGCGGAGCGGGGTCGCCCTTCAGGTACGCCGACAGTGCGTGCGCGCGCTGCGGCCAGTGGTCGTCGTAGTACGCGGCCTTCAGCATCGCCGAGTGCAGCTGCGCCGGGCCGACCTTCCCGCCCGCCGGCTTCCGCGCCAGCCGCTCCCGCACGACGTCGTAGCTGTCGCCCACCTTCCGCGCGGTGTCGCCCAGCCCGTACACGTCGTGGTGGCGGGCGGCCCACGCCCGGAAGTCCGCCCAGCGGTCCTCGAACGCGGCCGACTGGGCGAGGCTGTTGCGGTACCAGACCCGCTCCGGCGCCGGATTCACCGCCGAGTCGAACACCATCCGCCGTACGTGCGAGGGGAACAGCGTCGCGAACAGTGCCCCGATGTACGTGCCGTACGACGAGCCGAGGAACGTCAGCCGGGTCTCGCCCAGCGCGGCGCGCAGCACGTCCAGGTCGCGGGCGTTGTTCAGCGAGGTGTAGTGCCGCAGCGCGTCGCCGGACCGCTCGGCGCACCCACGCGCGTACGCCGCCGCGCGGGCCGCGCGCTCCCGTTTGACCGTCGCCGCCGGGTACCGGGGCGCGGGTGCGGGACCCTGGTGGAAAATGCCCGGGTCGACGCACGACACCGGGGCGGAACGGCCCACCCCGCGCGGCGCGTAGCCGACCAGGTCGTACGCCGCCGCCAGCCGCTTCCAGCCCGGGACCACGCCGAGCACCGGGAAGTACATCCCGCTGACGCCCGGCCCGCCCGGGTTGTTCACCAGGGAGCCCTGGCGCGGCACCGCGCGTCCGGTCGCGGGGTCCTTCCCGGTGGCCCGGGAGCGGCTCACGGTGAGCCGGATGTGCTCGCCGCCAGGGCGGGCGTAGTCGAGCGGGACGCTCAGCGTGCCGCACTCCACGGTGGGCGGCAGCTCCTGCTCCTCGGTGCACGGGCCGAAGTCGATGCCCTCGGAGGCCGCCCGCGCGGCGGTGACCTCGGTGCCGCGCGCCTCGGACATGGCCGGGGACCCGGGGGCCGCTGCGGGGGGCCGGGCGGCGGCCGGGGTGGTGAGGAGCAAGGACCCGGCGGCCACGAGGGCGGCGGCGGTTCTCATCGGTGAGGTGATCCCTTCGGTGCACGGTGGCGACAAAAGGGATGTTTTCGGCGTGTGCGGTGCCGGGCAAGGACCGCCCGCCGGGTGTCGGCGACCGGTTCACGGCCCGGTCACCACCGGGGGTCCGGCTCCCGGTGCGTGAAGGCAGCCCGGACCTGGGGCTCGCCCGCGGCGTGCACCCCGCGCACGGCGACGGTGGTCAGGTACGCGCGGTCGTCGTCGGTGTCGTCGGCCGCCGCCCGCCGCACGGAGGTGAGCAGACGCTGACCCGCCGGGGACGCCCAGGCCGAGGCGGGACTCAGCTCGAAGCGCGCGATGGCGAGACAGCCCAGTGTGAACGCCAGGGGCAGCGCGAACCACAGGGCGACCAGCAGGCGCGGCATGGGTGACGGCACCGGCATGAGCAGCGCGACGGCGGCGAGACCGACGACCGCCGGCACGGCGAGCCGCAGCCGGCGCAGCGCCTGCGCCACGGTCCGCCCGTCGCCCTCGGGCACCGCGAGCCCGGCACGCACCAGCCGTTCCGCCAGCGTCCGCACCGCCTCCGCGGTCGCCGCGGCCTTCCGCACCGGCGCTATCCGCGACTGCCCGTCCGGCCCGATCGCCCCTATCACCGTGCGTTCCATGTCGTCCCGCCCGTGCGGATCGACGACGGTGGCCCAGCCGGTGTGCGCCAGCAGCAGCCGCCGCTGACGGGCCATCGCGACGAGCGTCAGATCGGCGACCCGCGCGGGTCCGCCGGACAGGAACGCCGCCTCGTACAGCGTCAGCCCCCGCCGCTCTCCCGCACCGTCACCGGCAGCCGCCGCCTCACGCACCGCGGCCCGACACAGCCGCAACCCGACGACCCCGGCGATCGCCCAGGCCAGCAGCAGGAGAGGTACCCAGAACATGAGTTGTTTGTAAGGGACATGGTCGCGAGAACACCATGCCTTGTTCACGATCCGGACACGGCGTTGCGGGTATGTGACGTTCCGGTCCGGGCCGACGGCGTCCCGGTGGGTGACCCGGAGGGCGTCAGCGGCGCAGCAGTGCCCGGCGGGTGGCGCGGGCGAGGCGGATCGTCGGGCGGTGGGAGCGGGGGCGGGGGCCCGAGCGGTCGCGGTGCCACTCGCGCAGGGCGCGGCGCGTCCGGGGGCCGTCGAGGCGGCCGGGACGCAGGAGGTGTTCCACGAAGGCCATCGCGTCGTGCCGGTAGCCGCCCGTCATGGGGCGGGTCTGCGCGTACGCGAGGAAGGCCGGCCGGTAGCCGTCGCCGAGGAGCTCCGGCAGCTCCGGGGCCACCTTCGCGACGACGTCCGCCCGCTTGGCGGCCAGCGCCCGCGCCTGCACCCGCATCCGCGTCCGGTCGAACCCTTCGGGCACCGGCGTCCCCGCGACCAGCGAGGACAGCACCGCCGTCTGGGCCAGCGCCAGCCGCTCCCGGGCGGCCCCGGCGACGGGCTCGACGGCGGCCGGCTCCCGCACGCGCTCCGGCGCCGCATCCCCGCGGACCAGGTCGCCCGCCGCCACCGCCCCGCGGATCGCCTCCAGTTCGCGCTCCAGCTCCGCAGCGGGCGGGAAGTTCTCGTCCCGCTCCAGCAGCAGGCCCGGCGGCGAGACGCGGGAGGCGAGGTCCGTGAGGACGTCGAGGACCGGCTGCGGTACCGGGTGGGCGTGGCTGTCGTGCCACACGCCGTCCCGCTCGAACCCGCCCGCGACATGGACGTACGCGATGGCCTCCAGGGGGAGTACGGCGAGCGCCTCGGCCGGGTCCTCGCCGCGGTTGACGTGGTTGGTGTGCAGGTTGGCGACGTCGATGAGCAGCCGCACGCCGGTGCGGTCGGCCAGCTCGTACAGGAACTGTCCCTCGGTCATCTCCTCGCCGGGCCAGGAGAACAGCGCGGCGATGTTCTCCACCGCGAGCGGCACCGGGAGCGCGTCCTGGGCGATGCGGACGTTCTCGCACAAGACGTCGAGGGCGTCGCGGGTGCGCGGCACCGGCAGCAGGTGCCCGGCCTCGATGCCGGGGGACGCGGTCAGCGGGCCGCCCGCCCGCACGAACGCGATGTGCTCGGTGACCAGGGGCGAGCCCAGCGCCACGGCCCGCTCGGCGAGCGCGGTGAGCCGCCCTTCGTCGGGGCGTTCGGCGCCGCCGAGCCCCAGGGAGACGCCGTGCGGCACGACGGTCACGCCACGCTCGCGCAGCCTCAGCAGCGACGCGGGCGGATGGCCGGGGCAGACGTTCTCCGCCACCACCTCGACCCAGTCGATGCCCGGCATCGCCTCCACCGCGTCCGCGATCTCCGGACGCCACCCGATCCCGGTCCCCAGCCGCACCGTCGTCATCCCCGTCCCCTCCTCCACCCCGGCGTTCCCGCCCGGCCCCCGGTCCGTCCGCACGGACGTGCCGGACGTGCCGGGGATATGACCCGCGGCTTCGCGCCCGAACCGCCCTGCGGCCGCCTTCAGAGGAACATTTGAGGTTGGGAGAGGACCGTCGGGGAATGCCCGCCGCCCGACGCGTGGTCACTGGGGTGCGGCAGCACGAGCGTCATGAGCCGCGTGATCACCCGCGGCTCAGGCAGGCTCACCGCACCTGGAAGGCCGTCGACACACCCTCGACCGACGAGATCTTCCCGCCCAGGCTCTTCGCGTCGCCGCGGTAGACGACGCGGTAGGTGCCCGAGGGTGTGCCCTGGGGGATGTCCCAGGTGACGGTCACCTTGGACGCGGCGATGCCGTCGCGGGCCCAGTGGAAGCGGGTCGCCCAGTCGCCGTCGTCGGCGACGGTGCGCCAAGCGCCGCCGGAGTCCCGCCGCTCGATCCGCAGATACGTGTCGCCCCGGTGCAGGTCGTTGCTTGGATGGGCGCCGGCGAAGACGACCTCGACGCGTTCCCCCGTCCGGTAGTTCTCCCGGGGCGGCACCAGTACGTCGCCGAACTTCCGGAAGAGGGGCGGCGCGTCCAGCACCACGCCGGGCTGGAGCGAGAGCGCCTTGCCGGTCAGGTCCGGCGGCTCCGGCCCGAGCGGCAGGTCCGTGCCGTCGCGCAGGGAGACCGCCAGCTCGGCCGCGGTCTGCTGGAGCGCGGGGAGCTGCCAGCGCCCGAACAGGGTGCTGCCGCCCTCGTACTGCTGGGCGTCGTACTCCTCCGGCGTGGTCACGTAGTGGAAGTAGGAGTTGCTGTACCCGGCGACCAGGACGTCGTCGAGGTCCGCGCCGACGATCCCGGCGACCGTGCGCCGCAGCCGCAGGCCCGCGCAGACGGTGACCTCGCCGGGGATGCCGATGAGGTACAGGCCGCCGATGCGGACCAGCATCACCGGCACCCGCTCCTGCACCCACGGGTAGATCCGGTTCATCTCCCCGATCGGCACGAAGACGCCCTTCGGCGCCTGCGCCTGCTTCAGTTCGGGGGACACCGTGTAGACGAGCGAGTTCGAGATCGCGTCCCAGAAGGGGTTGTCACCCTCGTCGAAGCCGGGGAAGGCGGGCCCGTCCTCGAGGCTGCCCGCCGCCATCGCCGCGCCGACGCACGGCTTGGAGGTGCGGTGGGTCTTCCCGTCGCCCGTGAACTCCGGGCGCACGGTGACGTCGGAGAGGTCCACGTACACCAGCCGTGAGTCGACCGGCCCGGACAGTCGCACGCCCGGCGCGTCCGCCTGCGCCGCGGCCGCCTCGTACTGCCGCAGCCCGCTGGTGCGGGTGGCTTCGAAGTCGGCGGGTGTGGTGGGCGGCACCAGGTCCAGGTTGGGTGACATGTCGCCGCTGTTGGTCTGGGCGAACGCCGACACGAACTCCGGTGCGCCGTCGGCGAGATAGTCCACGCCGTGGACCTCGCGCTCCCAGTGGTAGGCGGCGTAGCCCTTGTTGTCGGCGCTGATCAGGCGGTTGTCGCCGGACATGCTGGTGCCGTGCACCGGGAACCAGTTGACCGCGCCGACCGTGCGGCCCTCCCGCTCCACCCGCAGCAGTGTGGTCAGGGTGTCGACGCCGTCCGGGAAGTGGTCGCGGTCGGCCTTCGGGTTGCGGTCGAAGGCGGTCTTCGAGCGGTTGACGCTGGCGCCGGTCAACGCGGAGTGGCTGAGCACCAGTTCGGATGGGGCGAGGTCCTCGTGCGCGTTGCGCGCCGCCTCGAACAGGCCGTCCGCCACCGCTTCGAAGGTCGCCTTGTGGAAGCCGAACGTCGTGGTGTTGTAGAGGAGATGGTGCGAGTAGCCACCGGGGCCCGCGTGCGTGTGGGTGGCGGTGATGAGGACGTTGCGCGCGGTGTACGTATCGCCGTAGGCCTGCCGCAGCCGTTGCAGCACCGCCCGGTGCACGCTCTCGAAGATCATGGGGGAGTCGGCGACGATCAGCAGCACGCGGCGCCCCGTCGCCTGCTCGGCCACGACGAACGCCCGCGCCCGCAGCCGGGTGTGGAGCCCCGCCGCCTGCTGGTCGAAGCGGCCGTAGCCCATCATGCCCACCTCGGCGACCTCGCCGGTGGCGTCGGAGATGCCCCGGCCGACGAGATACCCGCTGCCGCTTCCCGTGGCGGCGGCAGCGGCGCCCGGTGGGACCAGGTGCGCGCCCGCGAGCCCGAGGCCGGTCACGGCGCCCGCCCTCAGGACGGTCCGGCGGCTGCGCAAGGGAGGACGTTCCGCGGTCATACGCTGCTCCTCAGGGTCGGTCGGCCCCCGGCGAACAAAACATGAACAACATTCAAGTTCCGCGCCTCATTGGTACACCGGCCGCCATGGACACGGCAAGAGTCGTGCGCGCATGACGCGGCCGGCCCGGTGGATCCGTGTCCCCACGGATCCACCGGGCCGGCTCCCGCCTCAGGGCGGCGGCGTCACCCCTTGCCCCGGAGCGGCTCCCGCTCGCACACGGTCCCCGCCGCCGGCACCGTGCCGTCCAGCAGGTACGCGTTCACGGCCTTGCGCACACAGGTGCTGCCCGAGTCGTACGCGCCGTGGCCCTCGCCCTCGTAGGTGAGTTCCACCCCGACGCCCTTGCCGAGCCGCTCCGCCATCCGGGCGGCGCCCTCGTACGGCGTCGCGGGGTCGCCGGTGTTGCCGACGAGCAGGATCGGCGGCGCTCCCGGCGCGCTCACGTCCGGGTGCGCGGCCTTGCCCCGCACCGGCCAGTCGGTGCACTCCAGCGCGCCCCACACCATGGTGTCGCCGAAGAGCGGGGACGCCTTCTCGAACGCGGCGGCCCGTTCCAGCACGTCGTCCACGGTGTAGCGGTCGCTGCGGTCGGCGCAGGTGATGGCGGTCCGGGCGTCCTGCCGGTCGCTCCAGCCGTCGGCGTGACGGCCGCCGAGGGCGTCCGCGAGGCCGAGCAGGGTCCCGCCCTCGTCGGCGGCGAGGAGTTGCAGGCCGACCTCCAGCGCGGGCCAGGCGGTCTCCAGGTAGAGCGCCTGCACGACGGCGTCGATCAGCTGGGAGCCGGTGAACACCCTCTCCCCGTCGACGGACAGCGGCTCGTCGTCCAGGGTCTCCTCCAGTTCCATGACGAGCCGCGTGATCTCCTCCGGGGTGTCGCCGAGGGCGCACCCGGTGTCCACGCACCACTGGGCGAAGTGGTCGAAGGCGAGCTGGAACCCGCCCGCCTGTGCGAGCGCCCCCTCCATCTGGTCCAGCGTCGGGTCGACGACGCCGTCCAGGACGGCACGGCCGACGTGCTGGGGGAACAAGTGGGCGTACACGCCGCCGAGTTCGGTGCCGTAGGAGATCCCGAAGTAGTGCAGCTTGTCGTCGCCGAGCAGATGGCGCAGCAGGTCCATGTCGCGGGCGGCGTCCTCGGTGCCCACGTGCGGCAGCACGCGCCCCGACTCCCGTTCGCAGGCGTCCGCGTACCGCTGCCGCGCCTGGAGCAGCGCGGTCACCTCGTCGTCGCCGTCGTCGGGGGTGTCGTCCTGCTGGGCCATCGCCTGCGCCGCCTCGGCGTCCAGGCAGGTGACCCCGGCGCTCGCCCCGACCCCGCGCGGGTCGAAGCTCACCAGGTCGTAGCGGGACCGGAGTTGCTCGTAGTCGGGAGCGAGGGCGGGCAGGGCGGCCACGCCTGACTCGCCGGGCCCGCCGAAGTTGAACAGCAGCGAGCCGATGCGGTCGGCTGTGTCCGCGCGGGACGCCGCCCGGATCAGAGCGACGTCGACGGTCTCACCGCCGGGTCTGTCCCAGTCCAGGGGCGCCCGCATGGCGGCGCACTGCCAGCGGGTGCCGTCCGGCAACGGCTCGGGCGCCTGGCCGCCGCCTTGCAGGGGGGACGGTGCGGGGCAGTCCTTCCAGTTCAAGGACTGCGCCCATATCCGTCCGCGGTCGTCCTCCTCGCCGCCTCCGCCTCCGGCCCCGCCCTCGCCGGCCGGGCCGCAGGCGGCCAGGGAGGCGGAGAGCAGGACGGCGCCGGACAGCAGGGCAGCGGCTGTCGTACGTCGTGTCGGCATGCGCCCAGCCTCCGGCGGGCCGACGGCAGCCGCACGGCCGCACAACCCATCCGGGGGACGCCCCGGGTCAGCGCAGCGCGGGGTGGTCCGCCACCACGGTGCACGAGCCGGGGGCGATCTCCGTGAAGCCCGCGTCGCGCACCGTCGGCAGGCCGGCACCGGTCAGCGCCGGCCAGCCGGCGGGGTCGGCCGCGCGCACGGCGAGCGGGAAGCCGGCCGCGTGCCAGGCCTCGCGGGCCGCGTCCGGCAGTGCCCACCAGGCTAGTTGGGCGCCGTGCCCGGCCTGGGCCATCGCCTTGCCGGCGGACATCTCCAGCTCCGGGTTCATCCAGAGCGTGGGCACGCCGGGGTCCGCGGGCGGCACCGGGTCCGGGTCGTCGAGGTCGGTGCCGGACACCTGGAGCCGGGCCAGGTCCTTGGGCCAGCCGTCCAGCGGCACCGGCGGGAAGACCCGCACCTCGGCCGCCTTCCCGGTCACGGTGATCCCGGGGAGCGCCTCCGCGCGCCGCCACTCCGCGCCGCGCGCCCGCCGCACCACCTTGCGGATCCGCGCGTCCTGCCAGTCGCGGATCGCCCGCGCCCACTCACCCTCGCCCACCGACCGCTCGTCGGTCAGCATCACCAGCACCGCGCGGGCCGCCGTCTCCAGCGCGTCCGTCCGCGCGGGCGGCGAGCCGCGCTCGAGACGGACCACCAGCGGCAGCACGAACTGCGGCGCCGCGTCGCGGTCGCCCGGGTCGGGTCGGAAGGGGCTGTCGGGGGCGGGTGTCGTCCGGTCGTTGTTCACCCGTCCAGTGTGCCAAGCGGGACGGGGGCGGTGCCGGACGGCACCGGCGGACATCAAGGGCCGTGGAGGGGGCACCAGGGTGGGGGAAGGGATGGTGCGCGATGACTCAGGCGGTGCCGCAGCGTGGCGGAGGAGGCTCCAGCGGTCTCTACGACGTACTGGAGCTGATCCTCGACCGAGGGCTGGTGATCGACGCGTTCGTGCGGGTGTCGCTGGTCGGGATCGAGATACTCAAGATCGACATTCGCATCGTGGTGGCGAGCGTCGACACCTACCTTCGTTTCGCCGAGGCGTGCAACCGGCTGGACCTGGAGTCGGGTCCGCGTAAGCCCGCAGGGCTGACCGAACTCCCCGACAAGATGCGCGAGTCCGGCTCCAAGGGCGCGACCAGGGGGATCCTGGCCGGCGCCGCGGAGACGTTGTCCGAGGCGTTCCAGTCGGCGCGTGCGGAACCCGGGCGGCGGTAGCGAAGGGCACCTCCTGGCCGTGTTCCTGCCGTGAGCCGGACCCTGCCCGGTCAGCCGGTCAGCCGGTCAGCCGGTCAGCCGGAGCAGGAGGTGCGCTCCGCCTCGCGCCATTCGCAGACCGGGCACAGTGTGATGCCCTTGCAGGACTCCGGGTACTCCGTGGGCTCCTGGCACTGGACGCACGCCGCGTAGGGCGGACCGTCCGCCTTCGGCGGGCGGTCCGTGCCCACGAGGCAGTAGTCGCGGTCGGTCACGTCGTCGCTCATGTCTCCAGCGTAGGACGGTCAGCCGCGTCCGTTCACCGCGCCGATCAGCTCGGACACCTTGACGAAGCGGTAGCCCTGGCGGCGCAGCTCCGGGACGATCTTCCGTACCGCCTCCTCCGTCGTCGGGGCGGCGCTGCGGGTGCAGTGCAGGACCACCACCGAGCCGGGCCGCACCCCGTCCAGCACCTGGCGGGCCACCGCGTCCGGGTCGGTGGCGAAGGCGTCGCCGCCGACGACGTCCCACTGCACGGCCGTGACGCCGGCCGGGGTGAGCGCCTTGAGGGCCTGCCGGTCGTAACAGCCGCCCGGGAAGCGGAAGTACGGCATCGGAGCGGGCACGCCCACCGTGCGGAACGCCTGGTACGCCCGCTCCACGTCGGCCCGCATCCGCTCCCCGGGCACCGTGGGCAGGCCGTAGCAGTCGCCGGTGAAGGCGTAGTGGCTGTACGAGTGGTTGGCGACCTCGAAGAGCGGGTCGCGGCCGATGGCGCGGGCCTGGTCCGGGTACTCCTCGGCCCACCGGCCCGTCATGAACACCGTCGCCGGCACCTTCAGCGTCCGGAGCGTCCCGATCAGCCGCGGGTGGTCGAAGCGCTCGCCCGCCGCGGCCCTCGGCCCCTGGTCGGCGGTCATGTCGGCGTCGAAGGTGAGGGCGACGGTCCGTCCGGCGTCCCGGGGGCCGTGTTCGAAGACCGGGGTGAGACCCGCGGGGCCCGCGGCGAGCGTGGGCGGCGCCGACGGGGCGGCGGGGGAGGGTGCGGGGGCGGGAGGGCGCGCGGCGGGACCTGCGGAGGAGCCGCAGGCGGTGAGGGCGGCGGCGAGGACAGAGACGGCGATAACACGACGTGAAAGTGTGATCACCGTATGACAGTAGGGTGGCGGTCGGCGGTGGCCGTCACGGCTCGGGCGGGGACGTCGGCACGCTCACCCGGTCGGAGGGGGCTCGTGCCGGCCCGGCCCGCCCCTCCGGCCCGGCCTGCCCCTCCGGCGCGGGGCGGGCTCAGATGTCCCGCCGCTCCAGCGGCTTGGTCGCCGGCCCTTGCACGACGTTCCCCTCCGTGTCGAAACGGGACCCGTGGCACGGGCACTCCCACGCGCGCTCGGCCGCGTTGAAGTCGACCAGGCACCCCATGTGGGTGCAGCGGGCGGACACCGCGTGCAGGGCGCCGTCGTCGTCCCGGTACACCGCGAGCCGTCCGCTCTCCGTGCGCACCACCGCCCCCTCGCCCGGCGGCAGCGCCTCCACCGGGGGCGACGGGCGCAGCCGGTCCCCGACGAAGTGCCCGGCGACCTGTGCCTGATGCTTGAGGAAGGCAGGCGCCTCCCGCACGGCCGAGGCCAGGCGCCGCGGGTCGTAAAGCCCCGCCCACGCGCACTCCCCGCCCGTGATCCGCGCGGCGAGCAGCCGTCCCGCCATCATGCCGCCGCTCATGCCCCAGCCGCCGAAGCCGGTGGCCACGTAGGTGTGCTCGGCGCCCTGGTGCAGCGGCCCGACCAGCGGCACCGTGTCGGTGGGGTCGTTGTCCTGCGTGGCCCAGAAGTGCGTCAGCTCCACACCGGGGAAGTGCCGGCGCGCCCACTGCGCCAGCCGGTCGAAGCGGGCGCGGGTGTCGCCGGTGCCCGGCGTGAAGTGCTCGCCGGTGACCACCAGCAGCCGGCGGGACGCGTCGTCGCCGTAGGGCGCGGTGCGCACCGAGCGGGAGCCGCCGTAGGGGGTGATGTACATGCCCTCCGGGTCCAGCTCCGCCGGCACCGGTCCCGCGACGACCAGCTCACGGCGCGGGGAGAGGCGGGTGAACAGCAGCGCGCGGTCGAACACCGGGTAGTGCGTGGCGACCACGACGTCCCGGGCCGTCACGAACGCCCCGGTCGACGTCGACAGCCGGCACGGCTCGCCCTCCTCCAGGCCCAGCACGGCGGTGTCCTCGTACAGGCGGCCGCCGTGCGCCTCGATGTCGTCGGCGAGCGCCAGCAGGTACTTGCGCGGATGGAACTGCGCCTGCCCCGGCACCTCCACCGCGCCCGCCACCGGGAACGGCAGCCCCGTCTCCGTCACGAACGACGCGGGCAGACCCGCCTCCCGCGCGGCCCGCGCCTCCGCGCGCACCTCCTCCACCCGGTCCGCTTCCGTCACGTACGTGTACGAGCCGCGCCGCTCCCACTCGCACTCGACGCCCAGCTCCTCCACCACCCCGGCGGTCCGCTCGATCGCCTCCGCCTGCGACCGGGCGTACAGCCGTGCGCCCTCGCTGCCGCGGGTGCGGCGCAGCTTGTCGTAGACCAGCGAGTGCAGCGCGGTGACCTTGGCCGTGGTGTGCCCGGTGACGCCCGCCGCGAGCCGGTCCGCCTCCAGCACCGCCACGCTGCGCCCCGCCCGGGCCAGCTCCCACGCGGTGCACAGACCGGCGATGCCGCCGCCGATCACCGCCACGTCGACGTCGAGGCTGTCGGCCAGGGCGGGGCGGCGCTCCCCGCCGGGCGCGGTGTTCAGCCAGTACGAGTCACCCGAGTGCTGCTTCTGCGTCATGCGGGGACGGGTACCCCGCCGCGGGGGCTTCACGGCGGCGTCTGCGGGCGCGGTGAGGGCGGGGCGTGTGCCGCACCCGCCCTCACCGCCTCCGTACCTCCGGTGCTATCGGCGCCAGGGGCCGGTCACGGCGAACGTCGTGCCCGGGTCGTAGACGTTGACGTACATCGTGCGGCCGTCCGGGGAGAAGGTGACGCCCGCGAACTCGCCCCACTCCGGTTCCTCGGCCGTCCCCGTGTTCTGGCGGTTGCGGGCCATCGGGTAGACCTCGCCGCGCCGGGTGACGCCGTAGACGTGCTGGGCGCCGCCGCCGTCCTCGCACACCATCAGACCGCCGCTGGGCGCGAGGCAGATGTTGTCCGGGGACTCGCCGGGCAGCTGGATGTCGGTGTCCGGGCCGAAGACGATCACCAGGGTGAGGCGGCGCCGGTCCGGGTCGTAGCGCCAGATCTGGCCGTAGTGGTCGGCTGCCGAACCCTCCGAGGCGTGGGCGAAGGAGGACACGAAGTAGACGGAACGGCCGCCCCAGTAGCAGCCCTCCAGCTTCTGCGCGTGGGTGATGCCCTTCCGGCCGAAGTCCTGGAAGCGGATCGGGGTCTCGACGGCCAGCGGGTCCGGGACGTCGACCCACTCGATGTCGTCGAAACGGGCGCCGATCTCCTGGATGGACGACAGGTCCGGCACGCCGGGCACCCGCATCGCCTGGAGCCTGCCGCCCGCGCGCAGCGAACCGGTGCCGCCCAGCGGCTTCTTCGGCAGGAAGCGGTAGAACAGGCCGAAGGGGTGGTCGAAGGCGTCCTCCGTCTCGTAGACCACGCCCCGCTTCGGGTCCACCGCGATCGCCTCGTGCTGGAAGCGGCCCATCGCGGTCAGCGGCACTGCGCCCGTCCGCCGGGGGTCGGCGCCGTCGACCTCGAAGATGAAGCCGTGGTCCTTGGTGTAGCCGTTGGTGCCGGCCTTGTCCTCGGTCTCCTCGCAGGTCAGCCAGGTGTGCCACGGGGTGGGCCCGCCCGCGCAGTTGACGGCCGTGCCGGCGATCGCGACGCGCTCGTCGACCACGCGGCCGCGCCGGTCGAGGGTGAGCGCGGTACATCCGCCCTTGCCCTCCGGGTCGTACGTCAGGCCGTCGATCACCGGGACCGGGACTCTGCCGGTGTTGCGGTTCTCGTGGTTGCGGACCAGGTGGGTGCGGCCCTGCCGGCCGGCGAAGGCGGCCATGCCGTCGTGGTTGGAGGGGACGGGACCCTCGCCGGAGCGAAGCCGGTCGCCCTCCTTGGAGAGCACTTCGTAGCGGAAGCCCCTGGGCAGGTCGAGCATTCCGTCGGGGTCGGGGACGAGGTCGCCGTAGCCGTAGTGGCCGAGGTTCTGCGCGGCGGCGCTGTCGGTGAACAGTTCGGAGAGGGCGCCGGTGAAGGCGATGCCGACACCGACGGCGCCGGAACGGGCGAGCATCTGGCGTCGGGTGGTTGCCGTGGAGCCGTGGGGGGACCCGTTTTCTGACATGGGGAAACCTTCCTGCTGGCGGACAGGAACTGTGACCCCGCCGTGTCTATCACCTGCCGCCGATCCCGTGAACCACGCGAGCCGCACGTGTCCCGCGACCCGGGCCCGCCCGTACGGCCCCACGGGGTGTCCGGCACCCGGTGCCGCCGGGTGCCGGGGCAGGGCAGGTCCCGCCCCCCCCGGGGCGTCTCACCGCGTGGTCAGCCGCACCGGCGGTGTGTCCGTGCCGCTGTGGCGTTCCGCCCAGTGACTCAGTGCCGTGCTGCAGGCGTGGTCAAGGTGGTGAAGGGCCGTGAGGTCGAGTTCGACCGGGCGGTCCTGGGGGAGGGACTCCAGGGTGTCCAGGATCTTCGGCAGGCGGAGGAACGTCGCGTTGCCGGAGAGGTGCACCTGAACGGGGCCCGCGCCCTTGTCCGTCACCTCCAGCTTGACCTTCGACGACTCCCAGGCCGTCTTCACCACCGACAGGGCCAGCCCGATCAGCACGCCCTCGAACATGTTCACCGTGACGATCGACACGGCCGTGACGACGAGGATCAGCGCCTCGCCCCGCTGGCCGCGCCACAGCGTGACCAGCCCCCGGAACGGGATCAGCTTCCAGCCGGCGTGGATCAGGATGCCCGCCAGCGCGGGCAGCGGGATCAGCGCCAGCGCGGACGGCAGCAGCGCGGCGAACAGCAGCAGCCACACCCCGTGCAGCACCCGGGACGCCTTGGTCCTCGCGCCCGCCTGGACGTTGGCCGAGCTGCGCACGATGACCGCGGTCATGGGCAGCGCCCCGAGCAGCCCGCAGACCGTGTTGCCCGCGCCCTGTGCCATCAGCTCCCGGTTGTAGCGGGTGCGCGGACCGGTGTGCAGGCGGTCCACCGCCGCCGCGCTGAACAGGCTCTCCGCGGAGGCGATGAGGGTGAACGCGACGATCGTGCCGAGCACGCCCACGTCCGTGAGGACACCGAGGGTCTCGGCGCCGGGAGGCTGGACGGACTCGAACAACCCCCGCACCTCGACCGTGGCGACCGGCACGGCGAACGCCGCCGTGACCGCGGTCGCGAGCAGCACCGCGGCGAGCGCGCCCGGCACGGCCCCGGTCGGTCCGGGCAGCCGCCGCCACAGCACCATCACCACGACCGTGCCCGCGCCGACCGCCAGCGAGGCGAGCGCCTCCCGGCCGGCTAGGGCGTCCGCGGCGGCCCCGGGCAGCCCGAGGAGCTTCTCGACGCCCCCGGCGGGCGCCTCCAGCCCGGCGGCGGCGTAGAGCTGGCCGGCGATCAGGACCAGACCGATGCCGGCCAGCATGCCCTCGATCACGGACAACGACATCGCCCGGAACCAGCGGCCGAGCCGCAGCGCCCCCATGGCGAGCTGGAGCAGCCCGGCGGCGAGCACGATCACGCCGAGCGCGGGGAGCCCGTAGGAGTCCACGGCCTGGTAGACCAGCACGGTGAGCCCGGCCGCGGGGCCGGACACCTGGAGGCTGCTGCCCGGCAGCAGGCCGGTGACCAGACCGCCCACGATGCCGGTGACGAGACCGAGTTCGGCGGGGACCCCGGAGGCGACGGCGACGCCGACGCAGAGCGGGAGGGCGACGAGGAAGACGACGAGCGAGGCGGCGACGTCCTGCCGCAGATGGGGGAAGCGGTGCACGCGTGCCCTCACCGGGTCCGGCACGCGCGGCGGGCGTGGCGCTGGGCGACGGCGGGTGGCGGTACGGCGCCGGGGGCGTGGAGTCCGGAGGGTGTTCCGGCGCGGCGGGCGGACGGTTCGGGGCGCCGGCCGGACGAGCGGGGGTGGTCGGAAGGGCGGTGCATCTGTTCCTCCTGGCGCGTGTGGGGACGCGTCGGACGGGCACGACGAGGACCGGTCCCGCTGATCACTGGCCCGCGTTGTGACGGACCGTATACGCGGATACGACGTGAGGGGCGCGGGACGGGGTGGCCGAGGTAAAGCGACGGCAAGGCCCGGGGTGCGGCCGTCGGTCGCCCGACCTCGCAACACGCGTACCTGACAAGGTGGTTCGCACCCGGTGTCGCGGATCCGCGCAAGGTCAACGGTTGGTCAAGAACACGGTAACCCTGCGTGGCGGTTCGCACCGTCCCATCGGAGGGCCACGCCGCACTCAGCCCGAAAAGAACGCGTGGGATGGCGGGATCACTGCCGTGGCCGCCGATGGTCCGTTCGGGTGTCGAACGTCCGCGCGGCCGGGTGGTGCCGCCCGGTCAGACGGTGTCGGCGAGCTTCTCGGCGTCCCTGGCCAGAGCGGTGAGGCGGGAGATCGCGCGGAAGTACTTCTTGCGGTAGCCGCCCTTCAGCATCTCCTCGCTGAACAGCTGGTCGAACGGCAGACCCGACGCGAGCACCGGCACCTCACGGTCGTAGAGCCGGTCCGCGAGGACCACGAGCCGCAGCGCGGTCGACTGGTCCGGCACCGGCCGCACCCCGGTGAGGCACACCGCGCCGATGCCGTCGGTGAGAGCGCCGTAGCGGCTGGGGTGGACCCGGGCGAGGTGGTCCAGCAGGTCGGGGAAGGCGTCCAGCGACGCGCCCTCGGTGGCGTGGGCCACCCGGGTCACCAGGTCGTCGGAGTACGGCGGCGGCGCCTCGGGCAGGCCCCGGTGCCGGTAGTCCTCGCCGTCGATCCGCAGGGCGCGGAAGTGCGCCGACAGGCCCTGGATCTCGCGCAGGAAGTCGGCCGCCGCGAACCGGCCCTCGCCCAGCTTGCCCGGCAGCGTGTTGGAGGTGGCGGCGAGCGCGACGCCCGCCTCGACCAGCTTGCCGAGCAGGGTGGACACCAGCACGGTGTCGCCCGGGTCGTCCAGCTCGAACTCGTCGATGCACAGCAGCCGGTGCCCGGAGAGCGTCTTCACGGTCTGCTGGAAGCCGAGCGCGCCCACCAGGTTGGTCAGCTCCACGAACGTGCCGAACGCCTTGAGCGCCGGCTCGGCCGGGGTGGCGTGCCACAGGGAGGCCAGCAGGTGCGTCTTGCCGACGCCGTAGCCGCCGTCGAGGTAGACCCCGCGCGGCCCGGACGGGGCCTTCTTCGCCGCCTTGCCGAAACCGAACAGCCGGCGCCGGCCCGAGTCCCCGCCCGGCTTCCCGCCGAGCCCCGCCGCGAAGCCCTCGAGGACGCGCACGGCCTCGGTCTGGCTCGGCTGGTTCGGGTCGGGGATGTAGGTGCCGAAGCGGACGGCGTCGAACCGCGGCGGCGGCACCATCTCGGCGACGAGCCGGTCCGCGGGGACGTGCGGCTCGCGGGAGCACAGCGAGAACGGGGTCACGTCGGCTATGGGACCGGGACGGGAGGCTGCGGAGGACGACACGGTCCCCCATCGTACGGGGCGTGGAAGACTGCCTGACATGCGACGCCTGTTCCCCGTGACCGACGTGACCGATGAGACGGCAGCCGCCGAGGGGGCGGCCGGCCGGGAGTGGAGCCTGGCCGAGCTGGCCGCCGCCTACGCCTACCCGGAGCCCGGTCCCGAGGGGCCCGCGCACTGGCTGCGCGGCAACATGGTCTCCACCCTCGACGGCGCCGCCCAGCACGAGGGCCGCTCGCAGCCCGTCTCCTGCCCGGCCGACATGCGGGTCTTCGGCGTGCTGCGGGCCCTCGCGGACGCGGTCGTGGTCGGTGCGGAAACGGTACGGCAGGAGGGCTACCGCCCGGCCCGCGCCCGCGCCGAGTTCGCCGCGGCCCGCGAGGCCGCGGGGCAGGGCCCGGCGCCGGCGATCGCGGTGGTCTCGGCGAGCCTGGACCTCGACTTCTCCCTGCCCCTGTTCACCTCGCCGCTGGTGCCCACCCTGGTGCTCACCGGCGCCGGCGCCGATCCGGAGCGCGTGGCCGCCGCCGGGAAGGCGGGCGCCCGCGTGGTCGTCGCCGGGGAGGGCGCCGGGGTGGACCCCGGCCGGGCCGTGCCCGCACTCGCCGAGCTGGGACACACCCGCCTGCTGACGGAGGGCGGGCCCCGGCTGCTCGGTCAGCTGATCGCCGCCGACGTGCTGGACGAGCTCTGCCTCACCGTCTCGCCGATGCTCACCGCGGGTGACGCTCAGCGCATCGCCGGTGGACCCTCAGTGACACTTCCCCGACGGTTCACGCTGTCGTCGGTGTTGGAGGAGGACGGGTTCCTGTTCACGCGCTACCGGCGGGCCTGACCGGCCCGGCCGCAGGCGCCACCGACGGAGGGAGGACGACCGGTACGACGACCGAAGCCGCCGCCGGTCCGGCGATCGGCGGAACCGTCCGCCCGTCCCGCGCGGTGACGGGCGAGACTGAATCCGGCCGTACTCGCGCCCGCACGGGGAAGGATGATCTCCGCGGGGGCCTGGCTCGGCCCACGGAGCAGCGAGGGCCAGCGGGCCCTCCGAGGAGTAAGGGGCGCCTGGTGTTCACAAGCGTACTGATGATCGAGAAAGCCCTGACGTCCGCCGACGTGGAGTTCGTCACCACCCTGCACGGGGACGAGCCGGTCGCCTTCCACGTCCTGCTCCAGCCACGCGGGGAACAGGCCGACCGGCTGCTGAGAGCGATCGACGACGTCGCCCTGGGCGAGCTCGACGAGGCCGTCCGCGAGGGCGAGACCCCCGAGGGCGACGAGGCCCGGAGCATGGGGGAGCGCGCGCTCGAGGTGTCCCTGAAGGCGCTGCGCACGACCGGCGACACCGCTGAGGGCCGTCTCGTCGAGGACCACCCGCTGGACGCGCTGAAGAAGCTCGTCGAAGAGGTGCACGCGGACGAGGTGATCGTCCTGACCGACCCGCACTACGTGGAGGAGTTCTTCCACCGCGACTGGGCCTCCCGGGCCCGCCACAAGGTGGGGGTGCCGGTGCTGAAACTCTTCTCCCACAGCAAGGCATAGGCTGGGGCCGCGCTCTCCCGGCTCGGCACGCGAGGGCGCGAAGACCGTCGTCCCGCTCGTCGCACCACTGGGAGAACACGCATGGCACCCGGCCTTCCTACCGCCATGGACCGACCGCACTTCATCGGCATCGGCGGCGCCGGGATGTCGGGCATCGCCAAGATCCTCGCCCAGCGGGGCGCCGCGGTGGCCGGGAGCGACGCCAAGGACTCGGCCACCGCCGAGGCGCTGCGCGGCCTGGGCGCCACCGTGCACATCGGCCACGCCGCCGGGCACCTCGCCGACGACGCCAGCTGCGTGGTGGTCTCCTCCGCGATCCGCGAGGACAACCCCGAGCTGCTGCGCGCCGCCGAGCTGGGCGTCCCCGTGGTGCACCGCTCCGACGCCCTCGCCGCCCTGATGGACGGCCTGCGCCCGATCGCGGTGGCCGGGACCCACGGCAAGACCACCACCACCTCCATGCTGGCGGTCGCCCTCACCGAGCTGGGCCGCGAGCCGTCGTACGCCATCGGCGGCGACCTCGACGCCCCCGGCTCCAACGCACTGCACGGCGCGGGCGAGATCTTCGTCGCCGAGGCCGACGAGTCCGACCGCAGCTTCCACAAGTACGCGCCCGAGGTCGCGATCATCCTCAACGTGGAGCTGGACCACCACGCGAACTACGCGTCGATGGAGGAGATCCACGAGTCCTTCGAGACGTTCGTCGGCCGGATCGTCCCCGGCGGCACCCTGGTGATCTCCGCGGACCACGAGGGCGCCCGCGAGCTGACCCGCCGCCTGGACGGCTCGGTGCGGACCGTGACGTACGGCGAGTCCGCGGACGCCGACGTGAAGGTGCTGTCGGTCGTCCCGCAGGGGCTGAAGAGCGAGGTGACCGTCGAGCTGGACGGCGCCCCGCTCACCTTCACCGTGTCGGTCCCCGGCAGGCACTACGCGCACAACGCGGTCGCCGCCCTCGCCGCCGGGGTCGCGCTGGGCGTGCCGGCCGCCGAGCTGGCCCCCGCACTGGCCGCGTACACCGGCGTCAAGCGCCGCCTGCAGCTCAAGGGCGAGGCGGCCGGCGTCCAGGTGATCGACTCCTACGCGCACCACCCCACCGAGATGACCGCGGACCTGGAGGCGATGCGCTCCGCCGCCGGGGACGCCCGCATCCTCGTCGTCTTCCAGCCCCACCTCTTCTCCCGCACCCGCGAGCTGGGCAAGGAGATGGGCCAGGCCCTCGCCCTCGCCGACGCCTCGCTGGTGCTCGACATCTACCCGGCCCGTGAGGACCCGATCCCCGGCGTCACCAGCGAGCTGATCATCGAGGCGGCCCGCTCGGCCGGAGCGGACGTGACGGCCGTCCACGACGCGGCGGAGATCCCCGCGGCGGTCGCGGGAATGGCGAAGGCCGGCGATCTGGTTCTCACCATGGGAGCGGGCGACGTCACCGACCTCGGCCCGCGCATCCTGGACCGTCTGTCGAACTAAGGGGCTGGAACCTCATGCCGTACGACGTGGAGAAGCCGGACGAGCAGTGGCGCGCGGAGCTGTCGCCGTCCGAGTACGCGGTTCTGCGCCAGGCGGCGACCGAACCGGCCTTCACCGGTGAGTACACCGACACCAAGACCGAGGGCGTCTACGCCTGCCGTGCCTGCGGCGCCGAGCTGTTCACCTCCGACACCAAGTTCGAGTCGCACTGCGGCTGGCCGTCGTTCTTCGACCCGAAGGACACCGACGCCGTCGAGCTGGTCGCCGACCGCTCGCACGGCATGGTGCGCACCGAGGTGCGCTGTGCCCGCTGCGGCTCGCACCTCGGGCACGTCTTCGAGGGCGAGGGCTACCCGACGCCCACGGACCAGCGGTACTGCATCAACAGCATCTCGCTGAAGCTGCGTCCCGCCGGGTCCTGACCCCTGGCCGGGGCCCGCTCCTCACCACCCGGTCAGCACCAGATGGTTGAGGAGCAGGGCCAGGGCCGCCTGCCCGGCGAGCCAGCCGCGCGGACCGGGCAGAAAGGAACAGGCCGGCAGCAGCCACAGGGCGAACGGCAGCCAGATCCGCTCCGTCTCCGCCTTGCTCATCCCGGACAGGTCCGCGACCAGCAGAGCCAGCAGCGCGGACCCCACCAGCAGCGCGAGCCGGGCCGCCGGATCCCGGAGGACGGCCGCACGGCCGGTTCTCCACAGCTCCGCGCCGCCCCGGCGCAGCCCCGCCACCGTCGCGGGGCCCACCATCAGCACCGTGCACGCCAGGTTCGCCCACACCCAGTAGCCGTACGGGCGGACACCGCCCGCGCCCTGGTAGTAGCGGGTCACCAGCAGCCGGTACGCCTCCCACCAGTCGAAGCCGAGCGCCGTGAACACAACCGGCGCCACCAGGAACCCGGCGGCCGCGTACAGCAGCGGCCGCAGCCGCAGCGTGCCCAGCAGCAGGACGGCGGCGGCGGTCACCGCGATCAGGGTGAGCCCGTACGACAGGTACACCGTCAGTCCGAACAGCAGCCCGGCGCCGAGGCCCGTCCAGACCGGGCGGCGGCCGGTGACGGCGAGGGACAGCAGGGCGAGCGCCCACGCGGCGACCGCCGCGAACCAGCCGTCGGCGGAGGTGCCCGCCCAGATCGCGGCGGGGGCGAGGACGAGGAAGGGCGCCGCCCGGCGGGCGAGGTCCTCGCCCGCCAGCCGCCGCACGGTGACCAGGACGGCGACGGCCGCCGTGGTGCCGGCCGTGACGACGAACGCCCCGGCCCACGCGCCACCGCCCAGACCGATCCGGTCCAGCAGCACGAAGGTGAGGGTGGCGCCCGGCGGGTGTCCCGCCACGTGCGCCGGCCAGTTGTCGGGGGCGCCGATGAGGATGTGCGCGTGGAAGTCCCGCAGGGTCGCCGGGATGTCGTGGAACCGGTCGATCACCTGGAGGTACTCGTGGCGGGTGGTCAGCCGTCCGGCGACGCCCCGCTGCCAGCCGTCGACCAGGGCCAGCGACCATGTCCAGGCGAGCGCCCCGCCCCACACGGCGAGCAGCAGCGGCCGCCAACGCAGCCGGGAGGCGAGCGAAGGACCGTACGCCACGACCGTCACGGCGACCACGATCGCGGCCGGGGTGCCCGGGCCGACGTGCGGCATCCAGCCGCCCACGATCGGCGGCCAGCCGACACGCAGGGTGCCGTAGCGGTTCTGCAGATGCGTGCCGACCAGGGCGGCGGTCAGGACCAGCGCCGCGGCGACGGCGACGGCGTACCCGTCGCGCCGCGACCCGCGGGCGCGGACGGCCGGGCCGGGGAGACCGGTGCGGGAAGGAGTGCGCTTCACGACGTCACACGCTAGGCCCCCCGGCCTGCGGCAAGCGGCTGACGAGCGGCGACGTCAGCGTTTCGTCATCGGTTGCGGGCCCCTTACGGGCGCCGCGCCGACCTACCGTCGGCACATGGCACGGTCTTCCCTCCCCGGCCGCCTCCCGCGCGGCCCCTTCTCGCCCGACTTCTGGCGCAGTCCGCTGCGCGGCACGTGGTTCACCTCGGTGCTCGGCGTGGTGCTGCTCGCCGGCATCACGATCCTGTTCGTGACGGGCCTGGTGTCGTACGCGGCGTACAACCCGGATCTGTCGCCGGTGAACGACCGCACCCCCGGCAAGGGGATCCTCGGCTTCTACCTGTTCTCCTGGCCCACCGACCCGCCGTGGCTCTACCGGCTCACCCAGGGTGTCCACGTCACCCTCGGCCTGGGGCTCGTGCCGGTGCTGCTGGCCAAGCTGTGGTCGGTCGTGCCGAAGCTGTTCACCCTGCCGCCGGCCCGCTCCGTCACCCACGCCCTGGAACGGATCTCGCTGATCCTGCTGGTCGGCGGCGCGCTGTTCCAGTTCGTCACCGGCATCCTCAACATCCAGCTGGACTACATCTTCCCGGGCTCGTTCTACCCCCTGCACTTCTACGGCGCGTGGGTGTTCTTCGGCGCGTTCCTCGCGCACGTGGTGCTCAAGTCGCCGGCCGCCTTCCGCAACCTGCGGCGCATGCGGAGTGGGGAGGGCGAGGAGCCGGACGAGGAGCTGACCGCGGCGCGACCCGCCCCGCCGACCGTGTCCCGGCGGGGGGCGCTCGGCCTGGTCGGCGGGGGCTCGCTGCTGCTCGTCGCGACCTCCGCCGGTCGCAGCTTCGACGGGCCGCTGCGCCAGACCGCCGTCCTCACCCCGCACGGCGGCCCCGAACCGGGCAGCGGCCCCGGCGCCTTCCAGGTCAACAAGACGGCCGAGTACGCCGGGATCCGCCCCGACGAGACCACCGAGGAGGCCTGGCGGCTGACCGTCACCGGCCGCACCGGCACCGTACGGCTGAGCAGGGCCGACCTGCTCGCCATGGACCAGCACGACGCCGATCTGCCCATCGCCTGCGTCGAGGGCTGGTCCACCTCCGACCAGGCGTGGCGGGGCGTACGGCTGCGGGACCTCGCCGCGCTGGTGGGCCACGACGAACCGGCCGACGTGTTCGTGGAGTCGCTGCAGCTGCGCGGCACCTGGCGGCACGCCGCGCTGAGCGCCGGTCAGGTCGCCGACGGGCGTTCCCTGCTGGCCCTGGCCGTCAACGGCGCGGACCTGACCCCGGACCACGGCTATCCGGCCCGCGTCATCGTCCCGGCCGCGCCCGGCGTGCTCAACACCAAGTGGGTCACGCGCCTGACCTTCGGCGAACTGTGAGGAGAGGTTCCGTGGCCAAGCGGATCCCCCGGCCCGTGCCGGGCAGCCCTTTCCACCTGCTGGTGCTGCTGTGCTCGTTCGCCCTGTGCGCGTACGCGGGCGTGCGGCTGCTCGACGGCGACTGGCTGATGATCACCGTGTGGTTCGTGGGCGCGGCGCTGATCCACGACCTGGTGCTGCTGCCGCTGTACGCGGCGGCCGACCGAGCCCTGATCACCGTCACGGCCGGACGCGCGGCCTGGGTGAACCACGTCCGCGTCCCGGCCGCCCTCTCCGGACTGCTGCTGCTCGTCTGGTTCCCGCTGATCTCCGGCCGGGTGGCGGAGCGGTACGCGGCCGTCACCGCCCTCTCCGCCGACGGCTTCGCGGCCCGCTGGCTGCTGATCACGGCGGCGCTGTTCGGCGGTTCGGCGGTGCTGTTCGCGATGCGGGCGGGGAGGCGGCGGCCGGAGACGGGGGAATGAGGGGACAGAGGCGTCAGGCGGGGGCGGGCGGCACGGTGGGGCCCGCCCGCCCCCGCCCCGCGCCCCCGCCCCGCGCCCCCGCCCCGCGCCCCCGCCCCGCGCCCCCGCCCCGTGCGGACGACGTGCGGGGCGGGTCCAGCGGTCCCGCGTACGCCGGAGGGCGGGCCGCGGTGAACGGCCCGCCCTCCGACCGCCGGTCAGTCGGCGCTACCTGTCGCGGGCGCCCGAAGGGCGACGAAGGTGCGGCCGTCCGTGGACCACCGGTCCGCCGCGCGCCACCCGCACTCCCGCGCGCAGCGCAGCAGCGCCGGGGTGCCGAGGCGGGCCCAGGGGAAGGGGACGCCGGGGGTGTCGTGGGGGCCGGTGACCCGCACGGTGACGCGTTCGTCGACGTCCGGGTACGGGACCGTCTCGGCGAGCAGCAGCCCGCCCGCCGTCAGCACCCCCGCCATCCGGTGCAGCAGCGCGGCCGGGTCGCCCCCGATGCCGATGTTGCCGTCCATCAGCAGCGCCGTGCCCCAGCGTCCGGTGCCGGGCAGCGGCTCGAACACCGAGGCCCGCAGCGCCCGTCCGCCGCGCCGGACGGTGTGCGCCACCGCCGCGTCGCTGACGTCGATGCCGAGCGCCCGGCGCCCCTGCGCGCCGAGCGCGGCCACCAGCCGGCCGGGTCCGCAGCCCACGTCCAGCACCGCGCCCTCGCAACGCCCCAGCACGTCGAGGTCGGCCGGGTCCGGCTCCGCGCACCAGCGTTCCACGTCCAGCGGCAGCAGCCAGCCGTCGGTGCGGCGCAGGAACAGCGGGCCCCGCCCGGCGTGCAGCGCGTCGGCGTAAGGGTCGGCCGACCAGGCGGGGTCGGCGGCCGGGAGCGGACGGGCGGAGGTGCGCTGGGGGCCGAGCGGGGGCGTGGCCGTCGCGCGTGCCCCGTTCACCGGCGGGCCCCCGTCAGCAGGGCCAGCCGCGCGGCGAACCGTCCGTCAGGCGCCGCGTCCGCGACGGCTGCGGCGTCCTGAGCCGTGTCCACGTCCCGCAGCGGCGGCAGGTCCCGTACCCGCAGCCCGTCCAGCCGCCGCCGCTGGGCGGCACCCGTGTGGGGCGTCGACATGGGCACCCCGCGCAGCAGGTCCGGGTCGGGGTCGGCCAGGCCCAGCGCCCAGAAGCCGCCGTCCGCGGCCGGGCCGAACCAGGCGTCGCAGTCCGCGAAGTCCACCGTCAGCAGCTCCGGCGTCACCTGCGGGGTGTCCATGCCGACGAGCAGGGCGGGCCCGTCGCACCCGGCGAACGCGTCGGCCAGCCGCTCGTCGAGGCCGCCCGGGCACTGCGGCACGACCTCGACACCGGCCGGCAGCCACGCCCCCGGCGTCCCGTCCAGCACCAGCACCCGGCGTCGCGCGGGCGTGCGCGCCACCGCGTCGAGGGTGTCGGCGAGCGCGGCCTCCGCGAGCGCCGCCGCCTCCTCCGGGGTGAACGGCGGGGTCAGCCTGGTCTTCACCCGGCCCGGCCGCGGCTCCTTCGCGATGACCAGCAGCGTCACCTCCGGCGCCGTCACGGCGTCACCCCCTCGCGCGCGGGCGGCTCCTGGAGCACCCGGCTCATGTCCCGTACGGCCTGGTAGGTGCCGCGCCAGGTGCCGGTCACCTTGGAGGCGCCGGTGCGCGGGGTGTACGGCACGTCGTGCTCGGTGATCCGCCACCCGGCGTCGGCGGCGCGCACCACCATCTCCAGCGGGTAGCCGCTGCGCCGGTCGGTCAGGTCCAGCGCGAACAGTTCCTCGCGCCGGGCCGCCCGCAGCGGGCCCAGGTCGCGCAGCCGCAGTCCGGTACGGCGGCGCAGCAGCAGGGAGAGGGCCGCGTTGCCCGCGCGGGCGTGCGGCGGCCAGGCGCCCCGCCCCTGCGGGCGGCGCCGGCCCAGCACCAGGTCGGCGGCGCCCGAGCGGATCTCGTCGACGAACGGCACCAGGTCCGACGGGTCCAGCGAGGCGTCGCAGTCGCAGAAGCAGACGATCTCGGCCGTGGCGGCGGTCAGACCGGCGTGGCAGGCGGCGCCGAAGCCGCGCCGCGCCTCGCGCACGACCGTGGCGCCGAGCTCGCGGGCGACGCGGTCGGAGCCGTCGGTGGAGCCGTTGTCGACGACGAGTGCCCGCCAGCCGGGCGGGATCCGGCGCAGCACCCACGGCAACGCCGCGGCCTCGTCGAGACACGGCAGGACGACGTCCACGGACGGGGCAGGCCCGTCCGGCGGTGGTTCCGGGGAAGAGGGGGAGGTGGTCACGGCTCTCACCCTACGAACGCGAAACGGGCATACCGGGCATCGGCTTCTTACGAAACTCGGACGTCGGCCCCCGCCCCGGCCGGTTCGCGCGCGCGGAGTGCGAGGCTGGACCGCATGGAGCAGCCACCCACCGGCGGCGGGGCCGGAGCCCGGGTCCTCGTCGTCGACGACGACCCCACCGTCGCCGAGATCGTCACGGGCTACCTCGACCGTGCCGGGTACGTCGTCGACCGGGCCGGCGACGGCCCCGACGCCCTCGCCCGCGCCGCCGCCCACCGGCCCGACCTGGTCGTGCTGGACCTCATGCTGCCCGGCATGGACGGCCTCGAGGTGTGCCGCAGGATGCGCGGGCAGGGGCCGGTGCCGGTCATCATGCTCACCGCGCGCGGTGACGAGGACGACCGGATCCTGGGCCTGGAGGTCGGGGCCGACGACTACGTCACCAAGCCCTTCAGCCCGCGTGAGCTGGTGCTGCGGGTGGGCTCGGTGCTGCGGCGCGTGCGGCCGGCAGCGGACCCGTCCGGCGACGGCTCCGGCCCCGGTGTGCTGCGGGCCGCCGGCCTCACCGTTGATCCGGAGGCCCGGAGAGCCGTGAAGAACGGCGTGGAACTTGCTCTGACCGTGCGGGAGTTCGACCTGCTCGCGTTCTTCCTCGCCCACCCCGGGCGGGCGTTCGCGCGGGAGGAGCTGATGCGGGACGTGTGGGGCTGGGACTTCGGCGACCTGTCCACCGTGACCGTCCACGTACGGCGGCTGCGCGGCAAGGTCGAGGACGACCCGGCGCGGCCCCGGCTCATCCGCACCGTGTGGGGCGTCGGCTACCGCTTCGACCCCACGACGACCGAGGAGGCGTGAGGAGCCGGTGCGCGACGCTCTGCTCATCGCCCTGTTCGCGTTCCTCGGCGCCACCACGGCCGGGGTGCTCGGCGCGGGCGTCCTGCTGCTGATCCGCCGGCGGTCGCTGACCGCGCACATGGCGGTCGTCGCCGCCGTCGCGGTCTCGGCGATGCTGGCGGGGACGCTGGCCGTCGCCCGCGCGATGTTCCTGTCACCGCACGATCTGAGCGTGGTGACGACCGTCGTGGCCATGGCCGCGGTCGTCTCGCTCGTCACCGCGTTGCTGCTGGGGCGGTGGGTCGTCGCCCGGAGCCGTGAACTCGCCCTGGCCGCCCGGTCGTTCGGGGACGGCGGGAACTTCGCCGCTCCGGACGGGCCGGCTACCGCCGAGTTCGCCGCACTGAGCCGGGAGCTGGAGGCCACGAGTGCGAAGCTCGCGGAGTCCCGGAACCGGGAACGGGCCCTGGAGTCCTCGCGGCGTGAGCTCGTCGCCTGGATCTCGCACGACCTGCGGACCCCGCTCGCCGGGCTGCGCGCCATGGCCGAGGCGCTGGAGGACGGGGTGGCCGCCGAGCCCGACCGCTACCTCCGGCAGATCCGCACGGAGGTGGAGCGGCTCAACGAGATGGTCGGGGACCTCTTCGAGCTGTCCCGCATCCACGCGGGGGCGCTGTCGCTGTCACCGGCGCGGATGAGTGTGTACGACCTCGTCGGTGACGCCCTCGCGGGCGCGGATCCGCTCGCGCGCGAGCACGGGGTTCGGCTCGTCGGGGACGGGGTGGAGCCTGTGCCGGTGGAGGTGGACGGGCGGGAGATGAGCCGGGTGCTGGGGAATCTGCTGGTGAACGCGATTCGGCGGACGCCGGCGGACGGGACGGTGGCCGTGTCCGCGCGGCGGGCGGGGGAGGGGGTGGTGCTGTCCGTCACGGACGGGTGCGGGGGGATTCCCGAGGAGGATCTGCCCAGGGTGTTCGACACGGGGTGGCGGGGGAGCGATGCGAGGACGCCTCCGGCGGGGGCGGGGTTGGGGCTGGCCATTGTGCGGGGGATCGTGGAGGCGCATCGGGGGAGGGCGGATGTGCGGAATGTCGACGGGGGGTGTCGGTTCGAGGTGACGTTGCCTCTGGCGGGGTGAGGGGTTGTTTTTTCGGGGGGTCGGGGTTGTGGTTCACCGCGGGTCGGTGGGGGTTGAGTGCGCAGTTCCCCGCGCCCCTGGGGGGGTGGGGGTTGGGGTTGTGGGTTATCCGCGGGCCGGTGGGGGTTGAGTGCGCAGTTCCCCGCGCCCCTACGGGGCGCTTGCGAATTCCCTCATTCCTTCCTCGAAGGTGATGTCCGGCTTCCAGCCGAGGTCCGCCCGCAGGCGGGTGGAGTCCGCCGTGATGTGGCGGACGTCGCCCAGACGGTAGTCGCCGGTGACGACGGGGGACGGGCCGCCGTGGGCGTCGGCCAGGGCCTGGGCCATCTCGCCGACCGTGTGCGGTGTGCCGCTGCCCGTGTTGTACGGGGTGAGGGCGCCGACGGGCGGGTCCGCCTCCAGGGCTGCCACGTTGGCCGAGGCCACGTCCCGGACGTGGACGAAGTCCCGCCGCTGGTTGCCGTCCTCGAAGACGCGCGGAGCCTCGCCGCGGGCCAGGGCGGAGCGGAAGAAGGACGCGACCCCGGCGTACGGGGTGTCCCGGGGCATGCCCGGCCCGTACACGTTGTGGTAGCGCAGCGACACCGCCGAGCCGCCCGTCGCGCGCGCCCACGCCGCGGCCAGGTGTTCCTGCGCCAGCTTGGTCGTGGCGTACACGTTGCGCGGGTCGGCGGGGGCGTCCTCGGCGACCGGTCCCGGGGCGAGGGCGGCCCCGCACACCGGGCACGGGGGTTCGAAGCGTCCGGCCGCCAGATCCTTCTCGGCGCGCGGGCCCGGCCGTACGACGCCGTGCTCGGGACACTCGTAGCGGCCCTCGCCGTACACCACCATCGACCCCGCCAGCACCAGCCGCCGTACGCCCGCGTCGGCCATCGCGGTCAGCAGGACGGCCGTGCCGAGGTCGTTGCGGGAGACGTACTCGGGGGCGTCGGCGAAGCCGGTGCCGAGGCCGACCATGGCCGCCTGGTGGCAGACCGCGTCCACGCCGTGGAGGGCGGCCCGCACCGCGTCCGGCGCGCGGACGTCCGCCGCCGGGTCGGTGCGGACGTCGAGGACGACGGGTTCGTGCCCGCGCGTCCGCAGCGCCGTGACGACATGGGATCCGATGAAACCGGCACCGCCGGTGACCAGCACACGCATGACGTCACGCTAAGCCCCTGACCGCGCCTGGAGCGGCCGCGCGACCGGCACGTCACACCTCCGTAAGACCCCGGTACGGCAGGCGGACGGTGAACACCGTCGCCCCCGGCCGGCTCGTCAGGCCGATGTCGCCGCCGTGGGCGCGGACCAGGGAGCGGGCGACCGCCAGACCGAGCCCGCTGCCGCCGCGGTCGCGGGTGCGGGCCTTGTCGACGCGGTAGAAGCGGTCGAAGACCCGGTCCCGGTGGTCCGCCGGTATGCCCGGGCCCGCGTCGGCGACCCGCACCAGGACCGTGCCGGCGGTGGCGTCGAGCTCGACGGACACCGCGGTGCCGGGCGGGGTGTGCACGGCCGCGTTGGCGAGCAGGTTGTCCAGCACCTGCCGTATCCGCTGCGGGTCGAGGCGCAGGACCGGCCGGCCGTCGGTGCGGGTGGTCACCGTGAGCGGATGGGTGGGGCGGCCCGCGCGGAACGCGTCCGCCGCCTGCTGCACCAGCTCCGTCAGGTCGGTGTCGGCCGTCCGCAGCGGCGCCTCCACCTCGGCCGCGTCCAGCCGGGCGAGCAGCAGCAGGTCGTCCAGCAGGACGCCCATCCGCGCCGCCTCGGCCCGCAGCCGCGCCAGGTGCTTCTCCCGCTCGGCGGGTTCGTTCGCGGCGGCGTACTGGAAGAGGTCCGCGTAGCCGCGCACCGACATCAGCGGGGTGCGCAGTTCGTGCGAGGCGTCCGCGACGAAGCGGCGCAGCCGCAGCTCCGCCTCCGCGCGGACCGCGAGGGAGTCGTCGATGTGTTCCAGCATCGTGTTGAACGCCGTGCGCAGCTCCGCCACTTCGCGTCCGCCGTCGCGTCCGTCCGCGCGCAGCGGCAGCCGGGCCGCCGCCTCGGTCAGGTCGTGCGAGGTGATGCCGTGCGCGGTGTGCGCCATGTCGCTCAGCGGCTTCAGCCCGCGCCGCAGCATCCGCCGCCCGAACACCACCAGCGCCGTCAGCGCCAGCGCGAACACCACCACCTGCACGGTGACCAGCCGTTCGACGGTCTTCTCCACGTCCTCCACCGGGGCCGCGCTCACCAGCACCACCCCCGGCTCCACCTCGCAGCCCCGCAGCCGGTAGGTGCCCTCCCCGTCGATCCTCGCGGTGCGCATCAGCTCGGTGTCGGAGTGCGCCATCGCCCCCGCGAGTTCGGACAGCGGCCGGGTGTCGTCGGGCACGTCGGCCGGCCGGCGCAGCGAGACCGAGTCGCCGCTGACGTCGTACACCGCCGTGTACCAGCCGTAGTACGGCTTGCGCCGTACCGTGCCGTGCGCCGCCGCGTCCTTGGCCTGCACGGTCTGGATGAGCTTCAGCTGCTCGCCGAGCTGCTGCTCCAGGTAGTCCCGCATGTAGGCGGTGAGCGCCGTGCCGACGACCGCGAACACCGCGAGCGACAGCACCCCGAGGCCCAGCGCCAGGCGGGTGCCGAGCCGCATCCGCCGGTAGGTGTCCCGCAGCCGCCGGGCGGCGGCCCTCACTCGCCCGCCTGCCGGATCACGTACCCGAAGCCTCGCACGGTGCGGATCAGCGGCGCGCCGGTGGCGTCCAGCTTGCGCCGCAGCCGGCTGACCACCAGCTCCACCACGTTGGACCGGCCGCCGAAGCCGTACTCCCACACATGGTCGAGGATCTGCGCCTTCGTCAGCACGGTGGGGGAGCGGCGCATCAGGTAGCGCAGCACCTCGTACTCGGTCGGGGTGAGCGCCAGCAGATGCTCCCCGCGCCGCACCTCCCGGGTGTCCTCGTCCATCGTCAGATCGCCCACGCGCAGCACCGACCGGGGGAAGTCCGGGCCCGTGCTGCGCCGCAGCACCGTCCGCAGCCGCGCCATCAGCTCCTCGACCGCGAACGGCTTGACCAGGTAGTCGTCCCCGCCCCGGGTCAGTCCCGCCACCCGGTCGGCGACCCCGTCCCGCGCGGTGAGGAACACCACCGGCACCATCCGTCCGGAGCGGCGCAGCCCGTCCAGCACGCCGAACCCGTCGACGTCCGGCAGCATCACGTCGAGCACCACGATGTCCGGGCGGAACGCGTCCGCGCGGCGCAGCGCCTCCTCCCCGGTGTGGGCGGTGACCGCCTCCCACCCCTCGTACCGGGCGACCGTCGCCACCAGGTCGGCTATCGGAGGGTCGTCGTCCACCACGAGCAGTCGCACTCTGTCCACCCGCCCATACTGCGCCACCGCACCCCTCCCGCCCGGGGCCGCTGCACGACCGGGACCTGATCGACAGCGAACCGACAGGAAAGCGGAAGGCGTCCGGAATGCCGTCAGGTCGCGGCGGGTGGTTTGGCGCGCCGGGATCCGGGCAGGTGGCGGCGTGGCCCCCGGCCGCCCCGACGCCGGGGTCCCGTGAATCTTCCCGGGGCCTCGTCGGTGCCGACGTCTACACTCGACCGGCACACGGCGCGGGTGACCTCGGCCGACCATCTTCTGCCACCCGAAGGGCAAGCGGCGTCTTGATACGGATCGACTCAGTCACAAAGCGGTACCCGGACGGCACGGTGGCGGTCGACCGGCTGTCGCTGGAGATCCCCGACCGCTCGATCACCGTCCTCGTCGGCCCCTCGGGCTGCGGCAAGACGACCACCCTGCGCATGATCAACCGGATGGTCGAGCCCACCGAGGGCACGATCCTCCTCGACGGCGAGGACGTCCAGCGGCAGCCGGTCACGACCCTGCGCCGCTCCATGGGCTACGTCATCCAGAACGCGGGCCTCTTCCAGCACCGCACCATCGCCGACAACATCGCGACCGTGCCCCGCATGCTCGGCTGGGGCAAGCAGCGCGCCCGGGAGCGGGCGGCGGAGCTGATGGAGCGGGTGGGGCTCGACGCCTCCCTGGCCGGCCGGTACCCGTACCAGCTGTCCGGCGGCCAGCAGCAGCGCGTCGGGGTGGCGCGGGCGCTCGCCGCGGACCCGCCGGTGCTGCTGATGGACGAGCCGTTCTCGGCCGTCGACCCGGTGGTGCGCAAGGGCCTCCAGGACGAACTGCTGCGCCTGCAGGACGAACTGGGCAAGACCATCGTCTTCGTCACCCACGACATCGACGAGGCCATCAAGCTCGGCACCATGGTCGCCGTGCTGCGCGAGGGCGGCCGGCTCGCCCAGTACGCGCCGCCCGCCGAACTCCTGTCGAACCCCGCCGACGCCTTCGTCGAGGACTTCCTCGGCGCCGACCGCGGCATCCGCCGGCTGTCCTTCTTCACCTCGGACGCGCTGGAGCTGACCACCGACGCGGTCGTCCCGGCCGACGCGCCCGCCGAACGCCTCGCCGCCGCCGACGCGCCGTACCTGCTGGTGACCGACGCCGACGGCCGCCCGCTCGGCTGGCGGGAGCGGGGGAGCGCCGGCGACCGGCTGCTGTCGTACGGGCGTCCGTTCCGGCCCGGCAGGGACTCGCTGCGGGTCGCGCTGGACTGCGCGGTCCTCTCGCCCACCGGCTGGGCCGTCGCCGTCGACGCGGACGGCAGGGTGACCGGCGTGGTCTCCCAGCAGACCATCGGTGAGGCCGTCCGCGCCGCGCACACGCGGGCTGCGCCGGACGCGGACGCGGACGCGGAGCGCGGCGAGGACGAGAAGGTCGCCGGATGAGCGGCTTCTTCGACATCCCCAGTGACCTCCAGCACAGCTGGGCCGGCCTGATCGGGGTGCATCTGCGCGAGGCGCTGCTGCCGGTGGCCGCGGGCCTGCTGCTCGCCCTGCCGCTGGCGCTGCTGTGCAACCGGTTCCGCTGGCTGTACCCGCCCGTGCTCGGCGTGACGACCGTGCTCTACGCGGTGCCGTCCCTGGCGTTCTTCGTCGTACTCATCGACTACACGGGCCAGACCGAGCTGACCGTGATGATCCCGCTGGCCCTCTACAGCCTGGTGGTGCTGGTGCCGGCGGTCGCCGACGGCGTGCGCTCGGTGCCGGACGAGACCCTCTCCGCCGCCACCGCGATGGGCTTCGGTCCCGTACGGCGGTATCTCCAGGTGCAGTTGCCGATCGCCGCGCCCGCGATCGTCGCGGGCCTGCGGGTCGCCACCGCGTCCAGCATCTCCCTGGTGAGCGTCGGCGCCCTGATCGGCAACCAGGGCGCCCTCGGCAATCTGATGGCCGCCGCGCAGAAGTACGACCGGCCCGAACTCGCGGCGAACGCCGTGCTGACGACGGCGGTCCTGGCGGTCCTGTGCGACGCCGCGCTGGTCGCCCTGCGCCGTGCGCTGACCCCGTGGATGCCCCGCTCCGGACGGGAACGGACCGCCGCCTCGAGCGAGGAAATCCTCACGAAGGGCGCCGCCCGGTGAACGTCCTCAACTTCGTCCAGGCGTTCTTCAGCGACAGCGCGCACTGGCACGGCTACGACGGCATCCCGTCCCGCTTCCTGGAGCACGTCCAGTACACCCTGCTGGCCCTCGCGGTCGCCGCGGCGATCGGTCTGCCCGTCGGACTGCTGACCGGGCACACCGGACGCGGCGGCAACGCGATCGCGGTCGTCGCCAACGCCGCCCGCGCCCTGCCCAGTTTCGGCCTGCTGGTGCTCTCCGTGCTGCTCATCGGCTTCGGCCTGCTGCCGGTGATGATCCCGCTGGTCGTGCTCGCCGTGCCGCCCATCCTGGTGACCACGTACGAGGCGATCCGCACCGTGGATCCCGCCCCCGTCGACGCGGCCCGCGGGATGGGCATGCCCGAGCCCGGGATCCTGTTCCGGGTCGAGGTGCCGGTGGCGCTCCCGCTGATCCTCAGCGGCCTGCGGTCCGCCGCCGTCCAGATCGTGTCCACGGCCACGATCGCCGCCTACGTCAGCCTCGGCGGGCTGGGCCGGTACGTGATCGACGGTCTCTTCCAGCGGAACTACGAGAAGGTCGTCGGCGGGGCGACGCTGGTGGCGGTGCTCGCGCTGATCACGCTCGCGCTGTTCTGGGCCGTGGAGCGGTTCGCGGTGTCGCCCGGAGTGCGCCGCCGCTGACATTCGATCAGTTGTACGACAAATGTGACCCTGACGTTCTTGACCGGGCGTGAGACGGCTGGATTGGATCGGTGAATGACTTCTACGGCGAAGAGCAGCAGATCGAGGACGAGGCACCACGGGGCGGCGGCGGTCGCGCTCGCCGCCGCGGCGGCGCTGCTCACCGGATGTTCCTCCGGGGACACCTCCGACAACCCGCTGGACGGTGACAAGGCCGAGGCGGGCACGGTCGTCGTCGGCTCGAACAACTTCGCCGAGTCCACCCTGCTCGCCGACATCTACGGCGAGGCGTTGCGCGCCAAGGGCCTCAAGGTCTCCTACAAGCACAACATCGGAAGCCGTGAGACCACCTACGGCCTGATGAAGAACGGCTCGGTGACGGTTCTTCCGGAGTACAACGGCTCCCTCCTCGCCTACCTCGACGACAAGGCCGAGCAGACCTCCGCCGACGCGGTCAACGAGGCCGTCAAGGCGAAGCTGGACAAGCAGCTCACCCTGCTGGAGTCCTCGCCCGCCGAGGACAAGGACTCGGTCGCCCTCAACGCGGCGACGGCGAAGAAGTACGGCCTCACCGCCGAGTCCACGCTCGCCGACCTGAAGGAAGCCGCGCCCGAGCTGGTGATCGGCGGCTCGCCCGAGTTCCAGACCCGGCAGCAGGGCCTCAAGGGCCTCGAGGCGGTCTACGGGCTGAAGTTCAAGTCCTTCAAGGCGCTGGACGCGGGCGGCCCCCTGACCCAGGCGGCCCTCGCGCAGAACGAGGTCCAGGCGGCGGACGTGTTCACCACGGACCCGACCATCGTCAAGGAGAAGTTCGTCGTCCTGAAGGACCCGGAGAACCTCTTCGGGTACGCCAACGTCACCCCGCTGGTGCGCAAGGACGGGCTGCCGCAGGAGGGCGTCGAGGCGCTGAACGCGGTCTCCGCGAAGCTGGACACCGAGACGCTGCTCGACCTGGACGCCGAGGTGCAGCTGGAGAAGAAGGACCCGCTGGACGTCGCCAAGGCCTGGCTGAAGTCCGCCGGTCTCCTCTGAGGCCCGTCACGGGGTGCGGCGGATCGGTCCGCCGCACCCCGCGGGCTCATCCGGCGGCGGCCGCCGCCTGCGCGATCAGCAGGTCGATCAGCGCGATCAGCACGTCCCGCGAGGACTCCCGCTCCCGCGCGTCGCACAGCAGCACCGGCACCTCCGCCGGCAGCGCCAGCGCCTCCCGTATGTCCTCCACCGGGTAAGGGTGCTCGCCGTGGAAGCCGTTGACGGCCACCACGAACGGGATGCCCCGCCGCTCGAAGAAGTCGATCGCGGCGAAACTCGACTTCGGCCGCCGCACGTCGACCAGGACCACCGCGCCCAGCGCGCCGTGGGCCAGGTCGTTCCACATGAACCAGAACCGCTGCTGCCCCGGCGTGCCGAACAGGTACAGCACCAGGTCGTCGGACACGGTGATCCGGCCGAAGTCCATGGCCACCGTGGTGACACGTTTCTCCTCGACGCCGTCCAGGTCGTCGACGTCCAGGCCCGCCATGGTCAGCGGCTCCTCGGTGCGCAGCGGCCTGATCTCGCTGACCGAGCCGACCATGGTCGTCTTGCCCACGCCGAAACCGCCGGCGATCAGGATCTTGACCGTGTCGGGCGCGCCGCCGTCGGCGGACGCCCGGGCGTCGGTGTCAGAGCCGGCCAAGGCCTTCCCTCACTTTCTGCAGCAGGTCCGGATCCGGGGTGGTGACGGGACGCGGGGGACGGACGGTGATCCGGCCCGCCTCCAGCAGGTCGCAGAGCATGATGACGACCACGCTCACCGGCAGGTCGAGCCGCGCGGCCAGCTCGGCGACCGCCATCGGACGGGCGCACAGCCGAAGGATCCGCATGTGCTCGGGCTGGGGCCGGGCGGCCGTCTCGGGCTGCGGGTCGGCCGTCGTCACCGTCGTGATGAGCGTGAAGTCGGCGCGGCTCGGCCGGGTGCGGCCCCCGGTCAGGGTGAACGGCCGTACCAGCCGGCCCGAAGGGTCGCTCCCGCCCACCTCACACGCCTGGGTCTTCGGCGGGGCCGCTGGCGTCCCGCGGGGCCGCGCTGAGGTGCTCGCCGATCTTCTTCACCAGCATGTTCATCTGGTACGCGACCACGCCGACGTCCGCCTTCGGGCCGGTCAGCACCACCAGATGGGCGCCGGGTCCCGCCGAGGTGAGGATCAGGTAGCTGTGCGCCATCTCGATGAGCGCCTGGCGCACCGGGCCGCCGCGGAAGTCCATGCTGACGCCCTTGCTCAGGCTCATCAGACCGGACGCCGTCGCGGCCAGACGCTCGGCGTCGTCGCGCAGGAAGCCGGTGGACTTGGAGACCACCAGGCCGTCCTCGGAGAGCACCACGGCCTGGTTCACGTCGGCGACCCGTTCCACGAGTCCGGTCAGCAGCTGGTCCAGCTGGGTGTGGGTGGCGGGCAGGGGGCGTGTCATGGCGGTGTTCCTTCGTCGGCGGTCAGCGGTCAGCGGTCGGGGTCGGGTGCCCGGAGGCGGGCGCGGGCACGCGGGGCGGCCCGTCCTCGGGCACGTCGCCGACGGCGTCCCGCGCCCGGAACGTGCCCTGCTGGAAGCAGGCCAGGGAGGAGGCGGCGTGCTCGGCGGTGAACTCGTCGTCGCACGGCTCCTCGGCGGAGGGGTCATCGAGCAGCTCGGCGGCGAGGCTGGTCTGCGGCACGCGCCGGGGGAGCGGGGCGAGGCCGCCCTTGCGGGCGACGCCGCTGCCGTTCGGTTCGGGCGCGGCGGGCCTGTGCGGGGTGCCGGCGCCGCGCGGCGGGGTCGCGGAGGCGGTCCGTGGCGCCGCGGTGTCTCCGTCCGCGGGCGCGGCTGCCGCCCGTGCCGAGCCGGAAACGCCCCGCGGGGGACGGGAGCCGGCTCGCGCGGCTGCGGGACCGGCCTCCGCGCGACCCACGTCGTTCCCGCCGGCCCCGGACCCGTCCGTGGCGTCGTCCCGGTCCGTGAGGGCGTCCTCCGCGCCGGACCGTTCCGCCGCCTCTGTGGCGCCCGCAGCGCCGGAGCCGTCCGGCGCCGGCCCGGCGGCGTCCGCGGCGGTCTTGCGCGCGGCGCCCGAGCGGTCCCGGGCCGGGAGGGGACGCAGGGGGGACGAGGCGTCCTGCGGGGAGGCGTTCTCGACCGGGGCGTCCTCGGCCGCGGACGACCCGCGCGTCGCGTCCGACGGCTCGTCGGTCACGACGACCACCTCGTGCGGGACGAGCACGATCGCCGTCGTCCCGCCGTACGGCGACGGACGCAGGGTGACCGTGATGCCGTGGCGGTGCGCGAGCTGGGAGATCACGAACATGCCGAGCCGCAGGTCGTCGGCGAGGGCCACCACGTCGAACTGCGGGGGCTCGGCCAGGTGGGCGTTGAGGGAGGCGTAGTCCTCCTCGGACATGCCGAGCCCCCGGTCCTCGACCTCGACGGCGAGGCCCTTGGCGACCATCGACGTCCGCACCGTGACGGGGCTCGGCGCGGGCGAGTACGCCGTCGCGTTGTCGATCAGCTCGGCGAGCAGATGGATCACGTCGGCCACCGCGGGCGGAGCGAGCGACACCTCCTCGTCGGCGAACACCTCCACCCGCTGGTACTCGGCGACCTCGCCCACCGCGCTGCGCAGGATGTCGATCAGCGCGACCGGCTCGCTCCAGGTGCGGCCGGGGCGCTCCCCGCTGACGATGACCAGGTTCTCCTCGTACCGGCGCAACTGGCTGGCGGCGGAGTCGAGTTCGTACAGGCCCTTGAGGACCTCGGGGTCGGTGTGCCGGCGTTCCAGCGCGTCGAGCTTGCTGAGCTGGAGATTGACCAGGTTCTGGCTCTGCCGCGCGATGCCCAGGATGATCTTCTGGAAGCCGCGCCGGGTGTCGGCGAGTTCGACGGCGGTGTGCACGGCGGTGCGCTGCGCGGTGTTGAACGCCTGTGCCACCTGGCCGAGTTCGTCGTGACCGTAGTCGAGGGGCGTGGTCGCCGACTCGGGGTCGACCTTCTCGCCGCGCTCCAGCCGGGCCACCACGTCCGGCAGCCGCTCCTGGGCCAGGCCGAGGGTGGCCAGCCGCAGACCGCGCAGCCGGCGGGACAGCGAGCGGGTGATGCGCCAGGACAGGGTCACGCACAGCAGCAGCGCGAGCAGCCCCGCCGCGCTCAGCGAGGCGGCCGTCACCAGCAGGCTCCGCGCCTCGTCGGCGCTGCGGGTGAGCAGCGCGTCGGTCTGCTGCCGGATCATGGCGTCGTACCGCGGGGCGACCTTGTCCATGGCGTCGGCCCACCGGTCGCGCAGATCCGGCAGTTCGACCTCCTGGGCCTTCCCCTCGGCCGGGGTGGCCAGCACCTGGTCCTCCACCGCCTCCAGCGCGCGCCACTGAGGGCTCGACAGGATCCGCTCGGTCTCCGTCTTCAGGTCGCCGGTGAGCGCCGGCATGATCTGGTCGGCGACCAGCCAGCGCCGGGTGTGCACCAGCTCGGCGAACTCCTGCCGGTGCTCGGCCTCCAGACGCCCGGACGGCCAGGCGAGGGTGAGCACCGCGTCCTCCCGGGACACCAGTTCCGCCGCGTGCGCCAGCGCCACCAGCGGCTGCGCCTGGGAGGTGAGGTCGCCGTCGTCGACCTGGGACAGCTCCTGGAAGGCGTGGATCTGGTCGTCGATGACCGACGTGTACTGCTCCAGTGCCTCCTCGGCGGTGATGTCGCGCGGGTCGTCGATCTGGCCGCGGTAGTACTCCAGGCTGCCCACCGAGCCGAGCACCGAGTACAGCCGGTCCGAGATGCGCGCCGGCGCCTGGGCGATCGCGTCGGCCTGCCCCATGAGCCGTGCCACGGACCGGTCGGTGGCGCGCCGCTGGGTGACCAGCGCGGAGCGTGAACCGTCCGGCCCGGCCAGCCAGTCGGCGGTGAGCGCCCGCTCCCGCTGGAGGTCGAGCGCGGCGTGCGTGCCCATCGCGCCGGTGGACCGGCTCAGCTGGGTCTGCGACCGCAGCTCCAGACCCTCGGAGAACATGCGGATCGTGGTCAGGCCCCACAGTGCGGCGAGGGTGACGCAGGGCACCAGGGCGAGCAGGATCAGCGAGAGGCGTATGGAGCCGAGACGGCGCCGGGCACCTGTCCGTCGAGACATCGTGGTCCTAGAGCTGTCGGGTGGTGGGAACGGTACGCACGGCGGCCGTCAGCGGGTTCCGGCGGCGGCGAACCCGGCGACCGAGTCCGCGTTCGTCTTCGTGACGAACGCCGGCCCGGTGAGGACGGGCGCGGCCCCGCCGCCGCTGACGTTGCCGTTGGTCCGGTACAGCCACAGGGCGTCCACGGCGAGGTAGCCCTGGAGGTAGGGCTGCTGGTCGACGGCGAAGCGGACGTTGCCGCCGCGCACGGCGTCCACCAGGTCCTCGTTCAGGTCGAAGGTGGCCACCTCCGCCCCGCTGTCCGCCTCGGCCGCCGCGTCCACGGCCAGGAGCGCGAAGTCGGCGCCGTTGGTGACGACCTGGTCGATGGAGGGGTCCTGGCGCAGCTTGGCCGTGAGGATGCCGGAGACGGCCCGCTCGTCGGTGCCGTCCACGTACAGGTTCTCGCTCGTGCCGCGGAACGTCTTCTTCACGCCGGCGCAGCGGGCCTCGAGACCGACGTTGCCCCGCTCGTGCACCAGGCACAGCGTGTGCTCGGCCTTCAGCTGGTTCAGCTTCTCGCCGACCGCGCGGCCCGCCAGGCTCTCGTCCTGGCCGAAGAACGTCAGCAGTCCGGCCTTCTGCCAGGCGTCCACACCGGAGTTGAGGCCGACCACGGGGATGTCCGCGGCCCGCGCCTCGTTGACGGGGCCCTTCATGGCCTGCGGCTTGGCCAGGGTGAGCGCGATGCCGTCGACACCGTCGCGGACGGCCCGGCGCACCAGGTCGGCCTGTCCGGCCCCGTCCGGGTCGCTCAGGTAGGTCAGTTCGATGCCGTCCTTGGCGGCGGCGGACTCGGCGCCCTTGCGTACCCGGTCCCAGAACTCGTCGCCCTCGCTGCCGTGGGTGACCAGCGCGACCCGCAGGTCCCCGGAGCCGCTCACGGCGCCCGCGCCGTCCTCCCCCTCGTCCGCGCCGGAGGAGGAGCAGCCCGCCACCAGCAGACCGATCGCGGCCGCCAGGACCGCGGTCCGGCGTCGGGTGAGGCGGCGGGACGGGGGACGAGTGTTCATGAGGAGCGTGGACCTCGCTGTGCCGGCAGAGCTAAGTGCGGTGGAGGGACACCGGCGGATCCGGGCCACCGCGAGGTGGGGCCGTCCGGGTGACTCTCGCTGGCCGGAGCCAACCGCGTGGAACCACTGGTCGTCAAGTGAACAGCCACGCGAAGTGAGGTGCCGCTGCCGCATTGTGATGAACCGTGAGAGCCTAAGAAGCGGAAGTGCAGGCTCCGTACAGTGTGAGGGAGGGGCGCGCACAGGGATACCCCGCGTGCTGTTTCACCTCGCGGCGTACGCCCTGTATGCCGGTTGTGTTCAACTGAGCCCGCCCACCGGAGTGATGAACGTCAGCGCAGGGTGAGTTATCGTGTACAGGGCGTTAGAAACAAACGGCATGAACCGTCGCTTTCCGGCTACAGGAGTGCAGTCGATGGCAAGGCAGGTGCGCGCCGAGAAGACCCGCGCGACGATCATCACGGCCGCGGCCGACCTGTTCGACCGGCAGGGCTACGAAGCGACCAGTCTCAGCGACATCGTCGAGCACGCCCGCGTCACAAAAGGGGCACTGTACTTCCACTTCGCCGCCAAGGAGGACCTCGCCCACGCCATCCTGGAACTCCAGTCCGCGACCTGCCACCGGCTCGCCCGCGACACCGGCGCCCGCGGCCGCACCTCGCTGGAGGCGCTGATGCGCCTCACCTTCTGCATGGCCCGGATGTCCGCCGAGGACCCCGTGCTGCGGGCCGGGCTGCGGCTGGCCACCGGCGTCACCCGGCCGCGCCCGCCGCTCTGCCACCCCTTCACCGAGTGGCTCGACATCGTCTCGGCCCGGCTGGCCGCCGCCGTCGAGGAGGCCGACGTCCACCCGGACGCCGACATCGACGTCGTCGCCCACTCCCTGGTCTGCTTCTTCGTCGGCACGCGGGTCGTCGGCCGCGCCCGCGAACCCGCCACCCGCCAGCCCCGCCGCACCGCCGAGATGTGGCAGCTCCTCATCCGCGGCCTGGTCCCCGTCACCCGCCGCGCCCGCTACCTGTCCCTCGCCGCCCGGCTGGAAAGCGAGCCCGCCCCGCTGTGACGCCCGGCGCGCGGCCGCCCGGCGGGTTACGGTGAGCCGCATGCCCGACATCCCCGCCGCCCCCGTGATCGTCGCCGACGAGCCCGGCACCTTTCCGTACGGCGTGCTGGCCGAGCGTCACCCCGCGATCCTCCGCCAGGTCGCCGAGGACACCCCCTACGGCCCGGAGCAGCGCCGCGCGCTCGACGCCCTGCTGGTGAACTGCACCGAGGGCGCCGTCACGCCCCTGCCCGCCGGCGCCCACGACCGCGACCGCTGGGCGGCCTGGGGCATGGACGACCACGCGGGCCGCTCCTGGCACGACGTGCCCTGGCTGTGGTCCGAGAGCTGGTTCTACCGCCAACTGCTCGAGGCCGTCGGCTACTTCGAACCCGGACCCTGGCAGGGCGTCGACCCCTTCCGTCCCGCCAAGCTCGCCGAGCTCGACGCGCCCGCCACGGACGAGGAACTCGCCGCGCTCGACGCCCTCGACGACCGCCCCGAGGACGAACGCGCCCGCGCCCTGCTGCACGGCTCTCTCTGGGGAAACCGCGCCGACCTGGGCTTCCGCATGTCCGCCGAGGGCGCCGAGGAGACCGCCGCCGTCCCCGCCCTGGTCGCCGACGACAGCGAGCGCCTGTGGTCCCTGCTCGACGGCTCCCCGGCCGGCACCCTCTGCCTGGTCGCCGACAACGCCGGCCGCGAACTCGTCCCCGACCTGCTGCTGATCGCGCACCTGCTCGCCCACGGGCGTATCACCCGCGCCGTTCTGCACGTCAAGCCGCACCCGTACTACGTCTCCGACGCCACCACCGCCGACGTCCTCGACGCCGTACGCCGCCTCACCGCCGCCAAGGGCGCGGCCGGGGCGTACGGACGCCGCCTGCGCGCCGCCCTCACCGACGGCCGGCTCGAACTGCGCGCCCACCCGTTCTCCTGCGCGCCCCTGCCCTACGCCGACATGCCGGACGACCTGCGCGCCGACTTCGCGGAGGCCGCCCTCACCGTCTTCAAGGGCGACCTCAACTACCGCCGTCTCGTGGGCGACCGGTACTGGCCCCCGACCACGCCGTTCGCCGACGTCACCGCTCAGCTCCCGGGCGCGGTCGCCGCCCTGCGCACCCTCAAGTCCGACGTGATCACCGGACTCGCCCCGGACACGGAGGCGGCACTGGACGCGGAGGAGGGCGGGCGCTGGCGCACGAGCGGCACCCACGCGCTGATCCAGGTACGGACCTGAGCTCTCAACTCCCCTTTCCGGGCAGGTTTCACGCGAAGGTGTGATCACTGGGCGGGCCGCGGATGCGGCCGGAGCGGCACGGGTAGCCCCCGGCCATGACGCAGCCCTTCGAACTCCCGCACTTCTACATGCCGCACCCCGCGCGCCTCAATCCGCACGTGGACCAGGCCCGGGCCCACTCCACGGCCTGGGCGCGCGAGATGGGCATGCTGGAGGGCAGCGGGGTCTGGGAGCAGGCCGACCTCGACGCGCACGACTACGGCCTGCTCTGCGCCTACACGCACCCCGACTGCGACGGCCCCGCGCTGTCCCTGATCACCGACTGGTACGTGTGGGTGTTCTTCTTCGACGACCACTTCCTGGAGAAGTACAAGCGCACCCAGGACCGCGTCGGCGGCAAGGCCCACCTGGACCGGCTGCCGCTGTTCATGCCCCTGGAGCCGGGGACGGCCGTCCCCGAGCCGGAGAACCCGGTCGAGGCCGGCCTCGCCGACCTGTGGGCGCGGACCGTGCCGGCGATGTCCGCCGACTGGCGCCGCCGGTTCGCCGTCGCCACCGAGCACCTCCTCAACGAGTCCCTGTGGGAGCTGTCCAACATCAACGAGGGGCGGATCGCCAACCCCGTCGAGTACATCGAGATGCGCCGCAAGGTGGGCGGCGCCCCCTGGTCGGCCGGTCTCGTCGAGTACGCCACCGCAGAGGTGCCGGCCGCCGTCGCCGGGACCCGCCCGCTGCGGGTGCTCATGGAGACGTTCTCCGACGCCGTGCACCTGCGCAACGACCTGTTCTCCTACCAGCGGGAGGTGGAGGACGAGGGCGAGCTCAGCAACGGCGTGCTCGTCCTGGAGACCTTCTTCGGCTGCACCACGCAGGAGGCCGCCGACCTGGTCAACGACGTCCTCACCTCGCGGCTGCACCAGTTCGAGCACACCGCGTTCACGGAGGTGCCCGCCGTCGCCCTGGAACAGGGGCTCACCCCGGCGGAGACCACCGCCGTCGCCGCGTACGCCAAGGGGCTGCAGGACTGGCAGGCCGGCGGCCACGAGTGGCACATGCGCTCCAGCCGCTACATGAACGAGAACGCCCGTCCAGGCCCCTCCTGGCAGGCCCTGACCGGCCCCGGCACGTCCGCCGCCGACGTCGGCGCACTGCTCGCCCGAGCCGCCTCGGAGCGGCTGCGCCCCTACCGGCACGTGCCGTACCAGAAGGTCGGCCCGTCGGTCCTCCCCGACATCCGGATGCCGTTCCCCCTGTCCCTCAGCCCGGCCCTCGAAGGCTCCCGGCGGCATCTTCTCGAGTGGTCGCACCGCATGGGAATCCTCGGCGAGGGCGTCTGGGACGAGGACAAGCTCGCCAGCTGCGACCTGCCCCTGTGCGCGGCGGGCCTGGACCCGGACGCCACGCAGGAGCAGCTCGACCTCGCCTCCGGCTGGCTGGCCTTCGGCACCTACGGCGACGACTACTACCCGCTGGTCTACGGCCACCGCCGCGACCTGGCCGCCGCCCGGCTCACCACCGCCCGGCTGTCCGCCTGCATGCCGCTGGACGGCGAGGAGGTGCCCGAGCCCGCCAACGCGATGGAACGGTCCCTGGTCGACCTGTGGGCCCGCACCACGGCCGGCATGACGCCCGAGCAGCGCCGCCCGCTGCGGACGGCCGTCGACACGATGACCGAGTCGTGGGTGTGGGAGCTGTCCAACCAGATCCAGAACCGCGTCCCGGACCCCGTGGACTACCTGGAGATGCGCCGCGCCACCTTCGGTTCCGACCTCACGCTCGGCCTGTGCCGCGCCGGACACGGCCCCGCGGTCCCGCCGGAGGTGTACCGCACGGGTCCGGTCCGCTCCCTGGAGAACGCGGCGATCGACTTCGCCTGCCTGCTCAACGACGTGTTCTCGTACCAGAAGGAGATCGAGTTCGAGGGGGAGATGCACAACGCGGTCCTCGTCGTGCAGAACTTCTTCGGCATCGACTACGCGACGGCGCTGCCGGTCGTCGCTGACCTGATGAACCAGCGCATGCGGCAGTTCGAGCACGTCGTCGAGCACGAACTGCCCGTCGTCTACGACGACTTCCGGCTCTCGGAGGAGGCTCGGGCGGTCATGCGGGGCTATGTGACCGACCTGCAGAACTGGATGGCGGGCATCCTCAACTGGCACCGCAGCGTGGACCGGTACAAGGACGAGTACCTGTCCGGGCGCGTGCACGGCTTCCTGCCGCACCGGCCCCCGGCGTCCCCGGTCCTCGTCTGACGGCCGGCCGCCGTGGAACCCCCCGCGCTCCGTCCCCGGCCGATGCCCGGTGACCACGCCGGTCCCCGGCCGGACCCCGCTCCCGCCGCCCCCGAGGAGCCGCCCGCCGGGCGCCCGCGGGGCCGGCGGGCCGGGGCGGGACTGGCCCTGCTGCTGACCGGGGCCGCCCTGGGCGTCCTGGCCACCGCGTGGGCCGGCCCCGCCCCGGCGTCCGGGCCGGCCCTCTCCGCCCGGCTCGGGGTGGAGGTGACCGACGACGGTCGGCCGGGCGCCCTGGTGGTCGGCGTGCAGAACCCCGGCCCCGGCCACACGGCCGGTCTCCGCGAGGGCGACCTGCTGCTCGCCGTCGGCGCCACCCGCGTCGACACGGCGGCGGACCTGGCCGACGAGGTCTCCCGCACCCCGCCGGGCACACCGGTCCGCCTGACCGTCCGGCACCCCACCGGGGGCTATCGGCAGCTGACCGCGGTTCCCGGAATCCTCACGTGAGGGGGTGGTCTCGCAAGGCCACGGGCCGCAGCGGGACGCACGGGCGCACGGGCGCGTCGGCGCCTGACGGAGCCGGCGATTCCGCCTCCGGACGGGGCGGCTCCGGGGGCAACCCCGGCAACCGGCTCGCGCCGTACCCGTTCGGCGGGCAGGATGCTGCCCGTAGCCCCGACGTCCGCCCCTGGGAGGCACCCGGATGACCGGCACCGCGCCCGTGCCCTTCACCGCCGACGACTACAGGACCCGTATGGACCGGGCGGCGCGGCAGGCCGCCGACGCCGGGCTCGCCGGGCTGCTCGTCGCCCCGGGCCCGGACCTGGTGTGGCTCACCGGGTACGCACCGCCCGCCGTCACCGAGCGGCTCACCCTGCTGGTCCTGGCCGCAGGCCGGGAACCCGTGCTCGTCGTCCCCACCCTGGAGGCCCCGGACGCCGAGAAGGCCACCGGCGCGCCCGCCCTCGCCCTGCGCGACTGGACCGACGGCAGGGACCCCTACGCCCTCACCGCCGACCTCCTCGACGACCGGGGGCGGTTCGGCGTCAGCGACAACGCGTGGGCGCTGCACCTGCTGGGGCTCCAGCGGGCGCTCCCCGGAAGCTCGTACGTCTCCCTCACCGATGCGCTGCCGATGCTGCGCGCCGTGAAGGACGCCGCGGAGCTGGAGCGGCTCGCCGCGGCCGGCGCCGCCGCCGACGCCGCGTTCGAGGAGATGAGGAACGTCCGCTTCTCCGGCCGTCCGGAGTCCGAGGTGGCCGCCGACCTCGCCGCGCTGCTGCGCCGCTCCGGCCACTCCCAGGTCGACTTCACCATCGTCGCCTCCGGCCCCAACGGCGCCAACCCGCACCATGAGGCCGGCGACCGCCGCATCGGGCGCGGTGACATGGTCGTCCTCGACTTCGGCGGCCTGAAGGACGGCTACGGCTCGGACACCTCCCGCACGGTGCACGTCGGCGAGCCCACCGAGGAGGAGCGCCGGGTGCACGACCTGGTGCGCGAGGCGCAGGAGGCCGGCTTCCGCGCGGTGCGGCCGGGCGCGGCCTGCCAGGACGTCGACCGGGCGGCCCGCGCGGTCATCGCCGACGCCGGGTACGGCGAGTACTTCATCCACCGCACCGGGCACGGCATCGGCGTCACCACCCACGAGCCGCCGTACATGATCGAGGGCGAGGAGCGGCCGCTCGTCCCCGGCATGTGCTTCTCCGTCGAGCCGGGCGTCTATCTGCCGGGCCGGTTCGGGGTGCGGATCGAGGACATCGTGACCGTCACGGAGGACGGCGGGCGGCGGCTGAACGACACGGAGCGGGGGATGGTGATAGTCGACTGAGCGGCACCGACCGGCCCTCCGCCCCGTCCCCACCCTGCCTCTCCCGAACGGCTACGGCGCGACCATGACCCAGGCACCGACACCCACCGTTGACACCGTCCGCCGACTGGCCCGGTCCCTGCTCAAGGACAGCGGGCACGGCACGAGCGCGTCCGCCGCCGCCCTCGACGTGCGGCCCGCGGGCGACGGCGCCGACCCCACCACCTGGCTGGTCGGCACCCGGCACGTGCTGCGCCTCGCCCCGGACCGCGCGACCTGCGTGCGGTGGCGTCGCGAGCTGCGGCTGCGCGAGGTGGTGCGCCCGCACGTGTCCGTGGCGCTGCCCGTCGGGGTGGCGCAGAGCGAGTGGGCGCCCGGCCTGCTGTGCACACTGGAGACCCGGCTGCCCGGCGGCACGGCGGAGGAGAACACCGTGTCGGCCGTAGGCGAGACCGACCTGGCGGCCCTGCTCACCGGGCTGCACCAGGTGCCGGTACGTCAGGCCGAGTCGCTGGGCGTGCCCCGCGTGCCGCCGCGCTCGCTCGAGACCCTGCGGCGGGCGGCCGGGGAGGCCGTCGAACTGCTCGACAAGGCCGACGAGTTCGAGGCGGCGCGGCTGCGCCAGTTCACCCAGGCCGCGACGGTGCAACTCGCCGCGCAGGCCGGTTCGGCGGTGCTGGCGCACCACGCCCTCACGGGCGGCAACCTGGTCGTCGGCGCGGACGGCCGGGTGCGGGGGGTGCTCGGCTGGGACACGGCGGTGGTCGGCGACCCGGCCGAGGACATCGCGGGCCTGGCCCGTGCCGTCGGCGCCCCCGCCGCCGTCCGCGCGGCCACGCTGGCGGGCTACGGCCCCCGCCCCTGCCTGCGCGGCCTGTGGCTGGCCCGCTGCGACTGCGTCATCCAGCTCGCCGAGGCACTCGTCCACAACGACACGGCGTCCCTGCCGCTGCTCCGCACCCGCCTCCGCCGCGCCTGGGAGCCCATCATGCTGGAACGCGTCACCGACCTCCGGGACAGCGACGCAGCGCCGTGACGCGGCACACCGAGGGCGTCCCGACGCGCGGAGCGGGCGGACCCGCCCCGCGCCCGCCTCACTCCTGAAGCAGCACCACCGCCGACTCCCCGGGCAGCCGCAGCAGACCGTCCGCGCCCGGCACGTCCACCGGCTCCCACGCCGCCAGGACACGGGCCTCCCGGGAGCCCAGCGGGATGTCGGCCGGTCCGGCGCCCACGTTGACGGCCACGCGGACGTCGCCGCGGCGGAAGGCCAGCCAGCGCCGGTCCTCGTCGTAGGCCACCTTGGTGTCGGCGAGGTCGGGGTCGGTGAGGTCGGGCTGCTCGCGACGCAGCGCGAGGAGCTGCCGGTACCAGGCCAGCATCCGCGCGTGCGGCTCCCGCTCCGGCTCGGACCAGTCGAGGCAGGAGCGGTCACGGGTGGCCGGGTCCTGCGGGTCGGGCACGTCCTGCTCCGCCCACCCGTGCGCCGCGAACTCCCGCCGCCGCCCCTGGCTGACCGCCTTCGCGAGCTCCGGGTCGGTGTGGTCGGTGAAGAACTGCCACGGCGTGCCCGCCGCCCATTCCTCGCCCATGAACAGCATCGGCGTGAACGGCGCGGTCAGCGTCAGCGCCGCCGCGCAGGCCAGCAGTCCGGGGGAGACCAGCGCGGCCAGCCGGTCGCCCTGGGCCCTGTTGCCCACCTGGTCGTGCGTCTGGCTGTAGCCCAGCAGCCGGTGCGCGGCCACGCGGGTGCGGTCGAGCGGCCGCCCGTGGTGCCGGCCGCGGAAGCTGGAGTAGGTGCCGTCGTGGAAGAAGCCCCCGGTGAGCGTCTTGGCGACGGCCGCCAGCGGGGCGCGTGCGAAGTCGGCGTAGTAGCCCTGCGACTCGCCGGTCAGCGCGGTGTGCAGGGCGTGGTGGAAGTCGTCGTTCCACTGGGCGTGGATGCCGAAGCCGCCCCGGTCGCGCGGGGTGATGACCCGAGGGTCGTTGAGGTCGGACTCGGCGATCAGGAACAGCGGCCGGCCGGTGTCGGCGGCCAGCTCGTCCACGGCCTGCGACAGCTCCTCCAGGAAGTGGCGCGCGCGGGTGTCCACCAGCGCGTGCACCGCGTCGAGACGCAGTCCGTCGATCCGGTAGTCGCGCAGCCACGCCAGCGCGCTCTCCACGAGGTACGCCCGCACCTCGTCCGAGCCGGGCGCGTCCAGGTTGACCGCCACGCCCCACGGCGTGTGGTGCGTGTCGGTGAAGTACGGACCGAACCGCGGCAGGTAATTGCCCGACGGGCCCAGGTGGTTGTGCACCACGTCCAGGACGACGCCGAGCCCCAGCGCGTGCGCCCGGTCGACGAACCGTTTCAGCCCTTCGGGCCCGCCGTACGGCTCGTGCACCGCCCACAGCGAGACGCCCTCGTACCCCCAGCCGTGCCGCCCGGGGAAGGGGCACACCGGCATCAACTCCACGTGGGTGACACCCAGGTCGGCGAGGTGGCCGAGCCGTTCGGCGGCGGCGTCGAAGGTGCCCTCGCGGGTGTAGGTGCCGACGTGCATCTCGTACAGCACCGCGCCGGGCAGCGGGCGTCCGGACCACTCGGCGCTCCACTCGAAGCGGTCGTGGTCGACGACGGCGCTGAGCCCGTCGGGGCCGTCGGGCTGGCGGCGCGACCGGGGGTCCGGCAGCACCGGACCGTCGTCCAGGGTGAAGCCGTACCGGGAGCCGTCGTGCGCCTCGGCCTCCCCCCGCCACCACCCCTCCCGCTCGGGATCACGCTCCAACGCGCGCGTGACGTCGTCGCACCGGAGCGTCACTAGGCCGGCCTGTGGTGCCCACACCTCGAACTGCACGGACGGTTCCCCTTCGTCTGCTCACCGTGATGAAGCGCCTCCATCGTGCGGCATCGGAGATCAATTCGCCGGGGGATCCGCCGTTTTGCGGCGGGTGTCGCCCGAGCTGCGCGTGCCGGGCCCGTGGGGGAGCGGGCGTACCCCCCCCCGAGGCGGGGGCCCTCCCTCCGCTTACGGGGTTTCTGGACAGCTCACCCTCGGCTGACCGACAATCGACCGCGTGACGTCGTCCTTCGAGTTCTCCACGTACCCCGCGCGGCTCTCCGACGCGGAGCGCGACAAGGCGCTGAGTGTGCTGCGGGACGGCGTCGCCAAGGGCCGCCTCTCCCACGACACGTTCATCCGGCGCATGGAACTGGCGCTCGTGGCGCGGCGCGCCGACGAACTCGCCGCGCTCACCGCGGACCTGCCGCGCGAGAGCCGTTTCTCTCGCGTGGTGTTCGGCTCGGTGGAGGCCGTCTCCGGGTTCACCGTGCGGCTGCGCGGGGCCTGGCGGGCCGAGAAGCTGCCGAAACTGCTGCTGCCGCACCCCACGCACGGACACCCGCTGCGGATAGGGCGCGATCCGGCCAACGGGCTGCGGCTCACCCACGAGACGGTGTCCCGCGTGCACGCCGAACTCACCCATCAGGGCGGCCTGTGGGTGCTGCGCGACCTCGGCTCCACCAACGGCACGACGGTCAACGGCCGTCGGGTGGTCGGCGCGGCCGTGGTCCGCGAGGGGGACCAGGTGGGGTTCGGCCGGATCGTCTACCGTCTCTCCGTCAACTGACGGGCATATACACTTTGTTGGTGGGTGACGGTGTTGACGCCGCCCCGGCCGCGTGACTGACTGTAGGGGCGCCTTGCACTCCCCGTACTCCCCGCTCGATCTCCGCACTCCCCGCACGGCCTGTACTTCCGGTGGACGACGGCGTCGCTTCGTGGAGGTGTGACCTGACGCCCCTCCTGAGCTATCCGACCGTCGACGAACTCGGTGCGCGGGCCGCCGCCCTCGCCGCCCGCCATCCCCGCGACGCGCGCCTGCGCCGCGTCGGCGTCTCCCGCGCGGGCACCCCCTTGTGGCTGCTCATCGTCGGCCACGGCAGCCGCCAGGCCCTCGTCGTCGCGGGACCCCACGCCAACGAACCGGTGGGCGGCGCCACCGTGCTGCGGCTGGCGGAGCACGCCCTCGCCGACCGCCGCTTCACCGACGGCGCCGACGTCACCTGGAACCTGCTGCTCTGCCTCGACCCCGACGGCCTCCGTCACAACGAGCGCTGGCTGACCGGCCCTTACACCCTCGGCCGCCACTTCCGGAACTTCTACCGCCCCGGCTTCCTGGAACAGCCCGAGTGGCTGCCGGACGGAGCCGCGTCCGCCGCGCTGCCGGAGACCCGCGCGCTGCTCGCCCTCCAGGACGAACTGCGCCCCTTCCTCCAGTGCTCCCTGCACGGTGTGGACGTCGGCGGCGGTTTCGTCGAGCTCACCCACGAGCTGCCGGGCCTCGACCGCCGGGTCGCCGCCGTCGCCGCCCGCCTGGGCGTGCCCCGCGAACTCGGCGCGTACGACGCCTTGTACTGGCCCGGTCTCGGCCCCGCCGTCTACCTCGTACCGCCACCGCGGCGCCGGGACCTGGCCGCCGCCATCACCGAGGCGGCCGTGGAGTCGACGTGGTACCACCCCTACGGGTACGGCACGGTCACCGCGGTCGTGGAGGCGCCGATGTGGGGTGTCGCCTCCGTCGGGAACGGCGCCCCGCACCCCGACCCGGACGCGGAGCTGCGGTCCGTCAGCCGCACCCTGCGCCGGGACACCGGGCTGCTCGGCGAGCTGGCGGAGCGGATCCGCCCGTACGCCGCGGGCGTGCCCGACGCGGACCGGCTGCTCGCCCCGGTCGAGGACTACCTCCTGGTCTGCCCGGGCCTCGCGGACGCCTGGGACCCCGACTGCCGGAACGATTCTGCACGGCCGTTGCCGCCCATGACCACCGCCCGCCTGGCCGCGCTGCGCCTCGCGGGGAGGCGCCTCGCCCTGCGCACCGCAGGCCTGCTGCACCAGCTCGTCACCCGCGCCGGACGTGACCCGGCCGACGCGCTGCCCGAGCTGAACCGGCTGATTGACGCGCGTTGCGCGGACCTCCGGAACACGCTCGGCGCCCGCTGGATCCCCGTGGACCGCCAGGCGGAGTACCAGGCCCGGGTGATCCGCGCCGTGTGCGCCCTGGCCGTACGGAGGACACCCGGAGCCTCCCGTTCGGGTGAGCCGGGCTGGGGTCCCGGGCCCGCCGTGCCGATGCACCGGGAATGACGCACACCTCAGTGATGACGGTAGGGGCGGGGCTGTCCGCCGCCGCCCTCCTCCTGCTCGCCGGCGCGACGCCCTCCGCCCACGCGGACACCCCGCCGCAACCCGGGAACTGGCTGATGCTCGGCGTTAGCCAAGGGGAGACCCCGGCGGCCGGTGCGGTCGGCGGCACACTGCTGCGGTGCGACCCGCCCGGCGGCGGCCACCCGCACGCGGAGGAGGCCTGCGCGCAGCTGTCGGCCGCGGACGGCCGCATCACCGCCCTCCCCGCGGAGGACACCCTCTGCCCGATGATCCACGCCCCGGTGACCGCCCACGCGCAGGGCATGTGGCGCGACCGCCCGGTCAGCTGGTCGGAGACCTTCCCGAACACCTGCACGCTGCGCGCCCGCACGGGGGCGCTCTTCGCGCTCGACGAAACGTGAGACACCTGGCGCCGGGGCGGCCGGCGTGTAGCCCCGCGGTGAGGTGAGCCGCCCTTGACGGCGGTGAGCCGTGTTGGGCGTCGCGCGACGCCGGGGTCCTGGGGCGCCGGTGCGGGGCGCTGCCCTGCGGGGCCCGGTAAGCGGGCTGTGGCGGCCGGGAGCCGCGCGCGCCCCGTGCAGGCGTCGTCGGCTCCGTCGGGCACGCCGGCAGGGCCGGGAGCCGCCCTTGACGGCGGGTGAGCCGTGTTGGGCGTCGCGCGACGTCGGGGGTCCTGGGGCGCCGGTGCGGGGCGCTGCCCTGCGGGCCCGGTAACGGGGCTGTGGCGGCCGGGAGCCGCGCGCGCCCCGTGCAGGCGCCGTCGGCTCCGTCGGGCACGCCGGCAGGGCTGGGAGCCGCCCTTGACGGCGGGTGAGGCCGTGTTGGGCACTGCGTGCGCCGGGGTGTTGGGGCGCCGGTGCGGGGCGCTGCCCTGCGGGGCCCGGTAACGGGGCTGTGGCGGCCGGGAGACGCGCCTGCCCCGTGCAGGCGTCGTCGGCTCCGTCGGGCACCCCCGCAAGGCGTGCCGGAGCGCTCAGCGCGCGCCGGGCGGCGAGCCGGGCAGCGGCGCGGGCCGTCGGCCGTCACAGGGGAGCTGCCCCGCGTCCCACCCGGCCGGGGCGGCGTGCCGCCCCGGCCCCCTCACATCAACCCCGCCCGCGCCTGCCGCGCAGCCGCGACCACCGTGCGGGACTGGTGTTCCACCTGATGGCGGACCGGGACCCAGCGGGCGCGGAAGCGGGTGGCGAAGGCGTCGCTCCAGTCGGCGACCAGGCGGTCCAGGCGGGCCGCCGCCTGGGCGTCGGTGTCGCGCAGCGCGCGTCGCAGCATCGCCGCCGCCCGCAGCGGCACCCGGCGCGCGAACGCGTCCACGCTGCCGACGTAGGCGCGGGTGCCGTCGGCCGGCGGGGTACGGACCAGGTCGGCGGCCAGTCCCGGCACCAGCTCCAGCACCCAGGTGGCCGCCGTCAGCAGCGGACTGTGGGCCTCGGCGGGCGGAGGGCCCGGACGGACGTCCTCCAGCACGCGCCGCACCTCGTCCGCGTCCCGCAGCAGCCGTTCCGCGAGCGCGTGCATCGCGGTGTCCGGAGCCGGATGCGGGGCCGGGTCGTCGACCAGGTCGCTCGCCCACATCGGCACCTCGACCACCGCCGTCAGGCCGCCGTACCGGTGAGCGTGGTACCAGGTGCTGTGCCGGGCGTCGTCGCTCAGGCTCGGATAGGCCGGGGCGGCCTCCGGCGCCGGCATCACGTGCACGCCGGGACCCGACGCGGGCCAGCCCGCGGCGTCCGACGCGCCCGTCTCCACCGGGATGTGCAGCTCCGCCGCCGACTTGGCGAAAGGTTCCGCCAGTCCGGGCACGTCCCGCGTCAACTGCACCCAGCTGCCGCCCAGATCCGTGCCGTGCAGGGACACCTGGAGGAACGGCCGCAGCTCGTCGATCACCCCGGTCAGCGCCCGCGTCTCCGGGGGCAGCCGGTCGGCGGGCAGCACCGAGGGCGCCCACTCCGGCTGCTCGGGCCCGGCCGGGCGGAAGAACCCCAGGTGGTAGTCGTACAGACTGCGGGGCGCCGGGGTGACGTGCAGGCTCGCCCCGTCGGGGTCCGCGCACAGCAGGAAGTGCCAGGAGACGCCGTCGCGCAGCTCCCGCTCGAGCAGGGTCCGCCGGGCCAGGGCCAGCAGCGTCCCGTTGCCCGCGGGCTCGTTGGCGTGGGCGCCGGCCACGACCAGGACGGCGTGCCGGGCGCGTCCCACGGACAGCAGGTGCAGCGGCCGTCCCCCGCGGGACACCCCCACCTGCCGCAGCACACACAGACCCGGCCACTGGATCGCCAGCGCCCGGGCGGAGAAGACCAGTTCGGCCACCGTCGGATAGCGCGACTCCCGCAGCGGACCCACCCCCCGTCACCGCCCGCACTCGCACTGCGCAGTACCCCACGGCCGCGAGACGGTGTCAAGGGCGGTGCGGGGGAGCCGCCAGGGGGCGCTCGGAGGCACGTCGCGGCCCTCTCCCGCACGTCGGCCGTCCCGCGCCCGCCGCGCGTCCAGCGGGTCCGCAACGGCCGTGCGCCGACCGGGCACCGACCCCGCACAGCGCCCCCACAGTCGGAACCACCGTCACTCGGGCGCCCGCTCCAGCAGCGCCACCGGCGACGCGGCGAACAGCTCTGCCAACCGCACGGCCCCCTCGAAGTCCCGCCCGGATTGCCGGACATCGGTCCACCGCCCCGGAGGCAGCGGCAGCCGGGTGTCGCCCCAGCCGCCCGCCTCCGCGAGACGCAGGGAGAGGCGGGTCACCGCCGTGACCACCGAGCCGGAGCGGGCGAACGCCAGGCAGTGGTCCGCCGCCGGACCCTCGGCGGCCAGCGGCTCGTACGACGCCGACGCGCCGAAGACCTCCGGCCGCCGCGCCCGCAGCGCCAGCGCCGCCCGGGTCACGGCCTCCTTCGCCTCTCCGTCACCGCCGTCCTCGCCGAACCGCGGGGGCCGCCGGTTGTCCGGGTCCACCAGCGCCCGGTACTCGCGCTCCGTGCCCTGGTAGACGTCGGGCACGCCCGGCATCGTCAGGTGCACCAGCGCCGCGCCCAGCACGTTCGCCCGGATGTGCGGCTCCAGCGCCTCCCGCAGCTCCGCGACCTTCCGCCCCGGCACCCCGCACGGACCCGCCGTCACGAACCGCGCCACCGCCTCTTCGTACGGCGGCTCCTGTTCGGTCCAGCTGGTGAACAGGCCCGCCTCACGCACATGCTTCAGCAGCGCCGCCTGCACCCGCTCCTCCTCGGCCGGGCCGAGCCCGAACACCGTCTGCCAGGCCGCCCACGCCGTCTGCCCGTCGGGCACCGCCTCCCCGGCGCGGGACACCTCCGCGACGACGTCCGCCCAGCGTTCCGGGCACTCGGTGAGCACGTGCAGCGCCGCCCGCACGTCCGCGCTGCGCTTGGCGTCGTGCGTGGACAGCACCGTCCCGGTGGCCGGCCAGTCGCGCTGCACGCGCGCGCAGTACGCGTGGAACCGCCCCGGCTCCACCGCCGGGCCGCCCGGCTCGCCGCCCACCTCCGTCGCCGACAGCAGCGGTACGTAGCGGTAGAACGCCGTGTCCTCCACCGACTTGGCCCGCAGCGCCGACGCCGTCTGCGCGAACCGCGTACGGAACTCCACGTACGCGGACCCGTCCCCGTACCGCCCGAGCAGCAGGTCCCGTACGACGTCGACCGCGCCCGCCTCCTCCGGGACGGCGAACGCGCGCCGGGCCTCGGCCGCCGCCTCCGCGGTCACCACCGTGGCCGCGTCCTCGGGGGAGTAGGGCCGGTACACCTCGAGACGCACCAGCAGCTCGGTCAGCGCGGTGCGCAGCGCCCAGGGCGCGCGGTCCCGCAGCGCGGTCTCGGGGGCGGTCGCGCACAGCCGGGCCGCCACCCGGGTGAGCCGGTCCAGTTCGGTGGCCAGCTCGTGCGTGAGCACCTTGTACGCGGCCCGCCGCACCGTGGCGTCCCATTCGCCGCCCCGGTCCGTCTGCGGGGCCGCGTGGGCCCGGTAGCGGCCCACCAGCTCCCCGAACCCGCGCGGGTCCAGGAACACCCCGTCGACGTGGCGCAGGGCGTCGTAGCCGGTGGTGCCGGCGACGGGCCACGAGGAGGGCAGCGCCTCGCCGTCGGCGAGGATCTTCTCGACCACCGTCCAGCGGCCGTCCGTCGCCTCGTGCAGCCGCCGCAGATACGTCCCGGGGTCGGCGAGCCCGTCCGGGTGGTCCACGCGCAGCCCGTCGACCACGCCCTCGTGCAGCAGCTCCAGGATCTTCGCGTGCGTCGCCTCGAACACCTCGGGGTCCTCCACCCGCACCCCGATCAGCTCGGAGATGCTGAAGAACCGCCGGTAGTTCAGCTCGGTGCGGGCCAGCCGCCACCACACGGGCCGGTACCACTGGGCGTCCAGCAGCTGCGGCAGGGGCAGGGAGGCCGTGCCCTCGCGCAGCGGGAAGGAGTGGTCGTAGTAGCGCAGCACGTCCCCGTCGACCTTCAGCCGGCCGGCCTCCTCGCCGAGCGGTCCCCCGAGCACCGGCAGCAGCACCTGCCCGCCCTGCGCCTCCCAGTCGATGTCGAACCAGCGGGCCCGGCGCGCGGACGGGCCGTCGCGCAGCACCTCCCACAGGGCCGGGTTGTGGCGCGGGGACGTCGCCATGTGGTTCGGGACGATGTCCACCACCAGCCCGAGCCCGTGCCGCCGCGCGGTGCGGGACAGCTCCCGCAGCCCTTCCTCGCCGCCCAGCTCCTCCCGTACGCGCGTGGGGTCCACGACGTCGTAGCCGTGCTGCGAGCCGGGCACCGCCTCCAGGACGGGCGACAGATGCAGATGGGACACGCCGAGCGAGGCCAGGTACGGCACGGCTTCGGCGGCTGCCTGGAAGGGGAAGGCGGGCTGGAGCTGGAGCCGGTAGGTGGCCGTCGGGACTGCGGGGTCGGGGCGCTCAGAGGTCATGGGGACGTACGTACCCGCGTGGGCGCGTGTCGTGCGCCGACTGCTCCGTTCGGGGTGAGGGCGGGAGGGCTTTCGCCCCCGCCGCCCCTTCCCGTTCCCGGCCCCGGGTGTCAAGGGCAGCACCCCGGGGGGAGTGCCTTCACGCGGGCCGTTGCAGCACCGTCAGGCTCCGGTCCGCCAGTGTCAGCCGCGTCCCCGCCGACACCTTCGGCCCCGTTCCCGGCGGTACGCCGTCCTCGCGGGCGGTGTCCACCACCACCTGCCACTGGGCGCCGTGGTCCACGGGCACCACGAAGTCCAGCTGCTTCGGCGAGGCGTTGAACATCAGCAGGAACGAGTCGTCGGTGATCCGCTCCCCGCGCTGCCCGGGCTCGGAGATGGCGTTGCCGTTGAGGAACACGGTCAGCGCCGACGCCCGCGCCGACTCCCAGTCCCGCTGGGTCATCTCCGCGCCCTCGGGCGTGAACCAGGCGATGTCGGAGAGGTCGTCGTGGGTTCCCTCCACGGGACGGCCGTGGAAGAAGCGGCGGCGCCGGAAGACGGGGTGGTCCTTGCGCAGCCACACCATCGCGCGCGTGAACTCCAGCAGCTGCCGCCTCAGGTCGCCTCCCTCGGCCCCGTCCTCCGCCTCCGCCCCGCCGGCCCCGTCCTCCTCGTCCTCCGCGGCCGGCCAGTCGAGCCAGGCCAGTTCGGTGTCCTGGCAGTAGGCGTTGTTGTTGCCGCGCTGGGTGCGCGCCAGCTCGTCACCGTGGCTGATCATCGGCACGCCCTGCGAGAGCATCAGCGTGGCGATGAAGTTCCGCATCTGCCGGGCCCGCAGCCTCAGCACGTCCCGGTCGTCGGTGTCGCCCTCGGCCCCGCAGTTCCAGGACCGGTTGTGGCTCTCGCCGTCCCGGTTGTCCTCCCCGTTGGCCTCGTTGTGCTTCTCGTTGTACGACACCAGGTCGTGCAGGGTGAAGCCGTCGTGGCAGGTGACGAAGTTGATCGAGGCGAGCGGGCGCCGCCCGTCGTCCTGGTAGAGGTCGGAGGAGCCGGTCAGCCGGGACGCGAACTCGGCGAGCGTGCGCGGCTCGCCGCGCCACAGGTCCCGCACGGTGTCGCGGTACTTGCCGTTCCACTCGGTCCACAGCGGCGGGAAGTTGCCCACCTGGTAACCGCCCTCGCCGACGTCCCAGGGCTCGGCGATCAGCTTCACCTGGGAGACCACCGGGTCCTGCTGCACCAGGTCGAAGAACGACGACAGCCGGTCCACCTCGTGGAACTGCCGGGCCAGGGTGGCCGCGAGGTCGAAGCGGAACCCGTCGACGTGCATCTCGGTGACCCAGTACCGCAGCGAGTCCATGATCATCTGGAGCACGTGCGGGGACCGCATCAGCAGCGAGTTCCCGGTGCCCGTGGTGTCCATGTAGTACCGGGGGTCCTCGGCCAGCCGGTAGTACGAGGGGTTGTCGAGGCCCTTGAGGGACAGCGTGGGGCCCAGGTGGTTGCCCTCGGCGGTGTGGTTGTAGACCACGTCGAGGATCACCTCGATCCCGGCCTCGTGCAGCGCCTTGACCGCCGATTTGAACTCCAGCACCTGCTGGCCCCGGTCGCCCCAGGACGCGTAGGCGTTGTGGGGGGCGAAGAAGCCGATGGTGTTGTAACCCCAGTAGTTGTTCAGCCCCAGGTCGACCAGCCGGTGGTCGTTCACGAACTGGTGGACCGGCATCAGCTCCAGCGCGGTGACGCCCAGTTCGGTGAGATGCTCGATGATCGCCGGGTGCGCCAGGCCCGCGTACGTGCCGCGCAGTTCCTCGGGCAGCCCCGGGTGGCGCATGGTGAGGCCCTTGACGTGGGCCTCGTAGATCACCGTGTGGTGGTACTCCGTCCGGGGGCGCCGGTCGTCCCCCCAGTCGAAGTACGGGTTGACCACGACCGACGTCATCGTGTGCGGCGCCGAGTCCAGGTCGTTGCGCCGTCCGGGGTCGTCGAAGTGGTAGCCGTAGACCTCCTCGCCCCACTGGATCGAGCCGCTGATCGCACGCGCGTACGGATCGAGCAGCAGTTTCGCGGAGTTGCAGCGCAGCCCCCGCTCGGGGGCGTACGGCCCGTGCGCACGGAAGCCGTACCGCTGCCCGGGCATCACCCCGGGCAGGTACGCGTGCCGCACGAACGCGTCGCTCTCCCGCAGTTCGACCGCGGTCTCGGAGCCGTCGTCGTGCAGCAGACACAGCTCTACTCGGTCCGCGGCCTCCGTGAAGACCGCGAAATTCGTTCCGGCGCCGTCGTACGTGGCACCGAGCGGATACGCCTCGCCAGGCCAGACCTGCATGGACACGACTCTTTCAGGTGTACGGCGCCGGTGGGGACGCCTTGGCTCCGAGTGTCCCCGTGTCTCCCCGAACGGGCGGGATCAAGGGCGGGTCCACCTCTTACCCATGCCCAGGCCGCCGCCGGCCGCACCTCCCGGGATTTCCGGTATGAACCTGCTCACTCGCCGGACCGCGGGACGCGGAACGGTCCCGTGGTCGTGGGAAGTTGGGAAACGACCCTGTCCATCGGGCTGCATCCCGCACCGCATGCGGAGTACTCTCCTTGATCGTTGGACGGGGAGTGCTCGGGGGACTGGAAGGCGGTGCGCGGGTGGGCTCGGGAGGGCTGGAACTGCCCCCTGGTGACGAGGGTCACGAGGGGAGCGGCTCCACGGACGTCCCGCCCGGTGCGGTGTCCCTGGCGCGGCCGATGGACGCGGGAGCGATCGGACCGGAGCTGGACTGGGGCGCGGACGCGTGGCGCGAGGTGCGCACGCGCGCGCAGCGGGCCGGCCGGGCCTACATCTGGCTGAACCTGGTCGAGCAGCGGCTGCGCGCGGTCGTCGCCGCCGTGCTGCGCCCGATCTACGAGCCCGTGCACGGCGACGACTGGGTGGTCGCCGCCGCCGGGCCCGCCGGACAGGAGTGGGTGCAGCGCGCGGTCGCCGTGCGCGAGGTCAGCCGCCGCAAGGGCTATCTGCTCGATCCGGCCGACGACAACGTGCTGTCGTTCCTCACCCTGCCGCAGCTGCGCGAGCTGATGGTGCAGCACTGGCCGTGCTTCGAGCCCTACTTCGACGACCGCCGGGACGTCGAGCTGGCGCTTGACGAGCTGGAGGTCACCCGCAACGTGGTCTCCCGCAACCGGGCGCTGTCCGAGGCGGTGCTGAACCAGGCGGAGCGGGCCTCCGCGCGGCTGCTGGAAATGCTCGGCGCGGGCGGCGACGTGCCCTCGGCGCGACGGCTTCCGGTGGACGCGGTCGAGGACCTGGTCGGCGACCGGTACGCCGACGTGGTCGCGGTGCACCCGGACCGGGTGCGGCTGCTGCGGCAGTTCCCCGCCGAGGACATGTTCGGCGGGGCCCGGCGGCTCGACGCCATCGGCATCGGCCTGAACCTGCTCGTGCAGAACTTCTCGGGCCGCCGGCTGGTGCGGCTCGCCGAGTCCGGCTGCCGGGTGCGGCTGCTGTTCCTCAACCCGGCCTCCAGCGCGGTCAAGCGGCGCGAGCGCGAACTGGGCATCAAGCGGGGTGAGCTGGGCCGGTCGGTGGAGATGAACATCCTCCACATGCGCCGCGTGCGGTCCCGGCTGCGCGACCCGGGGGCCTTCGAGATCCAGGTCTACGACGAGACCCCGCGCTGCACGGCCTATCTGGTGGACGGCGACGGCTCCGACGGCATCGCCGTGGTGCAGAACCACCTGCGCCGCACCCGCGGCATGGAGGCGCCGGTGCTGGTCCTGCGTAACGGGACGAAGGTGGTCAAGCCGGGTGAGATCGAGGAGGGCGGTCTCTTCCCCACCTACCGCGAGGAGTTCGAGCAGATGTGGGCGGATTCACGGCCGGTGTCCTGAACTGCCGCATCCGTTCGCGTTCCGGGGGCTGCCCGGCCCGCCCTGGAAACGGAATGCGATCCTCTGGTTGTCAGTGGCGCGTGCGAGGGTGAAGCCACTGGGGGAACGCACCGCACAGAAGGGGGGCAGCCCATGGGCTGGCACCGGGAGCTGCTGATCGGCTTCGACCTGGAGACGACGGGGACGGATCCGCGAGAGGCGCGGATCGTCACGGGAGCCGTGATCGAGCTCCGCGCGGGGGAGACGCTGGGACGCCGGGAGTGGCTGGCCGACCCGGGTGTGCCGATCCCCGCCGACGCGGTCGCGGTCCACGGCATCAGCGACGAGCGCGCCGCCGCCGAGGGCCGCCCCGCCGACCAGGTGGCCGACGCCATTGCCGGCGTCCTGGCCGCCTACTGGCAGAGCGGCGTCCCGGTCGTCGCCTACAACGCCTCGTTCGACCTGAGCCTGCTCTCCGCCGAGCTGCGGCGGTACGGACTGCCGTCGCTGCGCGACCGTCTGGGCGGCGCCGACCCGGGCCCGGTGATCGACCCGTACACCGTCGACCGTGCCGTCGACCGCTACCGCCGGGGCAAGCGCACGCTGGAAGCGGTCTGCGCGGAGTACGGCGTCCGCCTCGACACGGCGCACGACGCGACGGCCGACGCCGTCGCCGCCGCCCGCCTGGCCTGCGCGATAGCCGACCGCCACCCTAAGGTCGCGTCCCTCGGCCCGGCGGAGCTGCACCGCCGTCAGATCGAGTGGTACGCGGCCTGGGCGGCGGACTTCCAGGACTTCCTGCGCCGCAAGGGCGACCCGGCCGCCCTCGTCGACGGCACATGGCCGCTGCGCGAGCCGGCGGAGGAGCCGGTCTAGCCCCGGGCTCACCCAGGGTGGTCGCCGGCACCGTGGTCTGATGACCCCGGGCCCTGGTCGGCCGGCGGCTGTCCACCCCGGACGGGCGGCGCGCCGCCCGGGCTCGCGGCCGGCCCACGCCGCCGCGGCGAAGCGCGCCCCGGCCGCGCGACGTCCGTCAGGATCGGGCCGCCCGCGAAACGCCATGCGTCTTCGGCCGCACCGGACGGGGTCCGGTGCGTGCGGCCGGAAGGCGAAGGAGGGCGGCGGACAGTGGGGGAGCGCGTGCCGGGCCCCGCGACGCCGGGACGAGCCGGGCGAGGGCCCAGAGGGTGGCCGGACCGCCTCAGAACGGGTACCAGCGCACCGTCTCGTCACCGTCCCGCAGGGACGCCACCCGGCGGCGGAACTCGGCCAGCGCCTTGGGGTTGCCCGGGGCGTGCTGGGCGACCCAGGCGCAGCTGGCGGTCTCCCGCGCACCGCGCAGCACCGAACACCCCTCCCACTCGCGCACGTCCCAGCCGTAGGTCTCGGTGAAGGAGGCGTAGGCCTCGTCGGGAAGGCCGTAGCGGTCGTGGGAGAGGGCCATCACCACCAGGTCGTGCTCGCGCAGGTCGGAGGAGAAGGTCTCCAGGTCGATCAGCACCGGACCGTCCGGCCCGACGTGCACGTTGCGCGGCAGCGCGTCGCCGTGGACCGGCCCGCGCGGCAGCCGGGGCGTCAGCGCGGCGGCGGCCGACGCGAAACCGTCGCGCCGTGCGCGCAGATACGCCGCGTCCTCCGGATCGACCGCGTCGCCCGCGAGCCGCAGCCAGCGCTCGACACCGTCCAGCAGCGCGCGGGGCGGCAGGGCGAAGGACGGCGGGGGCAGCGCGTGCACCTGCCGCAGCAGCACGGCCAGGTCCCTCGGCTCGGTGGGCCGCACCGGGGCGGGCAGCCGGTGCCACACGGTCACCGGGTGCCCCTCGACCAGCAGCGCCTCGGACACGGCGGGACGCACGGCGGGCACGCCCTGCTCGGCCAGCCATCCGGCGACGGCCAGTTCCCGGCGGGCCCGCTCCAGCAGCTCCGCGTCCCGGCCCACCTTCACCGCCAGGTCCCCGGCGGCGAACACCGCGTTCTCACCGAGCGCCAGCAGCCGCACGTCCCCAGCACCCGCGGGCAGAACCCCCGCGGCCTCCAGAACCTCCCGCGCCCGCGCCTCGTCCATCGCTTCCGCCTCCGTGTCCGTCCCGGGCCCCGCCGGGCGCCTCCGTCCGGCCGTTCGCCGGTCAGTCTCGCATTCGCACAGGTCGGGCGGTGTGCGCGGCCCCTTGACGTGCGCTGTCGCGTTCACGACCATGACCGGGCCCACCCCCCACGTGCAAAGGGGCTGATGCCGTGACGTCGGTGACCGAGGCGAGGAGGTCCGAGCCCCGCGCGCCCGATCCGGGCCGCCCCGGGCGGCCTGCCGTCGATCACGGCCCGTGGTTCCTGGTGCTGCCCGCGCTGATCCCGATCCTGGTGCTCAGCGTCGGCCCGCTGCTCCACGGGATCCTGCTGGCCTTCACCGACGCCCAGTCCGGCCGTACCGAGCCGACCCGCTGGATCGGCACGCTGAACTTCCAGGACCTGCTCCAGGACACCCTGTTCTGGGAGTCGTTCCGCATCGGGCTGGTGTGGGCGGTCGGCGTGACGGTCCCGCAGTTACTGCTGGCGCTCGGCCTCGCCCTGCTGCTCAACCAGGATCTGCGGCTGCGCTGGGCGGCCCGCGCCCTGGCGATCGTGCCCTGGGCGATGCCCGAGGTGGTTGTCGGCATCATGTGGCGCCTCACCTACAACCCGGACGCCGGCATCCTCAACGAGACGCTGCGCGACCTCGGGTTCGGCGGCGACCGGGACTGGCTGAGCGGACTCGCCACCGCCCTGCCCGCGGTGATCGTCGTCGGCGTGTGGGCGGGCATGCCGCAGACCACGGTGGCGCTCCTCGCCGGGCTCCAGAACACCCCGCGGGAACTGCACGAGGCCGCGGCCGTGGACGGCGCCGGCGCCTGGCGCCGCTTCCGCACGGTCACCTGGCCCGCGCTGCGGCCCGTCGCCCTCGCCATCACGGCGCTCAACCTCATCTGGAACTTCAACTCCTTCGCCCTGGTCTACGTGCTCACCAGCGGCGGCCCCGGCGGACGCACCCGCCTGCCCATGCTGTTCGCCTACGAAGAGGCCTTCCGGTACGGACAGTTCGGCTATGCGGCCGCCATGGGCTGTGTGATGGTCGCCGTGATCTCGGTGCTGCTCGCCGTGTTCCTCGTGGGCCGGCTGAGGGGAGGTGACGAGCGGTGAGAACCCGCCCCGCCGCCCGCGCCGGCCAGTACGCTGCGCTGCTCGCGTACCTGGTCTTCCTGGCCTTCCCGTTCGTCTGGCTGGCGTCCACCGCGTTCAAGCCGGCCACCGAGCTGGCCGGGCTGCACCCCACCTGGATCCCGCGGAACCCGACCCTCGACAACTTCCGTCAGGCCTTCGACGAGCAGCCGCTGCTGCGCGCCGCCCTCAACTCCCTGCTCACGGCGTCCTCCGCCGCCCTCGTCGCGGTCGCCGTGGCCACCCCCATGGCGTACGTCATGGCCCGCCACCGCTCCGCCCTGGCGCGGGCGGCGACCGGCTGGGTGGTCGTCAGCCAGGCCTTCCCGTTCGTGCTGCTGATCATCCCGCTGTTCCTGGTGCTGAAGAACCTGCGGCTGATCGATTCGCTGCCCGGCCTGGTACTGGTCTACGTCGTCTGGTCGCTGCCCTTCGCCCTGTGGATGCTCACCGGCTACGTCCGCGCCGTGCCGGCCGAGCTGGAGGAGGCGGCGGCCGTGGACGGCGCGGGACGGCTGCGCACCCTGGTGTCGGTGACCGTGCCGCTGCTCGCGCCGGGCATCGCGGCGACCGCCCTGTTCGCGTTCGTCACCGCGTGGAACGAGTTCTTCTTCGCCCTCGTGCTGCTGAAGACGCCGGAGCAGCAGACGCTGCCGGTGCTCCTCACCCGCTTCATCGGCGCCGAAGGCGTCGCCGACCTCGGCCCGCTGGCCGCCGCCGCGTTCCTCGCCACGCTTCCGTCCCTGCTGGTGTTCGCGCTCATCCAGCGCCGCATCACCGGCTCCCTCCTCGCCGGGGCGGTGAAGGGCTGATGTCCCCCATGACACGCGTCAGGATGCTCGTCGGGGCGATCGCCCTGGGTCTGCTCCTCGCGGGCTGCTCCTCCGGCGGCACCCGCGACGACGGCCGGGTCACCCTTCGCTTCCAGTCCCTGGCCTGGCAGCAGGAGTCGGTCGAGGCCACCAGGGAACTCGTCGACGAGTGGAACGCCCTCCACCCCGACATCCGCGTGGAGTACGTCCAGGGCAGCTGGGACAGCGTCCACGACCAGCTCCTCACCTCCTTCGAGGGCGGCGAGGCCCCCGACATCGTCCACGACGCCTCCGACGACCTCGCCGACTTCGCGTACGGCGGCCACCTCGCCGACCTCACGGACCTGCTGCCCGAGCGGCTCACCTCCGACATCCCGGAACTGTCCTGGCGGTCCGTCACCTTCGACGACGGCGTCTACGGCGTGCCGTTCCTCCAGGAGCCGCGCGTCCTCATCGCCGACGCCGCCCGCCTGAGGGAGTCCGGCGTCCGCGTCCCCACCCCCGAACACCCGTGGAGCTGGGCCGAGTTCCGCCGGGTGACGAAGGAGCTGTCCGGCGACGGCCGCTACGGTGTGGCCTGGCCCCTCAGGGAGCCGGTGTCCGCGACGCTCAACCTGTCCCTCTCCGCGGGCGGCCGGCTCTTCCACCGCGACGCCGACGGGAAGGTCACCGTGCGGTTCGAGGAGGGGGACGAGGTCGTCCCGCGCACCATCCACGAGCAGGTGAACACCGACCGCAGCGCCTCGTCCACCACCCTCGGCAGCGGCGGCTCCGACACCCTGCCCGGCCTGTTCGCCGGCAAGTACGCGATGGTGCCGCTCGGCTTCTCGTACCGTCAGCAGATCGTCCAGCAGGCGCCGGAGGGCTTCGAGTGGCAGGTGCTGCCCGCACCCGCCGGAGCCGGCGGGCTCGCCCAGGGCGTCAGCCCGCAGACGCTGTCCGTCGCCGAGGACTGCCCGCACAAGAAGGAGGCCGTCGCCTTCCTGGACTTCCTGCTCCAGCCGCGGAACATGGTGCGTCTGGCGCTCGGGGACTGGATGCTGCCCACCGGCCGTGAGGCCCTCGCCGACCCGACCCTGCGCACCCCGGAACACGGCTGGTCCATCGGCACGGCCCTGGCGTCCCACCTCCGCCCGGCCCCCGCGCAGTCCGTGCGGGGCTACCCGGAGTGGAAGGACAAGGTCGCCACCCCGGCGCTCCAGGAGTACTACAGCGGGGCGATCGGCCTCGGTGAGCTGCGGGAGCGACTGGAGGAGGACGGCAACCTGGTGCTGGCCCGGTACCAGCGGTGAGCGGGGCGTGACGATTTCAGTTGTACGAGACGTCTCGTCTCGTTTAAGGTCGTCCCATGACCGCTCCCGCACACATCGCCATGTTCTCCGTCGCCGCCCACGGGCACGTGAACCCAAGCCTCGAGGTGATCCGGGAGCTGGTGGCGCGCGGGCACCGGGTGACGTACGCGATCCCGCCGCTCTTCGCCGACAAGGTCGCCGCGACCGGCGCCGAGCCCAAGCTGTGGAACTCCACCCTGCCCGGTCCCGACGACGACCCCGAGGCCTGGGGCACCACCCTCCTCGACAACGTCGAGCCGTTCCTGGCGGATGCCGTGCAGGCGCTTCCTCAGCTCATCGAGGCGTACGAGGGCGACACCCCCGACCTCGTGCTGCACGACATCACCTCCTACCCGGCCCGCGTGCTCGCCCACCGCTGGGGCGTCCCCGCGATCTCCCTGTCGCCGAACCTCGTCGCCTGGGAGGGCTACGAGAAGGAGGTCGCCGAGCCGATGTGGGAGGAGCCCAACAGGACCGAACGCGGCAAGGCGTACCGGGCCCGCTTCCGTGCGTGGCTGGAGGAGAACGGGATCACCCTGAGTCCCGAAGACTTCGGGGGCCGCCCGGACCGCTCCATCGTGCTGATCCCGAAGGCGCTCCAGCCGAACGCCGACCGGGTGGACGAGCGCGTGCACTCCTTCGTGGGCGCCTGCCAGGGCGACCGCGGCGCCGAGGGCGACTGGCAGCGGCCTGCCGGGGCGGAGAAGGTCGTCCTGGTGTCGCTCGGCTCGTCCTTCACCAAGCAGCCGGCCTTCTACCGGGCGTGCGTGGAGGCGTTCGCCGGCCTGCCCGGCTGGCACCTGGTGCTGCAGATCGGCAGGCACGTCGACCCGGCCGAGCTCGGCGACGTACCGCCGAACGTCGAGGTGCGGTCCTGGGTGCCGCAGCTCGCGATCCTCAAGCAGGCCGACCTGTTCGTCACCCACGCGGGTGCGGGCGGCAGCCAGGAGGGCCTGGCCACGGCCACCCCGATGATCGCCGTGCCGCAGGCCGTGGACCAGTTCGGCAACGCGGACATGCTCCAGTCGCTCGGCGTGGCCCGCCACCTGCCCACCCAGGAGGCGACCCCGGAGGCACTGCGCACCGAGGCCCTCGCCCTCGTCGGTGACCCGGAGGTCGCCCGCCGGCTGATGGACATCCAGGAGGAGATGGCGAAGGAGGGCGGCACGCGGAGGGCGGCCGACCTGATCGAGGCGGAACTGCCGGACCGCGCCTGAGCCATGTGATCGCCGGCGCGGCCCGACGGCTCGCCGTCCGCGGCTCACGGCTGTCAGGCCGGGCGCGACGGCCCGGATCCGGCGGCGCCTGGCCTCCGGGACGGTCCCGGCGGCTCATGTCGGCCGTCGTGGACCCGGCAGCACGGTCCCGACGGCACTGACCCGACCGCACTGTCCCGGCCGCACGGCATCACGACATGGGCAGGGCCCGGCGTTGGCAGCCGCCGGGCCCTGGTCGGTGGTGACCGTGCCGGTCAGGCCGGCACCTTTTCGTCCTCGTCGTCCCGCGTCCCCGGCGTGACCGCCGCCGGCGCCTCGCCGTGCGTGAGGTCGGGCAGCCGGTGCAGCCACTTCGGGAAGTACCAGTTGCGCTCGCCCAGCAGCGCCATCACCGCCGGGAGCAGCACGCCCCGGATGACCGTCGCGTCGATCAGCACCGCCGCCGCCAGGCCCACGCCCATCTGCTTCATGGACTGCATGGACAGCGTCCCGAAGATCGCGAACACGGCGACCATGATGACCGCGGCGCTGGTGACCACGCCGGCCGTGGTGACCACCCCGTGCCGGATCGCGTCCCGCGTCTCCAGGCCCCGCGCCCGCGCCTCACGGATCCGGGACACCACGAACACGTGGTAGTCCATCGACAGGCCGAAAAGGATCACGAAGAGGAACAGCGGCAGCCAGGTGATGATGGCGCCCACGCCCTCCGCGCCCACCAGGGACGCGCCCCAGCCGTGCTGGAAGACCGCCACGAGGATGCCGTACGCGGCGCCCACCGACAGCAGGTTCAGCAGGATCGAGGTGACCGCGACCGTCAGCGAGCGGAACGACAGCAGCATCAGCAGGAAGGCGAACACCACCACGAACGCGAACACCGGGACCACCGACCCGACCAGCTGGTCGTTGAAGTCCTTGTTGCCCGCCACCTGGCCGGTGATCGGCGCCTCGACCCCGTCGACCTTGCCGAGCGTCGCCGGCCGCACCTCGTCGCGCAGCTTCTCCAGGCTGGCGGCCGCCGCGTCCTGGTCGGAGCCGCCCACCAGCGGCACGTAGACGAACGCCAGGTTCTGCTGGTCGTGCAGCTTGATCTCGACCGGGCCGCGCGAGGCGCCCGAACCGACCGCCTGCTCACGGAAGTCGGCGAGAGCCGCCTTCACCTCGGGCGCGTTGATGTCGTCCGCCCTGACGACCACCTCGGCCGGCTCCGAGCCGCCCGGGAACGCCTCGTTGACCCGGTTGTACGTCTGCACGATCGGCAGCGAGTCGCCGAACTCCTGGTCCAGCGTGAGGTTCTCGGTCTTCATGCCGAGCGCGGGCGCGGCCACCGCGAGCAGCGCACCGGTCGCCACGACCACCGACAGCACCGGCCGGGCCAGCACCCGCTTCAGGACCGCCGACCAGAACCGGCTGTCGTTGCGGCCGCTCGTCCGCCGCCGCAGGAACGGCACCCTGCCCTTCTCGACCCGCTCGCCCAGCAGCGACAGCAGCGCCGGCAGCACCGTCACGGAGCCGACCATCGCGACGGCCACCACCATCAGGGAGGCCAGGCCCATCGCCTCGAACTCGGCGATCCCCGTGAACAGCATGCCCGCCATCGCCACGCACACCGTGACACCGGAGACGACGATCGCCCGGCCGCTGGTCGCGGCGGCGATCCGCAGCGCGGTCTGCGCGTCCCGTCCGGCCGCCCGCTCCTCCCGCTCGCGGCGCAGGTAGAACAGGCAGTAGTCGACGCCGACGGCCAGACCCACCAGCAGCATCACCGAGTTGGCGGTGTCGCTCATCGGCTGGAGATGGCTCACCAGCCCCATCAGGCCCATGGTCGCCACGATCGCGGTGATCGCCAGCGCCACCGGAAGCAGCGCCGCCACCAGCGCGCCGAACGCGATCAGCAGGATGCCCAGGGCCACCGGCACCGCGGAGTACTCGGCCTTCTTGAAGTCGTCGCCGAACGCGTCGTCGAACGTCTTCATCATGCTGGCGCCGCCGATCTCCTCGATCCGCAGCCCGTCGTGCTCCTTCTGGACGTCCGCGACCGCCTCCAGGACCGGCACGATCCGCTCACCGGCCGTCTGCGGGTCGCCCCGCACGTCGAACTGGACCAGCGCGCTGCGCCCGTCCTTCGAGACCGTGCCGCTGTCGTACGGCGAGGTGATGTCCGTGACCTCGCCGGTCCGCTCCACGGCCGTCATGACCGCGGCGACCGCCGACCGGAACTCCCCGTCCGTGGACGTGAGGCCGTCGTCCTTCGCCTGGACGAGCACGGTCTCCGAGGCCGGCTCCTCGATTCCGGCCTCCTCGACGATGCGGGCCGCGGTGCTGGTCTCCCCCTTGATCTGTTCACTGTCCTCGACGTCGACCCGGCCCGCCGCCGAGCCGAGCCCCATCGCCACCACCACGAACAGCACCCAGATGGCGACGGCCGCCCAGCGGTGCCGCGCGCTCCAGCCGCCGGCGCGGGCGGCGAGCCCCCGTACCCGCGCGTCTCCGTTCCCCATGACGGGTTCGCTCCCTCGTCCGCGGCGGCGACCCCCTGCCGCCACCTGACGTTTCGACGGTATGGGCGGCGTGAGCGCGTCTCGTCGTGCTGCCCGGTGAAGCCTGCGGGCTCCGGCTCATCCCGACGGCGCGGCCCGCCTCCCCACTGGGGAGGACCGTGGCCCCCTACACGTGTCCGGGACACAGGCACGGCGGATCAGGGTCGAGCGGCGGAGGGGCAGGATCCGGTCAGCAGTTCCGCAACCTTGTTGAATAAGTCACAGCAGTGTGTTCAGGTTGCTCCGGGAGCTGCCCGTCGGTCAGAGTTGCGGGGCCCGCCGCGCGGGCCCCGGCCGTCGTGCCCACCCCCACGGGGCACGACGGCCGCACTACAGTCGGGGCCATGGCGACGAGATACGCGGCGCTGCTGCGCGGCATCAACGTGGGCGGCGGCAAGAAGGTCCCGATGGCCGAGCTGCGCACCCTGCTCGAGAGCCTCGGCCACGAGGACGTGCGCACCTATCTGCAGAGCGGCCAGGCCGCGTTCACCGCGGACCACGGCGACGAGGGGTCGCTGGCCGCCGACCTGTCCGGGGCCGTCGCCGGCCGCTTCGGCTTCGACGTGGACGTGATCGTCCGCGGCCACGCCTACCTGAAGGGCGTGGTCGACGCCTGCCCCTTCCCGGCCGCCGACCTGGAGCCGAAGCAGCTCCACGTCACCTACTTCTCCGCACCCGTCACCGAGGACCGGTTCGCGGAGATCGGCCGCGAGACGTACGTCCCGGAGGACTTCCGGTTCGGCGACCGCTGCCTGTACCTGTACGTCCCCGACGGCCTCGGCCGCTCCAAGCTCGCCGAGCATCTGTCGAAGCCCCGCCTGAACAGGGGCGTCGTGGCGACGAGCCGCAACTGGAACACGGTGCGCAAGCTGGTGGAGATGACGGCCGGCTGAGGCTCAGGCCCCCAGAGCCGTCAGCAGCGGTGTCCGGGCCGCGTCGTAGCGGTCCAGGAGGACCTGTGCGACCTCGGGGGCCGCGCCCAGGACGTCGGCCAGGACGTCCGCCCCGGACGCGCCGCGGACGATGCGGTCCGGGAGGCGGCCCGGGGCCAGGACGTACGGGGCGACGGCCACGCGGGCGCAGCCGAGCTCCCGCAGTTCCCGCACCGCGTCCTCGGTGCGGGGAAGGGATGCGGAGGCGAACGCAGGCCGCACGGCGCACCAACCGGTGTGCCGCCATTCCCGCGCGACGTCTGCGATCACTGCGATCGCCTCCGGGTCGGAGGACCCCGCCGAGGCCAGCACGACCCCGGTCGAGGACTTGTCGGCGGGCGTCAGGCCCGCCTCGTACACGCGGCGCTCCAGGGCCGCCAGCAGCAGCTTGGACGGGCCCAGCACGTCCGCCTGGCGGATCCGCAGCCGCGGGGGCGCCTCGGACAGCACCGCGGGGATGTCCGCCTTGGCGTGGAAGGCCCGGGTGAGCAGGAGCGGCAGCGCGACCACGTCACGCACCCCCTCCGCGTCCAGGGACTCGAGCACCGCGCCGACGGACGGCACGTTGAAGTCCAGGAAGCCGGTCTCCACCCGCAGCCCGGGCCGCTGCGCACGCACCCGGCGCACCAGGTCGTGGACGGTCGCGGCGTGCCGCGGATCGCGGCTGCCGTGGGCGACGACGAGCAGGACGGGACGACGCATCACCGGCACCTCAGCTCTTCACCAGGAGTCCGCGGGTGCGCAGGACCCGGCGTTCGAGAGGGCTGAAGATCAGCAGGTCGATGGCGATGCCGACGGTGAGGATCAGCAGGATCGCCTCGAAGACCATGGCCATGTCGCTGGCGTTGCGGCCGTTCTCCAGGAGCTGACCGAGGCCGACGCCGAGGTCGGGGAAGGACGCGATGATCTCGGCGGCCATGAGGGAGCGCCAGGAGAAGGCCCAGCCCTGCTTGAGGCCGGCGACGTAGCCGGGGAGGGCGGCGGGCAGGGTGATGTGCCAGGTGCCCTTGATGCCGGTGGCGCCGAGGGTGCGTCCCGCGCGCTGGAACAGCGGCGGGACCTGGTCGACGCCGGAGAGCAGTCCGTTGGCGATGGACGGCACCGCGCCGAGCAGGATGACCGCGTACATCATCTGGTTGTTCAGGCCGAGCCAGATGACGGCGGGCGGGACCCAGGCGACCGAGGGCAGGGACTGCAGGCCGGACAGGATGGGGCCGATCGCCGCCCGGATCAGCCTGACGCGGGCAAGGAGGAGGCCGAGGGGCGTGGCGATGAGCAGGGCGAGGCAGAAGCCGAACAGGCCGCGGGAGACGGAGGTCCAGATGTAGCCGAGGAGTTCGCCCTGGAGCCATGACTTCTCCAGCACGGCCCAGACGTCGGCGGGCGCGGGCAGCTTCGTGGGGTCGTCGACGACCTTGAAGGTGATCAGCGACTGCCACACGGCCAGCACGAGCGCGACGGCGACGAGCGGCGGGAGCACCTTCTGCGTGAAGGTGTGCCGCAGCGGCTTGCGGACGGTCTGCACCGTCTCCAGCGCGTCCAGGCCCGCTTCGAGTCCGGCGAGGTCCCCGGAGTCCTTGAGGGTGGTGTCAGTGCTGGCCATGTCGGCGGATCTCCCCACGGAGCTGCTCGGTGATCTCGACGGACAGCTCGGCCACGGCCGTGTCCTCGATACGACGCGGGTGCGGGATGTCCACGGTCCACTGCCGGGCGATGCGGCCGGGGCGGGAGGACAGCAGGACGACGCGCTGGGCGAGGCGGACGGCCTCGCGGACGTTGTGGGTGACGAAGAGGACGGACAGGCCGGTCTCGCGCCAGATGCGGGTGAGTTCGTCGTGGAGGACGTCGCGGGTGATGGCGTCGAGCGCGGCGAACGGCTCGTCCATCAGCAGCAGCCGGCTCTCCTGCGCCAGGGCTCGGGCGAGCGCCACGCGCTGGCGCATGCCGCCGGACAGCTCGTGCACCCGCTTGCCGTGGGCGCCGCCCAGGCGGACCAGCTCCAGCAGCCGCTCGGCGCGCTCGCGGCGCTCGTTCTTCGGGGTGCCGCGCAGTTTCAGGGCGAGTTCGATGTTCTTGCCGGCGGTGAGCCAGGGGAACAGGGCGTGCTCCTGGAACATCAGGGCGGGGCGGCCGTCGGTGGTGATGGCGCCGGCGGTGGGCCGGTCGAGGCCGGCGACGAGGTTGAGCAGGGTGGACTTGCCGCAGCCGGAGGCGCCGAGGAGGGTGACGAACTCGCCGGGGGCGACGTCGAGGCTGATGTCGTCCAGTACGAGCTGCTGCCCGGCGGGGCCGGCGAAGGACTTCGAGACGTGCTCGATACGGGCCGCGTGCGTGGCCGACTGCGTGCCGTCGGCGGCCTTGGCGAGGGTCGTTGCCATGGTCGTCACCTCCTGGGAAGCGTGCGTGATCCGGTTCAGGTGACGCCGAGTCCGGCGTCGTCGACGGCGGGCCGGCCGGCCGCCCGGAGGACCTTGCGGAGCAGGGACAGGTCGTAGATGCCCTTCAGGTCCGGCTGTTCCAGCAGGCCCGCCTCGACGGCGTGGCCGGCCTGGGTCCTGAGGGTGGCGGCGAGCGGGTCGTCCAGGAACGTGATCGACTTCCAGGCCGGGTCGAGCACGTCGGCGGGCAGCGGCTTGCCGGTGTCGGCCGCGAGCCGCGCGTTGGCGGCCTCCTTGGCCTCCTCGGGGTGGGCGTTGATCCACCGGTTGGACTCGACGGACGCCCGCAGCACGGCTTCCACGGCCTTGGGGTGCTTGTCGAGGAACTCCTGGCGGACGGCGATGTTGGTGATCACGAACTTGCCGTCCGGCCACAGCGCCGACTCGTCCAGCAGCACCTTGCCGCCCTGCGCGACCAGCCGCGACGCGGTCGGTTCCGGCACCCAGGCCCCGTCCACCGAGCCGGACCTGAACGCGTCCGGGGTGACCTTGTTGTCGCTGCGGACGACGGTGACGTCGCCCTTGCCGCTCTGCGGGTCGACCTTCCAGCCCTGCTCGGCGGCCCAGTCGAGGAACGCCACGTCCTGGGTGTTGCCGAGCTGCGGGGTCGCGATCCGCTTCCCTTCGACGTCCGCGAGGGACTTCACCTCGTCGGGGTTCACGACCAGCTTCACCCCGCCGGACGCCGAGCCGCCCACGATGCGCAGGTTCTTGCCGTCCGCCTTGGTCCAGCCGTTCACCGCGGGGGACGGGCCGAGGTAGGCGACGTCCAGGGAACCGGAGTTGAGCGCCTCGATCGCCGACGGACCCGCGTTGAAGACCGCGTACTTCGCCTCGGTGCCCTTGAGTTCCTTCTGGAAGAACCCCTTCTCGGCGCCGACCAGGGCGGTGCCGTGGGTGAGGTTGCCGAAGTAGCCGATCCGGACGGCGTCCAGACCGTCGGTCTTCGCACCTGAGGCGACCTGCGAGGTGCCCGTTTCCTTGGCCTGCGACCCGTAACCGCAGGCGGCCAGGGCCGTCAACGGCAGCATGGCCGTCACCGCGAGGGCGCGGCGCAGGGCGGTCGTGGCAGGCAAGGGGAACGGTCCTCTCGGTGGCGGTCCGGCGGTCGCGCGGTGGTCTCGCGGCCGGGCCGTCGGCGGGTTCAGGGCGGTGAGGAGGCGGCGGGAGGCCGGCGGACGGTCAGAAGTCCCACCCGTCGTCGTCCGCCCCGTCGTCGACCGGGTCGGGCGAGGCGAAGGACTCACCGACCATGCCGGCGGTCAGCGTGGTCCCGTCGTTGGGGTCGACCAGGATGAACGATCCTGTGCGGCGGGAGTCGGCGTAGGTGTCGGCGGGCAGCGGTTCGGCGGTGCGGATGGTGACGCGGCCGATGTCGTTGGCGGTGAGCCGGCCCGGGTGCGGGTGCAGGGACAGGTCGTCCAGGGTGAGCCGGGACGGGATGTCCTTGACGATCGCCTTGACCGTGCGGGTGCCGTGCTTGATCAGGACGCGGTGGCCGACCGTCAGGGGCTCGTCGGCGACGTGGCAGACGGTCGCCTCCAGGTCCTGCGTGGTGGCCGGGGCGTCCTTCGCGGGGACGATCAGGTCGCCCCGGGAGATGTCGATGTCGTCGGCGAGGAGCAGCGTCACCGACTGCGGCGTCCAGGCGACGTCGACCGGTTTGCCCAGCAGGTCGATGCCGGTGATCGTGGTCGAGCGGCCCGAGGGCAGCACGGTGATCTCGTCGCCGACGCGGAAGGTGCCGGCGGCGATCTGCCCGGCGTAACCGCGGTAGTCGGGGAGCTCGGGGCTCTGCGGCCGGATCACGTACTGCACGGGCAGCCGGGCGTGGCAGCGGGTCAGGTCGTGGCTGACCGGCACGGTCTCCAGGTGCTCGAGCACCGTGGGGCCGCCGTACCAGTCCATGTTCGCGGACGGGTCCACCACGTTGTCGCCGACCAGCGCCGAGATCGGGATCGCGGTCACCTCGGGCACGCCCAGCTCGGTGGCGTAGGCGGTGAACTCCTCGGCGATCCGCGCGAACACCGGCTCCTCGTAGCCGACCAGGTCCATCTTGTTCACGGCGAGCACCACGTGCGGCACCCGCAGCAGCGCGGCGATCGCCGCGTGCCGGCGGGTCTGCTCGACCACGCCGTTGCGGGCGTCGACCAGGATGACCGTCAGCTCGGCGGTGGAGGCGCCGGTGACCATGTTCCGCGTGTACTGCACATGGCCGGGGGTGTCCGCGAGGATGAAACGCCGCCGGGGCGTGGCGAAGTAACGGTACGCCACGTCGATCGTGATGCCCTGCTCCCGCTCGGCGCGCAGACCGTCGGTGAGCAGCGCGAGGTCGGGGGCCTCCTGGCCGCGGCCGGCGGAGGCGCGCTCCACCGCCTCCAGCTGGTCGGCGAGCACCGACTTGGAGTCGTGCAGCAGCCGGCCGACGAGGGTGGACTTGCCGTCGTCGACGGAGCCGGCGGTGGCGAACCGCAGCAGGGTGGTGGCCGAGAGCTCCTCGGTCGTGATCGTGCTCATGCTTAGAAGTACCCCTCGCGCTTGCGGTCTTCCATCGCGGCCTCGGACATCTTGTCGTCGGCCCGGGTGGCGCCGCGTTCGGTGAGCCGGGACGCGGCGATCTCCGTGATCACCTTCTCGACGGTGTCGGCGTCGGAGTCGACCGCGCCGGTGCAGGACATGTCGCCGACGGTGCGGTAGCGCACCAGGCGCTTCTCCACCGTCTCGCCGTCCTTGGGACCGCCCCACTCGCCCGCGGTCAGCCACATCCCGCTTCGCTTGAACACCTCGCGCTCGTGCGCGTAGTAGATCTCGGGCAGTTCGATGTTCTCGCGGGCGATGTACTGCCACACGTCCAGCTCGGTCCAGTTGGACAGCGGGAACACGCGCACGTGCTCGCCGGGGGCGTGCCGGCCGTTGTACAGGTTCCACAGCTCGGGGCGCTGGCGGCGCGGGTCCCACTGGGAGAACTCGTCGCGCAGCGAGAACACCCGCTCCTTGGCGCGGGCCTTCTCCTCGTCACGCCGGCCGCCGCCGAACACCGCGTCGAAGCGCTCCTCGCGGATGGTGTCCGTGAGGGGGACCGTCTGCAGCGGGTTGCGGGTGCCGTCGGGGCGCTCCTTGAGGACGCCGCGGTCGATGTAGTCCTGCACGGAGGCGACGTGCAGCCGCAGCCCGTGCTCGGCGACCGTGCGGTCGCGGTAGTCGAGGACCTCGGGGAAGTTGTGCCCGGTGTCCACGTGCAGCAGCGCGAACGGCACCGGCGCGGGCGCGAACGCCTTCAGCGCCAGGTGCAGCATCACGATGGAGTCCTTGCCGCCGGAGAACAGGATCACCGGCTTCTCGAACTCACCCGCCACCTCACGGAAGATGTGCACGGCCTCCGACTCGAGGGCGTCCAGGTGGGAGAGGGCGTACGGGCTGTCCGTACCTTCCTCGACAGTGGCGACGGTCGTCATGCTGCGCCCCTTTCGTTCTCCCCCAGACTCCGTCCGGGGGCACCCCCATCTCCGCCTGCGCGGCGCAGAGGTGCGGCCTTCGTAGTCGTCTGCGGCTGAGTGGCCGCGCATGCGTCGCTCACAGGAGTCCCCTTTCGCTGAGCACGGCGTGAACGGCCGCCGCGGACTCCTGCACGGTCTGGTGCTGCGACTCGATGCGCAGATCGGGTTTCTCGGGCTCCTCGTACGGGTCGTCGACGCCGGTGAGCCCGGACAGCTCACCCGCCGCCTGCTTGGCGTACAGCCCCTTCACGTCACGGACGGAGCACACCTCCACCGGCGTCGCCACGTGCACCTCCACGTACGGAGTGCCGTTCGCCTCGTGGCGGGCACGGACGGCCTCGCGGCTGTCGGCGTACGGGGCGATCACCGGGACGAGCGCCAGCACGCCGTTGCGGGCGAGCAGTTCGGCGACGAAGCCGATGCGCTGCACGTTGGTGTGCCGGTCCTCGCGGCTGAAACCGAGGCCCGCCGAGAGGAACTCGCGGATCTCGTCGCCGTCGAGCACCTCGGCCGGCCGGCCCTGTTCGCGCAGCCGGGCGGCGAGTTCGTGCGCGATGGTGGTCTTGCCCGCACTCGGCAGACCCGTGAGCCAGACGGTGGCTCCGGTCGTCACGTGGTTCTCCTGTTTCGTCGAAGGCGCTGTCATGGCGGTCAGCCGTGCAGCCCGCACTCGGTCTTTGCGCGGCCCGCCCAGCGGCCGGCGCGGACGTCCTCGCCCTCCAGCACGCGGCGGGTGCAGGGCGCGCACCCCACGGAGGCGTAACCGTCCTGGAGGAGCGGGTTGGTGAGGACGCCGTGCTCGGCGACGTAGGCGTCCACGTCGTCCTGGGTCCACCGGGCGATGGGGGAGATCTTCACCTTCCGCCGCTTCTCGTCCCAGCCGACGACCGGGGTGTTCGCCCGGGTCGGGGACTCGTCGCGGCGCAGGCCGGTCGCCCAGGCCAGGTAGTCCTTCAGGCCCTCCTCCAGCGGCCGCACCTTGCGGAGCCTGCAGCACAGGTCGGGGTCGCGGTCGTGGAGCCTCGGGCCGTACTCGGCGTCCTGCTCGGCGACCGACTGCCGGGGGGTGAGCGTGATGACGTTGACGTCCAGCACGGCCTCCACGGCGTCCCGGGTGCCGATGGTCTCGGGGAAGTGGTAGCCGGTGTCGAGGAACACCACGTCCACCCCGGGCAGCGCCCGGGAGGCGAGGTGGGCGACGACCGCGTCCTCCATGGAGGAGGTCACGCAGAAGCGCTTGCCGAACGTGCCGGCCGCCCACCGGAGGATCTCCGGCGCGGAGGCTCCCTCGAGGTCCCGGCCCGCCTGCTCTGCCAGTTCCCGCAACTCGACGGTGTCGCGCTCGTCCGGAACGGCCGTCATGCCGGGTCCCCTCCCGTGTCGGATCGGTCCAGACCCCGGGCCAGCAGCCCGAGGAACTTCAGCCGGAAGGCGCGGTTGCAGGCCGCGCACTCCCAGGCGCCGTGCCCCTCCTCGTTGGGGCGAAGGTCCTCGTCGCCGCAGTACGGGCAGTGGAACGGCGCCGCACGCTCGCTCACGACAGGGCCTCCTCGGAGGCGCGGGTGACCCAGGACGCGAACCGCTCGTCGTCCTCGCGCTCCGCTTCGAAACGCTTGAGCACCCGCTCGATGTAGTCCGGGAGCTCGTCCGCGGTGACCTTCAGACCGCGCACCTTGCGGCCGAACCCGGCCTCCAGGCCGAGCGCGCCGCCCAGGTGGACCTGGTAGCCCTCGACCTGCTCGCCCCTGTCGTTCAGCACGAGCTGGCCCTTGAGGCCGATGTCCGCGACCTGGATACGGGCGCAGGCGTTCGGGCAGCCGTTGAGGTTGATGGTGATCGGCTCGTCGAACTCCGGCATGCGGCGCTCGAGTTCGTCGATCAGCGAGGCGCCGCGCGCCTTGGTCTCGACGATGGCGAGCTTGCAGAACTCGATGCCGGTGCAGGCCATGGTGCCGCGCCGGAACGGCGAGGGGCGGGCGCTGAGGTCCAGCGCCTCCAGGGACTCCACCAGGGACTCGACCTGGGACTCCTCGATGTCGAGGATGATCATCTTCTGTTCGACGGTGGTGCGCACCCGGCCCGAGCCGTGCGCCTCCGCGACGTCCGCGATCTTGGTGAGGGTGGTGCCGTCGACCCGGCCGACGCGCGGCGCGAAGCCGACGTAGAAGCGGCCGTCCTTCTGACGGTGCACCCCGATGTGGTCGCGCCAGCGCGACACCGGCTCGGCGGGCGCCGGACCGTCGGTCAGCCTCCGCTTCAGGTACTCGTCCTCCAGCACCCGACGGAACTTCTCCGCGCCCCAGTCGGCGACCAGGAACTTCAGCCGGGCGCGGTTGCGCAGCCGGCGGTAGCCGTGGTCGCGGAAGATGGACAGCACGCCCTCGTACACGTCGGGCACGTCCTCGAGCGGCACCCAGGCCCCGAGCCGCACGCCCAGCTTGGGGTTGGTGGACAGGCCGCCGCCGACCCAGAGGTCGAAGCCGGGCCCGTGCTCGGGGTGGTGGACCCCGACGAACGCCACGTCGTTGATCTCGTGCACCACGTCGAGCACCGGCGAGCCGGAGATGGCCGTTTTGAACTTGCGGGGCAGGTTCGAGTACGCCTTGTTGCCCAGGACGCGGCGCTTCATCTCCTCCAGCGCCGGAGTGCCGTCGATGATCTCGTCCTCGGCGATGCCCGCGACGGGGGAGCCGATCATCACTCGGGGCGTGTCACCGCAGGCGGTGACCGTGGACAGGCCCACGCCCTCCAGGCGGTTCCAGATCTCGGGCACGTCCTCGATACGGATCCAGTGGTACTGGACGTTCTGCCGGTCCGTGATGTCCGCGGTGCCGCGCGCGAACTCCTGCGAGATCTCACCGACCACCCGCAGCTGCTGGGTCGTCAGAGCGCCGCCGTCGATGCGCACCCGCAGCATGAAGTACTCGTCGTCCAGCTCCTCCGGCTCCAGGACCGCGGTCTTGCCGCCGTCGATGCCGGGCTTGCGCTGGGTGTAGAGGCCCCACCACCGCATGCGGCCGCGCAGGTCGTTGGGGTCGATCGAGTCGAAACCCCGCTTGGAGTAGATCGTCTCAATGCGTGTCCGCACATTGAGACCGTCGTCGTCCTTCTTGAACTGCTCGTTGCCGTTGAGCGGGGTGAAGTGCCCCGCCGCCCACTGTCCCTCTCCGCGGTGACGGCTCGCCTTGCGGCGGGGGGTCGCGGAGGCAGGCTTCTGCGCGGCGGCAGGCTTCTGCGGGGTGGCGGCCATGGTTGATACGTCCTTCGGGACAGCGGTGGATGGTCTCTCGGCGTGGGGCGCATGCCGGGGGAGCGGCTCTGACCTGCGTATACGCGCACGCGGGCAGAGTCGTGCGCGTCCTTGCGCAGCAAAGGAGGGGAGAGGGGTGTCGGGCGCTGCTGGGTGCTCTCAGCGCGCCGGACAGATGGCGCTGGACATGCGGCCGAGGTCGACGTGCCGCCGACTCACCAAGGCGATTCCAGTTCCAGGCATGACGGAAGCCTGGCACGGCGATCTGGAGGCAGTCCACCGTTATCCGAGATGTGGACACCCTTGTCCCAGTGTGCGAGACAAGGGTGTCCTTGGTCACATGCGGCGCAAGCAGTCTTGCCGGAGCCGCTCAGGCGGAGTAGGCCCCCGGCCACGGGCCGGGCGTGGCCAGCTCCGGCTCGTCCTCCACCTTGGTGTCGAACAGCCGGAAACCCCGCCGCAGATAGTTGTCCATGGCGTGCTCACCGTCCTTGCTGCAGGTGTGCAGCCACACCCGCGTGGTCGGCTTCACTCCCGGCCACCGGTCGGCCAGGTCCCAGGCGCGCGCCACCCCGTACGACAGCAGATGACCGCCGATGCGCCGGCCGCGGAAGGCGGGCAGCAGACCGAAGTAGAGGATCTCCACGACCCCCTCCTCCTGGACCTCCAGCTCCACGTAGCCGGCCGGTGTGCCCCGGTCGTGGGCGACCCACGTCTCCACGCCGGGCCGCTCCAGATGCTCCTGCCACCGCGCGTACGACCAGCCCAGCCGGTCGGTCCAGCGGACGTCGCCGCCCACCGAGGCGTACAGGAACCGGCTGAACTCGGGCGAAGGCACCTCGGAGCGGACCACCCGCACGTCCCCCTCCGGCACGGCGGCCGGACGGAGATCGGTGGGCGCGGTCTGCTCCAGGGACCAGGTGGTCACGGAGAGGGTCGTCATGTCCGAAAGACAACCATCCGCCGCACATCCGTGTCGAACGCCTGACCACAGGCCGGACACCGGAGGGTCCGCTACCGCTCCAGCGCCTCGTCGACCGCCGCCAGCGGCAGCGCGAACAGCATCCGCCCCGACTGCGACCACACGTCCCCGGTCGCCTGCCAGTACGACAGGGACGTCGCGGGGCCGCTCCAGCAGCGGTACGTCTCGTCCGCCCCGCAGCGCACCGGGCTGGCGCCCTTCGTGTCCTGCCGCCACAGCGTGCCGCGCTCCTCCGGCGCACCCGTGGCACGGCTGACGTACCAGTCGGACCGGTGCGTCAGCACCCCGCGGACCTGCGTCAGCTTCGTCTCGTACGCCTCGACCGGATCCGTCCGCAGCAGCGGGCCGTACCCCGGGCGCGGACCGAACGCGTACCGCCACAGCCGGGTCGGGCCGTCCTCGTCCGGGGCCGTCGCCTCGTGCACCACCAGGCTGTCGGGCGCGGTGCTGCGGTCCAGGGCGATCCCACCGGGCCGCGGCGCGTCCGCGCCCGCCGTCGCGTAGGAGGCGACCGCCGGGAGCACGTACCGCGCGCCCGCCGCCGACCAGCCGCCGGGCACCCGCCCCACGGTCTCGGCGTCCACGGTGGCCCGCTGCACCAGGTCCAGGTCGTACACGTACAGCGCGCCGCGCTCGCCCCGGCCCGCCGTGACGAGCAGCTTGTCCTGGTACCAGACCATGCCGGACACGTCGGAGCCCAGCCCGCGGAAGTCCCGCCCGCCGTCCACCGGCACCGCGAGCAGCGCCCAGGTGTAGCGCGGCGTCCGGTCGTCGTCGGCGGCCACGAAGGCGATGCGGGCGAGCCCTTGCTCGGCGGGCGTGCCCGAGTTGCGCGTCCAGCCGGACAGGACCACCCGGTGTGCGCCCCATCGGCCGTCCTCGTCGGCGTCCCCGGACGTGGTGACCGCGCCGGCCCGCCAGCCGTCGGTGTCCCGCTCCGGCCAGCAGTACGCCGTCGTCACGGCCGGTTCGACGGGCAGCGCCCGCCGGTCGTCGTCCGTGCAGTCGTCGGCGTCCTCCAGGGCCCCGTCCGGGTCGGCGAGGACGGCGCCCACGCCCACGGCGGGACCCATCGACGCGGTGAGACGGTGCAGTTCGGCGCCCGGCACGGGGTGTTCGGTCAGCCGCAGCGCCGCGGTGCCGGCGGCCGCGGCGAGCGGCTTCAGCGCGCCGGGGTCGTCGGCGTCGGTGGCCTGCGAGGTGCTGATCATGGTGGCTGCCGCGGTGAGCGCCAGGGCCGTACCGGCCAGCGTGGCGCGCAGCGCTCTGCCTCTGCGGCGGCGGCGGTGTCTGCCGCGATGCTTCATGACGTCCTCCCGAGCGAGCCAACTGCGTCCGGTGATCCGCGGGTTGACCGTGGAGCAGGTGGGGCGGCCCGTCCCCGGATGCTACGGCAGCCGGACGCCGGACGGGACGAAGACCGTGCAATTTCACGCGCGGGCCGCCCGAGGGCACGTGCCCACGTACAGATGTACCCAGTCGGCGCGGCGGTTTCCGGCCAGATCCTCAGCGCGCGCCGCGCACCAGCCCCGAGGAGGACGCCGCACGCGGGAAGAGGTCCACGGGACCGTCCGGCAGCACCACCTCCACCTCGGCGGACTCCGTGAAGCGGTACGGCCGGTGCTCGAGCAGCGCCCCCAGATAGCGCCGTACGCGGGACATCTCCGCGCGGACCGTCACCGTGCGGGCCGGGTCGCCGAACACGTCACGGGCCAGGTCAGCAGCGCTGCGGCCCGCCCGGTGCACGGCCAGCAGATACAGCAACTCGGCGTGTCGCGGGCTCAGTTCACGCGACCACGCGCCGGCCCCGTCGGACACCCGCACCGACCGGCGCGGCCCGCCCAGGTCCAGTACGATCCGCGCGGCGGGACGCGGCGACGGCCAGTCCGCCGCCCGCACCAGCCAGCCCCCGGCGAGCGGCTCCAGCGAGCACCGCCCCAGCGCCGGCAGCCACCGCTCGCCCGCGGAAACCGACTTGGGCAGCGCCAGCCGCTCCAGGTACGGCATCCCGGTCACCGCCGCCGTCCACCCGTGCCGGTCCACCACCAGCGCCCGCCCGTCGACCCGGGACAGCACCGGCGCCGCCACCGCCCGCAGCCGCTCCAGCGACCGCATGTGCATCTCCCGCAGCCGAGCCTCGGCCAGTTTCGCCACCGAGTCCACCCACGCCAGCGTCGCCGGGTGCATGGACTCCAGCGGACCGCTCACGTCGACCACGCCGATCAGCCGCCCGTCCCGCGGATCGGTCAGGGGCGCGCCCGCACAGGTCCAGGTGGCGTGCGACCGTACGAAGTGCTCGGAGGCGAAGACCTGGACGGGACGCCCGGTCACCGCGGGCGTGCCCACCCCGTTGGTCCCGACGACGTCCTCACGCCAGTCGGCGCCGATCTCGAAGCCCAGCCCGTCCGCCTTCCGCAGCACCGGCGCGCTGCCCTCCCGCCACAGCACCCGGCCCTCGTCGTCGGCCACCACCATGATGTGGCGGGCGACGTCCGCGACCGACAACAGCCCCTCCCGCAGCACCGGCAGCACGTGCCGCAGCGGCGAGGCCTCCCGGCGCCGCCGCACCTCGTCCATCGGAAGCAGCCCGCTGCGCCGGCCGTGGTCGGGGTCGACCCCGCTGCGCAGCACCCGCTCCCAGGACTGCCCGATCACCGGGCGGGGAGGGAAGGGCGCGGGCCGCCCCGACAGCGCGGCGGAACGGACCTCGTCGAGCACGCGCGCCGCGCGCACGGTGTCGACGGCGGCCAGATGCGACACGTCCATCGGCGAGAGCGCCACCGGACCTCCCGGGAGAAAACCTGTCGGACCCCAATACTGCCGTCTGCCCCGGATGAGGACGCTCAGTACCGGCACGGAGACAGCAAGTTGCAACCCCCTGCAACTCTGGTGACACGAACGCTCACTGATTGAAACTTGTGCGACGCCGTCTCGAGCGGCGTGCACGGCTCTTCGGGAGTCCGTGGCGGCGGGGGTGGTGCCGTGTCGGCGCAGCACCACCCCCGCGGCATGCCTGCGGCAGCTGGGCGGTGTGCGCGGTACGGGGTGCGGCTTGGGGTGCGTCGGCGGGTGCGGGTGCGTTGGGGTTGGTCGCGCAGTTCCCCGCGCCCCTGGGGTGTGACAGCTGGGTGGTGTGCCACGCCGGGTGCGGTTTGATGTGCGCCGGCGGGTGTGGGTGCGTTGGGGGTTGGTCGCGCAGTTCCCCGCGCCCCTGGCTGACCGGGGTGCGGTTTGGTGTGTGTCGGCGGGTGCGGGTGCGTTGTAGCTGGGCGCGCAGTTCCCCGCGCCCCTGGCTAATCCGGGTGTGGGTGCGTTGGGGTTGGTCGTGCAGTCCCCGCGCTCCTTAGGGGGTCGGGCGGGCCCGGTCCACCAGTGAGGCCAGGTCCAGGGTGTGGGGGAGTGTGCCGAAGGCTGTGCCCGCGTCGCCGCCCAGCCGCCCCGCGCAGAACGCGTCCGCCACCTCCGGCGGCGCGTACCGCACCAGCAGCGCCCCCTGAAGCACCAGCGCCAGCCGTTCCGTCAGCCGTCGCGCCCGTCCCTCGACGCCCTCCAGGTCCGCCAGATCCGTCAGCACGCCCTTGATCGCGGCGTCCAGCCGGTGGTCGGCCCCGCGCGCCTGCCCGACCTCCCGCAGATAGGCGTCCAGCGTCCCCGGGTCACGGCGCAGCGCCCGCAGCACGTCGAGCGCCTGCACGTTGCCCGCGCCCTCCCAGACCGAGTTCAGCGGGGACTCCCGCACCAGCCGGGGCATCCCCGACTCCTCCACGTAGCCGTTGCCGCCGAGGCACTCCGACGCCTCCACCGCGACCGGCGCGCACCGCTTCGTCACCCAGTACTTCGCCGCCGGCACGGCGATCCGCAGCAGCGCCCGCTCCTGCTCGCCGCCGTCGTCGTACGCCGCCGCCAACCGCAGCGCCAGCGTCGTCGCCGCCTCCGACTCCAGCGCCAGGTCGGCCAGCACGTTCCGCATCAGCGGCTTGTCGAGCAGCTTCCCGCCGAACGCCTCCCGGTGCGCGCAGTGGTGCACCGCCTGCGCCACGGCCTGCCGCATCAGCCCCGCCGACCCCAGCACACAGTCCAGCCGCGTCGCCGCCACCATCCCGATGATCGTGCGCACCCCGGACCCCTCCTCGCCGACCCGGCGCGCCCACGTCCCGTCGAACTCGACCTCGGCGGAGGCGTTGGAGCGGTTGCCCAGCTTGTCCTTGAGCCGTTGGAGGGCGAACACGTTGCGGGTGCCGTCCTCCAGCACCCGCGGCACCAGGAAGCAGGTCAGCCCGCCGGGCGCCTGTGCCAGCACCAGGAAGGCGTCCGACATCGGCGCCGAGCAGAACCACTTGTGCCCGGTCAGCGCGTACGTGCCGTCCTCGGCCAGTGGCCGCGCGGCCGTCGTGTTCGCCCGGACGTCGCTGCCGCCCTGCTTCTCCGTCATCCCCATCCCGAACAGCGCGCCCGGCTTCTGCCCGGCGGGCCGCAGGGCGCGGTCGTAGACCATCGACGTCAGCCGGGGCTCCCACTCCGCGGCCAGCTCCGGATCGGTGCGCAGCGCGGGCACCGCCGCGTGCGTCATCGACAGCGGACAGCAGTTGCCCGCCTCCACCTGCGTCCACATCAGGAAGGCCGCCGCCCGCCGCACATGCCCGCCCGGCCGCCCCCAGGCCGCCGTCAGCCCCGCCGAGACGCCCTTGCCGAGCAGCCGGTGCCAGGAGGGGTGGAACTCGACCTCGTCGATCCGCCGGCCGTACCGGTCGTGGGTGCGCAGCCGCGGCGGGTTCTCGTTCGCCTGCGCCCCCCACTCCTGCACCTGCGCGGATCCGCACGTGTGCCCCAGCGCCGACAGCTCCGCGAGCCCGTCCTCCCGGGCCCCGGGCGTCAGGTGCCGCTCGACCGCCTCCACCAGGGCCCGGTCCGCGCCGAACACGTCGTACTGGACGAGCGGCGGAACCTGGTTGGTCACGGTGTGCGTGGTGCCTGCCATGGGGCGAACCTACCCCGCCCCCGCCCCGCATCACGCGAGGACCGGGCCTGTGGGTGAGTGGCGCGGTGCATGGCGGATACCTTTGGTTCGTGCAGCCAGCAAGTGAATCCCCAGACGCGCCGTCCGGTCGCCTTCACCGTGCCCGCGCCCTGTACCGGAACGTCTCCAAACGCAGGACGGCCTGGCTGCTGCTCAAGGACACCGTCAACTCGTGCATGGAGTACCGCATCCTGGGCCTGGCGGCCGAGGCGGCGTTCTTCACGCTGCTGTCGGTGCCCCCGCTGCTGCTCAGCCTCGTCGGCCTGCTCGGCTACGTCGACGCGTGGACCGGCGCGGACACCATCCAGAGCGTGCAGCGCAACCTCCTCGACGCCTCCCGCACGGTGCTGTCCGACCGGGGCGTCACCGAGGTCGCGGAGCCGATCCTGAGGGACGTCACCAAAGGCGGCCGGCCCGACGTGATCTCCCTCGGCTTCCTGATCGCCGTGTGGTCGGGCTCCCGCGCGGTGAACGTCTTCATCGACACCATCACCGTCATGTACGGCCTCGACGGCGTCCGGGGCATCGTCAGGACCCGGCTGCTCGCCTTCCTGCTGTTCATCGTGGCCCTGCTGATCGGCTCGGTCGCGCTGCCCCTGATGGTCGCCGGACCGGACGCGGTGGTGGACATCGTGCCGTGGTCGACGACGGTCGTGCAGATCCTCTACTGGCCGGTCGTCATCCTGCTGTCCGTGGCCTTCCTGACCACCCTCTACCACGTTTCCGTGCCCGTGCGGTCCCCGTGGATCGAGGACGTGCCGGGCGCGCTGGTCGCCCTCGCCATGTGGGTGCTCGGCAGCTTCCTTCTGCGCATCTACCTCACCAACACCGTCGAGGGCCCCACCATCTACGGGTCCCTCGCCGCTCCCGTGGCCGTGCTGCTGTGGATCGGCGTGTCCGCGTTCGCCGTGCTCGTCGGGGCGGCCGTCAACGCGGCCATCGACCGCGTGTGGCCGGCCGCCGCCACCGCCGCGGCACGCGAGGCCAACGAACGGCAGCGTCAGGCGCAGGTCGCCGAGTACGTCGCCCGCACCACCGAGTCCGGGGACGCGGACCCCGACATGCCCTCCGAGTTCCCCGAACGCTGGTCGCGCTTCCTGCCCCCCGAGGACGTCACGGCCCGCCTGCGCACCCACACCAAGTCCGCCCAGCCGCGCAACGGGGACGGCCCGGGCCACGACGACCAGCACCGCGACTGACGCACCGGGTTCCGGCGCGGCTCACTCCGCCCACGCCCCGTCCGCCGCCGCCTCCCGCACGACGTCCGAGAAGTCCCGCGGCTCCCGGGCCAGCACCCGGCGCACCCCGTCCTCCACGCGCGCGTTGCGCCCGTCGAGCAGCGTCGCGAACACCTCGACGAGGAACGCCGCCTCCTCGTCCGGCACCCCGAACCCGGTCAGCGTGCCCCGGTAGGAGTCCGCCGTCACCGCCCGGTACGTCAGCGGCCGTCCCGTCGCCTCCGCGATCTCCGCCACCGCCTCCGCCCAGGTGAGCGGCCGCGGCCCGGTCACGGTCAGCGTCCGTCCCGTGTACCGCTCCCCGCCGGCCAGCGCGGCCACCACCACCTCCGCGACGTCCCGCACGTCGACGAACGGCTCCGCCACCTCGCCCGCCGGGAACACCAGCTCCCCGCTCCGCAGCTCCTCGGCCAGCGGCCCCTCGGAGAAGTTCTGCGCGAACCACGCCGACCGCACCACCGTCCAGTCCGCGCCGGACGCCCGCAGCGCCTCCTCCGTGGGCAGCGCCTGGTCCTCCCCCCGCGCGGACAGCAGCACCAGCCGCCGCACCCCCACGCCCAGGGCGGTCTCCGCCAGCTCGCCGACCGCCTCGGCCGTCCCCGGCGCCCCGACGTCGGCCGGGTGCACCAGATAGGCCGCGTCGGCCCCGCGCAGCGCGCCCTCCCACGTCGAGCGGTCCGCCCAGTCGAAGCCGGTCGCCCGCGACGCGGGCCGCACCGTCATCCCGGCCGCCTCCGCGGCCCGCGCCACCCGGCTCCCGGTCCGCCCGGAAGCTCCGGTGACCACCAGTGTCATGTCCTTCGTACGTGTCGTTGCGTCCATGCCTCCGAGTCAACTGCCGTCGCCCGCGCGGAACCATCGCCGAGCGGCGCGCCCGCATACGCCCGCGTCTACGCTGACCCCATGGACGCACTCACCGGTCTGCTGGAGGGCCCCCGCGCCCGCGGCGCGTTCATGATCCGGGCGTGCTTCGACCCGCCGTGGGCGGTCCGCGTGGAGGACCGCGCCCCGCTGACGGTGATGCTCCTCGTACGCGGCGACGCCTGGCTGCTGCCCGACCGGGGCGGAGGGATCCGGCTGCACGCCGGTGACCTCGCCGTCGCCCGCGGCCCCGACCCGTACACCTGCGCCGACGCCCCCGGCACCGCCCCGCAGGCGTTGATCCTGCCCGGCGGCCGGTGCCACTACCCCGACGGACGGCCCCTCAACGGCTCGATGGACCTCGGCGTCCGCACCTGGGGCGACCGGCCCGACAGCGGGACCGTGCTGCTCATCGGCACCTACCAGATGCGCGGTGAGATCGGCGGCCGGCTGCTGGACGCGCTGCCGCCGCTGCTCTCCCTCGGTGCCGACGTGTGGGAGTGCCCGCTCACCCCGCTGCTGATGGAGGAGGTCGGACGGGACGCCCCCGGTCAGGAGGTCGTCCTGGACCGGCTGCTCGACCTCCTCGTCATCGCCGCCCTGCGCGCCTGGTTCGCCCGCCCCGAGGCGGAGCCGCCCGCCTGGTACGAGGCGCTGTCCGACCCGGTCGTCGGCCCGGTGCTGCGGCTCCTCCAGGACGACCCGGCCCGCGCCTGGACCGTCGCCGGGCTGGCCGAGAAGGCAGGCGTCTCCCGGGCCGCGCTCGCCCGCCGCTTCACCCGGCTCGTCGGCGAACCCCCGATGTCCTACCTCACCGGCTGGCGGCTCGCCATCGCCGCCGACCGGCTGCGCGACACCGACGACACCCTCGCCGCCCTCGCCCGCCAGGTCGGCTACAGCAGCGCCTTCGCCCTCTCCACCGCCTTCAAGCGGGCCTACGGCGTCAGTCCGCAGGAGTGGCGGAACCGGGCCGCCGCGTAGCCTGGACCCGTGTACAGGGAGCGCGCGTCACGACTGCCGGGCGCGGCCGTGTGGACCAGCGTCCCCGCCGGCGAGGACGGGACGGGCAGGGTGCTGCCGGACGGCTGCATGGACCTGCTGTGGCACGACGGCCGCCTGCTGGTCGCGGGCCCCGACACGCACGCCCACGTCGACGCGGGAGCGGCGGGGCCCTGGTCCGGCATCCGCTTCCATCCCGGCACCGCGCCCACGCTGCTGGGCGTGCCCGCGCACGAACTGCGCGACCGGCGGGTGGAACTGGCCGATCTGTGGCCGACGGCGGAGGTGCGGCGCGCGACCGCCCGTGTGCACGCCGCGCACCATCCGGCGCGCGGCCTGGAGGACGTCGCCCTCCGCCTGGCCGCGTCGGCCGACCCGCCCGACCCGCTGCTGACCCGTCTGGTCGCGGCCCTCGACGCGGGCCGCACGGTCGCCGGGACGGCCGACGAACTGGGCCTTGGCGCCCGCCAGTTGCACCGCCGTTCCCTCACCGCTTTCGGCTACGGCCCGAAGACCCTGGCCCGCATCCTCCGTATGCGCCGTGCCCTGGCCCTGGCCCGTGCGGGCGTCCCCTTCGCGGAGACCGCGATCCGCGCCGGCTACGCGGACCAGCCCCATCTGTCGCGCGAGGTACGGAGCCTGACGGGGGTCGCGCTGCGGGAGCTGGTGCCGCCTCCCGGCGCGGCCTCGTGACGCGGGCGGGAGGCTAGCCGTCCGTCGGGAGCGGGGCGAACAGGTCCACCCCGTTGCCGTCCGGGTCGAGCACGACGGCGTACCGCTGCCCCCACACCGCGTCCCACGGCTTCAGCTCGGCACGGGCGCCGGACTCCACCAGCTCCGCGAACAGCGCGTCGACCTCCGCAGGGGTGTCGCACCGCACGGCCAGGGAGGTCCGGCCCTCTCCCGACGGCGGCCGCCACCCCGGGCGGAACGACCGGACCGTCTCCTCGGTGTCCAGCAGCAACCGCATCCCGCCCGGCAGCTCCGCCTCCACATGGCCCTCCGCCTCGGCCCCTTCCGGGAACGCCGCCCCGAGCCGCCGGTAGAAGGCGACGGAGGCGGCCATGTCCGAGACGACTGTTCCGACGGCATCGAATCGTGTGCTCATGCGGCCGACGGTAGGGCGGGCACGGCCAGGGCGTCTTGAACGAATCGGACACGGGCCCTGACGGAGCGCACAGGCGGCGTCCGTACTCCGCTCACTCCGGCTCCTCGGCGCCGGCCCACGCGGTCGCCGCGCCCGCCGGTTGTGGTCACGGCGACCTCCGGCGGCCAGGGCGCACTCCTACCGGCGCAGGCTCATCGGCTCCGGCGTCCCCTCCGCGCGGTGCGGTGCGCCGGCCGCCGTCGTGGGCGCGGGGCCCCACGGCCGGGGGTGGTGCACGCGCGCGTAGGCTCCGGCGCATGGCCGATCCCGCGCTCCTCGTCTACACCCGCACGACCGACTACCGGCACGACTCGATCCCGGCCGGCATCGCAGCCCTGCGCGCCCTCGGGGGTTTCGAGGTCCACGCCCACGAGGACCCGGCGGCGCTGGAGGTGCCGCTCGACCGGTTCGCGGCGGTCGTGTTCCTCTCCACCAGCGGCGACGTGCTCACCCCGGCCGGGCGCGAGCGGCTCGCGGCGTACGTCGCGGGCGGCGGCGGCTTCGTCGGCGTGCACGCGGCGGCCTGCACGGAGTACGGCTGGCCCTACTACGGCGACCTCCTGGGCGCCCGTTTTGCCGGCCACCCCCCGGTCCAGCCCGGCCGCGCCCTCGTCGAGGACCACGACCACCCGGCGACCCGGCACCTGCCTCCCGTCTGGGAGGTGACCGACGAGTGGTACGACTTCCGGCCCAACCCGCGGCCCTCCGCGCGCGTCCTGCTCTCCGCCGACGAGTCGTCGTACGACGGCGGCACCATGGGCGACGACCACCCGCTGGCCTGGTGCCGTACGCAGGGCGAGGGCCGTGTCTTCTACACGGCCCTCGGCCACACCGCCGAGGCCTACGACGACCCGCTCTTCCGCGCCCATCTGCGCGGCGGGATCACCTGGGCCGCGGCCCGCTGACCTCCCGCCGCGGCGCTGTGCGCGCGCACGGCACCAGTCCGGCCCGCCGTTCGCGCACGCCCCGTTCGGACTAACGGCCCACCGCCTCTCCCACCGGATGGAAAGCCCTTCCTGCCGGACATTCGCGGCAGCGTGACGGGAAGAACCCGGTCGTGCGGCCCCGGCCGCGGGCGTTCGGGGAGGAACAGCGGGGGACGGTGTGGTGCTGTTGTTACTGACGGGTTCTGAACGGAGACCGGTGGAGGTCTTCCCGGCGCTGCGGTGCCCGATGACGGCGCGGCCGGCGGCGGACGCACGGGCCCGTACGTGCGGGCGAAGGGCGGTGGGCGTATGACGGCAGCGGGAGAGCGGGCGATGCCCCAGGTCACGACGGTGTACGGGGCCGTGCGGGGGCGGTGGGAGGAGACGGTCGCGGTGTTCCGCGGCATCCCCTACGCCGCGCCCCCGTTCGGGCCGCGCCGCTTCCGGCCGCCCGCGCCGCCGGAGCCGTGGGACGGCGTGCGGGACGCCGGTGCGTTCGGACCGACCGCGCCGAAACCCCCGTACAGCCCCGCCTTCGCCGAGTACCTCTCCGACCCCGACATCGACGGCGACGACTGTCTCAACCTGAACGTCTGGACCCCCGACCCGTCCCCGGGCGTCCGGCTGCCCGTCCTGGTGTGGCTGCACGGCGGCGCGCTGACCAGGGGCTCCTCCGCGGTCCCGGTGTACGACGGCAGCACCTTCGCCCGCGACGGCGTCGTCTTCGTGTCCCTCAACTACCGCCTCGGCGTCGAGGGGTACGGCCTCTTCCCCGATGCCCCCGCCAACCCCGGCCTGCGCGACCAGCTCGCCGCGCTGCGGTGGGTGCACGAGAACATAGCCGCGTTCGGCGGCGACCCCGGCCGGGTCACCCTGGCCGGCCAGTCCGCCGGAGCGATCAGCGCGGGCGCGCTGATCGCCGCACCGCAGTCCCAGGGCCTGATACGGCGGGCCGTCCTGCAGAGCGGACCGCCCGAGTCCACGGAGCGGGACAAGGTACGGCGCATGGTCCGCCGGATGGCCACCCGGCTCAAGGTGCCCGCCACCGCCGAGGCCTTCGCCGCCGTCGACCGGCAGCAGCTCCTGCGCACCCAGGCCGACGTCGGCCGGCTCGGCAGCCCGCTGCTCGGCGGTTCCGCCTTCGGCATCGTCGTCGACGGAGACCTCGTCCCGCGCGACCCCCTGGAGGCCCTCACCGACGGCGCGGCCCCCGGCGTCACCCTGATGACCGGCTGGACGCGCGACGAGTACCGGCTCTGGCTGGTCCCGGGCGGTCTGACGGAACGCCTCGACCGTCTCGGCCCGGTCGCCCTGGCCGGCGCGATGGCCCGCTGCCGCTGCGGCAGCGAGGTCCCGCGCGGCTACCGCGCCCTGCACCCCGACGCCGGCACCGCCGAGACCGTCGGCCAGATGGTCACCGACCACCTCCTGCGCGCCCCCCTGCACCGGCTGTCCGACGGCCGCGCGGAACCCTCGTACGTCTACGAGTTCGCCTGGCCCTCCGACCGCCCCGGCATGGGCGCCTGCCACGCCCTGGAGCTGGGCTTCGTCTTCGACAGCGGCGACAGCCTCGACGCCCGCAAGCTCGCCGGCGAGGGCGCCCCGCAGGAGCTGGCGGACGCCATGCACGGGGCGTGGGTGCGGTTCGTCGCCGACGGCACCCCCGGCTGGGAGCCGTGGGGCCCGCGTCACCCGGTCCAGGTGTACGGCGACGGCGACCCGCACGTCGTGCACGGCCCCCGCGACCGCGAACTGGCCCTGTGGACCGCTCCCGGCGCCGAGCGGGCCGCACGGACACCGCAGTCGCCGGAACTCCGCTCGGTCATCCGGCGCCTGCGCCGCAACGGGGCCCTCCGCCGCTCCTGAGGCGGGGTGCCGCTCAGGCGGCCGGGTCCCCCGGCGGACCCGGCTCCGGGCAGCGCGTACTGACCGGGATCCGCAGCGCGAGCAGCGCCATGTCGTCCTGGCCGTCGCTCGGGTGGTGGTCCGCCAGCACGCGCACCAAGTCCTTCAGCGGCCGTTCCGCGTGCGTGGCGGCGAGGTCGGCCAGGGCGGTCAGGCCGTCGTCGATCGAGTGCGCGTGGTGCTCGACCAGCCCGTCGGTGAAGAAGAGCAGGATCGAGCCTGCGGGCAGCCCGCGCGTGTGGTCGGGCCGCGCCATGCCGGTGCTCACCGCGAGCGGCACGCCCGGCTCGGCGTCCAGGTACTCCGTCTCCAGGTCCGGGGTGATCAGCAGCGGGGGGAAGTGCCCCGCGGTGCTCCAGCGCAGCACCCAGCCGGTTCCGTGCGGCTCGATCCGGGCCAGGCAGACCGTGGTGACCGGGATGTCCGCGGTGGCCTGCAGGGTGCGGTCCAGCTGGACGAGGACCTCGCTGGGCGGGGTGCGGCGGTCGTAGAGCAGCGCGCGCAGCATGCTGTTGATACGGGCCATGGCGGCGGCCGCGTCCAGGTCGTGTCCGCCGACGTCCCCGATGGCCACGCCGACCGTGTCGTCGGGCAGCACCATCGCGTCGTACCAGTCGCCGCCGAGCCGGCTGGGCTGCGCGGCCGGCCGGTACACGGTGGCCACCTCGAAAGGGCTCAGGTCCGGCAGGGCGGGCAGCAGCAGCCGCTGGAAACGCTCGGCGCTCTCCCGTACCTGGCCGAACAGGCGTGCGTTCTCGATGGCGATGCCGGCGGCGCCGGCCAGGGCCACGACGACGTTCTCGTCCTCCCGGTCGAACGGCCGGCCGTCGTGGCGCTCCGAGAGGTACAGATCGCCGTAGATCTCGCCGCGGACGCTGATGGCCACGCCGAGGAGCGTCCGCATCGGGGGATGGCCGGGCGGGAACCCGGCGGAGGAGGGATGCCCGGGGATGTTCTCGACGCGCAGCGGCTCGGGGTCCTGGATCAGCAGGCCGAGCACACCGCGGCCGTGCGGGAAGGGGATCCCGGCGAGCGCGGCGCGTTCCCCCTCGTTCAGCCCGGCGGTGATGAACTCCTTCAGGTACTCACCGGACTCGTGGAGCACGCCCAGGGCGCCGTAACGGGCGCCGATCAGGTCCATCGCGGTGGTGACGATCCGCCGCAGCACGGCGGATAGGTCCAGCTCGCCGCTGATCGACAGTACGGCGTCCAGCAGCCCTTGCAGCCGGTCCTTGGCGTCGGCCAGGGCCCGCAGCTGGGTGCCGATGCGTTCCAGCTCCCTGTCGAGGTGGGACCGGAGGTCGGCGACCTGGGGAGACGGGGGCGGCGGCGGGGCCGGACCGGCGCCTTCCCGCTCCCCCTCGTCCCGTGCGTCCTGCTCGCTCAACGCATCCACCTCGGCGTCGCTCTCTCGGCAGCCGCGCCCCGGCCACGGCTGCTCCGCTCGTCCAGCCCTCCACGCGAGGGGTACACCCGGCCTCCCGACACTGCCGTGATCGAACAAAACCACAGCATGACACGGGCAAAGCGGTCATTTCTCCTATTGGTGCGCCATCGGTATGCCGCCGCGGCGACCGGGGCCCGCTCGCCGGCGGTCTCGTCGCGGCACGGTTCCCGCCGCCCGCTCAGGAAGCGGGTGCGATACGGAGCACGGCGGTCTCGCCGCGCACCTCGACGACGGTGAGGCGCATGACGTCGTCGAGGGTCGTGGCGGGTCCCGTGCCGCACCGCAGCCGCACACCCCCGCCGCCCTGCGACGTGACGCCGCCGCCGCCGGAGCATCCGGCGATGCTGTACCCCGACCCCTGAACCGGGGCGACCATCTCGACGTCGTCCCCGCCGACCGCGGTGACCTCGAGGGGCCCGAGACCGTACGACGCGGGAACCTCGACGACGTCCCCGGCGCCGACGGTGACCTCGCAGGAGCCGTCGGCGCAGGGGCCGGTGGGGGAGGGCGACGGGGAGGCCGTGGGCGTACCGGACGCGGAGGCGTCGCCCCCGTCCGCGGTCCGGCCCGCACGCCCGTCGTCGCCGTCACCGGACGAACAGGAGGCGAGGGAGAGCGCGGCCGCGACAACGGCGGCGAGGGCGAGGGAGGTTGTCGATGTGCGCACCATGCCTGCCGTTGAAGGTGCGGACGGGACGGATGTCGCGGACGTCGACCCACCCGCAACGCGCTGTTCGAAGCGGAAGGGGGCGCACCGACGCACACGTAGGCTTCGGCGGTGCGCACAGTGGAACTGTTGTTGGACGAGGTGGCGGAGTCGGCGGTGCAGGAGGCCTGGCGGCGGCTGGCGGACGCCGGGCTGCCGAGTCAGGCACGGCACCGCTCACCGACCAACCGCCCGCACCTCACCCTGGCCGCCTGCCCGGAGCTGACGGCCCCGATCCGGTGGGAACTGGCGGAAGCGGCAGCCGCGTTGCCCCTGCCGGTGCGCTTCGCGGGCCTGATCCGCTTCGAACGGCCCACGTCCGTCCTGGCCTGGTCGCTCGAGCTCGACGCCACGCTGACCGGCCTGCACCGGAAGGTGTGGGACGCGGTGACCGCGGACAACCGCCCCGAGACCCTCAACCCGCTGCACGCGCCGGACAACTGGCGCCCTCACGTCACCCTCGGCCGCACCCGCCGCCCCGGCGCCTTCACCGGCCGCCGCATCCCGGAACTCCTCCCACCCCTCCCTCTGACGGCCCGCCTCACGACGCTGCGCAGCTTCGACACGGAGACGGGGACGCTGGAGATCCTCTCGCCGCGGGGCTAGGGAGACGCCTGCTCACCGTCGGGGACGTCGAGCGGGGCAAAGGTTCGCGAGCCGTGTGCCACGCCGCCGCAAGGCCGTCGACGCCGGTGCTCGGCGGCCGGACCCAGGGCGCCGCTGTGCCAGGCCCCCAGCGCGGCGGCAGGCACGTCGGTCATCGGGACGGTATCGCAGGGCCCGCTCCGCGCCGAGCGGCGTAGACTCCCCGTTCCGCCTGACGGGAGGTCACCGAGTGGTCGTCGTACGGACAGTCGCCGGAGCCGGTTCGGTGCTGGCCATGCTCAGCCTGTCCGGCTGCGGACTCCTGTGGAGCTGCACCGACTCGACAGCGGAGCGCGGGGAGGCGGGTGCGCGGGTGGAGATCGTGGACGAGGGCGAGCAGCCCGTCGGTGCCATCGCCGAGGTGACCGGGTGGCGCAGGGAGCCGCATCCGCAGGTGCCCCAGGAAGGCGACCAGGTCCACTTCGGCATCCGGTTCGAGGGGGGCGGGCAGGGACGGGACCCCGCGGTCGACGCTTGCGCGGTGGACGAGAAGCGCGTGGTGCTGGGCTGTCAGACGGTGTATTCGCTGATGGAATTCGGCCGCGAACGCTCCTACACCGACGACGACTACCTCGCGGTCGACCACCCGGAACGGGTTGCCGAGGTCCTGCTGATCCCCAACGACCAGTCGGCTCAGGACCGACGGACCTGCGAGGACGACATCAAGGACGGTGGAGGGGTGCATCCGCCGGACACGCCCGAGCGGGGGGAGCAGCTGTGACTCCCGCGTCCGGCGTCAGCCGTTGCGCAGCGTCGGCCGGACCTGACGAAGGAACGTCGCGTTGTCCGGCGTCTCCCGCAGGCGCGTCAGCAGCGTCTCCAGGTCGGTCGCCGAGTCGCGGGAGGTCAGGGCGCGGCGCAGCCCCTGGGTGGCCGTCAACTCCTCCGGGGAGAAGAGGAGTTCCTCGCGGCGTGTGCCCGACGTGGTGATGTCCACCGCCGGGAACAGCCGTCGTGACGCCGACTCGCGGTGCAGGCGCAGCTCCATGTTGCCCGTGCCCTTGAGCTCCTCGAAGAAGAACTCGTCCGCACGCGAACCGGTGTCCACCAGCGCGGAGGCGAGGATCGTCAGCGAACCGCCCTCCTCCGTCTCGCGCGCCGCGCCGAAGAACCGCTTCGGGCCGGTGAGCGCACCGGCGTCCACGCCGCCGCTGAGGGTACGGCCGCCGGGGCCCGCCGCGTTGTTGTACGCCCTGCACAGCCGCGTCAGCGAGTCCAGCAGGATCATCACGTCCTCGCCGGCCTCCGCGAGCCGCTTGGCCCGCTCCACGACCAGCTCGGCGAGCGCGATGTGCTGCTTGGCGGGGCGGTCGAACGTCGAGGAGTACACCTCGCCGTGCACCGAGCGCCGCATGTCGGTGACCTCTTCGGGGCGCTCGTCGAGCAGCACCACCATCAGCCGGGACTCGGGGTGGTTCCCCGCTACGGCCGCCGCGAGCTGCTGGATGAGCACCGTCTTGCCGGTCTTCGGCGGCGCGACGAGCAGTCCGCGCTGCCCCTTGCCCACCGGCGCCAGCAGGTCGACGACCCGGCCCGCGAGCCCGGACGCCCGGTGCTCGAGGCGCAGCCGGCGGTGGGGGTGGACCGGGGTCAGATCACGGAAGTGGGGACGGCCCGCGAGCGAGCCGGGCGTACGCCCGTCGACGCGGGCGACGTCGGTGAGCGCCCTGCGGTCGCCGAGGACGCCCTCCACCAGGTCGCCCTTGCGCAGACCGTGCCGGCGCACCAGGGCGGAGGAGACGACGGGGTCGGACGACCCGGCCACGAGGCCGGCGCCGCGCAGGTACCCCTTCCCGGTCGCGTCGACGTCGAGGACACCGGTGACGGTGACGGACGGCTGTCGCTGCTGACGTCCGGCGGACTGACGGGCGGGGCGGTCGAGTGCAGTGGTCATGTGGTGAGTCCTTTCGAGGACGGACACGGCGGAACAAGTAACGAAGAAGGGGGGAACCGCGGACTTCGGCGAGGGCGTGTGCATGCCTCGCGGCGGTGGGAACCTCACGGCGGTCGCCCAGCGACCGTGTGGGAAAGCCGCACGTGGATCGGTGCGTAGGCCGACGTGACGGCTGAGAGAAGAGATCTGCCGAAGTGAAGAGGTCGGCGTGGAGAGAGGCCCGGCGCCCGACGGGGCGCTGCACGGCACTCATGGCACCGTACCACGGTGCCGCGCCGGGGCAAGAGCGTTCCGTGGGCGTCTACGACCCGCGCAGCGTCCGCGCGATCGACGTGATCGTGTCCGGACCGACCCGGCAGCACCCCCCGATCAGCCGCGCCCCCGCGTCCAGCCAGCCCGTCACCCGGGACGCCGAGAACGTGGGCTCGCCGGTCCAGGCGCGGGCCCGGGCGTCCCATCGTTCGCCGCTGTTCGGGTACACCACCACCGGCTTGTCCGTCACCCGCGCGGCGACGGCGACCGCGTGGTCCGCGTCCTGAGGCGTGCAGCAGTTGACGCCGACCGCGATCACCTCGTCCGCCCGCGCGGCGAGCGCGAACGCCTCCTCCAGCGGCTGCCCCGCCCGCGTACGGCCGCCGGCCGCCGAGTACGACAGCCAGGCGGGCATCCCCAGCCGGTGCACGGCGCGCAGCAGCGCCTCCGCCTCGTCCGTGTCGGGGATCGTCTCCAGCGCGAGGACGTCCGGGGCGGCGGCCGCCAGGACCTGGAGGCGGGGGCGGTGGAACCGCTCCAGCTCCGCCACGGTCAGCCCGTAGCGGCCCCGGTACTCGGAGCCGTCCGCGAGCATCGCGCCGTACGGGCCGACGGAGGCCGCCACCCACCGCGGGCGGCGTGGACCCGAAGCGCTCTCGGCAGCCGTACGGGCGCACTCCACGCTCAGCGCCAGCAGCTCCGCGGCCCGCTCCCGGCCGACGCCGCGTCGCGCGAACCCCTCGAACGTGGCCTGGTAGCTCGCCGTGATCGCCACGTCCGCGCCCGCCTCGTAGTACGCGCGGTGCGCCGCCGTGACCGCCTCCGGCTCGTCCGCGAGGAGCCGCGCCGACCACAGCTCGTCGCTCAGGTCGTGACCGTCCGCCGCGAGCTGGTTGGACATGCCGCCGTCCAGGACGACCGGGCCGTCCGCCAGGGCCGCGGCGAGGGACTCCGTGGTGCTCATACGGCGACGCTAACCGAGGCCCGGGGCCCGGCGCGCCCCCCGGTCCGGCTGCTGGGATGCTGGAAGCGAACGCGGCGCGACAAGGGCGGTGAGTGCCGTGACATCCGCACATCAAGGCGACGGCCCCCCGGCCGTGGAGCATGACGCGGGGCCGCACGAGCCGCAGACGGGCTCCCACGACCCGCAGACGGGCCCTCACGACCCGCAGACCGGGCCCCACGACCCCCACGGCGACCCGTTCCTGCGCACCCGCCTCGCCGTCCCCGCGCCGCCGGACACGTTCCTGCGCAGGGAGCGGCTGGCCGGGCACCTCGACGGCGCCCTGCGCACCCCTCTGACCATGGTGAACGGCTCCGCCGGCGCCGGGAAGACGCTGCTGGTCGCGGACTGGGTGGCCGGCCACCCCGAACTGCCCGTCGCCTGGCTCACCACCGACACCGACGGACAGGGCGCCGGCATGTTCTGGGCGTACCTCCTCCAGGCGCTGCGCACCTGCGGCGTGCCGCTGCCCGGGGACATCGCCTCCCCGGCCGACGCGAACCGGGTGGGCGACGCCCTGCCGACCCGGCTCGCCGCTCTCCTCGGCGGACGGGACCGGCCGGTGATCCTGGTCCTGGACGAGTTCGACCGGGTCACCGCCCCGGAGATCGCCGCCCAGCTCGACTTCCTGCTGCGCCACTCCGCACAGGGGCTGCGGCTGGTCCTCGTCACCCGCACCGAGCCGCTGCTGCCCCTGCACCGCTACCGGGCCGCGGGCGAACTGACCGAGATCCGCGACGCGGAGCTCGCCTTCACACCCGGCGAGACGGCCCGGCTGATGGAGGCGCACGGCCTGCGACTGTCCCCGGCCGCGGTGCGCGGGGTCGTGGAGCGGACCCGGGGGTGGGCCGCCGGACTGCGGCTGTGCGCGCTGGCGGCCGAGCAGGCCCCGGACCCGGAGCTCTGCCTCAAGGAGTTCGAGGCCGACCGCAGCGCCGTCGCCGACTTCCTGCTGGCCGAGGTGCTCAAACGGCAGGACGACGGGACGCAGGAGCTGCTGCTGCGGGTCAGCGTCCTCGAGCGGTTCGGACCGAGGCTGGCCAACGCGGTCACGGGCCGCGCCGACGCCGAGGCCGTGCTGGCCCGTCTGCACCGCGGCAACGCCTTCGTCCAGCACGTCGGCCACGGCGTGTACCGGCTGCACCCCCTGTTCGCGGAGATCCTCCGCGCCCACCTGCGGATGCGCCGCCCGGGACTGGAGCCCGAGCTGCACCGGAGGGCCGCCGTCTGCCTCCGTACGGCCGGGGCGCTCCCGGCGGCGCTGGGACACGGCGCCGCCGCCGACGACTGGGAGTTCACCGCCTCCGCGCTGGTCGACGACCTCGCCCTCGGCCAGTTCTTCACCGGCCCCCGCGCGGACATCCTCGACGCGCTGTTCTCCCGCATGGGGCCGCGGGGCGGCGACGGACCCGCGCCGGAAATCGTCCGCGCCGCCGCCCGGCTCTCCCGCGGCGACCTCGCCGGCGGCGCCGTACGGCTGCGGCGGGCACGGGAGCGGACGGGGCGGTACGACGGCCCGGCGGACGGGACGGACACGGCGGCCGTCCGGATGGGCTGCGCCCTCCTGGACGCCCTCGTCGCCCGGCTGTCCGGCGCGCCCGGCCGCGCCGAGGACGCCGTACGCGAGGCCGAGGCGCTGCGGGAACTCCTCCCCGCCGAACTGCTGGACCGCCACCCGGAGTTCTTCGCCCTGCTGCTGGACCACCTGGGGTCCGCCCGGCTGTGGGCCGGGGACTTCGCGGGGGCGCGGACCGCGCTGACCCGGGCGGCGGCGACCGGCCCCGGCGCCCCGGCCACCGCCCTGCCCCGTGAGGACGCGCTGGCACGGCTCGCCCTCCTCGACGTCCTGCACGGCCGGCCCGGCCGGGCCGAACGCACGGCACGCGCGGCCCTCGCGGAGACGGAACGGTCCGGGATCGCCCCGCCCGCGTCCTCCGGCGTGGAACGCGTCGTCCTCGCCGCCGTGGCCGTGGAACGCGAGGAACTGGCGCAGGCGCGGGAGCTGCTCGACACGGCGGGGGAGTCGCACCCCGCGCTGCGGGACCCCGTCCTCGAGGCCGGGCGCGCCCTGGTCGCCGCACGTCTGCACCTGGCGAACGGCGAGCCCGGCGCGGCGTGGAAGGCGGTCGGGACCGGGGTGCCGGCCGACACCGTCTCGCCGTGGGCCCGGGGCGAGACGGCCCTGGTCGCGGCGGCGGTCGACCTCGCCGAGGGCCGGCCGCAGGACGCCGTCGCGCTGCTGCCCGAGGTGCCCCGCGACCAGCCCGCCTGCGCGGTGGGCGCGGCGCGGGTGCTGCTGGCCGCCGGACGGCCCGAGGCGGCCGTACGGCTCCTCGACCGGGCGGCCGTCGACGAGCACGCGGGCCCCGCCGTGACCGTACGGGCCGCGCTGGTACGGGCCCGGGCCGCCGACCGGGCGGGGGACGCCGCCTCGGCCCGCCGCCTGGTCGCGCACGCGGTGACGGAAGCACACCGGGAGGGCCTGCGCCGGGCCCTCGCCGAGGCGGGCTCCTGGATCCGCCCCTACCTGCCCCCCGGCCCACGCCACCGCCCCGCCCCTCCCCGCCCCACCGGGAGCCCGGCCCCGCCCGTCGAGGAACTGAGCGGCCGCGAACGGGACGTGCTGCGCAGACTCGCCCTGGCGATGTCCACGGAGGAGATCGCCGCCGACCTGTACGTCTCGGTGAACACGGTGAAGACGCACCTGAAGAACGCCTACCGGAAACTGTCGGTCGGCCGCCGCAGCGAGGCGGTCCGCCGGGCCCGCGAAGCGGGCCTGCTGTGAGGCGGCGCAGCCCGGCGAGGGCATCGCAGGAACCACACCCACCGCACCCCGCGCGCACCCCGCCGGCACCGGCCAAGGACCCCTCCGCCGCCCCCCGTGCGCACGCCGACCACACCGGTGGCGTCTACGGATCCATGCTCGCCGCCTCCGTCATCGTCGGCGCCGGCACCTTCGGATCCTTCCCCCGGCTGGAACTCGTGCTCCTGCTCCTGCTCACCGGCGTGGTGTTCTGGATCGCCCATGTGCACGCCCACCTGTTCGGGGCGCGGCTGGCGCAGCGTCCGCCGGACCTCGCCGTCGTCCGGCGGGTGTGCCGGGAGGAATGGACGATCGTCAAGGCCGCGGTGCCCCCGGCGGTGGCCGTGGGCGTCGGGCCCGTACTCGGCCTGGACGTGCAGGGTGGCCAGTGGCTCGCGCTGTCCGTCGCCGTGACGGGACAGGTGGGCTGGTCCGTGGCCGCGGCCCGGCAGGCGGGCGCGCCGGGGCGGCTGCTGGTGATGTCGGCGCTGGTCAACCTCGTCCTGGGACTGGTCATCCTGGCGAGCAAGCTGTGGCTGAAACACTGAGCGCCCCCGCACCGGGTCCCGTCTCACCTGCCCTGGGTGAGCCGCGTCGGTGGCGGGGGACGGACCATCGGATGGGGGGCGGGCGTGTCGCCCGGTCCAGGCGCCACCCGGGGAGCGGCTCATGCGCTACGAGATCCGCGTCGAGGGGCAGCTCTCGGAACCCCTGGTCCGCATGTTCCCGGAGCTGGACCACGTGACGATGTCCGGGCAGACCCTGCTGTTCGGGCAGGTGGTCGACGAAGCACACCTCTACGGGCTGCTGGCCCGCTGCCAGTCCCTGGGCCTGCGGATCCTCGAGCTGCGCCAGGCGCCCCGGTGAGCACCGGCAGGGACGCCGACGCTCAGGGATGGCCCTCGGCCCGCACCCGGCCGGCCCGCACCGCCCCGCCCAGCGCCGCGAAGTCGCGTTCGTTGCGGTCGGCGTAGTCCTGCCCGAACGCCGCCAGCGCCCGGTCGAAGCGGTCGCCGCGCCCCAGGTAGGCGGCGACGGCGACCGGGTCGCCGGACCGCGCGTGGGCCCGTGCCAGGCTCGCCCCGCACAGGCGCGCGAACTGGCGCAGCAGACCGGGGTCCATCGTCTCGGGCCGGGCGATGCCCTTCCAGTCGCGCAGCTGCCGTACGTAGAAGTCGCGGGGGCGGCCGTCGAGGCCGGTCGCGTGGGTCCAGCCGAGCAGGATGTCGCTGGTCGTCTGGATCAGCCGCTGCCCCTCCACGACCCGCCGGCCCTGGTTGTCGGGCTCCTCGGCGTCCGTGTACGGGGCGAGCACCGATGCCTGCGCCTCCTTGGCCTGGAGCAGCAGCGGATCGTCGTCGTCCCGGCCGAGCAGCAGCACGATCCAGCAGCGGGTGCCGACGCTGCCGACGCCCACCACCTTCCGGGCCACGTCGACCAGGCGGTAGCGGCTCAGAAGATGCCGGCGGTCCGACGCCAGCGACCGCGCGTAGCCGTCCAGCACCGCCCTCAGACCCCGCTCCTCGGCCGACGAACCGTCCAGCAGGTCCCGCAGCGGGGTGATCAGCGGCGGGTCCGCCTCGATGCGCCGCCCTTCGGGCGTGGCCCGGGTGAGCTTCGCGTAAGCCTGGAGGTGGGTGCGGTTGCGCGCCTTGCGGGCCGCCTCGTCGGTACGCCGCCGGGCCTCCGCGTTCAGGGCGGAGGCCAGCTCGCGCAGCCGGTCCGCGTCGTCCTGGGCGTACCAGACGTCCAGCGCGCGCATCCCGGCGAACTCCCGCATGCGCAGCCGGTACGCGGCCACGCAGGCCCGCACCGTGTCGCTCTGCTCCCCGACGGTGAAGCCGTTGGCCCGCCCGGCGACGGCGAAGCTGGCGGCGAGCCGCTTGACGTCCCATTCGAAGGGGCCGGTGTGCGTCTCGTCGAAGTCGTTGATGTCGAAGACGAGGTGCCGCTCGGGGGAGGCCAGCAGCCGGAAGTTCAGCAGGTGCGCGTCCCCGCAGAGCTGCACGGTGAGCCCGGTGTCCGGCAGCGGGGCGAGGTCCGCCGCCATGATCGCGGCGGCGCCCCGGTAGAAGCGGAAAGGCGACTCCAGCATCCGCCCGTAGCGGACCGGCACCAGCTCGGGCAGCCGGGCCGCGGACTGCCGTTCCAGTACGTCCACGGGGTCCGGCCGCTCCCGCGCCGGCGTGAATCCGGCGTGGGACGAGCGGGGCGCCCGCTCCCGCGCCCGCCTGCCGTACGAGGCCCGCGCGGCCGGGGAGGGGGAGGCCGCCCGCGCGTCGAACAGGTCCGGTGCCGCCATCGCCGTCCTCCCGTCGCGCACGGACACGACTCCACACGTCCATCCCACCCCGTGCGCCCCGTCCGCCGGATCACCCGCGCCGGGTGAGGCGACCGGGACGCCGCACGGAGCAAGCTGAGTTCGGCACGACGCGTCGGAGCGCCACCGGCGGGCGCACAGGGCCCGCGAGCCAGGAGGAGATGACCGGCATGACGTATCTCGCGTACGACTACCCGCTGCTCAGCGCACTGCTGACGATGCTGGTGTTCTTCCTGTGGATCATGTGGTTCATCCTGCTCTTCCGGGTGATCGTCGACATCGTGCGCGACGACTCCCTCAGCGGCTGGGCCAAGACGGGCTGGATGGTCTTCACGATCGTCCTGCCGTTCCTGGGCGTCTTCGTCTACGTGATCGCGCGCGGTCGGAACATGGGCAGCCGTGAGCTGGCCCAGGCGCGCGCCCAGCAGGAGGCGCTCGACAGCTACATCAGGGAGACGGCCAAGGGGGCCGGGGGGCGGAGCGGCAGCGTGGACGAACTGGCCAGGCTCTCCGAGATCAAGGCGCGCGGGGACATCTCGGAGGACGAGTTCCGCAGGGCCAAGGAGCTGGTCCTGAGCGGTCACGGGGACCGCTCCTGAGCGGGACGGGACCGGGAACCGCCGCCCGTCGGCACGAGGGACACCGTCCGCCTCAGCGCGGATACGACACGGAACCGAGGCACAGCGATGACAGCCACACATCCGACACACGGGGCGCCCGCGCCGTCGGCGAAGCGCGAGTGGGCGGGCGGCCTGACCGTCTTCGCCGCCGTCACGCTGATGCTCGTGGGGGTGCTGGACATCTTCCGCGGGATCATGGGCATCGCCGAGGACGACGTCTTCGTGACGACACAGAACTACGTCTTCAAGTTCGACCTGACGGCCTGGGGCTGGACGCACCTCGTGCTCGGCGCGATCGCGGTGCTCGTCGGCCTCGGACTGGGCCGCGGCGCCCTGTGGGCCCGCATCTCCGGCGTGGTGATCGCCGGCCTCGTCGTCATCGCGAACTTCCTGTCCCTGCCGTACTACCCGGTCTGGTCCGTGGTGATGATCGCCTTCTCCGGGTTCGTCATCTGGGCGCTGTGCGTGGGCGGCCGCTCCCGCACCTGACGCGTCACGCGTCCCCCGCGGCGCGATGGGTACCCGGTGGTGCGTGCGGTGTCCCGGGCGGGCGACGGCCCTTCGGCTCACGCCCGCCGGGGCGTACGCGGCTCCCGTCCTGACCGGGAAGGCGGTGGACATGTGCCGTTGGCTCGCCTATTCGGGCACGCCGATCCTGCTCGAGAACCTGCTCTACCGGCCGGTCCACTCCCTGATCGACCAGAGCCTGCACGCCCGGATGGGTGTGGAGACCACCAACGGCGACGGCTTCGGCATCGGCTGGTACATGCCGGACAGGGACAGCCCCGCCGTGGTCAGGGACATCGGCCCCGCCTGGAGCGACCGCAACCTGCGGGAGATCGCCGGGCACGTCGTCTCCCCGCTGTTCTTCGCCCATATCCGCGCCTCCACCGGTACGGCGGTGCAGCAGACCAACTGCCACCCCTTCCGGTACGGCCGCTGGATGTGGATGCACAACGGGGCCATCGACGGCTTCCCCCTGCTGCGGCGTGACCTCGCCCTGGCCGTCCGCCCGGACCTCTTCCCGTACCTCGAGGGGTCCACGGACTCCGAGATGATGTTCTACCTGGCGCTCACCTTCGGCCTGGAGGACGACCCGCGCGGCGCCGTCGCCCGCATGGCCGGCCTGGTCGAGCGCACCGGCCGCGAGCACGGCGTCGAGCATCCGATGCAGATGACCGTCGCGGTCACCGACGGCGTACGGCTGTGGTCCTTCCGCTACTCCACCGAGCGCCGGTCACGGTCCCTCTTCTACAGCACCCGCGTCGAGACGCTGAAGTCCCTCCACCCGGACGTGGCGTTCCTGCGGGACATAGCGGACGACGCCCGCCTCATCGTCTCCGAACCCCTCGGGGACCTGCCCGGCGCCTGGAACGCTGTCCCGGAGAGCTCGTACGGGGTGGTCCAGCCGGAGGGGGACGAGATGCACACGTTCGCGCCGGAGTGAGTCCCGGGATCGTTCGGCGGGAGCCGAAGCGTCCCGGGCCTAGCGTGGCCCGCATGACCGGAATTCACGCCGCCGCCGGCTCCGCCGAGACCTTCGCCGCGCTCCACCGCCAGGACCGACCCCTGCTGCTGCCCAACGCCTGGGACCACGCGTCGGCGGCCCTTCTCCACACCCACGGCTTTCCTGCCGTCGGCACGACCAGCCTGGGCGTCGCCGCGGCGGCCGGTCTGTCCGACGGGGTCCGGGCCGCCCGCGAGGAGACCCTGCAACTCGCCGCCACCCTGGGCGCACTGCCCTGCCTGCTCTCCGTCGACGCGGAGGACGGTTTCAGCGACGATCCCGGCGAAGTGGGCGCCTTCGCGGCAGAGTTGCAGGCACGGGGCGCGGTCGGGATCAACCTCGAGGACGGGCTCGGACCGGTCGACCGGCACGTGGCGAAGATCCGGGCTGTGCGCGCCGCCGCGCCCGGTCTCTTCGTCAACGCCCGGACGGACACCTACTGGCTCGGCGACGGCGACGGGACGAGTGGGCGCGCGCGGGCCTACCGGGACGCCGGTGCGGACGGGGTCTTCGTGCCGGGGCTGACGGACCCCGGCGTGATCGCCGCTCTCGTGCGTGACCTGGAGGGGTGCCCTCTCAACGTCCTGTACGTGCCCGGGGGTCCGTACCTCGCCCGGCTCGGCGACCTCGGCGTGCGGCGCGTCAGTCTCGGTTCGCTGCCGTACCGGAGGGCGCTCGGCGCGGCGCTGGACGCGGTGATGGCGGTGCGGGAAGGGCGGGACGCGGGGGAGGGCACGGTGCCGTCGTACCGGGAGGTGCAGGAACTCGCCGGCTGAAGCACCCGGTGGGGTCAAGACGCGGCTCTGCGGGGCCAGTTCAGCAAGGTCAGGTGCAGCGCGTCGATCATCCGGTCCCACGACGCCTCCAGGTCGCGCGGGGCGCCGAACGCGCCGGCCGACTCCAGGGCGCAGTAACCGTGGAAGGAACTGCGCAACAGCCGTACCGCGTGGGTGAGATCGGGTTCCTCCAGACCGTACGCGCGGAGCAGCCCGTAGGTGACCTCGGCGGTGCGGCGCAGCGCGGGGGAGTCCGTCACCGCGGCCTCGTCCAGACGGATCTGGGTGGCGGCGTACCGCCCGGGGTGGGTGAGGGCGTAGTCCCGGTACGCGCCGGCGAACGCGGCCAGCGCCTCCTTGCCGGTGCGGCCCTCGACCGCCGCCGCGATCCGGTCGATCATCTCGCCGCCCGCCAGCAGCGCCATGCGGATGCGCAGGTCCCGCAGCCCGCGCACGTGCGTGTACAGGCTCGCGTCCTTGACGTTGAAACGCCGGGCCAGCGCGGACAGGGTGACGTTCTCGTACCCGGCCTCGTCGGCGAGGTCGGCGGCGGCCGCGACGAGGCGGTCGGCGGTGAGTCCGGCGCGGGGGATGTGTGCCTCCGGCTGTCGGGCGGGCGGGTTTCGGACAGGTGAATGTAGCCGACGAGGCGGGTGGGTTGCAGGGCACCTGCCGGTGGGTAGTGGTTGCTCGCGCGGGTCCCCGCGCCCCCGAGGGGCGCGCGGAACCACGCGAACGGCCCTCGCCGGCCCGCAGCCGTCGTGTCGGTGGCATGCGCCGGTCACTCCATGGAGGACCGTGGTTCACACGCCGCCCGAATGCTCCACTGCGGCGCAGTTCGAGACGAGGAGGCAGTCTTGGGGCACGGGCACGGGCACGGGCACGGGCACGCACACGGACCGCACCACCACGACCACGACCACGGGCCCGACGCGGCGGCGCCCCTGCCCGCCGCCTTCGACACCTCCGTGCCCGACGAGGCACTGGATCCCGCGCAGGCGTCCCGCCGCGCCCTGTTACGCAGGGCGGGCCTGCTGGGCGCGGGCCTCGCCGCGGGCACCGTGCTGTCCGGCAGCGCGGCCGCGGCCTCACCCCCCGCGGCCTCACCCCCAGCGGGCGGCCGCAGAGGCCCCGGCGACCTCCTGTGGCTCGCCGGAGACCACCACATCCACACCCACTACAGCAGCGACGGCAAGTACCGCGTGGTCGACCAGGTCCGGCAGGGCGCCCGGCACGGCCTGGACTGGCTGGTCATCACCGACCACGGCAGCGCGACGCACGCGAGGATCGGCGTCGAGAAGGTCAACCCGGACATCAGACAGGCGCGCGCCGCCCACCGGGACACGCTCGTCTTCCAGGGCCTGGAGTGGAACGTCCCGGCCGCCGACCACGGCACCGTGTTCGTCCACCCCGGACGCAACGAGGTCGCCGTGCTCAAGCAGTTCGAGACCGACTACGACGGCATCGTCAACGGCGCGGGCGGCTCCGGCCCCGCCAACGAGGCCCTCGCCGTCGCCGGCCTCCGGTTCCTCGCCGAACAGGTGCGCCGCCGCACGGTGGACGACGCGCTGATGCTCGCCCACCACCCCTCCCGCAAGGGCATCGACTCCCCGCACGAGATCCGCGCCTGGCGCGACGCCACCGGACCCGACCGGCCGATCGCCGTCGGCTTCGAGGGCGCCCCCGGCCACCAGGCCGCCGGACTGCCCGCCCCGCTCGGCCCGGGCCTCTACCGCGGGTACTACAACGGCGGCCCCGGCGCGGACTCCTTTCCCGGCTACCCGCCGGAGAGCTACCGCACCTGGGGCGGCTTCGACTGGATGACCGCCACCGTCGGCGGCCTGTGGGACAGCCTCCTCGCCGAGGGCCGCCCCTGGTGGATCACCGCCAACTCCGACTCCCACCACGTGTACGCCGACACCACCGCCCGCGGTCCCGGCGACTTCGCCACCGACGGCCGGCACGGCGACCCCGTGTACGCCGGGAAGATCGACACCAAGGCGGTCGACTACTGGCCCGGCCAGTACAGCCGCACCCATGTCGGCGCCGACGGCTTCTCCTACGCGGCCGTCATGGACGGCATCCGCGCCGGCCGTATCTGGGTCGACCACGGGCAGCTCATCTCCGGCCTCGACGTCCGCGTCTCCGGCGGCGGCAGCTGGACCACCCTCGGCGGCGCCCTGCACGTCCGCAAGGGTACGAAGGTCACGCTGACCGCCGACGTGGCGCTCGCCGGCGACGCCAACTGGGCCGGGTTCAGGCCCCGACTGGCCCGCGTGGACGTCATCCAGGGCGACGTCACCGGCCCGGCCTCCGACCGGGACGCGTTCACCGCGCCGACGGCGGCGGTCGTCCGGTCGTACGACATCGGGAAGTCCACGGGCGGCGTACGGCTCACCTACGACCTCGGCCCGGTCGACCGCCCGCTGTACGTCCGGCTGCGCGGCACCGACGGCAACCGCTCCGCCGTCGGCGTCATGGGCGCCGAGGTCGACCCGGCGGGCCCCGCCCAGGACGTCATGGGCGACGCCGATCCGTGGCTCGACCTGTGGTTCTACTCGAATCCGGTGTGGGTGCTGCCGTCGTGACGGCGCACGTGCTCACCGTGGACGCGGGCGCGCCGTACCCGGCACCCCGCCGGGCCGGTCACTGAGACCTCCGTGTGCGCGGGCCCGCCGTGACCCGACCCGCGCCCGGTCGGTCCCCCAGCACCTCCCGCACGAACGCGTTTCCGAACACGCCCTCCGGGTCCAGCTCGTGGACCAGGGCGCGGAAGTCGTGGAGGCGCGGGTAGCGGGCGTGCAGTTCGGCCGGCGGGGCGGTGAACACCTTGCCCCAGTGGGGGCGCGGCGCGAACGGCGCGAGAGCCTCCTCCACCCGCCGCACCACCGGCAGGACCGTGGCGGTGTCCTCGATCCAGGTGAAGTGCAGGGCCACCGTGTCCCGGCCGTAGGACGGGCTCATCCACTGGTCGTCGGCGGCGACCGTGCGCACCTCGCAGGTCTGCAGCACCGGCGCGACCGTCTCCCGGATGCCGTCCAGGGCGCGCAGCGCGTCCACGGCGGCCTCCCGCGGCAGCAGGTACTCCGACTGGAGTTCCGCGCCGCTGCTCGGGGTGAACTCCGCCCGGAAGTGCGGCAGCCGCTCGTGCCAGGGGCCCGGCGCCCCGAACTGCTCGGTGCAGTTCACCCCGGGCATCCCCGGCACCGGGTGCATCTTCTCCGTGGCGGGCGCCGCCCACGGGAAGTCGGTGCGCGGCCGGTCGGCGCGGTGCTTCACCCACACCTGCCGGAAGCCGGGCTCCCGCCAGTCGGTGAACAGGCTCACGCTGTAGGCGGCCGACATCACCGCCTCGAACGTGCCCGCGTCCAGCACGTCGAGCGGCAGCTCGGTGAAGACCCGCTGCTCCACCTCGTACGCCGGCTCCAGGTCCAGGGTGAGCGCCGTGACCACCCCCAGCGCGCCCAGCGCGGTGACCGCGCCGCCGAACCGCTCGTCGCCGCGCTCCAGGGTGAGCACCGAGCCGTCCGCCGTGACCAGTTCCACCGCGCGCACGGACGACGCGAGCGGGCCGTTGCCGACGCCCGAGCCGTGCGTGCCGGTGGCGACCGACCCTGCCACCGAGATGTGGGGGAGCGACGCCATGTTCGCCAGCGCGAGACCGTGCCGGTGCACCTCGCGGGCCAGCTCCGCGTACCGCACCCCGCCGCCGACCCGTACCGTGCGCGCCCCGGCGTCCACCTCGGTCAGCGGGGGCATGGCGGCCAGGGACACGAGGACGCCGTCCTCGCCGGCGTCGGCGATCTCGTTGAAGGAGTGGCCGCTGCCCAGCACCCGTACCCGCGAGGCGTCCGCGACCAGGGCGCGCAGCGCGTCCGTCGTGTGCGGACGGTGCAGTTCCTTGGCGGCGTACGTGATGTTGCCCGCCCAGTTGGTCACGCTCTCGGTCATCCCTCGTCCTTCCCGCCTGCGGACCCGTGACATGGGCCACGACGGAACCTACCTCGGGAGTGACCCGTGCCATGTGGGGGGACCCGCCGCCCCGGACGTCCGGCCGGGGGCATACCGTGAGGAGTCGTACGTCGGCACCGGGAGGAGAACACGCGATGGGCAGCCGTACCGCGCTGGTCGAGGATCTGATGGAGCGGTTCCCGCACGTTCCGCGCGAGGCCGTCTTCAAGGAGGACCTGCTGCGCGGCGGTGTGGCCTTCGACCCCTCCGCGCTCAGCGACAACGAGAGCGGCGAGGTCAAACCGAAGTCGTACTTCATCTTCTCCTTCGACCACGGCACCCTGCCGGAGCTGGGCGAGGCCGCGCTGCGCCGCCCGCCGGAGGAGATCATCCTCACCGGAGGACCGTACGACCTGCGCCGCACGGTCGTGTCCGTCCGGGTGAACCCGTCGTCCCCGTACCGGGTGGCCGCCGACGAGCACGGCATGCTCGGCCTCTACCTGGACGGCAAGCGGATCTCCGACGTGGGCGTGCCGCCGATGCCGGAGTACTACCGGCACAAGCTGTCCAACGGGAAGTCCGTGATGGAGGTCGCCCCCACCATCCAGTGGGGTTACCTGATCTACCTGACGGTCTTCCGCGTCTGTCAGTACTTCGGCGCCAAGGAGGAGTGCCAGTACTGCGACATCAATCACAACTGGCGCCAGCACAAGGCGGCCGGCCGGCCCTACACCGGTGTGAAGGACGTCGAGGAGGTCCTCGAGGCCCTGGAGATCATCGACAAGTACGACACGGCGAAGGCGTCCACCGCCTATACCCTCACCGGCGGCGCCATCACCAAGACCGTCTCCGGCCGCGACGAGGCCGACTTCTACGGCCACTACGCCAAGGCCATCGAGGAGCGCTTCCCCGGCCGCTGGATCGGCAAGGTCGTCGCCCAGGCGCTGCCCAAGGACGACGTGCAGCGCTTCAAGGACTACGGCGTGCAGATCTACCACCCCAATTACGAGGTGTGGGACGAGTACCTGTTCAAGATGTACTGCCCCGGCAAGGAGCGGTACGTCGGCCGTGACGAGTGGCACCGCCGCATCCTCGACTCCGCGGAGATCTTCGGCGCGCGCAACGTGATCCCGAACTTCGTGGCGGGCGTGGAGATGGCCGAGCCGTTCGGCTTCAAGACGGTCGACGAGGCGATCGCCTCCACGACCGAGGGCCTGCGCTTCTTCATGTCGAAGGGGATCACGCCCCGCTTCACCACCTGGTGCCCGGAGCCGACCACCCCGCTCGGCAAGGCCAACCCGCACGGCGCGCCGCTGGAGTACCACATCCGGCTGCTCCAGGCGTACCGGCAGACGATGGAGGACTTCGGTCTCGCCTCGCCCCCCGGCTACGGCCCGCCCGGACCCGGCCGCGCGGTGTTCTCCGTCAGCTCCTTCATGGACAGCCTCCCCGCGACGGAGCCCGTGGAGACGGCCTGAGGGCCCGCCCGGCGTGAGCCGGGTGTGACAGAAGTGAGCGGGAAAGGCCGGAACCGAGACGTTCCGGCCTTTCGTGCGTATGGTCCCTGCGAGGGGTCGCGGCACCACCACACAAAGTGAAGACAGCGCTTGTCAGTTGTGTCGGAGACGTGCAAAGCTCTCGTCCACTGCCGCGAGGTTCCCTTCAACTCCACCCGCCGGTATGGCGAGTTGACCTCGCTCGTGGATGCAGGAGTCTCATGCCCGACCTGCCGAGCCCTCAGGACGCCGCCGAGGCAGCCCTGTTCTCCGAATGCTGGGACGCGGTGCTCTCCTACGCCGACCTGTGCACGGCGGGTTCGAGCGCCGCCGCGGAACTGGCCCGCGAGGCTTTCGCCGAGGGCATCCGGGAACTGCGCGCCGCCGAGGCGGGAAGCGTGCGCGGGACCGGCCGCCGCTCCTCCCGGCTGCCCCGCATCCCCCTGCTGCTGACCGCCGTGCGCACCACGGCCGCCGCGTGGGAGGAGAAGGAGCGGGGCCACAAGCTCGTCCCCGAGTTGCGGCTGTGGCTCCACTCGGACGAGGCCGCCCGCTACACCGGGCCGCCCCTCGAACGCCCTCTCGCGCTGCGGGGGCTGCGCGACCTCCAGCAGGCCGACGCCGAACTGCTGTGGCTGGCCGAGGCGGAGGCGCTCCCGCTGCCTCTCGTGGCCCGCCGGCTCGGCCTCGACCCGGCCACCGCGGCCGACGAACTCACCCAGGTCGCCCGCCTCTTCCGGGACCGCTGCCACCGCAACCACCTCGACTCCCCGATGGACGCCGAGTGCCGCAGCTACGCCCGGCTGCTGGACGCCGTCACCCGCTCGCCCGCCGCGGAGACTCCCGAGGACCTGTCCCGGCACCTCGCCACCTGCCGCCGGTGCGCGGAGGCGGCGGCCTGCCTGCGGCTGAACACCGGAACCCTGCCCGGCGCGCTGGCCGGCGGTGTCATCGGCTGGGGCGGCCTCGCCTACCTGGAGCGCCGCCGCCGCGCCGCCGAGGCCCGGCTGGGCGGGGGGCACCCGGACGGGCCGGACGCGGACCACGACGACCCTGCGGGCGGACGGGGCCGGAAGGCGCGGGTCGTCCGGCACGGGCCGATGGCCGCGGCGGTCGTCGTCTCGCTGCTGGCCCTCGCGGTGTCGCTCATGCCGTTCGGGGACGGCGGTGACCCGGCGACCCCCGCCGCGGACAACGACCGCGGCGGCCCGGTGGCCGCGCCCGCGCCGTCCCTGCCGCCGGTGGGCACGGCGCCGTCCGGCTCCGCCCGCGCGGAAACGCCGGAACCCTCGACGCCCAGTGCCCCGCCGAGCCGCACCGCCCCGCCCTCCGGCACGGCGGGCCCGGCCCCCGAGCCCGACCCCGAACCACAGGGCACGTCCTCGGGCGCGCCCGCGACGCCGGGCGACGACTCGCCTGCCGCGTGCGTGGTCGACTACGACGTGCTCAACCACTGGCCGGAGGGCTACCAGGCCGCCGTCACCGTGACGACCCGTCATTCCCTGGACGGCTGGCGCGTCGCCTTCAGCGTCCCCGAGGGGCACCGCGTCACCCACATGTGGGACGCGTCGGTGCACCAGACGGGGGGCCGCGTGACGGCCGCGGCGGCCGACTACAACGCCAGGGTCGCGGAGGGCGCCCGACTGTCCTTCGGCTTCCTGACAGCCCGCCAGGGCACGGACACGCAGGCGTACGACTTCGCGTTGAACGGGCGGGTGTGCGAGGTGGCGTGAGACCGAGGTCTCCACGGCAACCTTCCGGCGGGCCCCGGAGGCAGCGCCGTGCCTCGCGTCGTCGTACGTCGGGTGCGGGCTGTCGGGGGCCGGTCGCGCAGTTCCCCGCGCCCCTGAGGGTGCTGCCGGCTGCGGGCAGTCGTGCCGCTTGGGGCGGCACGGGTGGGCGCGGCGGCACCCTGTCAGCGCCGGGCTGCGCGCACACCCCCCGGCCCACCGCAAGGGCTCAGACGACAGCCAGCCGCGCCACCAGCAACGCCACCCGCGCCTCCGCGTCGCCGACCGGCAGCCGCCCCGCCCGCGTCAGCGTCGCCAACCCGTGCAACGACGCCCAGAACACCTCGGTGAACAGCCCCGGCTCGACACCCTCCCCGGCCACATCCCTCAACGTCTCCAACAGCGCCGCGAACCCGTCCTTCAACGCCTCCGGCGTATCGTCCGCCGCGAACGCCAGCCCTCCGTCCAACTGGAACATCGCGTCGTAGACGGCAGGATTCCGCTCGGCGAAGTCCAGATACGCCCGCGCCAGCGCGGTGACCCGCCCCCGCGCCCCCTCCGTCGCCGACGCCGCCGCCCGCAACTCCGCCGCCAGCTCCGCGGCCCCCTGAAGGGCCACGGCCCCGATGATCTCCCGCTTCCCCCGGAAGTGGCTGTACAGCACAGGCTGGCTGTACTCGATCCGCTCGGCGAGCCGCCGGGTCGTGACCGCGTCCCATCCCTGCTCCTCGGCGAGTTCCCGCGCCGTGGCGACGATGAGCCGCTCCCGCTCCGCCCGCTCGCGCTGCTTGCGTTCCTGTACCGACATGCGTCGACCCTAGCATCGCTAGACATCCGAGCATTGACAGGTCTAGCGTTGACCCATCGGCTAGCAATGCTAGATCCAGGGGGATCACATGCTCGGCACACTCGAAGTGGCCACCGTCGTCATCGTCGGCCTGATGGTCGGCGTGGAGTTCTCCGTCGTCTTCGTGATGAACCGCGTCATCGACGCACTCCCGGAGGACAGCGCCCAGCAGGCCCACGCCCACGGCGGCCGCATGCTCGGAGCGGTGATGCCGGTCTGGTACATCGGCTCGCTCGTCCTCGTCGCCGTGTGGGCCGTCGCGGGGCGGCACGACCCCGATCCGGGCACCGGCCTCCTCGTCACCGCAGCCGCCCTGCTCGTCCTCAGCGTGATCATGTCGCTGCTGCTGCTCGTCCCGATCAACAACCGCAACAAGACGTGGACGCCCGAGAACCGCCCCGCCGACTGGAGGGAGCAGCTCGACCGCTGGGCCCGCTACCACTACGGCCGCCTCGCCCTGATCGCCGCGGCCTTCACCCTGCTGGCCACCGCCCGAGGCTGAGACGGAGGTGCCGACGGAATCAGCCCACGGTGAGCGCCTCGACCTGCCGCAGGGTCAGCACGGTCTCTCCATCTCCGGCCGCGCGGCGGGCGCGGCCGCCCGGCCCACGACCGGCACCCGCCAGGCAACGGAGATCCGGCCCGAACGGCGGTGAACACAGGGTCTTCTCCACCGGGTCACCCGTGCGCTGCCGCCGTCACTCCCACCCCGCCTCCGAGTACGGGCGCCCGGCACGCACATGGGCGATGGCCTCACGTGTGTACGGAACGACCCGCTCGGGAAGGGCGGCCGGGTCGAACCAGCGCCACCCGAGACACTTGTCCGGCTCCCTCACCTCCGGCACCCCCGTCCAGGCGCGGGCCCGGAAAACCAGCTGGAGCCGCGGCCACCGGCCCGGTCCGGGCAGCTGATGCAGTGCGTGGACGAACTCGACGTCCCGGGGATCGACACCGAGCCCGGCCTCTTCCTCGGCCTCGCGCACCAGACAGGACACGGCGCTCTCCTGCTCACAGTGCCCGGCGAGGAAATGCCAGGTGTTGGGCGCGAAAACGGCGCTGTGATGCCGCAGACCGAGCAGCACGCGACCGGCCGGGTCCTCGAGGTAGAGGTGCGCCCCCACGAGGTGACGGACAGCTCCTGCGCCGTGGCGGACCGCGCCGCTCGGCGCCGTGGCCCGGCCGGTCGCGTGTGTGCGCACCAGGTCGCGGGTGGTCGGATGCATGCGGAGCCGGTCCATGTCGTCCGGCCGGAACCAACGCAGCATCACTCCCTCCGTGAGCGGCAGCCGCGCGGGGTCGCCGTCCCACTGCCCCACGTAGACCCGCACCGACGCGGGCGCGCTGCCCTCCTCGACCGCTCCGGTGACGGCGAAGGGTTCCAGAGCGGGCAGGTCCAGCCCCGCCTCCTCCCGCAGTTCCCGCCGGACGGTGTCCTCCCAGGACCGGTCTCCCGGCTCCCGTGCACCGCCCAGCAGCGACCAGCACCCGGGCTCGCGGATTCCGGGGATGTCGTCCCGCAGGTGCAGCAGATACTCCCCGCCGCCGTTGTGGATCAGGGCGGAGGCGATTCCTGGTTCCTCGTCCCGGACAGCGACCGTGTCGGCGCAGACACGGGAGGCCGGCTCGGCGGGGCCCATCAGGCGGCCCGGCCCAGGCGGGATGCGCGGGCCGGGAGTTCGAGCAGCTCGTGCAGAGCCACGCCGTTCTCGGCCCAGCGCCTCAGCCGGTCCCTGTCCACCCAGTGCACCCCGTGCCGCTCCCCCCACGCCATCGCGTCCCGCGTGAAGGTCCCGTTGGTGACGACGACCGCGTGGCGGGCCCGGTGGGCGGGTCCGGCGGTGCCCTTCACCTCGTACATGACCCGCACGCCGACCTTTCCGCCGACCGTGGTGTGCTTGGCCTGGACGACGAGCCGTCCGAGCCGCGCGTGCTCGCCCATGACGTCGGCCGCCTGGTCTCCCCGGCCCCCCACGCGGCGCGCCCCCCAGCCGTCGCGGATCAGCAGACTCCTCAGCGCTTCTTCGAAGACCCGGTCGTCCCCGGCGTCCAACTCCGCCAAGGTGACGCGGAGGACGGCCAGTCTCTCCGCCGCCGCCTGCCCCGCGGCGATCGAGCGTGCGGTGTGCCAGGCGGTAGCAGCCCCGGCGAGCACGGCGAGCGCCGGCACCACGGGCCACGCATCCAGCAGCACGGCTGCGGCGTGGACCACCACGCGTACGGCCAGGACGATAACCGCGACCCCGACGACGCAGGCCGACGCGACTTCGACCGTCCCCCTGGGGCGGCGCAGACGCACCCGAGGCCTCCTCATCGGCCGGCCGCCGCGGAGACGCCGGGCGCGGGCACGGACGGCGGGGGCGTGGCGGCGGCGTCGCCGAACCCGAAGACCTGACCCCACAGCCAGACGCCGGCCACCAGACCGGCGACGGCCCAGCCGCTCATGCGCTTGGCGCTGCTCCTTGCGGTGGGCCTGCGGCGGTAGTGAGCACGGACCCGGACGCGTCCCTCAGGTGCTTTCGACACGGACTTCCCCTCCCGAAGTGAACGTGTACGCCTCACCTCCGGGTGTAGCAGCGGGCACCGACACCGAACGGGGGCTCCGGGCGGGGCCGGGGCGTCATCCGGCCAGAGGCGGTCGCAGGGCCGGCCCCGCATCGACACGGCACCCTGCCCCGCATCCCGGAGGAAGCGACGAGCCGCGGGTGCGGTGCGCGGCCCTCACCTGCCGAGACGCGTCCGTCTGGAGCCCTTCGCGCCTCCGCCGTGATTGGCGAGAAGTCGAGGAGCGCGCGCGAGCTCCCCGTACGCGCGAGCGCAGAAGGTGGGCGCCGGTTCGCCACCGGCGCGCCCCGCGGGGCGGGCCGGAAAAATGGTTGGCGGGCCGACTGCGGGCCCTCTAATGTGTGCCGCGTCGGCAAGGCGCCCTTGGGCGCCGTCCGTGACGAGGATCCTGGGAGGTGTGACCGATGACTGTCTCCGTGATGGGCCGTGCCCGCATTCAGTCGTTCGTTTCGTTCACCTCCGTGGTCTCCGGCTGACCTCTCAACTTCTCGCGCGTCCGTGAACGCGCGCCGCCGGGGCCGCCCTTCGAAGGGTTTCCCTTGAAGTTCTCCTCTTCTTCCGACTCCGCCTCCTCGCACTCCCTGGCCCCCTACGGCTGGGACGAGGAGTGGGAGCAGGCTTTCGCTCCGTACGCCGCTCAGGGGCTGGTGCCGGGCCGGGTGGTCCGGGTCGACCGAGGGCTGTGCGACATGGCCACCCCGGACGGGGTGATCCGCGCCGACACCGAGTACGTCGTCCCCCGCGACCCCATGAAGGTCGTCTGCACGGGCGACTGGGCCGCCGTCGACCCCGAGGGCGCCCGCCCCCGTTACGTGCGGACGCTGCTGCCCCGCCGTACCGCGTTCGTGCGGTCCACCTCCTCCAAGCGGTCCGAGGGGCAGATCCTCGCCGCGAACGTCGACCACGCGGTCGTCGCCGTGTCCCTCGCCGTCGAGCTGGACCTCGCCCGTATCGAGCGGTTCCTCGCGCTGGCGTGGGAGTCCGGGGCGCAGCCGGTCGTGGTGCTCACCAAGGCCGACCTCGTACCGGACGCGGCGACCCGCTCGTACCTCGTGCAGGACGTCGGGGCGACCGCGCCCGGCGTGCCCCTCCTCACCGTCAGCGCGCAGGACGGCGAAGGGATCGACGTGCTCGCCGCGATCGTGTCCGGCGGGACCTCGGTGCTGCTCGGACAGTCCGGCGCCGGCAAGTCCACCCTGGCGAACGCCCTCCTCGGCGAGGACGTCATGGACGTCCAGGCCACCCGGGACGCCGACGGCAAGGGCCGGCACACCACCACCACCCGCAACCTGCTCCTGACGCCCGGCGGGGGAGTCCTGATCGACACCCCCGGTCTGCGGGGCGTCGGCCTGTGGGACGCCGGCACCGGTGTCGGCCAGGTGTTCTCCGAGATCCAGGATCTCGCGGAGAACTGCCGGTTCCACGACTGCGCCCACGAGAGCGAACCCGGCTGTGCCGTCCTCGACGCCATCGAGACCGGCCAGCTGCCGCAACGCCGCCTGGACAGCTACCGCAAGCTGCTCCGGGAGAACCAGTACATCGTCGCCAAGACCGACGCCCGCCTCCGCGCCGAGATCCGCAAGGACTGGAAGCGCAAGGGCGCCATCGGCAAGGCCGCCATGGAGGCCAAGCGGGGGCGGATGCGCTGACCTCCCCGCCGCGCAGGCCCCCCGCCCCGCCGGGTGCCCCCGACGGCACCCGGCGGGACGGCTCAGGCTCAGCCCGGCTCCCGCAGCTCCAGCACGTACCGCGCCGTCAGCGCCACCGTCCGGTCCCGGTCCCCGGTCAGGGACTTCAGCGTGTCCGTGGCCGCCGGACCCGGGATCTCGGCCAGCGCCTGCGTCACGCGGCGGCGCGCGGACGGGTCCAGGGCGGCGTCGGCCAGGCGGTCCGACAGCGCCGTCACGACGCGTTCCGCCACCGCCGCGTCGCCCGCGAGCGTCCCCAGCGCGTCCGCCGCGTCGACGTCGTTCGCCTCCTCGACGACCATGCCGACCAGTTCCGGCATCGCCTCCGCCACCCCGCGCGCCCCCAGCTCCAGGGCCGCCGTCCGGCGCACGGACGGGGCCGCGTCCCCGAGCGCCTCCCGCAGCAGCGCCGTCGCCCGCTCGCCCGGGATCTCCGCCAGGCACCGCACCGCCCGCCCCCGCACCTCCGGCAGCGCCGACCCCAGCCCCGCCGCCAGCAGCTCCGGGCCCCGCTCACCCGCCTGCGCCAGCGCCCACCGCAGGGCCCCGGCGACATTGGGGTCCGTCTCGCTCAGCACCGCCTCCACCAGCGCCTCCACCGGCACCGGCGCGGTGTCCACCGACGACAGGGCGGCCCGCTGCCGCATCCCCGCGTCCCCCGACCGCAGATTCCGCAGCAGCGCGACGACCTGGAGGACCTCCTGCCAGTCGGCGGGTTCCGCCGCGTCGATCCGCTGGAGCCGCGTCAGCAGCTCCGTCTCCCGCGCGATGCGCTCCCGCGTCCGCCGCGCCAGGTCCGCGACGAGACCCGACGGGGTGAAGCCGGGGTCGTCCAGGGCGCGGCCCACGTCCCGCAGCGACAACCCCAGCGACCGCAGGCTCTCCACGTGGAAGATCCGCCGGATGTCCTCCTCCGTGTACGCGCGGTACCCGGCCGCCGTACGGCCCGTCGGCCGCACCAGGCCCAGCGACTCGTAGTGCCGCAGCATGCGGGGGCTGACCCCGGACCGCCGCGCCACCTCACCGATCAGCACGCCTGCCTCACTCCTCCTGACCGGGAACCGCGTCCGTACCCAGCGACACCGCCCGCTTCGCCTCCTCCACTGCGTACGCGAACCCCGCCTCGGGGTCGCGCCGCAGCCGCTCCGTCGCGAGCGCGTGGCCCCGGACCCGCGGGTCCGGACGGTCCGCCGCGGCCCGCACCGCCGGGACCGCCGGCTCGCCCAGCTCGACCAGCGCCCGGCTGAGACTGAGATGCGTCTCCCGCCCGCCCCGCCCGAGCTGCGACACCAGCACCTCCGCCAGCTCCGCCGCCTCGTCCTCCGGCGCCAGCAGCACCGCCGTGCGCCAGGCGGTCCGCGCCACCTCGTCGTCCGGGTCGGTCAGCAGCGACCGGGGGACCGCGGGCCACACGCTCCGGTCACCGATCTTCGACAGGGTGTGCAGCGCCTGGCTCCGCGCCCGTGCCTTCGGCGACCCCAGCTCGGCCAGGACCCGCGGCACCGTCACCGTCTCCGGGTGCCGGGTCAGGGCCCATGTCAGCATGTCCCGCACATGGAACACGGGCTCCACCCCGCACCGCTCCACCAGCGGCTCCACGAACCCCGGGTCCGGGTCCGACCCGGCCGCCAGCGCCGCGCGCAGCCGCACCGAGGAGTCGTCGTGCCGCAGTCCCGCGAGCACCCGTGCTGTTGTCGTCGTCTCCGCCTTGGGCATGGTCATCGGAGCACCTCCAGGCACGCCAGTGAAGACCTTCTCACCGTGTCAGGGTCAAGCCGCCCCCGCCGAGCCCTCCGGGGGGTTCCATGTCCGATTTCCGCCAGCCCGGCCCTCCCCGCCAAGGGACACTTGACCGTATGACGGACGAGGACAGCAGGTACGAGGCGGTGCGCAGCCGGGATGCCCGGTTCGACGGCGTGTTCTTCTTCGCCGTCGGGACCACCGGCATCTACTGCCGGCCCAGCTGCCCCGCCGTCACCCCGAAACGCGCACACGTGCGCTTCTTCCCGACCGCCGCCGCGGCCCAGGGCGCGGGCTTCCGCGCCTGCCGACGCTGCCGCCCCGACGCCGTGCCCGGCTCCGCAGAGTGGAACGTACGGGCCGACGCCGTGGGACGCGCCATGCGGCTCATCGCCGACGGCGTCGTCGACCGCGAGGGCGTCGCCGGACTCGCCGCGCGCCTCGGCTACAGCGCCCGCCAGGTGCAGCGGCAGCTCACCGCCGAGCTGGGCGCCGGGCCGGTCGCCCTGGCCCGCGCCCAGCGCGCCCACACCGCGCGCGTGCTGCTCCAGACCACCGGCCTGCCGGTCACGGAAGTCGCGTGGGCCGCCGGTTTCGCCAGCGTGCGGCAGTTCAACGACACCGTCCGCGCCGTGTACGCCGCCACGCCCACCGGACTGCGCGCCACCGCGCCCCGCAGAGGGCGCCCCCGCCCCGGCGCCCCCTCCGCGGGCGTGCCCCTGCGCCTCGCCCACCGGGGCCCCTACCAGGCGCGCCCCGTCTTCGACCTGCTGGAACGGGAGGCCGTCCCCGGCGTCGAGGAGATGACCGGGACGCCCGGCGCCCGCACCTACCGGCGCACCCTGCGCCTGCCCTACGGCACCGGCATCGCCGCCGTCGAGGAGCGCCCGCACACCGGCACCGGGGCCCGCCCCGGCGGCTGGCTCGACGCCCGCGTCCACCTCACCGACCTGCGCGACCTCACCACCGCCGTGCAGCGGCTGCGCAGGCTGTTCGACCTGGACGCCGACCCCTACGCCGTCGACGAGCGCCTCGGCGCGGACGCCCGGCTCGCCCCGCTGGTCGCGGCCCGCCCCGGACTGCGCTCGCCCGGCGCCGCCGACCCCGACGAGGTCGCCGTACGGGCGCTCGTGGGCCGCGACACGGCCGCCGAACTGGTCCGCCGCTACGGCAAACGGCTCGACGCGCCCTGCGGCGGCCTCACCCACCTTTTCCCGGAGGCCGCCGTCCTCGCCGGCGCCGAACCCGGCGGCACCCTGGGCGCGCTCACCGGCGCCCTCGCCGACGGCGCCGTACGGCTCGGGCCCGGCGCCGACCGGGACGTGGCGCGGGACGCCCTCGCCGCCGTCCCCGGCCTCGACGACCGTACGGTCGCCGAGATCCGCACCCGTGCGCTCGGCGACCCCGACGTGGCCCCGCCCGGCATCGACACCCCCGACAGCTGGCGCCCCTGGCGCTCCTACGCCCTCAACCACCTGCGCACGGCAGGGGAGTTGGAGTGATCCCCATGACGACGACGTACTGGACGCACGTGGAGAGCCCGCTCGGGCCGCTGCTGCTCACCGCCGCCCCGACCGGCGAGCTGACCTCGCTCACCGTGCCGGGGCAGAAGAAGGCGACCGTGGTCCTGGACGACTGGACGCGGGACGCCGGGCCCTTCCGCGAGGCGGAACGACAGCTCGCCGCGTACTTCGCCGGCGACCTCAAGGAGTTCCGGCTGCCCGTGCGGGCCGTCGGCACCCCCTTCCGGGAGAAGGTATGGGCCGCCCTCGACGACGTGCCGTACGGCGGGACCGCCACCTACGGGGAGATCGCCGCGCGTGTCGGGGCGCCCCGGGCCGCCGTCCGCGCAGTCGGCGGCGCCATCGGCGCGAACCCGCTGCTGATCGTCCGCCCCTGCCACCGCGTCATCGGCGCCGACGGCTCCCTCACGGGGTACGCCGGCGGGCTGGAGCGGAAGGTGCGGCTGCTCACCCACGAGGGCGTGCTGCCGCCCGTGTGAGCCCTCCGCGGTGCGCCACTCAGCCGAAGAACACCGCGCCGAGCCACGCCGCCGCGATCAGCTGGCAGGTGAACAGCTCCGTCAGCAGGCTCCACCCGCCCGACCGCATCACCGTGCGCACCGCCGCCCTCGCCTCCCCGCGGCGGCCGAGGCGGATCCGCTCGTGGACGTACACCCCGGCGAGGAAGCCGGGGATCGCGCCGATCACCGGCAGCACGACGAAACCCGCGAACGAGCCGCCGCCCGCGTACGTCAGCAGCCGGGCGTCCACGCCGCCCTCCCGGAGTCTGCGGGGCGGCAGCGCCCAGCGGATCACCTGCGACAGGAACAGCACCACGGTCGCCCCCACCAGCACCCACCACGCGACCGCCTGCGGGTCCTTCAGCGCCCACCACAGGACCGCGGCCCACACCAGCCAGGACCCGGGCACCCCGGGCACCAGCACTCCGCACAGACCGAACAGGAGCACCAGTCCGGTGAGCAGGAGGTCCCACGCTCCCATCTGTCCAGGGTGCAGGAGGGTACGGAACGGCGCAGATCGGAAGCATGGGGGCCGCCGCGCGCGGTGGTGATTTTCCCGATGCCCCGTTTTCATCCGGCCCGTCCGGTGGACAATTGAGGGCATGAGTCAGCAGGGGGGAAGGCCAGGCGGGCCCACCGGTCCCGGTCCCGAGGACGACTGGTGGGGTCGGCTGTACGACGACGCCTCCGACGACACGGGGCCGGCGCCCGCGGCAGACTCCCTGGAGGACCGGTTCGCCTCGGCTGCGGGAGCGGTGGGCTCAGACGGGGCGCCCGCCCCCTCGGCCCCGGACCCACGGGAGGTCCCCGGGCCCCCGGTGCTGCCGGGCCAGCGCCGGACGCCGCCCCCACCACGCGCGTGGTGGGAGCCCGAGCCCTCCACGGACACCCCTCCGACGTCCACACCCCCGGCCCGCCCCGGCCCGGTCCTCGCCCGTCCGGCCACGGAGCCGCCCGACGTCCCGGCCGCCCCGCCGAAGCCACCGCCCACGCGGCCGGGGCCGCCCCATGAGGCGCCGACCACGAGGCCCCCGATGCCTCCGGCCCCGGACCAGTCACCTGGGCACGGTGCTCCCGTCCCACCGGAGCAGCCCCCGGGCCAGTCACCTGGGCACGGTGCTCCCGTCCCACCGGAGCAGCCCCCGGGCCAGGCGCCGTCGCCGCACCCGCCGGGAGGCAGGCCGTCCCCGGCGGGCTCGCCGCCCGCGTCTCCTCCGGGGCCGGGTCCCGGGCCGGCGACCGCACCGCCCGGGCCGGCGACCGCACCGACGGGGCCGGCGCCCGCGCCCCCGTCGGGGCCGGGCCGTCCGGCTGCCCCGTCGTCCGCCCCGGAAGCGTCGCCCACCCGGCGTACGGGGGCCGAGCCCAGGCGGCCGGGTGACGGGGCCGCCGCGTCACCCGGGGCGAATCCGTCCGCACCCGACGCCCCCACCCCCACCCTCCCCGACCCGTCACCCCCCTCCGGACCCACCGCCGCCCCCGCCTACGGTGACTGGACCCCCGCCGCGTCGTCCGACGGTGGGCCGGAGGACGCGAGTCCCGTGTCCAGGCTCGGGCCCCTTCCGCCGCCGCTTCCCTCCCGCGTCCACGTCGGCGCCCGCCCGCCCACCTACGACGCGGAACCCACCGCCCTTCCCGCCGCCGACCCCGACGATCTGGACGCGCTCGTCCCCGACACCGTGCTGGACGGCGCCCGCTACGGCGCCTGCACGCTGCGGGCCGTCTCCGTGCGCGGGGACTCCGCCCGGTACCGGGGCGAGCCCCGCCGTGACGCGCTGCTGACCGCGCGGTTCGGGGCGGGAGAGCGGGCCCTCGTGCTGGTGGCGCTGGCGACCGGCACCAGGACCGCGCCCGGCGCGCATCTGGCCGCCGCCGAGGTGTGCCGCTGGATCGCCGCGGCGGTCGGCCGCAGCCACGAGCGGCTCACCGCCGACATCCGGGCCGCCCGCCGCGCCGACCTCAAGGCCGGTCTGCACCGCCTCACCGACCGCAGTCTCGGCAAACTGCGCGCCGCCGCGACCGAACAGGGCCTCGACCCCGGCGACTACGCGGCCACCCTGCGCTGCCTGCTGCTGTCCGGCGACCCCGGGTGCCGCACCCGGGTGTTCTTCGGGGTGGGCCCCGGAGGGCTGTTCCGGCTGCGGGACGGCGAGTGGCAGGACATCGAGCCGGAGGTCGCGGACGTGAAGGGCGAGCCGGTGCTCGGCTTCGGCTCGGCGCCGCACGAGACGCCGGACGGCGACCGCCTCACCATGGACCTCGGCATCCCCACACCCCCGAGCCCGTACGAGCCGGCCCCCGGACCGCCCCGCGAGCCCTTCCGGTTCCGTACCTCCGTAGCCCGCACGGGTGATGTGCTGCTGATGTGCGGCACCGGGTTCGCCGAACCGCTGCGCGGCGAACCCGAACTGCGCGCCCACCTCGCCGACCGGTGGTCCGCACCCGAACCGCCGGGGCTGACGGCGTATCTGGCGGACACCCAGGTACGGGTGAAGGGGTACGCCGACGACCGTACGGCCGTGGCCGTCTGGGAGGCGTGAGCGCGCCCGGTGTGAATTCATGGAATCCGTCAGGCATCTCCGGCACCCGAGGGGCAGACGGAAACCATGGCCAAACAGAACATCGCGGAACAGTTCGTCGACATCCTCGTCCGCGCGGGAGTCAAACGCCTGTACGGCGTGGTCGGGGACAGCCTCAACCCGGTCGTGGACGCCGTGCGCCGCAACTCAGCCATCGACTGGATCCATGTCCGGCACGAGGAGACCGCCGCGTTCGCGGCCGGCGCGGAGGCGCAGGTCACCGGTCGGCTCGCCGCCTGCGCCGGCTCCTGCGGACCCGGCAACCTCCACCTCATCAACGGCCTGTACGACGCCCACCGTTCCATGGCGCCCGTCCTGGCCCTCGCCTCCCACATCCCCTCCAGCGAGATCGGCCTCGGCTACTTCCAGGAGACCCACCCGGACCAGCTGTTCCGGGAGTGCAGCCACTACAGCGAGCTGATCTCCAGCCCCCGGCAGATGCCCCGGCTGCTGGACACCGCCATCCAGCACGCGGTCGGCCGGTCCGGGGTCAGCGTCGTCTCGCTGCCCGGCGACCTCGCCGACGAACCCGCCCCCGACCAGGCGCCCGAGACCGCGCTGGTCACCTCCCGGCCCACGGTCCGCCCCGGTGACGACGAGATCGACAAGCTCGTCGACATGATCGACCGCGCCGAGAAGGTCACCCTGTTCTGCGGCGCCGGCACGAAGGGCGCGCACGCCGAGGTGATGGAGTTTGCCGGGAAGATCAAGGCGCCGGTGGGACACGCCCTGCGCGGCAAGGAGTGGATCCAGTACGACAATCCGTACGACGTCGGGATGAGCGGGCTGCTCGGCTACGGCGCGGCGTACGAGGCGACGCACGAGTGCGACCTGCTGATCCTGCTCGGCACCGACTTCCCGTACAACGCCTTCCTGCCCGGCGACGACGTGAAGATCGTCCAGGTGGACGTGCGGCCCGAGATCATCGGGCGGCGGTCCAAGCTGGACCTCGCGGTGTGGGGCGACGTGAAGGAGACACTGCGCTGTCTCACGCCCCGGGTGCGAACCAAGGACAACCGCAAGTTCCTCGACCGGATGCTGAAGAAGCACGCGGAGGCGCTGGAGGGGGTGGTGAAGGCGTACACCCGCAAGGTGGAGAAGCATGTGCCGATCCACCCCGAGTACGTGGCGTCCGTACTGGACGACCTGGCCGACGACGACGCCGTCTTCACCGTCGACACCGGAATGTGCAACGTGTGGGCCGCGCGGTACATCTCGCCCAACGGCCGCCGCAGGGTCATCGGGTCGTTCTCCCACGGCTCGATGGCCAACGCGCTGCCGATGGCGATCGGGGCGCAGTTCACCGACCGGCACCGGCAGGTCGTGTCGATGTCCGGCGACGGCGGATTCACGATGATGATGGGCGACTTCCTCACGCTCGTGCAGTACGACCTGCCGGTGAAGGTGGTCCTGTTCAACAACTCCTCGCTGAGCATGGTGGAGCTGGAGATGCTGGTCGCCGGACTCCCCTCGTACGGGACGGACATGAAGAACCCGGACTTCGCCGCCGTGGCGCAGGCCTGCGGGGCGTACGGGGTGCGGGTGGAGAAGCCGAAGGAGCTCGCGGGCGCGCTGAAGGCGGCGTTCAAGCACAAGGGCCCGGCGCTGGTGGACGTCGTGACCGACCCCAACGCGCTGTCCATCCCGCCGAAGATCAGCAAGGAGATGGTGACCGGGTTCGCCCTGTCCGCCTCCAAGATCGTGCTGGACGGCGGGGTCGGCCGGATGGTCCAGATGGCCCGCTCCAACCTGCGGAACGTGCCGCGCCCGTAGGCGCGTTCAGTTGTTCCGGGTCCGCCAGGAGCGGTTCAGGGTGTCGTACTCGTAGTGCGGCAGGCCCCCGACGGCGCTGGTGCGGAAGGGACGGCCCCGGTCGTCGATCCGCACCGTGCCGGTGCGGCCCTGCGAGGACCAGTCCAGCTCCAGCCACCAACGGCAGTCGCAGCCCTCGGTGCGGGCGGTGATCAGCAGCACCTCGGGGTCGGTCGCGGACACCCGGTACGGCATCCGCACCGCGGGGATCGGCGTGCCCGCGTCGTTCCCGGCGACCGCACGGGCGATCGGCCGGTCCTTGTCCAGGTCCACGTCGAAGTAGCGCGGGGTCAGCGCGCCGCCGCAGCCCTGGTCCATGGCGTACGCGTTGCCGGGCACCGGCGCCGAACGGCCGGTCACCCGGACGCGCAGCGCCGTGAGGACGACGGCCGTGTCGGTCTTCCCCTGCACCGACAGCTCCACCAGCGTCTCCTTGCCGTGCACGGCGCCCTGCGTGGCCGCCCAGGTCCGGGCGTCCTGCGGGGCGGGCGGCGGAGGCACCTGGGCGGGCGGCTTCGCCACCACGTAGTCGTGCCCGCAGCCGTGCGCCCAGGCGTGGTCGTTCACCGACCAGGTGAGGGGCGGTCCTGCGGGCGCGTCCTCCGGCGCGGTCGAGGAGCCGGCGGGGCTCGGCGCCTTGGACACGGTGCCGTTCCCGCCGTGACGGGCGGAGGGGGAGACGGAGGGGGACGGCGAGGACGACACCGGGACCGAGGGGGAGCCGGTGGGCGCGACCGACCGGGCGGGGCCGGCGCCGTCCCCGGCGCCGCTCTCCCGGCCTTCCTCCGCCGCCCCGACGGCTCCGCTCCCGGACGTCTTCCGGTCGTCCGGCAGGAACGACAGGCTCCCGACGGTGGCGAGCACGGCACACATGGCGGCGACGGCGACGGCGAGACGCTTGCGCCGCCAACGCCGCGCGGGTCCGTGACCGGGACTCACGGGCCCGCTCACGACATGGGTGTCGTCCCCGCCCGGTCCCTCGGCGTGGCCGGAATCGTTCGCCTCCACGGCGCCCGGTTCACCGTCCGGCCCGGTGCCCGCGGTACTGCCGCGCGACGGCCGGGCACCGGCCGTCGCGACATCGGTGGCTGACGGGTCGTCGTCCGCGGCACCCGCCTGCCCGCCGTGCGGCGGCAGAGCACCCGGCCGCACGTGGCCGGGCTCCGCCCGGCGCGGCGCGTACGAGCGGCGGGACGCACCGTCGCGCCGCGCAGCGCTCGACACCGAGTCCGCCCCCGTGCCGGGCGTGTCACCCGGCCCTGAGCCCGGCCCTGCGGTCCCGGGCCCGTGCCCACCGCCGGGCGGAGCGTCCGCCCCGACGCCCGACGCCGAGCCGTGCTCTGCGGTGTCCGGCCGCTTCCGATCTGTGGCGGGTTCCTCGGGCGAGCCCGGCCCGCGCTCGCCCTCACGCGTCCCGTCCGCGTCCGTGCCGGCAGGCGTGGCGTCGGACTCGGGGCAGTGGCCCGTGGCTTCCGGCCGTCGCCCGTCCCTGGCGGGGCCTTCGGGTGAGCCCGGGCCACCCCGCCCGCCCACGCCGTCCGGCGTCCTGTCCGCGTCCCCGCCGGCGGGCTCCGAAGCCGACCCGTCCTGCCCCGGGGTCGCCGTCGAAGTCGCCCCGCCCCGCGGCCGCCTCCGTGCCTCCGCGGCGCGGAGCCACAGGCGGTGGAGGTCGAGACGTTCCGCGTCCGTCGCGCCGCACAGCGCGGCGAAGCGTTCGACCGGGGCGAAGTCGACCGGGACCGCGTCGCCGGCGCAGTAGCGGTGCAGGGTCGAGGTGTTCATCCCGAGGCGGCGGGCCAGCTGGCCGTAGCTGCGGTCCGTGCGTCCCTTCAGCTCCCGCAGCAGCGCCGCGAACTCCGTCACCTCGTCCTGTGCCGACACCGGCCCCGTCTCCCCGTCACTCGTCCGCGTCCGCCTCCACCGGGCGTCCCAGGGCATCCCAGGCACCCTGTATCACTGCACGTCGGACGGGCTGGGATGGTTCCATGCCGGGCAATCGGGCGGCGACGCTTGCGCCGGTCGTCCGCGACGGCGGATGCTCTGACCACGGCGAACCGCCCCGACGGCCCGGACGGACCATCCCGGCCGCCGCGGCGCACGTGTCGTCATTCCACCACGCACATCCCACGGGGGTCACCCATGTCCGTCCGCACCCGTGTCGCGGCACTCGCCGCGCTCACCGCCACCGCGCTCGCCGTGGGCGCGGCCGCCACCGCACAGGCCGGCGCCGCGCCCGGCGGGACCGTACAGAAGAACGCGGCGGCGAACAGCGCGTCCGCGCAGAAGAAGGCCGCCGCCCCCAGGTTCCTCGCGGCGTCCGAGCTGCCACCGCACCCGACCGGCTGGACCGCCGGTCCGGTCACCGACGGCTTCCCCGAGCAGCTCGCGTACTGCCTGGGTGAGGGCGTGCCGGCGTACGACTACCGGCATCGCCTGTTCCACACCGAGCTGGACACCAGCGCCGTGCAGGTCACCGTCGTGACCGGGTCCGCGGCGAAGGGCAAGGCACTGGCGGACCGGCTGAACAAGGAGATCCGCACCTGCGCCGCCCGGCTGGAGCGGCTGTACCCGGAGATCGAGGCCGAGGGCCGGTTCTTCGGCACGCTGCCCGTCGAGGAGGGGGCGACGGTGCACGGCCTGCACACCGAGACGTCGTACGGCGCCACGGACGTCAACCTGCTGTCCGTGGGGCGTGACGGCCGTACCGTGACCGTCGTCGGCTGGGGCCAGATGGGCGACTTCGACGACGCCCCGCTCGCCGCGTTCAGGAAGACCGCGAAGAAGGCGGTCACCAAGCTCTACTGAGGTTCCTCAGTTCCGCGACCACCGTGTGAGAGCCGGGGTCGTCCTCTCGCCACGGGGGTCGGGAGGACGGCCCCGCACACGGTTGTGTGGCCGTTGCACTTCGGACAACAACGGCTCACCGCCGCTCCGTATGACTGCCGTGTGAACGACCGGGCAAGCATTCCCGTGTAGGTGTTCGAGCAGGTGGGGGAATCGGCGTCGGCACGCGGGCGGGGGTCATGAGAGGTCAGGCTTCGGCGGATCGGCTGAGGCGCACACTGGGGCGTGCGGATCTGCGGGCGGTGGCCGAGTCCCGCCACGCCCTGCGTGAGCTGTTACGTCACCGGTGCGATCCGGAGCGGTCCGCGGTCGCGGAACTGCTCACCAGCGAACTGGTGACCAACGCCCTCGTCCACACCGACCGCGACGCGGTTCTCACCGCGGACGCAGGCCCGTGGGGGCTGCGCGTGGAGGTGCGTGACTTCACCGCCCGCGAGCCCCGGCCGCGCCCGAGGACGGGCAACGACACCACGAACGGGCGGGGCCTGGTGCTCGTGGAGTCCCTCGCCGACGCCTGGGGCGTCAGACGGCACGGCGTGGGCAAGTCCGTCTGGTTCGCGCTCGGACCGGAGAGGGAAACGGGGACGGACGCCGACGCGGCGTGAGGGACGCGGTTCCCACCGCGTCCCTCACGCCGCGTCGCGCCGTCTACGGCGCCGGCCGAGTCGTACGGGCCGTCAGCCGAACTGCTGTTCCAGGTCCTTGAGCTTGCGCTCCAGGCTGTCCAGACGCGGCAGCGCCTGGGTGTCGTCCTCGGCCGTGAGGTCGACCCTCCGCGCCTCACCGCCGGAGTGGCGGACCGGCTGCAGGGAGGGACGCTGGGCGGGTGCGGGCAGGGCCTCCGGCGCCGCTATGGCAGGCTCCGCGGCGACCATGTCGGACTCGCGCTCCACCGTGGCCTCCAGCTCGCGCCCGCCCCGGCCGCCGAACCCCCGGTGACCGCGGCTGATCGCCTTCAGACGGGCCCGCTCCATGCGCTCCTGCTCCCGCCGGCGCCGCTTCTCCTGCTCCTTGCGGAGCTTGTCCTCGCGGACCTCCTCGACCGCCTCCTCGAGGCTGCGCACGCCCTCCAGCAGCATGAGCGACCAGGCGCGGTAGGTCTCGCGGGGGGCGCGCAGCCAGCGGACGATGCGGATCTGCGGCAACGGCCGCGGCACCAGGCCCTGTTCCCGTAGCGCCGCGCGGCGGGTCTGCTTCAGCGCGCGGTCGAAGAGGACCGCGGCGGACAGGGACATGCCCGCGAAGAAGTGCGGGGCGCCCGCGTGGCCGATGCCGCGCGGCGCGTGGACCCAGTTGAACCAGGCCGCGGCGAGGGCGAACGTCCACACGAGTATCCGCGAGCCGAGGGCCGCGTCACCGTGGCTGGCCTCCCGCACGGCGAGCACCGAGCAGAACATCGCCGCGCCGTCCAGGCCGAAGGGGACGAGGTACTGCCACCCGCCGGACAGGCCGAGGTTCTGCTCACCGAAGCCGACCAGGCCGTGGAAGGACAGGGCGGCGGCCACCGCCGCACAGCAGAACAGCAGCACGTAGGAGACGGTGCCGTAGAGGGCCTCCTTGCGCCTGCGGCGCTCCTCGCTGCGCTCCCACGAGTCGTCGGCGCTCGTGTCCTTGACCGAGGAGCGCTTGCCGCGCGCCAGCACCGCCACCGCCGCCAGCATGCCCAGGAGCAGCACGGCGCCCGGAAGCAGCCAGTTCAGCGATATGTCGGTCAGTCTCATCTAGGGGTCCCTTGCATTGGGATAGGGCGTAACGCCCGCCATGGTGGCCCAATCCCGGCGTCCCTCAGGGGGTTTCGGGGCAAGAGGCCGCCAACGAAGTGCGAGGGGGGTGCCCTGGGCGGCCTTGTGCTCGAACTGCCGTATGAGGGGCGGGAGTTGAGTTCGAACAAGACTACCCGTACGGATGGTTCCGTGGAGGGTTCCTGCGGGTGGTGAGGAAATCGTGAAGTGCTCGTGACCTCGCGGCTCCGGTCCGCGCGCGCCGGCGGTGGACACGACGGCGGGGCGGCCGGACGATCTTACGCCGTCCGGCCGCCCCGCCTTGTCCTACGTCACGTCAACCGGCCTGCCCGACCAGCTCTTTCTCCTGCTCGGGGGCGCGTACCGCGGTCCGCTCGCCGGCGCAGGTGCGCGGGCAGGTGGCGCAGACGTCCGCCGGGCGCAGGGTGTAGAACATGCAGCAGCTCACCCGCTCCCGGGTGGCGACGGCCGCTTCCCCGCCGGGCCCGGACGGCCTGCGGAACGTCACCGCGCCGACGTAGGGCTTCGTCGCGCCCGGCAGGAGCAGCTCCAGCTCGCGCAGGGCCCGCTCCTCCTCGCCGAGCAGCCCGGCGACGTACCAGAGGCTCTCGACGATCTCGTCGGTCGCCATGCCCCACAGCGCCCGGCCACGCCGGCGCATCCGGGGGCCGAATCCGGCCAGCACGGGCTCCAGGTGTTCGGCGACCGCCGTGCGCACCTCCGCCCGCAGCGCCTCCTCGTCCTCCACGACACGCGCGCCGGGCAGGGCGGCGGCCGGGTCGTCCGGCAGGCAGGCGAAACCGGCGGGGCGTACGGCCATGCGGCCGACGGCGAGTCCGGCGGCGGTGCGGTCGAACGAGACGTGTGTCACGGGGTAGCGCGGGACCCGGCGGTGCAGGAACCACGGCACGGTGATCAGCAGGCAGGCCGGCCAGGCGTACCGGTGCAGACCGAAGCTGGCGATGACGTCGGGACGGCCCTGCTGTCCGTAGTCCCGCCGCACCTGCGTGTCGTCCCAGGCGAGGAAGGCGTCCAGGGCCTCCTCGCCTGCGGCGAGGTCGGCGGCGGCGACCCAGCCGCCGCCCCGGGGGGCCGCCTCGGCCGCGCCGAGTTCGGTGACGGCGAGGGCCGGGAAGGCCTCCGCCAGGCGGGCGTACGCGTCCGCTACGGCCGAATCGGGCACGGCCATGGGGCCACCCCTTCACGTCTCGTGGAGCCGGGCAATAAAAGGTAAGCCTCACCTTACCCAACATCGCGGAGATGTGAACTGGCGTCCGATGCGCTTATGGTGCTTGACGCACAGGTGCCAACCCGCCGTAATGACCCCAAGTACCGACACGTCCGCAGGAGGACCTTGTGAAGCAGGGCACGCAGGGCTCCGCCGGGAGGACGACGGCCGAGGCCGCCGAGGCCGCCGCCGGGACCGCGCGGAGCCGGTGCCGGGTGCCCGCCCAGCCGGGCGCCGGCGAGGGGGGCCGGCGCCGCGACGCCGACGGCGCCGGGGAGGGGTCCGCGCGCGGCGAGCACACCCACGGCGAGCCCGTCCTTCCCCGGCCCCGGCCCGCCGTCCAGCGGTCGTCCGTGCGCGGCCAGGTCCTCGCCGCCCTGCGCACCGCGCTGGTCACCGGCGATCTGCGGCCCGGCGAGGTCTACTCGGGGCCGGTGCTGGCCGAGCGCTTCGGCGTCTCCGCCACGCCCGTCCGCGAGGCCATGCAGCAGCTCGCCCAGGAGGGAGCGGTCGAGGTCGTGCCCAACCGGGGCTTCCGGGTCGTCGAGCGCAGTCCGCGGGAGCTGGCCGAGCTGGCGGAGGTGCGCGCGCTGCTCGAGGTGCCGGTGATGCTGCGGCTGGCCCGTACGGTGCGACCCGAGCGGTGGGCCGGACTGCGTCCGCTCGCCGAGGCCACCGTCCGCGCCGCGTCCTCCGGCTGCCGCGCCACGTACGCCGAGGCCGACCGCGCCTTCCACAGCGCGGTCCTCGCCCTCGCCGGCAACCAGCAACTGGTCGGTGTGGCAGAGGAGTTGCACCGCCGCGCCCAGTGGCCCCTGATGGGTGACGGCGCCCCCGGCGGCGGCACCCGCGCCGAACTCATCGCCGACGCCCACGAGCACACGGCCCTGCTGGACGCGCTGATCGCCGGCGACCTGGATGTGGTGCGGGCACTGGTGGGCGAGCACTTCAACGGGGCGGAGTAGGAGGGGCGACCCCTCCGGCGCCCCGGCCGCCTCACGTGCCGGACCTGGAGCGGACCTGCCGGCCTCCCCGGACCGTCGGACGCGCCCGAGCGCCCCGAGCCCCTCGCCCCCGGGGCGGCGAACCCCGCTCCCCGCGTGCCGGCGCCGAATCACGGAACGGACTTTCGGGTGCCTCGGCCGCGGGTGCCTCGGCCGCGGGTGCCTCGGCCCCGGGTGCCCCGCGCCTCGGGGCGCATCGAGCGCGGGGTGTCGTGCTTCCGCGCGGGGGCGTCGTGCTTCCGTGCGGCGGGTGCCGACGTCGGAACGTCTCTCGGGTGCTTCGAGGCCTGGACGCGCGCCTCACGACTGCCTCACCCCGGTTCCTGGGGCGCGCGCCCCAGGGCGCCGAGGTCCCGGCTGCCGAAAGCGCCTCGAACCCCGGCTTCACCCGAACGAGACCCCCGTAACGCGCCTCACGCCGTCGCCGCGTCCTCTTCCGGAGGGGCGAGGCGGTGGGCGAGCCAGGTGGGGACTCCCCCCAGGAGGCGGAACAGGCGGCGGGCCTCCTCGCGGAGGCGGGCGGCCTCCGGCTCCGTCTCCGTGTCCGCCAGGGACACCAGGGCCGGCGCCGTGCCGACCAGGTACCCCAGCTCCTCCCGGATCCGCAGCGACTCCGCGAACCCGTGCCGGGCCTCCGTCAGCTCGCCCTCACGCAGGGCGAGTCCGGCGAGATGACGCCAGGTGGCGGACAGCAGCAGCGGGTCGGCGTGGGCGGTGGCGCCCGCGTGGGCCCGCCGGTACGCCGCGCGGGCGGCCTGCGGGGAGCGGGTGAGGTTCTCCGCGATCAGCCCGCGCCGGAAGTCCAGCAGCGGCCGCCCCGGCGCGCCCGGCGCGATCAGCGCGGCCGCCCGGCCCAGCGCGGCGCGCGCCTCGTCGGCCCGGTCCCGGACCTGGAACAGCGTGGCGGCGTAGGCCAAGTACCCGCGTTCACAAGCGGCCGCGCCCCGTTCGTCGTCGGTGTGCGTCAGCGCCTCCGCCGTGCGCAGCGCGTCCTCCGCGTCCTCCCACCCCGCCTCGGTGTAGAGGCACCGCTCCACCAGCAGCGACGCCCGCTGGAGGGCTGATTGAGGGGTGGCGGGGGTGAGCAGTGCGGCCGCGTCCACCCAGCAGGCGCGGGAGCGAAGCCGCCACACCGCCGTCTGGAGGGGATCGTCTTCGGCGGTCGTTCCGTCACCGGACATGGCGGTATGCGCCACGTTGCCCTCCCCGAGCACGCCATCGAGCTGTTGAGTGGTGGCCGCATCTCAGCACGAACCACCGGGCCCGGCCAAGAGGGCGGGTGAAGGATTTCACAAAGTCATGGGGAGCGGGGCGGAAGCCGGCAGTCCGGCGTGTGGCCGGGTCGGGGGAGAGCGGCGTCCCGTCGTGGCTGGATCCGTCGTGAGGGGGGTTGCGGGTTGGTTGTGGCTGGTCGCGCAGTTCCTCGCGCCCCCAGGGGGTTGCACCTGCGGTGTTCAGCTCATGCGCAGGGCCAGGAAGAAGTCCAGCTTGTCCTCCAGGCGTGACAGGTCACGCCCCGTCAACTGCTCGATGCGGCCGACGCGGTAGCGCAGCGTGTTGACGTGCAGGTGGAGGCGGGTGGCGCAGCGGGTCCAGGAGCCGTCGGAGTCGAGGAACGCCTCCAGGGTGGGGATCAGCTCGGCGCGGTGCCGGCGGTCGTACTCGCGCAGCGGGTCCAGCAGCCGGGCGGTGAACGCGCGCCGCACGTCGTCGGGGACGAACGGCAGCAGCAGCACGTGCGAGGCCAGCTCCTGGTGTCCGGCCGCGCACACCCGGCCGGGGCGTGCCGCGGCGACCCGGCGCGCGTGCCGGGCCTCCTCCAGCGCGCCGCGCAGCCCCTCGGCCGAGTGCACCGCGGCGGACACGCCGACGGTGAGCCGTCCGTCGCCGTCGAGGCCCGCCGCCAGCGGACCCCGCACGGACTCCAGCAGCGCGTCGGCCGGCACACCGGGCCCGGCCTCGTCGTGCTCGTCGGCCACGGAGGGCAGCGGGACCAGCGCGATCGCCTCGTCGCCGGTGTGCGCCACCGCGATCCGGTCGGACGGCTCGGGTCCGGTCGACGCCGGATCGACGAGGATCTCCTCGAGCAGCGCCTGGGTGACCGGCCCGGCGTCGCCGCGCCCGTCCTCCCACTCGACCCGGGCGACCACGACCTGCCAGTGCGGAGCGGTGCCGAGACCGGGCAGCAGCACCGGCGCGGCGACCCGCAGACGCGCGGCGATCTCCGCGGGCGCGGCGCCCGTCTGCACCAGCTCCAGCACCTCCTGGGCGAGCCGCCGCCGCACCGTGCGCGCCGCGTCCCGCCGGTCACGCTCGACGGCGATCAGCTGGGTGACGCCCTGGAGCAGGTCCAGCCGCTCCTCGGCCCAGTCGCCCGCGTCCGCCTCGACCGCCAGCAGCCAGTCCGCCAGCATCGTCTCGCGCGGGTCGCCGGGCTCGGCGGACGGACCGTGTCCGCTGCCCCGAACCGGGAAGAGGCTGTACGTCGTCCGGTCCAGCACCACCCGGTGCGGGCCGCGCCGCCCGGTCCGCACGGCCGCCAGATGCTCCGCCGCGAGCCGCGCGCACGCCTCGGCGTCCAGCGCGGGCACGCCGCCGCGCGCCCCCGCAATCTCCTTGGGCGCCGCGATCAGCCGGCCGGTGGGCGAGAGCACCCACGCGCGCAGGTCCAGGTCGGAGCCGAGCAGGTCGAGCACCACGTCGGGGCCGCCGCCGGCCGGGCCGGAGGTCATCATCCGCCGGTGCCGGTCGACGACGGCCGCCAGGTCCCCGGCGCGCTCGCCGGACACCTGCCGCACCACGTGCTCGGTGATGGTGGCGAACGCCACCGACTCGTGCACCGCGAACAGCGGCAGCCGGTGCCGCGCGCACGCCACGACCAGGTCCTCCGGCACGTCCCCCAGCTCCGCCTCGCCCGCGGCGAGCGCCGCCACCCCGGCCTGCACCAGGATTCGTACGAACGGCTCGGAGTCGGCGGCGTCGCGGCGCCAGGCGAGCCCGGTGAGCACCAGCTCGCCGCCGGACAGGTAGCGGCTGGGGTCGCGCAGGTCGGTGGTCATCACCCCGCGCACCCCGCGGTCCAGCTCGTCCTCCCCGCCGAGCAGCTTCAGGCCCAGCGCGTCGGTGTCCAGCAGTGCGCGCAGCCGCATTCTCGTCGCCGCCGTTCCTTGTCTCGTTACCCGTGGGGAGGGTGAAGGGTGGTCGGGAGGGGTCCGGGGGACTGGCCTGCGGACATGCTCCGCCGGCTCCCGGTCGCCTCCCGCGTTGCTGGAGGAAGACCGGAAGGTTACTTGGACTCTCCGTTCATACGAATCTACAAGATGCCCGCGTTGGCCAGCCAACTCCTTCATGGTTTCCGTGACTGACCCGGGCGGAGTACGCGGCGGTGTACTGGGCGCACTCCACGTGAACACCGCAGGAACGAGCCGGGCCCGCCGCACACGGATTGGCTCAATCTGTACGCCCCACGAGACGAAGAAGAGAGCCGGTCATGGACTTCCTTCGCCCCGCCAGCTGGGAGGAGGCGCTCGCCGCGAAGGCCGAGCACCCCACCGCTGTGCCGATCGCGGGCGGCACCGACGTGATGGTCGAGATCAACTTCGACCACCGCCGTCCCGAGTACCTGATGGACCTCACCCGCATCGGTGATCTCTACGAATGGGAGGTGGGCGACGACACCGTACGGCTCGGCGCCTCCGTGCCCTACGCGAAGATCATGGAGCATCTGCGCCCCGAGCTGCCGGGGCTCGCCCTGGCCTCCCACACGGTCGCCTCCCCGCAGATCCGCAACCGCGGCGGCGTCGGCGGCAACCTCGGCACCGCCTCCCCGGCCGGCGACGCCCACCCCGCCCTGCTCGCGGCCGGCGCCGAGGTCGAGGCGGAGTCCGTACGCGGGTCCCGCCGCATCCCGATCGACGACTTCTACACCGGCGTGAAGCGCAACGCGCTCGCGCCCGACGAGCTGATCCGCGCCGTCCACATCGACAAGGCCGACGGACCGCAGCAGTACTCCAAGGTCGGCACCCGCAACGCCATGGTGATCGCCGTCTGCGCCTTCGGTCTCGCCCTGCACCCGGAAACCCGCACGGTCCGCACCGGAATCGGCTCCGCCGCCCCGACGCCCATCCGGGCGAAGGCCGCCGAGGAGTTCCTCGACGCGGCCCTGGACGAGGGCGGCTTCTGGGACAACGGGAAGATCATCACCCCGTCCGTGGCGAAGCAGTTCGCCGACCTGTGCGCCGCCGCCTGCAACCCCATCGACGACGTGCGCGGCACCGCGAGCTACCGCCGTCACGCGGTCGGCGTGATGGCCCGCCGCACCCTGACCTGGACCTGGGAGTCGTACCGCGGCGCCCACCGCACCACGGAGGGAGCCGCGTAATGCGCCTCAACTTCACCGTCAACGGACGCCCCCAGGAAGCCGACGACGTCTGGGAGGGCGAGTCCCTCCTCTACGTCCTGCGCGAGCGCCTCGGCCTGCCCGGCTCCAAGAACGCCTGCGAACAGGGCGAGTGCGGCTCCTGCACGGTACGGCTCGACGGCGTGCCCGTGTGTTCCTGTCTGGTCGCCGCCGGACAGGCCGAGGGCCGCGAGGTCGTCACCGTGGAGGGTCTCGCCGACCACGCCCGGCAGCGCGCCTGCGGCGCCGGCGGGACCGGGGGCGCCTGTGGCACCTCCCTCGACGAGGCCAAGGGCTGGAAGGCCGGCGGCGCCGACTCGCAGACCGGCGAGGGCATGGAACTCTCGCCCGTGCAGCGGGCGTTCATCGACGCCGGCGCCGTCCAGTGCGGCTTCTGCACGCCCGGTCTGCTGGTCGCCGCCGACGAGATGCTGGAGCACAACCCCAACCCGTCCGACGCGGACATCCGCGAGGCGCTCTCCGGCAACCTGTGCCGCTGCACCGGCTACGAGAAGATCATGGACGCGGTCCGCCTCGCGGCCGCCCGCCAGTCCGAGGGGGTCTGAGCATGCCCACGAACGGTGTTCCCACGAAGATCACACAAGGCTCGGGCACCAAGGGCGGCATCGGCGAGTCCACGCTCCGACCGGACGGCACCCTCAAGGTCACCGGCGAGTTCGCGTACTCGTCCGACATGTGGCACGAGGACATGCTCTGGGGGCAGATCCTGCGCTCCACCGTCGCCCACGCCGAGATCGTCTCCATCGACACCTCCGAAGCCCTCGCCACCCCGGGCGTGTACGCCGTCATGACGTACGACGACCTGCCCACCGAGGTGAAGCACTACGGTCTGGAGATCCAGGACACCCCCGTCCTCGCCCACGGCAAGGTCCGCCACCACGGCGAGCCCGTCGCGATCGTCGCCGCCGACCACCCCGAGACGGCCCGCCGCGCCGCCGCCAAGATCCAGGTGCAGTACCGCGAACTGCCGGTGATCACCGACGAGGCCTCGGCGACCGCCCCCGACGCCGTCCTCGTCCACGAGGACCGCGACGACCACCACGTCGGGCACGTCCCCCACCCCAACATCGTGCACCGCCAGCCCATCGTGCGCGGCGACGTGGAGGCAGCCCGCGGGCGCGCCCACGTCATCGTCGAGGGCGAGTACACCTTCGGCATGCAGGACCAGGCCTTCCTCGGCCCCGAGTCCGGCCTCGCCGTGCCCGAGGAGGACGGCGGCGTCCACCTCTACATCGCCACCCAGTGGCTCCACTCCGACCTGCGCCAGATCGCACCCGTGCTGGGCTTGCCCGAGGACAAGGTGCGGATGACCCTGGCCGGCGTCGGCGGCGCGTTCGGCGGGCGCGAGGACCTGTCCATGCAGATCCACGCCTGCCTGCTCGCCCTGCGCACCGGCAAGCCCGTCAAAATCGTCTACAACCGCTTCGAGTCCTTCTTCGGCCACGTCCACCGCCACCCCGCCAAGCTGTACTACGAGCACGGCGCCACCGCCGACGGCAAGCTGACCCACGTCAAGGCGCGCATCGTCCTCGACGGCGGCGCGTACGCCTCCGCCTCCCCGGCCGTGGTCGGCAACGCCTCCTCCCTCGGCGTCGGGCCGTACGCCGTCGACGACGTCGACATCGAGGCCATCGCCCTCTACACCAACAACCCGCCCTGCGGCGCGATGCGCGGCTTCGGCGCGGTCCAGGCGTGCTTCGCCTACGAGGCGCAGATGGACAAGCTGGCGTCCGAGCTCGGCATCGACCCGGTGGAGCTGCGGCAGCGCAACGCCATGGAGCAGGGCACGCTGCTGCCCACCGGCCAGCCCGTCGACTCGCCGGCCCCGGTCGCCGAACTCCTGCGCCGCGTCAAGGCGATGCCCATGCCGCCGGAGCGCCAGTGGGAGTCCAGCGAGGGCGCGGACGTGCGCCAGCTCCCCGGCGGCCTGTCCAACACCACGCACGGCGAGGGCGTCGTCCGGGGCGTCGGCTACGCGGTCGGCATCAAGAACGTCGGCTTCTCCGAGGGCTTCGACGACTACTCCACCGCACGCGTCCGCATGGAGGTGGTCGGCGGCGAACCGGTCGCCACCGTGCACACCGCGATGGCCGAGGTCGGCCAGGGCGGCGTCACCGTACACGCGCAGATCGCCCGCACGGAGCTGGGCGTCACCCAGGTGACGATCCACCCGGCCGACACCCGTGTCGGCTCGGCCGGTTCGACGTCCGCGTCCCGCCAGACGTACGTCACCGGCGGCGCGGTCAAGAACGCCTGCGAGCTGGTGCGCGAGAAGGTTCTCGAACTGGGCCGGCGCAAGCTGGGCTCCTACCACCCCGCCTGGGCGCACGCCGAACTCCTGCTGGAGGGCGGCAAGGTCGTCACCGACGGCGGCGAGGTCCTCGCCGACCTCGTGGACGTCCTCGGCGACGAGGCCGTCGAGGTCGAGGAGGAGTGGCGCCACCGTCCCACCGAGCCCTTCGACCTGCGCACCGGCCAGGGCAACGGCCACGTCCAGTACTCCTTCGCCGCACACCGCGCGGTGGTCGAGGTCGACACCGAACTCGGCCTGGTGAAGGTGATCGAGCTGGCCTGCGCGCAGGACGTCGGCAAGGCGCTGAACCCGCTGTCCGTCGTGGGCCAGATCCAGGGTGGGACCACCCAGGGACTGGGCGTGGCGGTCATGGAGGAGATCCTGGTCGACCCGCAGACGGCGAAGGTGCGGAATCCGTCCTTCACGGACTACCTCATCCCGACGATCCTCGACACCCCGACCATCCCGGTCGACGTCCTCGAACTCGCCGACGACCACGCCCCTTACGGCCTCCGGGGAATCGGCGAGGCGCCCACGTTGTCGTCCACGCCGGCGGTGTTGGCGGCGATCCGGACGGCGACGGGTCTGGAGCTGAACAGAACACCGGTCCGTCCGGAACACCTCACGGGCACGTCGTAACGCGGGGTGCGGGCCGGCTGCCCCCCAGCTGCGGGCATTCGTGCCTCCCCCAGTGCCTTGAAGGGCCTGGGGGGACCCCCAGGGCGGCACGAGTGGGCGCAGCGGCACCCCGCCAACGCCGGGTGCGGGTTCTCCGTGGCTGGTCGCGCAGTTCCCCGCGCCCCTCAAGGCGCGTTGCCGTCACGCCCGCTGCAAGGGCCCGCATCCGCCTGAGGGCGCTTCAGCCCCGGTCGCCGCAGGGCACACCAACGCCGTTCAGGCGTACCACGTTCGTCTCGGGCCGTCCCCCGGGTCGTGCACCTCCCCAAATCCCGTCCCCGCCATCCACGGTGGGGCCCGGGTGCCCCTATGAACCTTGGGAGCAGGCCCACATGACCCAACAGTCACTCGAACCGACGACCACCGCCGAGGACGCGGGACCAGGATCCCGCGTCCCGGCCGGACGGTCCTGGCTCGACCGCTACTTCCACATCACCCACAGAGGATCGACCCTCGCCCGCGAACTCCGCGGCGGCACCACCACCTTCATGGCGATGGCGTACATCCTCCTGCTCAACCCCCTGATCCTGTCCGGCGAGGACGCCGCCGGGAACACCCTCGCCCCCACCGCCCTCATCACCGCGACCGCCTTCGCCGCCGCCCTCTCCACGCTTCTCATGGGCTTCTTCGGCAAGGTCCCCCTCGCCCTGGCCGCCGGCCTCTCCGTGTCTGGCGTCCTCGCCTCCCAGGTCGCCCCGGAGATGACCTGGCCGCAGGCGATGGGCATGTGCGTGATGTACGGCGTGGTCATCATGCTGCTGGTCGTCACCGGCCTCCGCGAGATGATCATGAACGCCATCCCGCTCGCCCTGAAGCACGCCATCACCATGGGCATCGGGCTGTTCATCGCCCTGATCGGCTTCTACAAGGCGGGCTTCGTCCACCAGGGCGAGTCCACCCCGGTCAGTCTCGGCCCGTCGGGCGAACTCGCAGGATGGCCGGTGCTGTTGTTCGCGGTCACCCTGCTCGCCGTCTTCGTGCTGCAGGCCCGGGGGGTGCCCGGCGCCATCCTCATCGGCATCGTCGGCGGCACCGTGCTCGCCGTCCTGCTCAACGCGTTCGGCGTGATCGACCCGAAGCAGTGGGCGAGCGGCCCGCCCGAGCTGAAGGGCGGCGCGGTGTCGATGCCGGACTTCTCCCTCTTCGGCCACGTCGAGTTCGGCGGCTGGGGCGAGGTCGGCGCGATGACCGTCGGGATGATCGTCTTCACCCTCGTCCTGGCCGGGTTCTTCGACGCCATGGCGACCATCATCGGCGTCGGCACGGAGGCGAAGCTCGCCGACGACAAGGGCCGGATGCCGGGCCTGTCGAAGGCGCTGTTCATCGACGGGGCCGGCGGCGCGATCGGCGGTGTCTCGGGTGCGTCCGGCCAGACGGTGTTCGTCGAGTCCGCGACCGGCGTCGGCGAGGGCGCCCGTACCGGCCTGTCCTCCGTCGTCACCGGCCTGTTCTTCGCCGCGTGCCTGTTCTTCACCCCGCTGACGGCGATCGTGCCGGGCGAGGTCGCCGCCGCGGCCCTGGTGGTCATCGGCGCGATGATGATGTCGAACGCCCGCCATGTCGACTGGGCCGACCGCGCCACCGCGATCCCGGTGTTCCTGACCGTGGTGGTCATGCCGTTCACCTACTCGATCACCGCGGGTGTGGCCGCCGGCGTCGTCTCGTACGTCGCGATCAGGACCGGCCAGGGCCGGGCGCGGGAGGTCGGACCGTTCATGTGGGGACTGACCCTCGTCTTCCTGGTCTTCTTCGCCCTCGCCCCGATCGAGAGCTGGCTCGGGGTGCGCTGAGCGATCCACCTTGCATTTCACGTCACCGCAGTTGAGGAGAGCGAGACATGCTGGACATCGCCGAGGAGCTGGACCGGTGGGTCGCCGAGGGCCGTGACTTCGCCGTCGCCACCGTGGTGGCCGTCGGCGGCAGCGCGCCCCGCGGGGCCGGCGCCGCGCTCGCGGTCGACGCCGACGGCACGGCGGTCGGCTCGGTCTCCGGCGGGTGTGTGGAGGGCGCGGTGTACGAGCTGTGCGTCCGGGCGCTCGAGGACGGCGTGACCGTCCTCGAGCGGTTCGGTTACAGCGACGAGGACGCCTTCGCCGTCGGTCTCACCTGCGGCGGGATCATCGACGTCATGGTCACCCCGGTTCGGTCCTCGGACCCCGCCCGCCCCGTGCTGGCCTCCGCGCTCGCCGCGGCGGCAGGCGGGCGGGCGACGGCGCTCGCGCGGGTCGTCGAAGGCCCCGGCCACCTGCGCGGCCGCGCGCTCACGGTCCGCCCCGACGGCTCGTACGAGGGTGGGTTCGGTGCGCATCCGGAGCTGGACCGCACGGTCGTCGCCGAGGCGGGTGCCTTCCTGGACGCGGGCCGCACCGGCACCGTGGAGATCGGGGAGGAGGGCTCGCGCTGCGGGGCGCCGGTCGCCGTGCTGGTCGAGACGTCGGTGCCGCCGCCCCGGATGATCGTGTTCGGCGCGATCGACTTCGCGGCGGCGCTGGTACGGGTCGGCAAGTTCCTCGGCCACCACGTCACGGTGTGCGACGCGCGGCCGGTGTTCGCGACCCGGGCGCGCTTCCCGGAGGCGGACGAGATCGTCGTGGAGTGGCCGCACGAGTATCTGGCCCGCACGGACGTCGACGCCCGCACGGTGCTGTGCGTGCTCACCCACGACGCCAAGTTCGACGTGCCGCTGCTGAAGCTGGCGCTGCGTCTGCCGGTCGCCTACGTCGGCGCGATGGGCTCGCGCCGCACCCACCTGGACCGCAACGCGCGCCTCCGTGAGGCCGGCGTCTCCGAGCTGGAGCTGGCCCGGCTCAGGTCCCCGATCGGTCTCGACCTGGGCGCCCGCACCCCGGAGGAGACGGCCCTGTCCATCGCGGCGGAGATCGTCGCCGACCGCCGGGGCGGCACGGGCGCCGCCCTCACGGGCGCGCACACCCCCATCCACCACGACACCCGGCCCCCGACCGGCACCATCGGCTCGGTCGCCTGAACGGCCCCCGCCGGTCACCGGCCCACCGCATCAGCCCGGTGGCTCGGCGGCCCCCCGCCGGTCACCCGCCCGCCGCATCAGCCCGGTGGCTCGGCGGCCCCCGGCCGGTCACCTTCCGGGCCGCACCGGTGTTCTGAACGGCGGTGCCGTCACCGTCCGGACGTCGGCCGGCGGATCCGTCCCGGGGCGTGGAGGGGCGTGATCCGTACGCCCGTCACCAGGCCGTGGGATCGGCCGGCCCACAGGCATCGCGCCGGTGTTCGGAGCAGCCGGGCCGTCACCGTCCGGGTGTCGGCCGGCGGATCCGTCCCCCGGGGCGTGGAAAGGGCTGGCGCGCCCGTCCATCAGGCTGTGGGATCTGCCGGCCCGCCGGCGTCGCGCCGGTGTCCTGAGCGGCTTCCGTCCACCACACGGTGCCGCGATCGCCGCGCGGGCCCGTGGCCCCCGGTCAGGTCACCGCCCCGACCACGCGTGCCGGACCCGCCACAGGTCCCGCAGGAGCGCGATCTCGGCCATGTGGTGCACGAACTCCAGGCCGGCTCCCGCGATCACGCGGACGAACGGCTCGTCGGGGTCGGAACCGTAGGGGTACTGCGAGAAGCCGATCGTGTCGAGCTGCTCCTCGGTGACGGCGCCCACGGCGGCCCGCCACCGGTCGACGGTCTCCCAGAACCGCGCCACCGCGACGGCGGCACAGGGCGTGAAGTCGACCATCTGCTTCGGGTCCTGCCGCCGCTCGCCGAAGGCCCACTCCCAGCCGCCCGCGAACTCGTAGTGCAAGTGGTTCAGCCGCCACGCGATGGTCGTGAGCGGCGTGTCGTCCGGCTCCGGTTCCCCGGTGTGGGCGAGGACCTCCTCGACCCGCGCCAAGCTCACGCTCCAGTCCTCGGCGATCTTCTCGACGCTCATCCCGGAGGCCGCCTGCCGGGCCACTTCCGCGTACTCGCCCGCCGGGATGTCCGGGTCTCCCAGGTCGAGCACCCACTCGCCGGGCCCGAAGGCCCTGGGTGTCACCGCCTCGCCGCGCCGCCGGATCGACCAGCAGCCGGGGACCGGCTCCCAGAGGTACTCCTCGTCGCCCAGTCCCGACAGTCGCGCACGGGCCATGTCCGTCGCCTTGTCGAACTGCTCCAGCAGAATGCTCAAGCGGTCGGTCCGTGCGCCCTCGGTGCCCATGCCAGGCCTTCCCGTGGTCGGGGCAGATGCAACCCGGAAGGTAGTGTCCCCGTGCCGCGGGACGCGACTGCTTTTCCGGCGCACGGAATCCGGAGCCGGGACGGGCCCCGCGGATCTCAGCCCCGCCGCAGCAGCCGGTCCGTCGCCCGCCCGAACATCACGCGTCCCGCCCGCGCGAGCAGCCCGTCGCACGCGGCGGGGAGGAAACGCACACGGACGTCCTCCCGCCACACCACCCGGCTCCGTCCGCCGGGACGCGCGTGCACCTCGATCTCCGCCCACCCCAGGACCGTCCGCCCGTGCTTCTCCAGCCGGCAGAAGCCGGGGGAGCCGCCCGCCGGGGGCCGCCACGCGGTGACCTCCATCGGGTCGTCGAAGCCGAGCGGACCCGCGCCTGTGCGGGCGACGAACAGGGTGCCCTCGCCGGTGGGCGGGGGAGTGGTGACCGTGATCCGGGTCAGCGGGACCACCTCGCCGTGCCGGGGCCATGTCGTGACCCGCCGCCAGGCCTCGGCAGGGGGCAGGGACACGGTGCGCTGGAGCTCGAAGGTGGCCACGTCCCGATCCTAGGAGCCCCTTGCCGCTCCCGCCCTCAGCGATATGGGTGCGACGGTCCTCCGAAGTGGGCACCCCCGTTCGCCACGCCCACGGTCCGCTCGCCCCGCGGCAGTCCACGGTGCCGAACGGGCCTGTACGCCGGCCGCGCGGGCGGTGCCGGGCGCGGGTCGACCCCACGCGCGTGCACCCGGTCAGCGCCGGCGTCGGCGCGGCCCCGCTGTCGTCGCCGTCCTGGGGGAGAAGGCGTGCGCGGACCGCACGAACGGTCCGTACGCCCGGTCGCGTGGCCCGCTGTCGCGTGCCTCCGTACGGGTGATCGCACCCTGGGGAGCCGGTACCGGACCCTCGGGCGGCCGCCCGGCCCGTCCCGCCCTCCGACCTGCGCGGACCTCCTTCTCGGTGCACGCTGGTGCGGAGCACTGCACATCCACACGAAGCGGGACACGCCATGCCGAACGGTTTGACGCAGGTCACGTGCGGCACCCGCTCCCCGCAGTACTCGCCCGACCCAGGGACGGAGCCGACTCCCCATGCACGACCCCGGTGACCGCGCCTCGTTCCCCGCGCGCCGCCCCGTCCCCGCGCGCCGCCCCGTCCCCGCGCGCCGCCCCGCCCTCGCGGGCCGGCGCCCGTGCCCGCCGTGCGCCGGGCACGGGAGGGGGGCACCGCGATGACGCCGTACGCCGTCGTGATCCCCACCCTGGTCCGCGAGAGCCTCGCCGACTGTCTCGCCGCGCTCGCCGCCGCACACGGACCACGCCCCGAGCGCATCGTCCTCGTCGACGACCGTCCCGCCACGCCCGTCCCCGACCCGGGGCCCCTGGAGCACGCGCTGAGCGTCCTCGGCGACCTGCGCGCCCGCACCACCGTGCTGCTCGGAGAGGCGCGCGGCCCCGCCGCCGCCCGCAACACCGGACTGCGCGCCGTCACCGAACCCTGGGTGGTCTTCGTCGACGACGACGTCCAGGTCGGGCCGCACTGGTGCGCCCAGCTCGACCAGGACCTCGACGAGGCGACGCCCGACACCGCGGGCGTTCCGGGCGTCATCACCGTGCCGCTGCCCGGCGGACGCCGCCCCACCGACTGGGAACGCGGCACCGCGGGACTGGCCCGCGCCCGCTGGATCAGCGCCGACATGGCCTACCGCACCGAGATCCTCCGCAGGGCGGGAGGCTTCGACGAACGCTTCCCCCGCGCGCACCGCGAGGACGCCGACCTCGCGCTGCGGCTCCTCGACGCCGGCTGGCGCATCCGCCGAGGCTGCCGCACCACCCTGCACCCCGTGCGCCCCGCCTCCCGATGGGCGTCGGTGCGCAAGCAGCGCGGCCACGCCGACGACGCCCTGATGCGGCGGCTGCACGGCCCCGGCTGGTGGGAGAGGGCCGTCGCGCCGCGTGGACGCATCCGCCGGCACGCCGCGATCACCGCGGCCGGCGCCGCCGCGTGCGCGCTCGCCGTGACCGGACACCGCAGAGCCGCCGCGGCCTGCGCGGCGGGATGGGCGGCCGGCACCGCCGAGTTCGCCCGCGCCCGCATCGCGCCCGGGCCGCGCACTCCCGAGGAGGTGGCGATCGTGCTCGCCACCAGCGTGGTCATCCCGCCCGCCGCCACCTGGCACCGCCTGGCCGGCGCCTGGCGCCACCGGCACGCCCCCGCCTGGCGGGAGCTGGCCCGATGAGCCCCGTACGGGCGGTCCTGTTCGACCGCGACGGCACCCTGGTGCACGACGTCCCCTACAACGCCGCCCCGGAGCGCGTGCGCCCCGTCGAAGGGGCGCGCGAGGCGCTCGACGCGCTGCGCGCCCGTTCCATCCGCCTCGGCATCGTCACCAACCAGTCCGGCGTGGCCCGCGGGCTGCTCACCGAGGCCGACGTCCGGCGCGTCAACGCACGCGTCGAGGAACTCCTCGGGCCGTTCGACGTCCGGGTCTTCTGCCCGCACGGGCCCGACGACGGCTGCCCCTGCCGCAAGCCAAGGCCCGGCATGATCCTCGACGCCGCCGGGAGGCTGGGCGTCGACCCCGCCGACTGCGTCGTCGTCGGCGACATCGGCTCCGACGTCGAGGCCGCCTGCCGGGCGGGCGCGCGGTCCGTCCTCGTCCCCACACCCGTCACACGCGACGAGGAGACCGCCGCCGCCCCGCACGTGGCACGCGACCTGCCCGCGGCCGTAGGGATGATCCTCGACGGCCCGCCGTGGGCGGCCCCGGACGGCGCCCCGGCGCTCGGGCTGTACGCCGACGCCGAACACGCGCGGGTGGCGTGCGGGTCTGCCCGGCGCCTGCCGGGCGGCCCGGACCCGTCGCCGCCCCGGACCCGGAGGTACCCGTGAGAGCCCTCGTCACCCGGCTCGACAGCTTCGGCGACGTGCTGCTCGCCGGGCCCGCCGTACGGGCCGTCGCCGCCCGCGCCGACCACGTCACCCTGCTGTGCGGACCGCAAGGGGCGCCCGCGGCCCGGCTGCTGCCCGGGGTGGACGAGGTGCTCGTCTGGGAGTCCCCGTGGACCGGGTTCCGGCCGCCGCCCGTGGACCGGGACGACATCGACAAGCTCGTCGCGTCCCTCGACGCCGACGCCGCGCTCGTCCTCACCTCGTTCCACCAGTCGCCGCTGCCCACCGCGCTGCTGCTGCGGCTGGCAGGCGTGCCCTTCGTCGCCGCCGACAGCGAGGACCACCCGGGCAGCCTCCTCGACGTACGCCACCACCGCGCCCCGCACGCCCACGAGGCCGAGGCCGCCCTAGACCTCGCCGAGGCGGCCGGCTTCCCCCGCGTCGACGACGGCCGCCTGCAGGTCCTCCCGCCGCCCGCCGCCGATGCGCTGACCGGCGACGGACCGTACGTCGTGGTCCACCCCGGCGCCAGCGTGCCCGCCCGCGCCTGGAGCCCCGGACGCTGCGCCCAGGCGGTGCGGGAACTCACCGCCGCCGGACGGCGCGTCGTCGTCACCGGAGGCGCGGGGGAGCGCGACCTCACCGCGTACGTCGCCGGAGGCCGCGCCCTCGACCTGGGCGGCCGAACCGACGCCGCGCGGCTCGCCGGCGTCCTCGCCGGGGCCGACTGCGTTGTCGCGGGCAACACCGGCCCCGCCCATCTCGCCGCCGCCGTCGGCACCCCCGTGGTGTCGCTGTTCGCGCCGGTCGTCCCCGCCGAGCGGTGGCGCCCCTACGGCGTGCCCCACCTGCTGCTCGGCGACCAGGACGCCCCGTGCGCCGGAAGCCGCGCGCGGCGCTGCCCCGTACCGGGCCATCCCTGTCTGGACACCGTGACCGCGCTCGACGTCGTCACCGCGGTCGACAAGCTAGTGGAGGCGGCATGAGGATCCTGCTGTGGCATGTGCACGGGTCGTGGACCACGGCCTTCGTGCAGGGACCGCACACCTACGTCGTCCCCGTCACCCCGGACCGCGGGCCCGACGGGCTCGGCCGCGCCCGCACCTTCGACTGGCCCGACACGGTCGTCGAGGTGCCGCCGGAGCGCCTGTCGGAGCAGGACGTCGACGTCGTCGTGCTGCAACGCCCGCACGAGATCGGCCTGGTGGACCGCTGGCTGCGCCGCCGCCCGCCGCTGGTCTACCTGGAGCACAACGCCCCGCACGGCGACGTGCCCGACACCCGGCATCCCGCGGCGGACATCCCCGGCGTGACCCTCGTGCACGTCACCCACTTCAACCGGCTGATGTGGGACGCCGGTTCCACCCCCACGACGGTGATCGAGCACGGCATCGTCGACCCCGGCCCGCTGTGGACGGGCGAACTGCCGCACGCCGCCGTCGTCGTCAACGAACCGGTGCGGCGCGGCCGTACCACCGGCACCGACCTGCTGCCGGAGTTCGCCGCCGCCGCGCCGCTCGACGTGTTCGGCATGGGCACCGAAGGCCTCGCCGGGCACCTCGGCCTGCCCGCCGACCGGTGCCGCTCCCACGAGCTGACCCAGGCCCGCCTGCACGCCGAGATGGCCCGCCGCCGCGTCTACGTCCACCCGGTGCGCTGGACCTCCCTCGGCCTGTCCCTGCTGGAGGCCATGCACCTCGGCATGCCCGTCGTCGCCCTCGCCACCACCGAGGTCACCGAGGCGGTGCCGCCCGGCGCGGGCGTCGTCTCCAACCGCCTCGACGTCCTCACCGACGCCGTACGGGAGCTCGTCGCCGACCCGCTGAGCGCCCGCCGCACCGGCGAACTCGCCCGCGCCGCCGCCCTCGCCCGCTACGGCCTGCCCCGCTTCCTCGACGACTGGGAACGCCTGCTCAAAGAGGTCACGCGATGACATCCCCCAGGGTGCTCGTACTGCGGGCGCTTGGGCTCGGGGACCTGCTCGCCGGGGTGCCCGCGCTGCGGGCGCTGCGGCGGGGCTTCCCCGGCCACGACATCGTGCTGGCCGCGCCCGCCGAACTCGCCCCCGTCGCCGAGGCGACCGGGGCCGTCGACCGGCTGCTGCCCGCCTCCGCGCCCGGCCGGGCCGTCCCCCGCACGCTCGACTGGACAGGACCGCCCCCGGACGTAGCCGTCGACCTCCACGGCAACGGCCCGCCCAGCCACCGCCTGCTCCAGGACCTGCGCCCCGCGCGGCTGTTCGCCTTCGCGAACCCGGACACCCCCGGCGTCGAGGGCCCGCCCTGGCACCGCGACGAACACGAACGGGCCCGCTGGTGCCGTCTGCTGGACTTCTACGGCGTCGACGCCGACCCGGCCGACCTGCGGCTGCCCCAGCCGGAGGCCCCCGCGCCCGCCCCCGGCGCGGTCGTCCTGCATCCCGGCGCCGGCGCGCCCGCGCGCTGCTGGCCCGTCGAGCGGTACGCGGCCGTCGCCGCCGCCCTGCGGACGCGCGGGCTGCGGGTCGTGGTCACCGGGGGAGCGGACGAGTCCGACCTCGTGGCCCGGCTCGCCAAGGAGGCCCGGCTGCCCGACACCGACGTCTTCTCCGGCGGCCTGCCCTTCCCCCGGCTGTCCGCCCTCGTCGCAGGCGCCCGCGCGGTCGTCAGCGGCGACACCGGGATCGCCCACCTCGCGGTCGCCCACGCCACGCCCACCGTCACCCTGTTCGGCCCCGTCCCGCCGAGCCGCTGGGGCCCGCCCCCGCACCCCCGGCACACCGCCCTGTGGCACGGCCCCGAGGGCGACCCGCACGCCCGCCGCCCCGATCCGGCGCTGCTGCGGATCACCCCCGACGAAGTGCTCGACGCCGTGCACCGCCTGCCCCCACCCGAGGAGCCCGCCCCATGACCCGCCACCCCCGCGTCGGCGTCGTCATCGCCACCCGGAACCGCAGCGAACGCCTCGCGGTCACCCTGCGGCACCTCACCGACCTGGCCGAACGGCCGGGGATCCTCGTCGCCGACAACGCCTCCACCGACGACACCCGCGTCATGGTCGCCCGCGACTTCCCCCGTGTGCGGGTCCTCGCCCTCACCCGTAACCAGGGCGCCCTCGCCCGCAACCACGGCGCCCGCGCACTGGACACCCCGTACGTCGCGTTCGCCGACGACGACTCCTGGTGGGCGCCCGGCGCGCTCGACCGCGCCGCCGGCCTGTTCGACGCACACCCCCGGCTCGGACTGATCGCTGCCCGCACCCTCGTCGGCCCCGAGAATGCCGAGGACCCGCTCAACGAGCTCCTCGCCCGCTCCCCGCTCGGCCCCGCCGCCGATCTCCCCGGTGTGCAGGTGCTCGGCTTCCTCGCCTGCGCCTCCGTCGTCCGCCGCACCGCCTATCTCGACGCGGGCGGCTTCCACCGGGTGCTGTTCTTCGGCGGTGAGGAGACCTGCCTCGCCTACGACCTCGCCGCCCGCGGCTGGGGCGTCTCCCACTGCCCCGACGTCGTCGCCCATCACCACCCGGCCACCTCGGGACGCCCCGGCCGGCCCGCCCAGCAGCGCCGCAACGAGGTGCTCACCGCGTGGCTGCGCCGCCCCGTCCGGCACGCCCTCGCCCGCACCGGCGCCCTCGCCGCCGAGGCCCGCGCCGACACCACGGCCCGGCACGCCCTGCGCCAGACGTTCGCCCTGCTGCCCGCCGCCCTGCGCGCCCGCCGGCCGCTGCCGCCGCACGTGGAACGCGCCGCCCGCCGGCTGGAGCTGGAAGGGGCGACCGCATGACCGACCCGCGCACCACCGTCGTCGTCATCACCCACAACCGCCGCCGGGAACTGCTGCGGACCCTCGACCGGCTCGCCGGGCTCCCCGAACGGCCCGAGGTGATCGTCACCGACAACGCCTCCGCCGACGGCACCGCCGACGCCGTCGCCCGCCACCACCCGGAGGTCCGGCTGCTGTGCCCGGACCGCAACCTCGGCGCGGTCGGCCGCAACCTGGCGGTCCGCGAGGTCACCACCCCGTACGTCGCCTTCTGCGACGACGACTCCTGGTGGGCGCCCGGCTCCCTGACCGGCGCCGCCGACCTGCTCGACCGGCACCCCGGCGTCGTCTCCGTGACCGCCCGCATCGTCGTCGAGCCGCACGGCACCGAGGACCCCATAGTCCGCGAGCTGCGCGAATCGCCCGTGCCGGGGCCGCCGTGGCTGCCCGGACCCGCCCTCGGCTCCTTCCTCGCCGCCGCGACCGTGCTGCGCACGGACGCCTTCCGGAAGGCGGGCGGCTTCCACCCGAAGCTGTGGCTCGGCGGGGAGGAGGAACTGCTCGCCGTCGACCTCGCCGCCGACGGCTGGTGGCTCGTCTACGCCGACGACCTGACGATCCACCACCACGCCTCCGAGGCCCGTGACGCGACCCTGCGCCGCCGCCACGGCATCCGCAACACCCTGTGGTTCACCTGGCTCCGCCGCCCGGTCGTCCCCGCCCTGCGCCGTACCCTCGACCTGGCCCGCACGGTCCCGCGCGACACGACGTCGCTCCTCGCCTTCACGGAGGCGGCGGCCGCCCTCCCGTGGATCCTCCGCGAACGCCGCGTGCTCCCCCAGGAGGTCGAGACCCGCCTCCGCCTCCTGGAACCCGCCCAGCGCGCCTCGAAGGCCCGCCGTTACACGGGCTGACGCCGCGTTCTGCGTGACGGGCCTCAGGCCCGGCCCACGTGGGAGGGCGCATCCGGGGGCGCTTGCGCCGGCCCCAGCGGCGGCCCTTCAGCTCCCCTCGGGCGGTCCGCCGTCGCCCGACCACCTGGACAGCAGGCGGAAGCCCAGGAACACCACCACCGGCCACACCGCGGCGAACGTCCAGATCGCCCACGGCGCCGACGTGACGAGGCCCGTCACCATCAGGGCCACCGAGAACACGGCCAGGAGGGCGACTGTCCGGCCGCGTGGGTCGCAGCGGGCCACGCGGGCCGCGAACCGTTTCGGATCGGGGCCGCGACGGGCCCGGCGGCCCGTCAGCAACCGGTTGAGGTGACGGTCACGGCGCAGCGACCGCTCGATCTCGTCGAGGATGTGCTGCTCATGTTCAGGGAGCCGACCGAGGGACACCGTCTTCCTCCAACGACCGCCAGGGTGGACGTGGAGTGCGGGTGCCCGGCGGATCCGCGCCCTAACCGGCGCCGGCGTGGGACGTCAGCGCCTCCAGCAGACGGTCCGCGCCGTCCGGCAGCCGCCCTTCGCGGAACGTCTCGCGGGCCTGCCGCGCCGCCACCCGGCCCGAGGTCAGACACCAGTCCCACCACCGGTCGAGCCGCCGCCCGTCCACCTGTTCCGCCGGGAGCAGCGCCGGCCACCCGCAGGCCCGCGCCTGCGCCGTCACCTTCGCGCCGCCCGCCACCGGGTCGATCGCCAGCACCGGCGTGCCGACCCGCAGGGCGAGCACCAGCCCGTGCAGCCGGTCGGTGACGACCAGGTCGAGCCGCGCCAGCACCGACTGCACCTGCGCCGGTGTCGCGTTCAGGTGCCAGTCCCGGGTGTCGAGCCGCGTCTCCAGCTCCAGCCGCGCGCAGTCCTTGCCGGCCAGCCAGTGCGTCACCCGCTCGGCGACCTCCGCGTGCCGCCGCTGCGCCCCGTACTCGTGCTGCCCGTGGGTGAGGATCACCCCGACCACCGGCCGCGGCGGCACGGCGGGCGCGCGGGCCGCCAGGTCCTCGGTGGGCGCACGGCCGGGCGCGTCCCGGGCCAGTACCCGGTGGAACCCGGTGACCGCCGGCTCGTCCGGGTCGAGCACCGACGTCCCCACGGCGATCCGCACACAGTGCGCGAACCGCCGGTGCAGCTCCTCCACCTGCGGCCCGTGCAGCGGCCCGCACACGAACACGAGGTGCGAGTAGTCGTGGGGCGGTGCGTCGTCGAGGTGCAGCGCGTCCGGCCGGAAGCCGGGGCTCCAGGCGGTGTCGTACGGAGTGCCCGAACCGCGCAGGACCGTCTCGACCCGGTGCAGGGCCAGGACGTCCCCGGCGGTCGCCTCCCCGTCGCGGAAGCTGAACCACCCGGTCAGCAGGACCTTGCGCGGTGCTGTTCGGCTTTGCTTGTGCACGGCGCACCGAGTGCCCCTCCCGACCGGAGGGCAATCGGCACGCGCGAGATCGGGGTCAGGGGGTCAGCCGGCGTCGGGGTGCTGCGGCTCCTCGTGGCGCCGGCCGCCGCCCTCCTGCGGGCCGCCGCCGTCCTGCCGGGAACCGTCCTCGAACGGACGCGGGCCGGAGCCCTGCGGGCCGCCTCCCCGAGGGCCGGGGCCCTGAGGACCGGGCCCCTGAGGGCCGCCTCCCTGCGGGCCGCCTCCCTGAGACCCGGGAACCTGCGGTTGCCCGGGCCTGCGGGGCAGTCCGGACTCCTGCGGCGGCCGCCGGCCACCCTGCGCCTGCTCAGGCCCCTGCCCGTGCCCCTGGGGCTGCCCAGGCCCCTGCGGCATTCCCGGACCCTGACCCTGGCCCTGCGGCACACCCGGACCCTGCCCCTGCCCCTGCGGCAGTCCCGGCCCCTGCTGCTGCCGGGGTCCGCCCTGCGGCTGGCGCGGGCCGCTCTGGGGGTGGCGGGGGCCACCGGGCCCCTGCTGCTGGCGCGGGCCGTTCTGCGGCGGACGGGGACGGACGGTGCCCGCCAGCGCCTGGCGGACCTCGAACTGGGTCCGCTCGGCCACCTCGCGGACCTCGGCCACGACGTCACCGCGCTCGCGCACGAGTCTGTCGTAGACCGGGAGGTCGTCGGGGGAGGGGGCGGAGGAAGTCATGGGTCTTTCCTTCGTGGGGGGATGTCGTGCACCGGGGCCGGAGTCCGGCCCCAGATGTTCAGCGCCGCCGGACGGTCACGGCGTTACACTCCGCAGCGTTTTGCCCAGGAAAGAGAAAGCTGTCCTGAACAGGAAAGAGGACGGAATGCGGCCTACATCCTCGCTAGCGTGACCGCATGACGAAGTCGAAGCGGACCACCGCCGCCGCCCCGCCGTCGCCGCCCGTCCTCGGCCCCCGCGCGCTGAACCGGGCGACCCTGGCCCGGCAGCTCCTGCTGAGCCGCTCCCCGATGTCCGCGACGGCCGCCGTCGGGCACCTGGTCGGCCTCCAGGCGCAGAACGTCAAACCGCCCTACTACGCCCTCGCCGCCCGCCTCGACGGCTTCACCCCGGAGGCGCTGTCACGGCCCATGGCCGACCGCGAGGCGGTCCGCATCGTCACCATGCGCTCGACCATCCACACCCACACCGCCGACGACAGCCTCACCCTGCGGCCCTTGGTGCAGGCCGCCCGCGACCGGGAGCTGCAGCACTTCCGCGCCGGGCTCGCCGGTGTCGACCTGGACCGCCTCGCCGCCACGGCGCGCGCGCTCGTCGAGGAGGAGCCGCGCACCATGAAGGAGCTGCGCGAGGCCCTCCTGGAGGACTGGCCCGACGCCGACCCGCAGGCCCTCTCCGTCGCCGCCCGCTGCAAGCTGCCGCTGGTGCAGGTCACCCCGCGCGGGCTGTGGGGCCGCAGCGGCCAGGTCCGGCTGACCACCGCCGAGCACTGGCTGGGCCGGACCGCTGAACCCGCGCCGGCGCCGGACGCGACCGTGCTGCGCTACCTGGCCGCTTTCGGCCCCGCCTCCGTGAAGGACATGCAGACCTGGGCCGGACTCACCCGGCTCCGCGACGCCTTCGAGCGACTGCGGCCCCGGCTCGTCACCTTCCGGGACGAGAACGGCACCGAACTCTTCGACCTCCCCGACGCGCCCCGCCCGGACCCGGACATCCCGGCTCCGCCCCGCTTCCTGCCCGAGTTCGACAACCTGCTGCTCTCCCACGCCGACCGCACCCGCGTGGTGCCGCCCGAGCTGAAGGGCCGGCACTGGCAGGGGAACATCGCCTACCGCACCTTGCTGGTGGACGGCACGCTGGCGGGGCTGTGGCGCCTGGACGACGACGCCCTCGTGATCGAGCTCTTCGGGCGCCTGGACCGGGCTCGCTGGGCGGAGGTGACGGCGGAGGCGGAGCGGATGCTCGGCGTCCTGCACCCGGGGACGGCGTACGACATCCGCTCGGGGACGGTACGGGGGTGACGTCCGCCGGAAGACGCCGGAGGCATTGGATAGGGGGCGCTGCGGGCTGCTCGTGGAAGCCCGCAACGCCCCCTGGTCGTGACCTGAGGGTTGCTCAGGAAATCATGGGATCAGCCCCGGACGACGGCGGGGCGAACAGGGAGGGAAAGGAAGGAGACGGCGGCGGTCGCGGCGGCGATGGCGCGTCCGGGGGCGGACCGTCTGGTGCGGCTGAGCCCTCGCATGGGTCTCCTCCAGTTGCCGGTGGGGGGTCGCACGGGTGGGTTCGGGCATCGGGGGCGAGCCCCGATGTGCCCGAGCGATCGGCACGTGTCACACGCTAGGACCGGCCCCGGGACCGTCCCAATGAGGGAACCCCCTAGGGGGAGTTGGACAGGGAAAACCCTCGGTCGCCGGGGGCCGGACCAGCCGGTTTCCGGTCACGTCGGCCGATAGCGGCGCCCTCGGAAGGGTGTCACGAGCCCGTCGGGGCAGAGGCACGGCACCCGTTGCGGCGGAGGCACGGCGGCTGCGCGGCGTCCGTCGTGGCACGCGTCACGACCACCCGTGACCCGGGTACCTACGGCCCCCGGCGCCCCGCCGCGAGCCGCACGATGTCCACGCGGGAGCGTATGCCCAGTTTGCGGTAGACCCGGGTGAGCGTCGCCTCGACGGTCTTGACGCTGATGAACAGACGCCCGGCTATCTCCCGGTTGGTGGCACCCTCCATGACCAGCGCCGCGACCTGACGCTCCATCGAGGCCAGACCGTCCAGCGCGGCCGGTGTCGCCGGGGGCGCCGGGTCGGCCTCCGCCGGCCCCGCCGCCACGGCCTCGTCGACCTGTCGCAGCCACGGCAGCGCACGGCACCGCCGGAACAGCCGCGCCGCCTCGTCGTACCCGGCGGGCCCCGGGCCCCGGGAGCGCAGCCGGGCTCGCGCGAAGGCGGCCCGCGCCTCCTCCAGGCCGTAGCCCAGCTTGGCCAGGCGTTCCTGCGCCGACGTCAGCTGGGCCAGCGCGGCCTGGTGCTCGCCGCGCGCCGCGCGCACCAGCGCCTCCGCGCGGTCGAGCACCGCCAGCACGCTCGCGCGGTTCAGCCGCAGCGCGTGCACCCGGGTGACGTTGATCAGCTCCTGCGCCTCGCCGGGCTCGCCGATCCGCACCAGCGCCTCGGCGAGGTCGCCCTGCCAGCGGCCGCGCGCCGGGTCGATGATGCCCATGCCCTGCTCCAGCTCGCGCACCCGGCGCAGCGAGTGCACGGCGGCCTGCGCGTCCCCGGACACCAGCTGGGCGTACCCCAGGGCCGCCAGGGCGAGGGACAGGTAGAGCTGGTCGCCGTCCACCTCGGCGTGGTCGGCGGACTCGCGGGCCAGGGCGAGCGCCCGGTCCACGTCCCCGCCGGACGCCTCCGCGACGGAGGCGAGCATCGCGGACGCGCTCTCCCCGATGCCGGAGTCCCGGGCGAGGCGCAGGCTCTCCCCGGCCAGGTCGAGGGCGCGCCCGCAGTGCCCGAAGCGCAGCTCCGTGTCGGCGAGCAGCCGGGAGAAGTGCACCTCGCTCTCGACCATGCCGCGCCGCCGCGCCTCCCGCAGCAGCGCCGTGATGGCCGTACGGGCCTCGGGGAGCTGGTCGCTCATCAGCAGCCAGCGGAACCGGGCCATCGCCGCGCCGTTGTGGTGGCTGGCGACGTCGGGGTCCTGGGGCTCCTGGAGCGCACGCCGGATGGTGGCGGGGGCGTCCGGGTGGCCCATGAGGGTCTCGGTGGACGACTGGAAGGCGAGCGCCATCAGCTCGGTACGCCGGTCCCCGCCGCGGGCGGCCAGCGCGGCGGCGTGCGCGGCCTCCTGGCGGGACTTCGCGAAGTCGCCGTTGACGACGACCTCCCGCCAGGCGAGCTGGTAGTGGACCAGGGCGAGCAGCCGGGGGTCGTCGCCGGCGTCGGCCAGCACCTGCGGGAAGACGGCGTCGACCTCGCCGAGCGCCTGCCCGGCCGCCTCGATGACCACCATCCACGCCCGCACCCGCTCGGCCGGCACGGTCGCCCGGGTCAGCACCTCGCGGGCGATGTCGCGCGCCAGGTCGACCTCGCCGGCGGTGATGGCGTCCTCCGCGGCCTGGAGCCGCCGCTCGTCGGGGGCCGGTGTGGAGTCGGCGGGGGTGTGCCGGGCGGCGAGCAGTCCGAGGGACGCGGCGACCGACGGCGCGCCCCGGTCGCGGGCCATCGCGGCGGCCTCGGCCAGCCGGGCCGCGACCTCGGGGTCGGGTCCGGTGGCGGCGAGCGCCAGGTGCCGGGCGCGTTCGATCGGGTCGGAGGCCGCGGTGGACAGCGCGGTGTGGGCGGCGCGCCGCTCCTGGGCGGGGGCCTCCGCATAGAGGGCGGCGGAGATCAGCGGGTGCGTGAAGCGCAGCGCCGGGTCCTCGGGGTCGGTGATGAGCAGTCCGAGGGAGGTCGCCTGGGCGGTCTCGGCCTCCGCGTTGTCCCGTCCGGCCGCGTGCAGCAGGGCCAGGGTGGGGCGGGCGCCGGCGCTGGCCACCAGCAGGGTGCGGCGGGCCTCGTCGGACAGCATCTCCAGGCGGCTGAGGACCAGCGCCCGCAGCGAGGTCGGCACCGGCAGCGGCTCGCCGGGCCGGGGCCGGGTGGGGCTCTCCGCGAGGGCGCGGCCGAGCTCCAGGGCGAACAGCGGGTTGCCGCCGCTGGTGCGATGAATGTCACGGACGGTCGAGCGGGACAGGGAGGTGTAGCCGCGGTGGTCGAGCAGCGCGGACACCTCGGTGCGGGTGAACGGGCCCAGCCGCACGGCCAGCGTGTCCGGCGGGCAGGCGCGCAGATGACGGTCGTACTCCTCGCCCTCCGTGCGCACCGCGCACAGCATGCGCACCGGGCTGTCGCCCAGGCGGCGGGCGGCGAAGCCGAGCAGTTCCGCGCTGGCCGGGTCGAGCCACTGGAGGTCGTCGGCGACGACGAGGACGGGGCCCTCGGCGGACAGCGCGCGCAGCGTGGACAGCACCGCCAGCCGCAGCGCCAGGCCGTCCCGCTGGAGGGTGGACTCGCCGCGGCCGGTGAGCGCCGACTCCAGGGCGGTGCGCTGGGCGGCGGGCAGCCGGGGGGCCACCTCGTCCAGCACCAGACCGAACAGGTCGGCCAGCGCGAGGAACGGAAGATGGGATTCGGACTCCGTGGCCGAGCAGCGCAACACACGCGAGGTCGCCGCGGCGTTTTCCGCCGCAAGTGCCCGAAGCACGGTCGATTTACCTATTCCGGCGGGGCCGTGCAGGAGCACGCTGCCGCCGCGCGCGAGCTGCGCCCTGGCGTCGGCGAACAGCTCCTCCCGGCCGATGACCAGGTCGGGGCGGTACCTGGCAGGCTCCTTGTCGTCCCGTCGCACGGTCACCGCTCCCCTCCGTGTGGCGTGTCCTGGCCAATATTAGGCAACAGGGTCCTCAATTCCGGCGGACGGTGTAGTGAGGTGAATGACAACGTTCCGATCAACTGCTAATCAATGGTGTACTCGTGCTATTGGCGTCCGTGGGAGAACACCGCAAATCTACGGCAACCACCCGGCCCTGCGGGCGGCGACCACCGCCTCGCCCCGGGTCCGGGCCCCCAGCTTCCGCATCGCGGACCGCAGATACGCCTTGACCGTTTCGGCCGTCAGCCCCAGCCGTGCGGCCGCCGCACCGTTCGTCGCCCCCGCCGCGACCCAGGCCAGCACGTCCACCTCCCGGGGCGCGAGCCGCACCGCGCCGGACGGCGCCTCCCGCGCGGTGAGCAGGGCGCACGCGTCCAGCAGCTGCGCCCGCAGCGCCGGGTCGGCGATGCGCGGGGCCAGCGCCCGCAGCGCCGCGTGCGCCTCCCGCACCCGCTCCCGCTCGGCGCCCGCACCGGGCTCCCGCCACGAGTCCGCGCCCGGCTCCGGCGCCGGGTCGGTCACCGCCAGCAGCTCCGCCGCCTCCTCCCGCACCAGCAGCGCCTGCTCCACGTCCCGCGCCACCTGCACCGCCTCCCCGAGCGTGCGGTCGCCGAGCGGCCGTGCGGTGCGCAGCGCCCCGTACAGCACCGCCCGCACCCGCCGCCGTACGACGACCGGCACGGCCACCACGGAGCGCAGGCCCTCGGCGGCGACCGGGGCGTCGTACTCGTGGCTGATTTGCCGGGAGACGGAGTAGTCCGTCACCGCGCACGGCCGGGCGAGCGCCACGGCCTTGCCGCCGAGGCCGTTGCCCGGGGTCACCGCGAGCGAGCTGAGCGCCGGGGTGGCGGTGCCGCTCAGCTCGCTGATCCGCACGTGCCGGCGTCCCGGCTCCACCAGCCCGCCGAACGCGACCGGCAGTCCCGTCGCGCGCCGCAGCCGGGCCAGCGCGCCCCGGATCTCCACCGCCTCGCCCGTCCTCGTCGGGTCTGCCGTCACCTGTTCGCCCCTTCACCGCGGCCCGTTGCGGGCGCACACCCCCGTTCGGGGGTAGTGAGACCTGCATCACGGATTACACGATGGCGGTGAGCCGCCCGGCAAGGTCCGGCACCGAGGAGGACGCATGACGACGGCGACGGAGCAGTTCCGCAGGGCCCGGGACTTCCTGCTGGAACACCGTGAGGACTACGCCACCGCCTACCGGGACTTCGTCTGGCCCCGGCCCGAGCGCTTCAACTGGGCCCTCGACTGGTTCGACGCGATCGCCGACGGCAACGACCGCACGGCCCTGCACCTGGTCGAGGAGGACGGCGGAGAGACACGCCTGTCCTTCGCCGAGCTGGCCCGCCGCTCCGACCGGGTCGCGAACTGGCTGCGCGGCCGGGGTGTGGGCGCCGAGGACCGGGTGCTGGTGATGCTCGGCAACCAGGCCGAACTGTGGGAGACCGCCCTGGCCGCGATGAAGCTGCGCGCCGTGGTCATCCCCGCCACACCGCTGCTCGGCCCCGCCGACCTGCGCGACCGCGTCGACCGGGGCCGGGTCCGCCATGTGGTCGCCCGCTCCGCCGACGCCGCGAAGTTCGACGAGGTGCCCGGGGCCTACACGCGCATCGCGGTGGGGGAGGAGCCCGGCGGGGACTGGCTGCCGTACGCCGACGCGTACGCCGCACCCGACCGGTTCACCCCCGACGGGCCGACCCTCGCCGACGACCCGCTGATGCTGTACTTCACCTCGGGCACCACCGCACGCCCCAAGCTGGTCGAGCACACCCACACCTCGTACCCGGTCGGGCACCTGGCGACCATGTACTGGATCGGCCTGCGCCCCGGCGACGTGCACCTCAACATCTCCTCGCCCGGCTGGGCCAAGCACGCCTGGTCCAACCTCTTCGCCCCGTGGAACGCCGAGGCGACCGTCTTCCTGCACAACTACACCCGCTTCGACGCGCCCCGCCTGCTGGCCGAGATGGACAAGGCGGGCGTCACCACCTTCTGCGCCCCGCCGACCGTGTGGCGCATGCTCATCCAGTCCGACCTGGGCCGGCTGCGCACCCCGCCCCGCGAGGTCGTCGCCGCGGGCGAGCCCCTCAACCCGGAGGTCATCGAACAGGTGCGACGCGTCTGGGGCGTCACCATCCGGGACGGCTTCGGGCAGACCGAGACCGCCGTGCAGGTGTCCAACAGCCCCGGCCAGGTCCTCAAGACCGGTTCCATGGGCCGCCCCAGCCCCGGCTACCGCGTCGAGCTCCTCGACCCGGTCTCCGGCGCGCCCGGCGCCGCCGAGGGCGAGATCGCGCTCGACCTGTCCGAGCGGCCCGTCGGCCTGATGACCGGCTACCACGGCGACCCGGAGCGCACGGCGGAGGCGATGGCCGGCGGCTACTACCGCACCGGCGACATCGGCTCCCGGGACGAGGACGGCTACATCACCTACGTCGGGCGCGCGGACGACGTGTTCAAGGCGTCCGACTACAAGATCTCCCCGTTCGAGCTGGAGAGCGCGCTGCTGGAGCACGAGGCGGTCGCCGAGGCGGCCGTGGTGCCCGCGCCGGACGAGCTGCGGCTGGCCGTGCCGAAGGCGTACGTCGTGCTGGCCGACGGCTGGGAGCCCGGCCCCGACACGGCGAAGGTCCTCTTCGAGCACTCCCGCGAGGTGCTCGCCCCCTACAAGCGCATCCGCCGCCTGGAGTTCGGTGAGCTGCCCAAGACCGTCTCCGGCAAGATCCGCCGCATCGAACTGCGCGAGGCGACGGCGGCCGGCTCGAACGCCGAGTACCGCGAGGAGGACTTCCGGTGACCGCACTCTCCTACAGCCACGGCACCGGCTCGACGCCCCTGCTCGGCGACACCGTCGGCGCCAACCTGGACCGTGCCGTCGCCGCCTGGCCGGACCGCGAGGCCCTGGTCGACGTGGAGTCGGGCCGACGCTGGACCTACACCGAATTCGCCGAGCGCGTCGACGAGTTGGCGTCCGCGTTGCTCAACTCCGGCGTGACGAAGGGCGACCGGGTGGGCATCTGGGCGGTCAACTGCCCCGAGTGGGTGTTCACGCAGTACGCCACCGCCCGCATCGGCGCCGTCATGGTGAACATCAACCCGGCCTACCGCACCCACGAGGTGGAGTACGTCCTCAGGCAGTCCGGCATCCGGCTGCTCATCGCCTCCCTCGGCCACCGGACCAGCGACTACCGGGCCATGGCGGAGGAGGTCCGCGGGAGGTGCCCCGAGCTGCGGGAGGTCGTGTACATCGGCGACCCGAGCTGGGACGCCCTGACCGCCCGTGCCACCCCGGACCCGGTGTGGCCGGAGCTGTCCTGCGACGACCCCGTCAACATCCAGTACACCTCGGGCACCACCGGCTTCCCCAAGGGCGCCACCCTCTCCCACCACAACATCCTCAACAACGGCTACTTCGTGGGGGAGCTGATCGCCTACAGCGAGCAGGACCGGGTGTGCATCCCGGTGCCGTTCTACCACTGCTTCGGCATGGTCATGGGCAACCTCGCGGCCACCTCGCACGGCGCCTGCATGGTCATCCCCGCCCCTTCCTTCGACCCGGCTGCCACCCTGCGCGCGGTCCAGCAGGAGCGCTGCACCTCGCTGTACGGGGTGCCGACGATGTTCATCGCCGAGCTGAACCTGCCCGACTTCGCGTCCTACGACCTCACCTCGCTGCGCACCGGCATCATGGCCGGCTCGCCGTGCCCGGTGGAGGTGATGAAGCGGGTGGTCGCCGAGATGCACATGGAGCAGGTCTCCATCTGCTACGGCATGACGGAGACCTCCCCGGTGTCCCTCCAGACCCGCATGGAGGACGACCTGGAGCACCGCACCGGCACCGTCGGACGGGTCCTGCCGCACATCGAGGTGAAGATCGTCGACCCGGCCACCGGCGTCACCGTCCCGCGCGGCACGTCCGGCGAGCTGTGCACCCGGGGCTACAGCGTGATGCTCGGCTACTGGGGCGAGCCGGAGAAGACCGCCGAGGCGATCGACCGGGGCCGCTGGATGCACACCGGTGACCTGGCGATGATGCGGGACGACGGCTACGTGGAGATCGTCGGCCGCATCAAGGACATGATCATCCGAGGCGGCGAGAACATCTACCCGCGTGAGATCGAGGAGTTCCTCCACGCCCACCCGAAGGTCGCGGACGTCCAGGTCGTCGGCGTCCCGCACGAACGCTACGGCGAGGAGGTCCTGGCCTGCGTCATCCCCCGCGACCCGGCCGACCCGCTCACCCTGGCCGAGCTGAAGGCGTACTGCGACGGCCGCCTGGCCCACTACAAGATCCCGAGCCGCCTGGAACTCCTGGAGAACTTCCCGATGACTGTCTCGGGGAAGGTGCGCAAGATCGAGCTGCGCGAGAGGTACGCGACCGGCTGAGCCCCGCTCGCACCGTGCTCCCGCTCCTCGCACCGTGCTCCCGCTCCTCGCGCCGGTGCCGCTCCTCGCGCCGGTGCCGCTCCTCGCGCCGTAGGATTTGTGCATGTCGGAGCTCAATCTGCGGCGTCTGCGCTACTTCGTGGCCGTCGCCGACACGCTCAGTTTCAGCCGGGCGGCGCAGGAGCTGCACATTGCCCAGCCCGTGCTCAGCCGGCAGATCGCGCTGCTCGAACGAGAGCTCGGTGTGGTCCTGTTCGACCGCTCGACGCGGGGCACCGACCTGACCCACGCGGGCCGGTCCATCGCGGAGGACGGACGGCAACTGCTGCGGTCGGCCGGTGCCCTGGAACGACGTGCCCGTCAGGCCGCCCAGGGGACCGAGCGGCTGGCCATCGGTTTCATGCCGGGCTTGCTGGTCACGCCCATCGTGCAGGGTCTGCGGCAGTGGCGCGCCGGCATCCGGATCGACCTCGTCCGCACGGGCTGGCACGACCAGGTGGAGACGATCCTCGACGGCCGTGTAGACCTCGGTCTGGTGCGCCTTCCCGTTCCGCACCGGGGTCTCCAGGTCGAGCCGCTGTTCCAGGAGGAGCGGATCGTCGTCCTGTCCGCCTCGCATCCCCTCGCCGCCGCCGAGGATCCGAGCCTGTACGACCTGGCCGAGTACGACCTCCTCCAGTCCCCGGACGCGGCTCCCGAGTGGCGTGAGGCCCGGCTCGCACGCGGTCTGCCGGTGCCGGCCGGGGGCGACCACCCGCATGAGGTGGAGATCAAGCTGGAGCGGGTGGCCGCTTCGTCCGGGGTGGCGTTCCTCCCGGTGTCGACGGCCCGGTTCTACACCCGGACCGACGTCGTCGCCCGTCCGGTGGCGGGGCTGGCGCCGAGCGCTGTCGGCGTGGCCTGGACCGCCGGGCGCGACTCGGCCGCACTGAACCGCGCGATCGCGCTCGCTCATACCCTGCGGGCATCACTGACGACGGAAAGGGTCTTGGACGCGGCGGCGGTCCCGGACGGACCCTGAACGCATGACCATCAACTCTTCCTCCCGCATCGTCGTCCTCGGTGGAACCAGCGGCATCGGCCTCGCCGTCGCCCGGCGCGCCGCCGAAGCCGGAGCGACGGTGACCATCGCGTCGAGCCGGGCCGCGTCCGTCGAGCGCGCCCTCGCGCAGCTTCCCGCCGGTGTCGTGGGGCGGGCCGTGGACGCGAGCTCCGGCGACGCGGTCGCGGCCCTCTTCGACGAGATCGGCACGTTCGACCACCTCGCCTACACGGCCGGCGAGAATCTCACCGGCCTTCCGCTCACCGACTACACGGTCGACCGGGCGAGCGCGTTCTTCGCCCTTCGCCTGTTCCACGCCCTCGAGGCCGTCCGGCTGGCCGTACCGCATCTCGCACCGGGCGGGTCCGTCACCCTCACCAGCGGCACGGCGGCCTTCAAGGGCGGCCCCGGATGGACCCTTGGGGCCGCGGTCTGCGGCGCGGTGGTGTCCGCCGCCCGCAGTCTCGCCGTGGAACTGGCGCCGGTGCGGGTGAACGCCGTGGCGCCGGGGGTCGTGCGCTCGCCGCTGTGGTCCGGGATGAGCGAGGCGGACCGGGAGCACATGTACGCCGGTCTCGCCGCGTCCCTGCCGCTGGGCCGTGTGGCCGAGCCGGACGACGCGGCCAAGGCGTTCCTCGCCCTCATGGACCAGGACTACGTGACCGGCACGGTGTCGGTCGTCGACGGCGGCACCCTCGCCGCCTGAGACCGGACGACGTCCGGGACGACTCCCTCCCGGGTGCCGGGCATGCGGCGATCAGGAGCCCACCGTCCGGCGGAAGACCTGCCGGGAGCCGCCCTCCGGCCCCGGAGCGGCGGGTTCGGCGGGGGTGAAGCCGAGCCGTTCGTAGAAGACGCGGGCGCCGCTGACCTCGGCACCGGGGTGGTCCGGCCCGAAGGTGACCACCTCGAGCTCGCCGGGGCCGCGCACCCAGCGGCGTACCGCCTCCTCCATCAGCGCGCGTCCGACGCCCGTGCCGCGGGCCCGGTGGGAGACGACGAGCCAGTGCACGTGGTACGTCGGCGCCTCGGCCCCGAAGAGCAGCCCGCCGAGGAGTCCCGGCCCCGAGGAGGGGGCGACCAGCGCCCTGGACGCGGCGATGTGCTCACGCACCGCGTCGTGGAAACCGGGCTCGTCGACCATGGGCCCGAACCACTGCTCCACCTGCGCCGCCAGGCCGAGGAATCCGGGAAGGTCGTGCGCGCGTGCCGGCCTGATCGTCATCGGGACGGGCCTCCGGACGTCGTCTCGCCGCGCGGCAGCTCGAGCCGCATGCACACGCGCGGCCACCGGTCGAGGCCGTGGGCGGTCTCCTCGGCGCGGATCCGCCGCAGCCCCGGGGTGAGCTCGGGTTCGCTCAGGGTGCGGAAGCCCAGGCGTGCGTAGTACGGGGCGTTCCACGGAACCTCGGTGAAGGTCGTCAGGGTGAGGGCGGGCAGGCCCTCCTCGCGGGCCCGGTGCGCGGCGTGGGCGAGCAGGGTGCGGCCCATGCCGCGGCGGGCAGCGTCCGGGTGGACGGACACCTGCTCCACGTGCAGCGCGCCGTCCACCGGCTCGGCGATCAGATATGCGAGGGGCCGGCCGTGTCCTTCGCCCGCCGCGACCCAGCAGCGGCCGGACGTCCGGTAGCGCTCCAGCACCTCCAGGGCGGGCGGCTCGTCGTCGGCGATCTCCGCCATGCCCAGGTCGCGGAACGGCGCGCCGGCCGCCCGTTCGAGGTCCTGGAGCGCGGGCAGTTCGGCGGGGGCGGCGGGACGGATGCGCATCCGACGAGTATCGGGCCCACCCGGTGCGCGCGTCGCCGGAGTTTCAGGACGCGTCCGCGTCCAGCGCCATCGCCGGGGCGTTCTCGGGGCGGGCGGCGCCCGACGGTTCGAGGACGAACAGCGGGACGTCCAGGGCGTCGGCGCGGGCGCGGGCCTCGGCGCTGTAGCCGGAGAGGGAGAAGTACAGGCAGGCCGCGGACTCCGTCATGGCGGTCAGCCACAGGCACTCCACGTCCCGCGGGGTCGCCCGCCGCGCCGACGGGTCGAGCTGGGCCAGCACACCCCGGCCGGCCAGTCCGATGCCGGACGTCGGCCGCTGGTCGGCGCGCCGGATGTCGTCGTGGCCGAGGCGGCGCAGATACAGCACGGCGGCCGTGACCGCGTCGCGCGCCGTGCGGATCGGCACGGTGGGGGCGGCGGGCCGCGACGGCCCTCCGGCGGCCGGCGCCTGGGGCCGCTCCCCCGTGACCGGGATGCGCAGCACCGTCCCGCAGGGGCAGCCCAGTTCGGGGTGCGGCCACTCGCCGCGCGTGCCGCAGCTGCCGCAGCGCACGGTCACCCATTCCTCGCGCCAGGAGCGCTCCCCGACGGCGGCCGGCACCCTGTCCGGGTCCAGCGGTGCGGCGACGGGCGCACCGCAGGCGCACGGGTACGCCGGGGCCGTGTAGCGGTGCGAGCGCCGACAGGCGGGACAACGCACCGGGAGGCTCTCGGACATGAAGCGACTCCGTTGTTCTCGAGGCGGGTCCATCGTCCTCCTCCTGCCCGCCGGTGTCCCGTACTTGCGGCTCTCTTGACGGCCTCCGCCCGCCGCTTCTACATTCATTCCAGATAGCAGAAACAGTTTTCCGCAATACGGAATAACGGAAGCGGCTCACCGCGGGGCGCGACGGGCGTGCGAATCCGAGAAGCCGAAGCAGGAGTACTCCATGGCTCGAATGACGGCTGCCCGCGCGGCGGTCGAGATCCTCAAGCGTGAGGGCGTCGGCGTCGCGTTCGGTGTCCCCGGCGCGGCGATCAACCCGTTCTACGCGGCGCTCAAGGCGTCCGGCGGCATCAGCCACACCCTCGCCCGCCATGTCGAGGGCGCCTCCCACATGGCCGAGGGCTACACCCGCACCCACCCCGGCAACATCGGCGTGTGCGTCGGCACGTCCGGTCCGGCCGGCACCGACATGATCACCGGCCTGTACTCGGCGTCCGGCGACTCCATCCCGATCCTCTGCATCACCGGGCAGGCGCCGACCGCGGTGATCCACAAGGAGGACTTCCAGGCCGTCGACATCGCGGCCATCGCCCGGCCGGTCACCAAGATGGCGGTGACCGTGCTGGAGGCGGCTCAGGTGCCCGGTGTCTTCCAGCAGGCGTTCCACCTGATGCGCTCCGGCCGTCCCGGGCCCGTGCTGATCGACCTGCCGATCGACGTGCAGCTGACGGAGATCGAGTTCGACCCCGACACGTACGAGCCGCTGCCCGTCTTCAAGCCCGCCGCGACCCGCGCGCAGATCGAGAAGGCGCTCGGCATGCTGAACGCCGCCGAGCGGCCGCTGATCGTCGCGGGCGGCGGAGTCGTCAACGCCGACGCGGCCGCCCTGCTGGTGCGGTTCGCGGAGCTGACCGGCACGCCCGTCGTGCCGACGCTGATGGGCTGGGGCGTCATCCCCGACGACCACGAACTCAACGCCGGCATGGTCGGGTTGCAGACCTCGCACCGCTACGGCAACGCCACGTTCCTGGAGTCCGACTTCGTCCTCGGCATCGGCAACCGCTGGGCCAACCGCCACACCGGGCGCCTCGACGTCTACACCGCAGGCCGCACCTTCGTGCACGTCGACGTCGAACCGACCCAGATCGGCCGCATCTTCGCCCCCGACTACGGCATCGCCTCCGACGCGCGCGCCGCGCTGGAGCTGTTCGTCGAGGTCGCCGAGGAGATGCGGGCGGAGGGCCGCCTCCCCGACCGCACGGCCTGGGCGGCCTCCGCGCAGGAACGGCGCGCCACGTTGCAGCGCCGTACGCACTTCGACGACGTGCCGATGAAACCGCAGCGGGTCTACGAGGAGATGAACAAGGCGTTCGGACCCGAGACGCGGTACGTCACCACCATCGGCCTCTCCCAGATCGCGGGCGCGCAGATGCTGCACGTCTACCGGCCGCGCCACTGGATCAACTGCGGCCAGGCGGGCCCCCTCGGCTGGACCGTCCCGGCGGCGCTGGGCGTGGCCAAGGCCGACCCGGAGGCCCAGGTCGTCGCCCTCTCCGGCGACTACGACTTCCAGTTCATGATCGAGGAGCTGGCCGTCGGCGCACAGCACCGCATCCCGTACGTCCACGTCCTCGTCAACAACGCCTACCTGGGCCTGATCCGCCAGGCCCAGCGCGCCTTCGAGATCGACTTCCAGGTCAACCTGGAGTTCGAGAACATCAACACGCCCGAACTGGGCGTCTACGGCGTCGACCACGTCAAGGTCGCGGAAGGCCTGGGCTGCAAGGCGATCCGCGTCACCGACCCAGGTGAACTGGGCGCGGCCTTCGAGCAGGCGAAGAAGCTCGCGGCGGAACACCGCGTCCCGGTGATCGTGGAGGCGATCCTGGAACGCGTCACGAACATCGCGATGTCGACGACGAACGACATCAGCAACGTGGTCGAGTTCGAACCGGTCGCGACGGAACCGGGCCACGCACCGACGGCGGTCCGGCCGCTGAAGGTGTGACCACAGCGGTGGCAGGGGCGGGGTGGCGGGGCACCCCGCCCCTGCCGCCCCGTCGCGTCCGCGTCAGCTCACCGCCGCCCCTGCCACCACCCCGTCGCGTCGGCTCACCGCCGCGCCGGGCGCCAGGATCGGACCGGAGGCCGCGCAGAAGTCTTCGAGGGGGCCGGGCTCAGTTCCCCCCTCCGCCTCCACAACCCCCTCCGCCCCCGCAACCACCGCCACTCCCACCCCCGCAGAACCCGCCGCCGCAGTAGTGGGGCCCTGTGTAGGCGCCGCTGGAGCCGCCGGAAGCCGGGATGAAGTGGCGCAGGGCGCGCTTGTGGCGGAGGCGGATGCGGGGGGTGAGGCCCGCGCGGACGGCGAAGCGGGGGACGGCGGCGCGGAGGGCCGCCCGGCCGTGCAGGGCTACGGCCAGCAGCGCGACCTCGTCGGAGAGGCCGTCCCGGCTCGACGGGACGGGATACGCGGCGCGCAGCACGTGCAGGCGCCGGCGTGCCGCCCGCGTCGTACCCAGCAGCGGCGGCGGACTCACGAGGCCCGTGTCGGCCATCCCGGCCTTCAGCGTGTCCACCGCCCACCGGACGTCCGGGTCGCGCAGCAACTCCCGTACTTCGCACGGCCGGTGCAGCCGTTGGTGCACAGCGCTCTCCAGGTAAGGCACCCGCAGCTCAGCCTGGACGTCGAGGTCTTCGTCCGGTGGCGGCAGCGGCGGCAGCGCGCGCCCCGCCTCGTTGTCGACGGCCACGAGCCTGCCCCGTGAGGCCGGCTCGACCGCGCCGCGCAGGTGCAGGGCGACGACGGCCACCACGACGGCGGCGCGCGGGCCCGCGGCCAGCAGGGCGAGTTCGTGCGGCGCTTCCCGTACGCGTTCGGCGTCGGCCATGACAGGACACCCCCTCGGAACAGGGGCCCGCCGCCCCGGTGCCGACGGGCCCCGTGTGCGGGGATGGTTCCGCGCGCGGGGCCCGCCGAAGCCTCGGTAGGCCGTGTTCAGAGGTTCATCTGAGGGTGCCGTAGCCGCCCTACGGACATTGCCGTACGGCGCCGCCTGCCGACGTTGCGGTACGCCCGCGTCTCACGCCTCGTGGTGTTCGTGCAGTCCCGGCCAGTCGTCCGGGCCGCCGCCCTGCCACTCGATGAAGTCGGCGTCCTCGACGTCGGTGACGTACAGGTCGGCCAGGCGCAGGATCTCACCCACGTCGTCGGTGTGCGTGGCGACGCCCAGCGTCGCGTCGTCGGAGGTGACCCGCCGGGAGCCGTCCAGGGCGGGCGCGTGGACCACGATGTGCGGATGCTCCGTCGGATGTGCCATGCCCCCAGGCTGCTGCGGTCCGGGCGGATCCGCACGCCGGGAGGACGGTGGGCCAGGGGCCGCGGCGGCGGCGACGGCCGCGGGCGTCTCCCCTCAGGTCGTAGGAGACGGACCGCGGCGTTCACCACCGCACTGGCTCGCACGCCGCCGCGGCGCCCTCGCCCCGCCCGCATCCCGCGGACGCCGTACGGCCACCCCTCATCCGGGCCGTACGGCGTCGCGGTGCGGGCCGTGGGTTCCGGGCGGCGCCGCCGCCTTGGGCGCGACGGGACTGATGTCGGCGCTGGCGCCGCCCGGGGTCTCAGGGATGCGGCAGGGATCAGACCTGCGCGCCGGACAGCCGCTCGACGGCCCGCAACAGCGCGGAGTGGTCGAGCCCGCCGTCGCCCTGGGCGCGCAGGCTCGCCACCAGCTGGGCGACCACGGCGCCGACGGGCAGCGCGGCGCCCACGGTGCGGGCGGCGTCGGTGACGATGCCCATGTCCTTGTGGTGCAGGTCGACGCGGAAGCCCGGCTTGAAGTCCCGGCCCAGGAAGTTGTCCTTCTTGCGGGCCAGCACGGTCGAGCCGGCCAGCCCGCCGCCCAGGACGTCGAGCGCGGCCGCGAGGTCGACGCCGGACTTCTCCAGGAAGACCACGGCCTCCGCACAGGCCTGGATGTTCACGGCCACGATCAGCTGGTTGGCGGCCTTCACCGTCTGCCCGGAGCCGTGCGGACCGCACCTCACGATCGTCTTCCCCAGCGCCTCGAACAGCGGTTTCGCCTCGTCGAAGTCGGCCTGGTCGCCGCCCACCATGATGGACAGCACCGCCTCGACCGCCCCGGCCTCACCGCCGGACACGGGCGCGTCGAGCACCCGGACGCCCTTGTCCTTCGCGGCGGCGGCCAGGTCGACGGAGGTCTGCGGGGTGATCGAGGACATGTCGATCAGCAGGGCGCCGCGCCGGGCGTTCTCCAGGATGCCGTCGGGGCCGTACGCGACGGCCTCGACCTGCGGGGAGGCGGGGACCATCGTGACGATCACGTCGGCGTCCCGCACCGCCTCGGCGACGGAGGAGGCCGCGGTGCCGCCGGCGGCGGCCAGCCGGTCCAGCTTGTCCCGCTCCAGGGTGTAGCCGGTGACGTCGTAGCCCGCCTTGACCAGGTTCTCGGACATGGGGGAGCCCATGATGCCGAGACCGATCCAGGCGACCTTGGGAAGGGTGCTCATGAGGGTGCCTCTCGGTACGACTCGGTACGTGCAGATACGTCAGTGCGTCAGCGGGCCTCGCGCGGCAGCCAGTCGAAGGCCTCCGCGCTCGGGCCGTCGCCCGGCTTGTACTCCAGGCCGACCCGGCCGTCGTAACCGGCCTTGCGCAGCCGGTCCAGCAGCTCCTCCAGCGGGAGCGACCCGGTGCCGGGCGCCCCGCGTCCGGGGCTGTCGGCGATCTGCACGTGCCCGGTCCGGTCGGCGTACCGGTCGATGACCGCCGGCAGGTCCTCGCCGTTCATGGCCAGGTGGTACAGGTCCATCAGGAAGCGCGCGTTGTCCAGTCCCGTGGCCGCGTTGACCCGGTCGGCGACGCCGACGGCGGCCGGCGCCGACACCAGCGGGTAGTGCGGCGACTCGGGCCGGTTCAGCGCCTCGATCAGCAGCACGGCGCCGATCCGGTCGGCGGCCCGCGCGGCGAGGACGAGGTTCTCCAGGGCGAGCGCGTCCTGCTCGGCCGGGTCCACGCCGTCCACCCGGTTGCCGTACAGCGCGTTCAGCGCGCGGCAGCCGAGCGACTCGGCGAAACCGGCCGCGACCTCGACGTTCGCCCGGAACCGGTCCGATTCCTCGCCCGGCACGGACAGGGCGCCCCGGTCGGGTCCCGGCAGTCGCCCGGCGTAGAAGTTGAGGCCGGTGAGCCGTACCCCCGCGTCCTCGATCGCCCTGCGCAGCGCGTCCAGCTCGGACCGCGGCGGCACGGGCGAGTCGACCCACGGCCACCACAGCTCGACCGAGCCGAAACCGGCCTCGGCGGCGGCCGCCGGGCGGTCGAGGAGCGGGCGCTCGGTGAAGAGGATCGACAGGTTGACGGTGAAGCGCTGGTCGGCGAATCCCATCGGGCCGCGCTCCCTTCGCAATCGTGTTTTCCGTATGACGGAATAAGCTTTCTGCTTACTGGAAGATTGCCCGTGCGGGTGAAGGGCTGTCAAGAGGTCGGTAGGTTGGCCCCGTGCGATTGCGAGTGGAGTTCACGACCGAGCCCTTCGACCTCGACGAGGCGCCCGAGCACGCCGTCGTGGCGCGCGAGGTCATCGAGACGGCCGACCTGGACGAGGTGGACGTCGGGCCGTTCGGCAACACCGCCGAGGGCGGCGCCGACGCGGTGCTGGCCGCCGTGGACGCCATGCTGCGCCGCACCCTGACCGCCGGTGCCACCCGCGTCTCCCTCCAGATCAACGTGGTCGAGGAGGGCGGCCGGTGAGCGGGACCGGTCAGGGCGCCTTCATCGCGGCCGTGAAGCCACTGGTCGACGCGATGGGCGGGGAGATGATCCCGCCGGACGAGGCCGGCCCCGACGACGTGGTGCTCTCCTGGGAGGGCGCCGCCGCCGTCGCCGTACGGCTGCCGCAGCTCGCGGACTCCCTCGACCACATCCTGGCCGCGCTGGAACGCCGCAGAGGTGTCCCGCTGGCGGAGCTGGACCGCAAGGCGAAGCAGGAGATCGTGCGCAGCCTGGAGGCGCGCGGGGCGTTCGCCGTGCGGCACGGGGTGGAGACGGTGGCGAGCGCGCTCGGTGTCAGCCGCTTCACCGTCTACAACTACCTCAACCGCGAGAAGGACGCCTGAGGTGAGGCGCCCTCACGGAGCCCGGCCCGGACGCCTCACTCAAACGTCACACGGATTTTTCAACAAACTGTTGACGCCCGGTGCGTGACGGCGTTCACTGTCGGCACGCCCGTTCGCAGCACACGGCCGTTCGCGGCCACGGAGGCTCCCGTGACGTCGACAGCAACGCCCCCGGGCCTGGCCCGGTTCAACGCCCTGGAGGAGCAGGCGGCGCACACCGCACTCCTCGAGGTCTGCGCCTCCGGTGGCTGGACCCGGCGGCTGCTCGCCGCCCGCCCGTACGCAGACCCCGAGGCCCTGTACGCGGAGAGCGACGCCGCGACGGCCGCGCTCACCGAGGCCGACCTGGCCGAGGCGATGGCCGGGCACCCGCCGATAGGCCGTCCCGAGCCCGGGGACCCCACCTCGGCGCGTGAACAGCGCGGCATGGCCGGGGCCACGGACGAGCTCCGGGCCGAGATGCTGGAGCTGAACCTCGCCTACCAGGAGAAGTTCGGCCACGTGTTCCTGATCTGCGCGACCGGCCGCACCGCCGAGGAGATGCGGGACGCCGTGCGCGACCGCCTCGGCAACCCGCCGGAGAGGGAACACGAGATCGTCCGCACCGAACTGGGGAAGATCAACCGCATCCGGCTGACCCGACTCGTCGAAGAGGACTGACGTCGCATGAGCACCGACACCACCGCCTCCGTGTCCACGCACATCCTGGACACCAGCGTGGGCCGCCCCGCCGGGGGCGTCGCCGTACGCCTCTCCGCCCGCCCCGGCCGGCAGGCCGCCTGGCGGGAGCTCGGAGGGTCCGCGACCGACGCGGACGGGCGGTGCAAGGACCTGCCGGCCCTGCCGGAGGGAACCACCCATGTACGGCTCGACTTCGAGGTGGAGCCGTACTTCGAGAAGAAGGCCGAGGCTCAGCAGGACGCCCCCGCGCATCGGGACAGCGGTGCCGTGTTCTTCCCCGAGGTGGCGATCACCTTCGCCGTCACGGCCGGCGAGCACTACCACGTACCGCTGCTGCTCAACCCGTTCGGCTACTCCGTTTACCGAGGGAGCTAGCACCCATGCCCACGATCCTGGGACAGAACCAGTACGGCAAGGCCGAGAACCGAGTCGTCAAGATCACGCGGGACGGCGCCACCCACCACATCAAGGACCTCAACGTCTCCGTCGCCCTCTCCGGCGACATGGACGACGTCCACTACAACGGCTCCAACGCCAACGTCCTGCCGACCGACACCACCAAGAACACGGTGTACGCGTTCGCCAAGGAACACGGCATCGAGTCGGCCGAGCAGTTCGGCGTCCACCTCGCCCGCCACTTCGTCACCTCGCAGGAGCCCATCCACCGGGCGCGCATCCGCATCGAGGAGTACTCCTGGGAGCGCATCGAGGCCTCCGGCGAGGCCAGGCACTCCTTCGTCCGCAAGGGCCAGGAGACCCGCCTCACCCAGGTCACCTACGACGGCGCGAGCTGGGAGGTCGTCTCCGGCCTGAAGGACCTCACGGTCATGAACTCCACCGACTCCGAGTTCTGGGGCTACGTCAAGGACCGCTACACCACCCTCAAGGAGGCCTACGACCGGATCCTCGCCACCTCGGTCTCCGCCCGCTGGCGGTTCAACTGGACCGACGACGCGCAGGAGATGCCCGACTGGGACGCCTCGTACGCCCGGGTCAAGCAGCACATGCTGCGGGCCTTCGCCGAGACGTACTCCCTCTCGCTCCAGCAGACGCTGTACCAGATGGGTTCCCGCGTCGTCGAGGAGTGCGCCGAGGTCGACGAGATCCGCTTCTCCCTCCCCAACAGCCACCACTTCCTGGTCGACCTGGAGCCGTTCGGCCTGAAGAACGACACCCCCGACGGAGCGGTGTACTTCGCCTCCGACCGCCCCTACGGCCTGATCGAGGCCACGGTCCTCAGGGACGGCTGCGAGCCGCGGATCCCGGTGGACTCCACCAACCTCTGACCGCACCCCCACATCGGCACCCGTGGCCGGGTACCCGCGCCCCGCACCCGCCCGGCCACGGCACTCAAAACCCCAGGGTCCTGCCGTGCCCTCTCCCCGTACGCGAAAAGGACGCACCATGGCAGCAGACCGGCGCACCGTCATCGAGAACTGCGCGATCGCCACCGTCGACGCGAACGACACCGAGCACGCCACCGGACACCTCGTCCTCGCCGGCGACCGCATCGAGTCGCTCGGCCCCGGCCCGGCCCCCGACGGCCTGGCGGACGTCGCCCGCCGGATCGACGCCACCGGCCATCTCGCGACCCCCGGCCTGGTCAACACCCACCACCACTTCTACCAGTGGCTCACCCGGGGCCTGGCCACCGACCACAACCTCTTCGACTGGCTCGTCGCCCTCTACCCGACCTGGGCGCGCATCGACGAGACGATGGTCCACGCGGCGGCCCAGGGGTCCCTCGCGATGATGGCGCGCGGCGGAGTCACCACCGCCATGGACCACCACTACGTCTTCCCGCGCGGCTCCGGCGACCTGTCCGAGGCGATCATCACCGCAGCCCGCGACATGGGCGTCCGCTTCACCCTCGCCCGGGGCTCCATGGACCGCGGCGAGTCGGACGGCGGACTGCCCCCGGACTTCGCGGTGGAGACCCTCGACGACGCGCTCGCCGCCACCGAGGAGACGGTACGCCGCCACCACGACACCTCGCCCGGCGCGATGACCCAGGTCGCCGTCGCCCCCTGCTCCCCGTTCTCCGTCTCCACCGAACTCATGCGCCAGGGCGCCGAACTGGCCCGCCGCCTCGGTGTACGGCTGCACACCCACGGCTCGGAGACCGTGGAGGAGGAGAAGTTCTGCCACGAGCTGTTCGGCATGGGCCCCACCGACTACTTCGAGTCCACCGGCTGGCTCGGCGACGACGTGTGGATGGCCCACTGCGTCCACATGAACGACTCGGACATCGCCGCGTTCGCCCGTACCGGCACCGGCGTCGCCCACTGCCCGTCCTCCAACGCCCGCCTCGCCGCCGGCATCGCCCGCGTCCCCGACATGCTCACGGCCGGCGTCCCTGTCGGCCTCGGCGTGGACGGCACCGCGTCCAACGAGTCCGGGGAGCTCCACACCGAGCTGCGCAACGCCCTGCTGATCAACCGCCTCGGCGCCCACCGCGAGAAGGCCCTCACCGCACGCCAGGCGCTCCGTCTCGGCACCCACGGCGGGGCACGCGTGCTGGGCAGGGCGGACGAGATCGGCTCCCTGGAGCCGGGCAAGCTCGCCGACCTGGTGCTCTGGCGCATGGACACCCTCGCCCACGCCTCCGTCGCCGACCCGGTCACCGCCCTGGTGTTCGGCGCCGCCGCCCCGGTCACCGCGTCCTTCGTGAACGGCCGTCAGATCGTCGAGAACAACCGGCTCCTCACCGCCGACGAGGACGCCGTCGCCCGCACCACCCGCGCCGAGGCGCGGCGCCTCGCCCGCATCGCCGGGCACGCCTGACCCCCGTACGTCTCCGGGCCGGGAGGGACGGCTCCCGGCCCGGAGACCGCGGACCCGTACGGGATCCGCGGAGGCCGTCTCCGGGGCGTGCCCAGGCGCGCCCCGGGAACGGCGCACACCCCCGCTCCACCGGACGTCACCGTCCCTCCCCACGCTCGGCCGCACTCGAGCGGGAGGTACCCACGCCCGCCCGCACCTCCCTGACAACCACGCCGGCCCCGGCGTGCAACCGACCGGAGGAACACCGCAGTGGCCGACCATCCCGTAGACGAGAAGCTCCCCGCGCCGAAGATGGCGACGTCCGGCCTGCAGCACGTGGCCGCCATGTACGCGGGCGTCGTCGCCCCGCCCCTGATCGTCGGCGCGGCCGTCGGTCTCACCCCCGCCGAACTGACCTTCCTCACCGGCGCCTGCCTGTTCACCGCGGGCCTCGCCACGTTCCTCCAGACCGTCGGCGTCTGGAAGATCGGCGCCCGGCTGCCGTTCGTCAACGGCGTCACCTTCGCCGGCGTCGCCCCCATGACCGCGATCGTCGCCTCCACCGACGACAAGAAGGACGCCCTGCCGATCATCTTCGGTGCGGTCATCGTCGCCGGACTGCTCGGCTTCCTCGCCGCGCCCTTCTTCAGCAAGGCCGTCCGCTTCTTCCCGCCCGTGGTCACCGGCACCGTGATCACCCTGATAGGCGTCTCCCTGCTGCCCGTCGCCTTCGGCTGGGCACAGGGAGCGAGCCCCGACGCGGACGACTACGGCTCGGCCGTCAATCTGGGCCTCGCCGCGATCACCCTCCTCATCGTGCTGCTGCTGCGCCGCTTCACCCGCGGCTTCGTCAAGCAGATCGCCGTACTGCTCGGCATGGTCGCCGGCACCCTGATCGCCGTCCCGTTCGGTGTCACCGACTTCTCCCCGGTCGCCGAGGCGGACCTGGTCGGCTTCCCCACGCCGTTCCACTTCGGCGCCCCGCAGTTCCAGCTCGCCGCGATCATCTCGCTGTGCGTGGTGATGGTCGTGTCGATGACCGAGTCGACCGCCGACATGCTGGCCCTCGGCGAGATCGTCGAGCGCCCCGCGGACGAGAGGACCATCGCGGCCGGGCTGCGCGCCGACACGCTCGGGTCGGCGCTCGCCCCGCTGTTCAACGGCTTCATGTGCAGCGCGTTCGCCCAGAACATCGGCCTCGTCGCGATGACGCGGATCCGCAGCCGGTTCGTCGTCGCCACCGGCGGCGGCTTCCTCGTCCTCATGGGCCTGTGTCCGGTCGCAGCCTCGCTCATCGCCGTCGTACCGCGCCCGGTGCTCGGCGGCGCCGGGGTGGTCCTCTTCGGGTCGGTCGCCGCCAGCGGCATCCAGACCCTCGCCAAGGCGGGCCTGGACAAGGACAACAACGTCCTCGTCGTCGCCGTGTCCCTCGCCGTCGGCGTCATCCCGATCAGCGCGCCCGAGTTCTACCACGCGTTCCCGGAGACGGCCCGCATCGTCCTGGACTCCGGCATCTCCACCGGCTGCGTCGTCGCGGTCCTGCTCAACCTCGTCTTCAACCACCTGGGCCGGGGCGGCCGTGAGGCCGCCGACGTCACCCACCCGATGGAGACGGGCGAGGACCTCGCCGCCTCCACGGGCAAGGCGCCGGCGGCCTCCTGACGGCCCGGCGGCCCGGTCAGGCCCGGGCCGCCGCCACCTCCGCGCGCAGCTGCGGCAGCATGTCGTGGTAGACGCCCGGGCACTCGGTCGTGCCGTAGTCCTTGTGCCCGAAGATCTGCGTGGACGCGATCCCGTACTGGTCGCAGGCGTACGCGCACAGCGCCACGAGGACGTCCCATTGTGCCTGCGGCGGCTGCGCGCCCGCGTGGTACTGGCCCTCGCAGGCGATGCCGATGGCCTGCGTGTTCTGGCCGGAGGTGTGGGCGCCGAGCACGAACGTCCGTCCGCCGGTGAGCGCCGGGAGGCTGCCGGTGCGGCCCTCGGTGATCCAGCCGCCCCGGCTCACCAGGAAGTTGTAGCCGGTGTCCACCCACCCGTTGTCGTCCATGTGCAGGTCCTGCACCCAGTGGGCGTGGACGTGCGCCCGGGCACGGGAGTAGTCGGCGGAGTTGGCGGACACGGTGTGGTGGACCACGATCCGGCTGGGACGGTACTGCAGGACGCTGACGGTCCCCTGCGGGGACCGGGCGCCCCAGACCTTCGTGCCGTCGATGTCCGGCTGCACGGCCGCGCCGCCGCGCGCGTGCGCGACACCGGACACGGCGCCGGCGGCGAGCCCGGCCGCGCCGGCGAGCAGGAGACGGCGCCGGAAGAGGTTGCTGGGATGCACGATCACTCCTCGGGAGAAGGGGTGTGGGGCGAAAGCGGAGAGGGGCCGGCGTCCGAGGACGTCCGGCCCCTCCGTGTGGCCGCGTGCGTACGGACCTGTCAGTCCGTCACGTGTTGTTGGCGAGGGCCAGGAGCCGGTCGCGGGAACCGTTGAACTGGTTGCGGTCGACGTTGCCCGAGACGCCGGAGACCGACCCGGTCGAGGTGTACTGCCACACCGTCCAGGTGGGGAAGCCGGCGGGGATGGTGGGCGACGACGCGGAGGTCCAGTGCGCCACCCACAGCGGGCTCTTGGACGACATGCCCGTCCAGCTGCCGGTGCAGGTGTTCCACCAGCTCGCCGTCGTGTAGATGACGACGTCGCGGCCCGTCCGGGCCTTGTAGGTGGTGTAGAAGTCGTTGATCCACGTGCGCATCTGCGTGGTGGACAGGCCGTAGCACATCGCCCCGTACGGGTTGTGCTCGATGTCCAGCACGCCCGGCAGCGTCAGGTTGTCGCGCGACCAGGCACCGCCGTTGCTGGCGAAGTAGGTCGCCTGGTTGGCCCCGTTGGAGGCGTTGGGCAGGGCGAAGTGGTACGCCCCGCGGATCACGCCCGCGGAGTGCGCGGCCGGGTAGTTGGTGTTGAAGCGGGGGTCCTTGTAGCCGGTGCCCTCGGTCGCCTTCATCCAGGCGAACTGGATGCCGGCGTTGCGCACGGAGGTCCAGTTGATGCTGCCCTGCCAGTGCGAGACGTCGATGCCCTGGACGCCGTCGGTGGGGGCCAGCAGCCCGCGCGAAGGCTCCTCGGCGGCGGGGTTGCCCTCGTGGATGCGGGCGCCGACGCCCATGTACGCCTGGCCGGGCTTGATGGTGAGGGGCTGAGGATCGGGCTGCGGTGCGGAGTTCGCACCGGTGGCGGACGTGGCCGTGAGCGCGAGGGCGGCGCCGAGGACGCCGAGCGCGGTGGCCGTGCGTCTGCCGAGGCGGGAGACGTGGGGGAGTACCTGCATGGACTTGCCTCCTGACACATGTGGGGATGAGAAGGAGGTGACGTCGGCCGCTGCCACCTGGGCAGTTCCGTACTTCTTGACGTGCGCGCGTCATTAGTTACGCACGTAGATTGACGAACTGTAAAGAGTCTCCTTGCTTCTCTGGTGGTCTGGTCCACTGTAGGAGCGGATGGCCAGGAAACTTGGGAGCCGAACGGAGGAAACTTTCATCGGATGAAAGCAGGAAACCGGGCTCCGGTGTCCCGGAACCCGGTCGGGTGAACCCCTCTGACGGTGCGACAGAGCCTTACAGCCCGAACAGGGCGGTGTCCTTCGTCAGCTCGCGGAACACGTCCTGCGGGCTCGGCACCAGTTTGCGCTTCTCCAGGTCCAGCAGCCCGCCGACGGCGCTGACCTCCGCCGCGACCGTCCCGTCCGTCTTCGTGACGGTCTGCTCGATGGTGAACGTCTTGCCCCCGCCCCAGTGGAAGACGCAGCTCACGTCCACCTCGTCCCCGGCGAGCAGCTCCCGCTTGTAGCGGATCGTGGTCTCCAGCGCGACCGGGCCCACCCCGTGCGCCTGAAGACGCGACTGCGTGATCCCGGCCTCCTGGAGCAGCGACCAGCGCGCGTGCTCCGCGTAGTTCAGATACACGGCCTGGTTCAGATGACCCTGCACGTCGGTCTCGTATCCGCGCACGGTCACGCGGACGGAATACGGCTTGCTCACTGCGTCCCCTTCACGCCGGTTCGGTTCGTCGCCCGATCCACCGATCTTGGCACGCCCCTCAGACGCGGCGCGGAGAGGCCAGGACGTAACGCCTCCGCGTCCTCGGCTCCGTGTACTCCCCGGCCTGCCAGCCCGCCCCCTCCAGCGTCTCCGCACAGCCCCGCAGCGCGGAGGCGTCAGGCGCGTACACGGCGACGGCGTCCGGCTGCGGGGTGTCCCGCACCCGGTAGCCGTCCTCGCCCTCCGCCGCCCCCGCCGGCCGGTGCCCGGCCGCCTCCAGCGCCAGCGCGGCGGCCTGCACGAGGTGCGTGCGCTCCCAGGCACACGGGCGGTCCGTCGACGCGTCGGGGTTGGTCATGCGGCGCAGTTCGAGCATGCCCTGCCACGCGCTTCTGACTTCCCGCGTGCGGGAGGGGCCCTCGGCGGGGGGTGCGGGCTCGCCGCCCACGCGGGCGGTGAAGACGCCGCCGCCTCCGGTGGGGGTGGGTGCCTGAGGCTCGTTGGGCTCGTTCGCGGCCTCGCGTGCCCGGTGCCCGGCGGGGGTGAGGAAGTGGTCGTGCGGGGGCCGGGGGTGCCGGAAGGCGAGGCCGCGCTTCACCAACGCGGTGAGCTGGGCCTCCGTCCCCTTGAGACGCCCGGTCTCCGGATCGGCGGCCTCGATCAGCCGGCGCTGGGCGGCGGTGAGCGGTCGGGTCATCGGCGCCCGGACGCGTAGGGGAGGAAGGCGGCCCATGGGGTGGGGGAGAAGGTGAGGTGGGGGCCCGGTATCCGCTTCGAGTCGCGTACGTGGACGGCGGCGGGGGCATGGGCGACCTCCACGCACTCGGGGCCGTCGTTCGTGCTGTAGCTGCTCTTGAACCAGGTCAGTTCCGTGCGGGACTTCGCGGTCATGTCTCTCCCAGCACTTTCTCGATGAAGGCCAGCGACTCACGGGGTGTGAGGGCCTGCGCCCGGATGATGCCATAGCGGATCTCCAGGATCTGGATCTCCTTCGGGTCGGAGATCAGCCGGTTAAGCAGCTGAACCTCGACGTGTCCCACGGTGAGCCCCTCCTTGAGCCGCAGCAGCTGGAGCGCCCCTGCCAGACCCGCGTGGTCCTCTCGGTCCGTGGGCAACACCTGAATCTCCACGTTCCGCCGCCGACCAACCTCCAACAGATGTTCGAGCTGCTTGCGCATGACCATTTTGCCCCCGAGAGGCCTGCGCAGCGTGACCTCTTCCTGGACGAAGTTGAACATCGGAGCCGGCTGGTCGGCGAAGACGCGCTGGCGTGCCAGGCGAGCCTCGACGAGTTCGTCGACCTGCTCGTCGGTGTAGGGCGGCCGCCGCATCCTGTACAGCGCCCGCGCGTACTCAGGCGTCTGCAACAGGCCATGCACGACATGGTTGGCGTAGGCGCACAGTTCGACCGCCTGCCCCTCCAACTGCGCCAGATCCCGCACCTTCTTCGGGAAGCGGGCCTTCTCCACGTCCCCCTTCAGGGCGCCGATGAGGCCGTTGGCCTCAAGGGCCCGGTCCGCGGCGTCGAGGAACTCCTCCATCGGCGCCCGCCGCCCCCGCTCGACGGAGGAGACCTGCTCCTCGCTGTACCCGATCTGCGCGCCGAGGGCGGCCTGGGTCAGCCCCGCCCGCTCGCGGCACATCTTGATGACGCGGCCGACGGTCCGCAGGACGGCTGCCGACTCCTCGTCCGCCCCGTAAGGCTCCACGCTCATGTCGCCACACCTCCGGGGTGCTCAACTCACGCCGGGCGCCGGATGTCACGCGTCGCGACCCGGACAGGCCCGGACGGCTTCCGTACACGGCGTGCAGGTCCGGCCGCCGGGGCTGTTCACGGCGGAGCCGGCTGACCACGCTGAGTGACATGAACGTCGAGATCGCCCCGGTGGACGAACACACCGGCCCTTCGCGTCACTTCCGTATCCGCCTGTCGGCGACGGCGAGGGGAGCCCGGCTGGCCCGGCACCTCGCGGCGGAGCAACTGACGTCGTGGGGCTGGCCGTACGACTCCGAGGGCAACCGCACGGCCTCCCTGCTGGTGGCCGAGCTGGCCGCCAACGCCGTACGCCACGGACGGGCACGGGGCCGCGACTTCGCGCTCCGACTGACCCTGTACGCGGAGGACGCCACGCTCCGTATCGAGGTGACGGACGCCCGCCCGGACCGCAGCCCGCCGCTCCCGGGCACTCTCACCCCGGCCGATCCGGCGGGGGAGTCGGGGCGGGGCCTGCTCCTGGTCGAGTCCCTGTCGACGCACTGGGGCGCGACGGCGGGGGACCCGTACACGAAGACGGTGTGGTGCGAGGTCCCGCTGACGTGCCGCACATGACGGCGGAGAACGAGGAACTTACCGGCGGCATGGCGAACGCGGGGGAGGTGGTCCGCCGGGGTGAGGCGGTGGACCGTCCGGGGGCCACGCATCTCACGCGTCCTGCACGCGTCACTCCGTGCGCTGCGGGAGCGGGACTTCGACGCGGCGCCGGCGTCGACGATCGGCAGGAGGGGCGTCGACGACGGGGAGCCGGGCAGGAGGCGTCACTTCGCGGGAAGCGCCGACACGACCTCGGTGAACGCCTTCGGCGCCGCGGGGGCGAAGGGGTTCGATGGACGTATGGAAAGCGCGCTGTGGGGTCGGCTCTCGGTCGAGGCGCGGTCGGAGGTGGACAGGCTCGTCTCCGCCGGGCGCACCGTGCAGGCCATTGCCGTGATGCGTGACCGTGTCGGTCCGCCGAGGCCGAGTCTGCATGAGTGCGTCGATCTGGTGAGCCGGCGACACACCGTGCTGCGGCAGGGCGGCCCGACACACCGTTGAGGGCACACCAACCGCTCGACAGCACGCGCCCCACGGACCGTCCCGCGAGCGACCGCCTCAAGTTCAGTCACGCGGGCACCGTAGTGACCGCCACTGACCATCGGTGCACCCGGCGGTGCCGGTGCCGCCCGCACCGCGCCCGTTGTCGGCGCCCTGTGCCACGCTCGCCCTATGAGCGATCATCCGACGTCTCCCGTCACGCCGCCGCCCGGCCTGTGGGAGTCCATCGACGACCTGTGTGCCTGGCTCGACGCCAACCGGCCGGTCGACGGTCCCGACGGGCTGTTGCTGCGCATCCTGAAGCTGTCGGAGGAGGTCGGCGAGGTCGCCCAGGCCGTGGTCGGGGCCACCGGGCAGAACCCCCGTAAGGGCACCACGCACACCTGGGACGACGTGCGGTCGGAGTTGTGCGACGTCGCCGTCACCGCGCTGGTGGCGCTGCGCACGCTCACCCCGGCCGCCCCCGAGGTGTTCGCCCGGCATCTGGAGGGCGTCACCCGCCGTTCCCTCGGGTCGCGTAGGCCGGATGCCACCGAGGTCTGAGCCGACCTGGCTCAGGGCATCTTGTCCAGCGGCCGTGACGGAGCGTCGCCGGCCCCCGGCCCCGCACCCCGCTTCGCCGCCTGGATCTCCTCGTACACCCGCGTCCGCAGTTCCGTGAAGCGCGGGTCCGCCCGGGTGTGGAGCTGGTCGCGGCGGGCGGGGAGGCCGACCGTGAGCTGTTCCTGGACCACGGTCGGGGACGACGACAGGATGACGACCCGTTCCCCCAGGTAGACGGCCTCGTCGATGTCGTGCGTGATGAACAGGACGGTCACGCCGAGTTTCTGCCACAGCCGGCGGACCAGGTCCTCCAGATCCGCGCGGGTCTGCGCGTCGACCGCCGCGAACGGCTCGTCCATCAGCAGCACTTCCGGCTCGTACGCCACCGCCCGCGCGATGGCGACACGCTGCTGCATACCGCCGGACAACTGCCACGGGTAGGCGCCCGCCGTGTCGTCGAGGCCGACGGCGTGCAGGGCGTGCTCGACCAGCTCCCGGCGCCGGGCCTTCGTCAGGTGCTTCTTCTGGCGCAGCGGCAGTTCGACGTTGTCCCGCACCCGCATCCAGGGGAAGAGACTGCGCCCGTACTCCTGGAACACCACCGCCATCCCGGGCGGCGGCCCGGTGACCCGTCGCCCCCGCAGCACGACCTCGCCGGAGGTGGGTTCGAGCAGACCGGCGACGCATTTCAGCAGCGTCGTCTTGCCGCACCCGGACGGGCCGACGACGCAGACCAGTTCACCGGCGTCCAGGGAGAAGGTGAGGTCGCGCACCGCCTCGACGTTCCGGCCGTGTCCCTCGTAGACCTTCCGCAGGGCCCTCACGTCGAGCATGTGCCGTCCTTTCGTGGGTGCGCGCGGCCGTTGCCCGTCATGACGCCCTCCGGGACCGGCGCAGGCCGTGGTACCAGGCCAGGGCACGGCGTTCCACGGCCCGGAACACCAGGGCGAGGAGGACGCCGAGCAGACCGAGCAGCAGGATGCCGCTCCACATCTCAGGGATCGCGAAGCTCCGCTGGAACTGGACGACGGCGAAGCCCAGTCCGTTGCTGGCCGCGAACATCTCGCTGATGACCATCAGGATGACGCCGATGGACAGTGCCTGCCGGAGTCCCGCGAAGATCTGCGGGGACGCGGACGGCAGGACCAGGTGACGCAGACGCGCGAGGCCCCCCACGCCGTAGGAGCGGGCGGTCTCGGCCAGCACACCGTCGACCGCCCGCACGCCCTCGACCGTGTTCAGCAGCACCGGCCACACACACCCGGAGACGATGACGACGACCTTCATGGTGTCGCCGATCCCCGCGAAGAGCATGATGACGGGCACCAGGACGGGCGGCGGCACGGCGCGCAGGAACTCGAGCACCGGTTCCATAACGGCCCGCGCCCGCGGGAACGTGCCGATGACGACGCCGAGCGCCACACCGAGGACGCCCGCCGCGGTGAAACCGAGGAACAGCCGCGTGACACTGGGCACCACGTCGGCGGTGATCCGCTCGGCCGTCCACACCTCGCGCCCGGTCTCCAGAATGGTGCGCAAGGGCGGCCAGTAGACGTCGGTGCTGCCGGCGGAGGCGAACCACCAGACGGCCGCGAGGAGGACGGGCAGGCCGAGGGCGAGCAGCAGTCGCAGCAGGGCGGTGCGCAGGTGAGGACGACCGGTGCTCGCGCGTCTCACGGGGTCACCTCGCCCCGCACGGACTGGTGCCAGGCCAGCGAGCGGCGCTCCACCGCACGGGCGCTCGCGTTGATCAGGACACCGACGAGTCCGGTGACGGCGACCAGCGCGTACATGTCGGGGACGGCGTGGGACGTCTGCGCAACGGCGATACGGGAGCCCAACCCAGGTGCGCCGATCACGAGTTCAGCGGTGATCGCGAGGACGAGGGCCACGGCCGCGGCGAGCCGTACGCCGGTCATCACGTAGGGCAGGGCGGTCGGCCACAGCACATGACGGATCCGGGCCCAGGTCCCCAGGCCGTAGGAGCGTGCGGTCTCCTCCGCCACGGGGTCGGTGTCCTGGACCCCGTAGAGGACCTGGACGAGGACCTGCCAGAAGGCGGCGTAGACGACCAGCAGCAGGGTGGAGCGCAGATCGGTGCCGAACAGCAGGACGGCGAGGGGGATCAGGGCCACCGAGGGGATGGGCCGCAGGAACTCGACGGTACTGGCCGTCGCCTGCCGCAGATACGGGACGATGCTGATCACCATGCCGGCGGTGATGCCAGCGGCGGTGGCGATGAAGAGGCCGAGGGCCCAGCCGGTCAGGGTGTCGCCGAGTGCCGTCCAGAAGGCGGCGTCGGACAGCTCGCCCATCAGCGCGGTGGCGATGTCGCTGGTGGGCGGAAGATGGCCGGGGGAGACGAACCCGAGCCGGGGCAGCGCCTCGACCAGGGCGAGGAAGCCGCAGAGCCCGGCGAGGCCGAGCAGGGCGTTGCCCGGCCCGGCCCCGCGTCGGCGGACGTCCGAGGGACCGCCGTTCTCCGCTGCCCGGGTCACGGCAGCAGCGAATCCAGATCGGGAGCCTCGTCGAACAGCCCGTCCTGGCGGCCGAGTTCACCCAGCCGCTCCAAGGACGCGCGGTCCGGCTCCTCGGGCCAGCGGGGGAGCGTCAGGGCCCGCAGCGTCTGCTCGGGGATCTTGGTGTAGGTGGCGAGGATCTCCCGGACCTCGTCGGGGTGACCGGCGGCGTAGGCGAGGGACTCACGGGTCGCCTCGGCGAACTTCTTCACCAACTCGGGGTCCTGCTGCGCCAGTTTGTCGGAGGTGAAGTAGAGGGCGATGGTGAGCTCGGGCGAGACGTCGACGAAGTTGGAGGCGACCACCCGTGCGCCCTGCTCCTTGGCGACCGAGAGGGAGGGTTCGACGACCCAGGCGGCGTCGACCTGCCCGGCGTCCAGGGCGGCGGGCATCTGATCGAAGGGCAGCTCCACGAACTGCACGCTCTTGGGGTCGCCGCCGGCCTTGCGCACGGATTCCCGTACGGAGGTGTCGCCGATGTTCTTCAGCGTGTTGACCGCGACCTTCTTCCCGGCCAGGTCCTTCGGCGACTTGACCGGGCTGTCCCCCTTGACGACGACACCGCCGAAGTCCGCGCCCGCCTTCCCGGTGGAGGCCACACCGTTGGCTACGGCCCGTACCGGCACGCTGCGGCTACGGGCCACCATCAGCGAGGTCGTGTTGCTGAACCCGAACTCGAACTGGCCGCTGACCACGCCCGGTACGATCGCGGCGCCGCCCTGGCTGGTCTCCAGCGTGAGGTCGAGGCCGCGCTTCTTGTAGAAGCCCTGCTTCACTCCCAGGTAGACGGGGGCCACGTCGACGATCGGGATCACACCGACCTTCACGGTGGTGACGCCGTCCGACGACGTGCCGGAGGCCCCGGACGAGGACCACCCGCAGGCCGTGACTGTGACGGCGAGCAACGCGACGGCGACAAGTCCGGCTGGCAGACGACGCACAGGGCCTCCTGGTGAGTCACGGTGTGAGTGTGCGCAGGCCGACGAACGTTGCTGCGGGGGAACCTAGGGCCAGGCTCTACGGAGGGTCAACCCATCGGTACGACAGTCTTCAACAACCCCAGCGGGGCAGCGCCGCGCGACAGGACGCCGGTAGCGTGCGTGTGTGACCGACGTATGCAGGAGTACGGCTGACGCCGATGTCGCCCTCGCGGCCGCGCGTGCTGGGGCGGATGTCGTGCGGGGAATGTACGGACGGCGGCTCGGGCGGATGGACAAGGACGCCGGGGACTTCGCAACGGAAGCCGACATCGCCGCCGAAAAGGCCATCCTCGACGTCATCCGTGCCGCGCGGCCCGACGACGCATTCCTCGGGGAGGAGGGCGGGCAGCAGGGCGCCACCGACGCCGCACGCCAATGGCTCGTCGACCCCCTGTGCGGCACGCTCAACTACGCCGTCGGCACCATGCTGGTCGCCGTCGACGTGGCCCTGCGGGACGGCCCTGCGGCTGTGGCAGACCCCTTCAGCGGCGAGGTGTTCCTCACCGACGGGCGAACCGCCCATGTGCGAGGGCAGCACGGGACGGACGGCATCCCGCTCACCCCCACCCCCGACACCGGTCTGGTCGACCTCAACCTCGACCCGCCGTTCCCGAGCGCGCCCGCCCTCCGGGCCGTGCAGCTTCTGACCAACCCGGCCTTCACCGCGACCTTCCGACCCCGCGTCGGCTCCACCTCGCTCGCCCTCGCCTGGGTGGCGGCGGGCAAACGCGCCGCGTACGTCACCGACGGCGGCGACCTGACCGGCAGCGTGCACTTCGGGGCAGGCATCGCCCTGTGCCGCGCCGCCGGCTGCGTCGTCACCGGCATCGATGGCGCCCCGCTCGGCCCGACCGGCCGCGGGCTGGTGGCCGCCGCCGACGAGGAGACCCACGGTCTGCTACTGGCGATGCTGCGTCAGAAAACCCCCGCCAGCCGCTGAGGCCCAGTCGAGGGCGGCCGCCCGCTCCGCGACATCGGCGGGTGCCGCCGAGATCACCGCGTCGAGCGCCGCCCGCGCACTCTGCAGATCGGTGATCGCCCGGGTGATTCGCTGCCGCTCCCGGGCCGGGTTGGCGAGAAGGCCGGGGCACGTCGGCACCAGCCGCTCACCGTCGTCGCCCAGGCAGGGCAGGACGGTCACGATGGTCGCCGCGTTCAGGCCGGCGGACTGCAGGCCGCGGCGCACCTCCGCCGGGCCGCCGCTCGGTTCCCCTCTGTGGCCCCGAAGCGACCACTGCATGCCACACCTGCACTGGCCTGATCCGTCGGCACGCCTTCCTCCAACAGCCAAGGAGCCCCTTCTCCTCGAATCACTGTGCCAAGTAAGTTCACGTGCGCATATGGGTTGATGATGCACCAGCAGGTGCCGACGGGGGGTTGCGTGATGGTGGGCCACAGGCCGAGTGACTGGCATGTTCTGGACCTGGCCAAGGACCCGACCCCCGGGGATCCGCAGCGGGTGCGCACGCTCGCCAAGACGCTGCACGACTTCGCCGACGACGTGTCCGAGGCGTTGCGTCTGGTGAGGGGCATGGCGGGGGAGAGCACGCTCGCGGAGTGGGCGGGAAAGTCGGCCACCGTCTTCAAGGAGGAGTTCTCCGGCGTACCGAAGAACCTGAAGAAGCTCGAGAAGTCCTACGGCATGTGCGGTGACGCGCTCGCCGACTTCTGGCCGAAGCTGGAGCGGGCGCAGGCTCTGGCGGACAAGGCGCTGCGTCAGGCGCGGGAGGCACGGGAGAACCTGTCCTCGGCGCAGTCGAAGCTCGCCTCGGCTGAGTCGTGGGTGACGCGGGCGTCGAAGGAGGCCGACAAGTACAAGGACGACCCGACCGGCAGCAAGTCGGACGCCGACAAACCGGACGAGGCAAAGGTCCGCGCGGCCACCCGGGACGTCCAGCAGGCCCAGACCGCGCAGACCAACGCCCAGTCGGCCGTGGATGACGCGCAGAGCGCGCTGGACGCGGCGAAGAAGATGGCCGAGGACGCGCGCAAGATGCGTGAGGACGCGGCCCGCGAGGCCAAGTCGAAAATCGACGAGGCGTCGGACGCCGGCATCCAGAACCGGTCGTGGTGGGAGGACATCGGGGACTGGTTCACCGACAACTGGGACTCGATCGTCGCGGTCTGCAAGGTCGTCGTCGCGGTCGTCGGCATCGTCGCGATGATCATCGGGGGGCCGATCCTCGCCGCGATCGTCGTCGTGGCCGCTCTTGTCGTCCTCGCCGACACTCTCAACAAATATCGCAAAGGACAGGTGTCGCTGTGGGACGTGGGGCTGGCAGCCCTGGACTGCATACCCGGAGTCAAGGGCCTCACATCCCTCGGAGCGATCGCCAAAGGAATGAAGGGGATGGCCGCCGCCGTCCGGGGCGGCCTGAAGACGTTGCGCTCCGGCGCCAAGGACCTTCTCGCGAAAGCCAAGCCCTACAAGGGCCGGTGCCGGGGCGGCGACCCGATCGACATGGTGTCCGGCGAGATGCTCATGGAGCAGGTGGACCTGGAACTCGGCGGGCTCCTGCCGCTGATCGTCCGGCGTACTCATGTCTCCACCTACCGCTGGGGACGCTACTTCGGGCGCAGTTGGGCATCGACGCTGGACCAACGCCTGGAGATCGACGACCAGGGAGTGGTGTTCGCCAGTGAGGACGGCATGCTCCTGGCCTATCCGATTCCCGCGCCCGGCACCGCGACCCTGCCTCTTGAAGGGCCTCGACGGCCGTTGACGTGGAACGGTGACGGCGGAGGCACGATCACCGTGCACGACGACGAGACCGGACGAGCGCATCACTTCGCCCCCGGCGCACGGCGCGACGGTGACACTGCCGCCTACATCCTGCCCCTCGCCGCGATCACCGATCGCAATGGGCACCGCATCGACTTCCTCTACGACGAGGCGGGCGACCTCGCCGAGCTGCGCCACTCGGGCGGCTACCGGGTGGCCGTCGCCACGGAACACGGCCGGGTCACGTCATTGAGCGTTCGCAGCTCCCCGGAAGACGGCTACGGCGCGGAAGCCCACGTACCGTGGGCGGCGGTGCGACGTTACCGCTACGACGCGGAGGGCAACCTCTGCGCCGTCTCCGACGGGCAGGGCCGGAGCTTCCAGTTCACCTACGACGCCGAGTCCCGCATCACGAGCTGGACCGACCGCAACGGTGGCTGGTACCGCTACACCTATGACGAGCGGCACAGGGTTACGGCCGGCAGGGGAGCGGACGGCTTTCTGGACTGCTCCCTCATCTACGACGACGCGGCACGCGTCAACAGGTACCTGAACTCCCTTGGCCGGGTCACTGCGTACCGGTTCGACGAGCGTCTGCAACTCGTCCAGGTCACCGACCCCCTGGGAGCGTCGACCCACCGGGAGTGGGACCGGAACGGACGTCTGGTCTCCTGGACCGACCCGCTGGGCCGCACGACCCGTCAGGTCTTCGACACGGCCGGTCACCTGACCGAGGTGGTCAGGCCCGACCTCAGCTCGTTCCGGGCCGAGTACGACGACGCAGGCCGCACCCTCCGGCTCACGGAACCCGACGGTTCGTTCTGGAGCTACACCTATGACGGGCAAGGAAATCGCCTGACCGTCACCGACCCGTCCGGCGCAACCACCCGCTACGGCTACGACGCCATGGGGCGGCCCGTCTCGGTCACCGACGCGCTCGGTCACACCCGGCACATCCAGACCGACCCGGCCGGCCTGCCAGTGGCCTTCACCGACCCGGAGGGCCGGACGACCCGAGCGCGGCGCGACTCCTTCGGACGCGTGACCGCGGTGACCGACCCCTCCGGTGCCACCGACCGATTCGGCTGGACCGTCGAAGGACTGGCCTCGTGGCGCTCCTTCCCGGACGGCGCGACGGAGGCGTGGAGCTGGGACGGTGAAGGCAACCTCGTCTCCCACACGGCCCGCAACGGTGCGGTCACCTCGTACGAGTTCACCCACTTCCACCAGCCCACCTCCCGCATCACACCGGACGGCCGCCGCTACACGTTCGCCTACGACACCGAACTGAACCTGACCGGTGTTCACAACGCGGACGGCCGTACCTGGCAGTACGCGTACGACGAGGCCAACCGCCTGATTCAGGAGACGGACTTCAACGGCCGCACGCTCGCCTACACACACGACGCGGCCGGGCAGCGAACCTCGTGGACCAACGGCGCAGGACAGACCACCGACGTGACCGTGGACCTGCTCGGCCGGCCACGCCAGTACCGCACGGCGGACGAGGTCACCACCTACGAGTACGACAGCGCCGGCTCACTGCTCCGGGCGGCGAACCGCGACACCACGGTCGAACGCACCTATGACCCCATGGGCCGCACCTTGACCGAAACGGTCAACGGCCGGACCACTACTTACACCTACGACGCCCTCGGTCGCCGCATCAGCCGACGTACGCCCTCGGGCATAACCTCGACCTGGACCTACGAGGCGACGGGCCACCCACACACCTTGACCGGCACCGGCAGCCAACTGCGCTTCGGTTACGACACCGCGCACCGTGAGATCCGCAGGACCATCGGCACGGAGGCGGTGCTCCACCAGAGCTGGGACGGCTCCGGCCGATTGACCAGGCAATCGGTGACCACTCCGAGCCACGGCAGTGACGACGCGGGCGGTGAGCTGCTCCAGCATCGCACCTACGAGTACGACCTTGACGGAGCGCTCAGGGAGATCGACGAGCTGCTCGGCGAGAGCCGCCGGTTCGACGTGGATCCGGTCGGCCGGCTGACCGCCGTCAGGACCGCCGACCGTGAGGAGAGTTACGGGTATGACCGCGCGGGTAACCTCATCAGCACCTCCTCGCACGGTGGCACAGCGGAACCGCAGCCCCGCGAATTTGACGGTACGAGACTGCGTCGCGCCGGACGCACCACCTACGCCTATGACGGCCAAGGACGCCTGATCCGCAAGACGGTCCGTCTCCTCAGCGGCGGGCGCGTCACCTCCCACTTCGGGTGGAGCCCGGAGGACCGCCTGGTCCGGACCGTCACACCGGACGGAACTGAGTGGCGCTACACGTACGATCCGGACGGCCGACGTGTCGGCAAACAGCGCCTCGGCACAGACGGGGACGTCCTGGAGGAGACGACGTTCAGCTGGGACGGAACACGCCTCGCCGAACAGATCGAGACCGACGGCACCGTCACCACGTGGGACTACGCGCCGGGTTCCTACCGGCCCGTCGCCCAGACGGTGAGCGGTAGCCGCGAACGCCCGGCGGCGGGTCGAGGCGGAGGCGACCCGAGCGACATCGACGCCCGCTTCTACGCCATCGTCACTGACCTCGTCGGAACGCCGACCGAACTCGTCTCGGCGGACGGCCGAATAGTCTGGCACCGCAGATTCACGGCCTGGGGGCAACCGACCGGTGCACCACACACGGACTCGGAAGCCGAGTGCCCGCTGCGCTTCCCCGGGCAGTACGCGGACGCTGAGACCGGCTGGAACTACAACTACTTCCGTTACTACGACCCGGAGACCGCGCGCTACCTCAGCGCTGATCCGCTGGGCCTGGCCCCGGACCCGAACGACTATGCCTACGTCACCAACCCGCTCCTGCTCCTCGACCCGCTGGGTCTCATCCGCGTCCGCGGCCAGCGCGGCCGGTGGGAGAGGGACCCGAACTCGCCCGTACAGACCCACAACCGCGACACCGAGTACCCTGGCAGCTATCGCCAGTCCACCCATGACGCCATGGCCGCCACGTGGACCGACGAGGGCATCGCCCAGGGCGGCACACCGATGCGTCCCACCGGACAGCTCGACCCTCAAGGCCGTCAGATCATGGAACGCATCCCCAGGTCCGAGCTGACCTGGCGCAACGCCGCAGGCGAAATCATCCCGTCCAACCAGCTCACGTACGAGCACCTCACACCAGTGGTCGATCACTGGAACCAGACGGGCTACCGTTCCGACCGGGCCACCCGCAACGACTTCTACAACGATCCCGACAACATGGAGCCCATGACGAGAAGCGAAAACTCCCGTGGTGGCGCGCTCATGGACGCCACCTACCGCCAGGATGTCCACCCCACCCTCTACTCATGCAGCTAGGGCCCCCATCCCGAGCACAGGAGCCACCCTCATGAACCTTGAATCCGTCCTGTCCGCCATGCCCGGCGCCGCTCCCGTTCCGGGCCTGGGTAGCGCGTGGCGGTGGTCACCGAACCCGATGTTCACCTTCACCGCCGCACTCTCCACCGACGGCAGGCACAATCTGCAGGTCAACGTACGTGGCCCCTACGACGAGGCGCTCGTCACCGCGCTGCTCGCCCACGCCCGCGCCCATGACGGCACCTTCGTGCGACAGGGGCGGCCCCTGGTGTCCATCGGCGGCTTCCACCACGACGGGACACGGTTCGACACCGTGGGGGTGGCGGCAGCCGAGGTGCACGGCTACCACGCCACCGAGAACCCCGAGCTGTCCGCCGTCACCTACGCCGTCTTCCCCGCCTACACCAGTGAGATCTCGGGCAGGGAGAACGAGGAGGAGGCGTGGGGCAGGTTCCGGAAGATGCTGCAGCCGAACAAGCTCGACCGCATCGAGGTGCCCTTCGTCAAGATGCGCTACCACAACACCCGCACCCAGAGCATGAGCAAGGGCGACGCCCGCGGCTTCGCGCCCCTGGACACGCTGGTGCGGGAACTGGGGCTGCTCGACGGCGCTCCCGGCAGCTTCGTCGAGTGGGAGAACCGGCACGGTGACGTCCGGCGGGCGGACAGTACGGGCACCGGCCTCACGCTGACGCACGACGCGACGCAGGAAACGGTGAACCCCGGACAACTGGAGGCCGTGGCCCGCACCAGCGTTCAGTGAGCCGCTGCGAGCGGCAACCGATCTACGGTCAGGTCTGTGGGAACGGCGCCCACCGGGCCAGCCCGAACCCGCCGCCCTCCCGCCGGATCTCGAAGGCCCCCTGCCCCGGCAGATGAGCGGGGAACACCAACGCGCGATGGTCGGCCGCGTACGCGAACATCCGTGCGCGGCTGGCGCGTGCGCCCTCCTCGTCCTCCTCGAAGCAGCTGTTCAGATGCGGCTCGTGGATCTGGACCGCCCCGTGCAGCAGGTCCCCGGCGAACACCGCCCGCTCACCCCCGGACTCCAGATGGACGACCGCCGAACCCGGGGTGTGGCCGGGCGCCGGTTCCAGCCGGAGGTTGCCGTCGATGACGTAGGAGTCCTCCCATGTCGTGACGAGCCCCGCGTCGATCACGGGCTGGACGCTGTCCTCGTACACGTTCTGGTTGCCCCGCCCGAACCGCGTGCGGTGCAGGTTGTCCGGATGCCAGTACGCCACGTCGATCGCCGGCATGAGGTACGTGGCGTTGGGGAAGGTGGGCACCCAGTCGCGGCCCTCGAGGTACGTGTTCCAGCCGACGTGGTCGTCGTGCAGATGGGTGTTGACGACGAGGTCCACGTCCTCGGGGCGGATGCCGGCGGCGGCCAGGTTGGCCAGGTAGCCGGTGTCCAGGTACGACCAGATCGGCTGAAGCGGACGGTACTTGCCGTTCCCCGCCCCCGTGTCGATCACGATCACCCGGCCCTCGCTGCGCACCACCCACGACTGGGTGGCGACGCGGGTCAGGTCGGTACGGGGGTCCCAGTGGTCCGGGTCCAGCAGCTCGGCGTGCCGCTGCCACTCCTCCGGCGTGCTGCCGGGGAAGAAGACGCCGGTCGTCATGGGGGAGGTCTCGGAGAACTCGATGACGCGGGAGATCTCGACCTCCCCCAGGCGGAGCGTGGTGACCTGGGGCTGTGCGGTGCGGGCGGTGGGCATGGGTCTCCTCCTACAGGGTGGGGGCAGAGGTGGCGTGCCGCTTCCGCAGCGGGCGGCGCGGCCGTACGACCGACTCTGCGGGCCCCGCCCCGCCCGCCACCAGCCCCGCCCCTGCCTACCCCTGGCAGGTACAGGCTCCCGCCCACCGCCCCCGCGCATACTGGCCGCATGGACGACCGCACATCACCGCTCGGCGCGTTCCTGAAGGCGCGGCGGGCGCGGCTGAGCCCCGACGACGTCGGCCTGCCCCGGTACGGGGACCGACGGCGCGTCCCCGGCCTCCGACGCGAGGAGGTCGCGCTGCTCGCGGGCGTCAGCGCCGGCTACTACACCCGGCTCGAACAGGGGCAACAGGCCAACGCCTCACCGGAGGTACTCGACGCGCTGGCACGGGCGTTGCGCCTGTCCCCGCCCGAACGGGACCACCTGCTCGACCTCTCCTCGACGGCCGGCCACCGCACCCGCCGCCCGACCGCACCGGGCGGCGCGGAGACGGCCTCCGCCGATCTGCGCACGCTCCTCACCACCATGGCCGCCCACGTGCCGGCCCTGGTCGTCGGCCGCCGCAACGACGTCCTGGCGTGGAACGGCACCGGTCACGCGCTCCTCGCCCCCCACCTGGACGTCGCCGCGCCCGACGATCCCGGCACCCGGCCCAACCTGTCCCGCCTGGTCTTCCTGGACGCCCCCACCCGCGCCCTGTACCGCGACTGGCCCGCGAAGGCCCGCGCGGTGGTCGGCAACCTGCGCATCCTGGCCGCGCGCAACCCGGGAGACACCCACCTCGCCGCGCTGATCACCGAACTGACGGCACGGAGCGCGGAATTCGTGACCATCTGGGACGCCCACACCGTCGACCCCTGCGGCCGCGACGCACACACCCTCGCCCACCCGGTCGTCGGCGAACTGACGGTCATCCAGCAGACGTTCGACATCCCGAAGGAACCGCATCAGTCCCTGGTCACCTTCACGGCGGAGCCCGGCTCGCCCTCGGCGGCAGCCCTGGAGGCCCTGAAATCCCGTGGACGGCCCGTGGACGCCCCCGTACCGTATGCCTCCACGCCCTGACGCGGACGGAAGGAGGCGAGTGCCGTGCGGTTCACACCTTTCCAGCGTTCCCCTCTCCACTGTCCCGGCGTGCACGACGAGTTCTGAACCGGGAGCGCTTCAAGCAGCGGCATGCGACCCCGCATGCGGCATCCCGGAGGATTCCATGACCGACCTGGTCATCCGCACGCTCACGGTGAGCGACGCCCACCTGTTCGACGAGCTTCCCGACCCGCTCGGCGCCCGCGAGGCCCACCGGCGCACCCGTTTCCGCCCCGACTGGAAGCGCGTCGCCCTGCGCGACGGCGAGGTCGTGGCACGCGGGGCGTGGTGGGGCGGGCCCGACGACCCGGAGCCCGTGAACATCAACTGGTTCGACGTGGCCGAGGGCGAGGAGGAGGCCGGAGCCGAACTGCTGCGCTCCGCGCCGCGACAGGTCGAGCTCGAGATCAACCTGCCCGGCGGCTGGCGTGACGACCCCGCCCTGCACGCGGCCGCCGAGACGCGCTTCACCGCCGCACGCGCCGCCGGCTACGAACTCCTGGTGGAGCGCTTCCTGTACCGCTGGACCCCTGACCGGGGCCTCCCCGGCCGCCCGGGCCGCCTGACCTTCCGCGCCGAACCCGACGACACCGTCTTCCTCGACGCGCTGCGCCGCATCCACTCCGCGACTCTGGACGCACACGCGCTCAAGGCCGTCGAGGAGGGCGGTCTCGACCGGGCGGCCCAGGAGGAGCTCGACTTCTTCCACTGGTGCCCGTCCCCGCGCGAGTGGTGGCAGACCGCGCACACCTCGGACGGCGCCCTGGCCGGAATCCACATCCCGGCCCACAACCCCTCGGGCCCGACGATCGCCTTCATCGGCGTCCTCCCGGAACACCGCGGCCACGGCTACGCCTACGACCTGCTCGTGGAATGCGCCCGTCACCTGGTGGAACAGGGAGCGGAACACATCAGCGCGGCGACGGACCGCGGCAACACCCCGATGGCCGCGTGCTTCGCGAAGGCGGGCTTCCCGGTCGTCAGGGAACGCGTCAACCTCCACCCGGCGACGGCGTTGGACCCGGCCGGCTGAGCACCGCAGTGGGTGAGGGCCCGAGGGCCGGCACCCACCGCGGAGCGACGAGTCGGCACTCCTGTAACGGATGCGGCGAGGCACAGCGAGGTACTGGCCGTATTCGCTGAGGTAGTCGTCGAGGAGTTCACGCAGTTTGCCGGCCTCTGCCGGGAGCGACGCCGAGAAGGAGCGAAACGGCTTCCCGAGTGGGAGAGAGGGCCCTCCGGAGGGCATGACCCGTGTACAACTCGTACCGCAGGAGGGCCTTGCCCGCCCCCGCCCGAGAGGAACCCCTGTGCACGATCTCGCCGACTCCGTCGAGTCGATGGAACAACTCGCCGCCGCCTGGCGGACCGTCGTGCTCGACCGTGACCCGGACGCCGACGTCCGTGACCTGCCCGGCATCGCCGTCCGGTGGGCCGACAGCCGGTTCGCCTTCTGGAACTGCGTCACCCTGACCGACGTCGGAGCCGGACCCGATCTCCTGGAGCGGCGCCTCAAGGAGGCCGCGGAGATCATGCGGGCGAAGAGCCGGCCCGGCTTCCTGTGGCTCTTCGAGGACCTCCTCGACGACGACGCGCGCGCCGCCCTGGACTCGGCCGCCGAAAAGGCCGGCCTCGCCTACGCCTTCCCCGGCACCGGCATGGCCGGCGACCTGCTGCCGCTCCCCGAACCGCACCATCCCGACCTGACGTTCGAGCGCGTGACCACCGAGGAGCAGCTGCGGGCCTACGCGGACGTCAACTCCCGCGCCTACGGCTTCCCGCTCGACGACGGCCGCGACGGCCTCACCGGCTCCACGCTGTGGAAGGACGGCATCCACGCCTACCTGGGCCTGCGGGACGGCACCGCCGTGGCCTGCGCCGCCACCGTGGAGACGCAGGGCCGTCTCTTCGTCCTGCTCGTCGCCACCGACCCGGAGCACCAGCGCCGGGGCTACGGCGAGGCCGTGACGCGCAAGGCACTGTACGAGGGCGCCCGCGCCACGGGAGCGACCCGCGCCACCCTGCACGCGACCGCCGCCGGGGCGCCCGTCTACCCCCGCATCGGCTTCCGGCCCAACTCCCCGATGCGGTTCTTCACTTCGGTGTCGTGATCCGGCGGGCCGGCAGTGGCCGCTAGTACACGACCTCCGGCGGCTGGTACGGCGTCCACCAGCTCAGCAAGCCCCATACACCGAAGGCGAGGGCGGCCACCGCCGGCACGACCGCGAGCCAGGGGCGACCCAGCACACGGAGGGCGAGGAGCCAGACCGCCGTGGGCAGGAGCGCACCTCCGGCGGCGATGAGGGGCAGGTCCACGTAGAGGACGCTGAGGTCGCGGTGCAGGCCCTCGAACCCGCCATGGACGCTGACCCTTGCCCTCGGCGCCCAGGCCAGCACGGCGGTGACGGCCCCCACGAACGCCAGGAGCAGGCCGGAGCAGCCGCGTGTGTGTTCCTTCATGCCCTGATCCGACGCGATCACCGCGCGGGCGGTTCCTCGGCACCCGTACGCGGCGTTCTTCCGTGGATTCTCCCGGACGGGGTCGCCTACTGCCGGTACCCGCTCAGGAAGCGGCCGATGCGGCCGATCGCCGCCTCCAGGTCCTCCGCGTGGGGGAGGGTGAGGATGCGGAAGTGGTCGGGGGAGGGCCAGTTGAAGCCGGTGCCCTGGACCACCTGGATCTTCTCCCTGAGCAGCAGGTCCAGGACGAACTTCTCGTCGTCGTGGATCTTGTGCACCTTCGGGTCCAGGCGCGGGAACGCGTACAGCGCGCCCTTCGGCTTCACGCAGCTCACGCCGGGGATGTCGTTCAGCTTCTCCCAGGCCACGTCCCGCTGTTCGCGCAGCCTGCCGCCCGGGGCGGTGAGGTCCCGGATGGACTGCCGGCCGCCCAGCGCGGCCTGGATGGCGTACTGCGCGGGCGCGTTGGCGCACAGCCGCATCGACGCCAGCATGGTCAGACCCTCGAGGTAGTCCTTCGCGTGCTGCTTCGGTCCGGTGACCACCAGCCAGCCCGAGCGGAAGCCCGCCACGCGGTACGTCTTGGACAGGCCGCAGAAGGTCAGCACGACCAGGTCGGGGGCGAGCGCGGCGGCCGAGTGGTGCACGGCGTCGTCGTACAGGATCTGGTCGTAGATCTCGTCCGCGAGGACCATCAGACCGTGGCGGCGGGCCAGGTCGAGGATGCCCTCGACGACCTCCTTCGGATACACCGCGCCCGTCGGGTTGTTGGGGTTGATGATGACGACCGCCTTGGTGCGGTCGGTGATCTTCGCGGCCATGTCGTCGAGGTCCGGGTACCAGTCGGACCGCTCGTCGCACAGGTAGTGCACCGCCTTGCCGCCCGCGAGGTTGGTCACCGCGGTCCACAGGGGGAAGTCCGGAGCGGGAACGAGGACTTCGTCGCCGTCCTCCAGCAGCGCCTGCACCGCCATGGACACCAGCTCGGAGACGCCGTTGCCGAGGAAGACGTCGTCGACGTCGACCTCCAGGCCGAGCGTCTGGTAGCGCTGGGCCACCGCGCGGCGGGCGGAGAGGATGCCGCGCGAGTCGGTGTAGCCGTGCGCCCGGGGGAGCATCCGGATCATGTCCTGGAGGATCTCCTCGGGCGCCTCGAAACCGAACAGGGCCGGGTTGCCGGTGTTCAGGCGCAGCACGCTGTGCCCCGCCTCCTCCAGCGCGTTGGCGTGCTCGATCACCGGGCCGCGGATCTCGTAACAGACCTCGCTGAGCTTGCTCGACTGCCGGAACTCCATGGGCCCCTCCGGTTTCTGGTGTTACTTGGTTTTACCAAGTGGCTGCTTGGAAAGTCCAACGACATGTCTAGACTGCGAGGCATGCCACCTCGCCGAAGCTACGACCAGTACTGCTCCGCCGCTCGCGCGCTCGACGTCGTCGGTGACCGCTGGACCCTGCTGATCGTCCGGGAACTGCTGGCCGGGCCGCGCCGCTACACGGACCTGCACGCGGACCTGCCGGGCGTCAGCACGGACGTACTGGCCTCACGGCTGAAGGACATGGAACGCGACGGCCTCACCACCCGCCGCCGCCTTCCGCCTCCCGGCGCGGCCTACGTCTACGAACTCACGCCCCGAGGAAGTGAGTTGCTGCCGGTACTCCAGGCGCTCGGGGCGTGGGGGCAGCCGGATCTCGGCGAACGCCGGCCGACCGACGCGGTCCGCGCCCACTGGTTCGCCCTGCCGCTGCTGCGTGAGCTGGAGGGCGACGGACTGGTCGAAGTGCGCCTGGACGAAGGCTGCTTCCACGTCCACGCGGGCGCGGCCGGCAGCCCGGTCTACGGCGACGGCCCCGCCCCCGCCGACCCGGACGCGGTCCTCACCCTCGACACCCCGACGTGCATCGGCCTCAGCCGGGGCGACCTGTCCCTCCCGGAGGCGATCCGGGAAGGCCGCGTCGAGGTCACCGGCGACAGTCCACTCGCCAAGCAGCTCAGGGAGCCGTGAGGGGCAGGCCCCGTACATGCTGTTCACCGCGGGAGAAGCACGCCAGGCCGACGCCCGCTCCAAGCGCACGCACGCGGCCTGGACGCGCGGAAGGCCCGCACCGGGCGGGCCTTCCGGACAGATGCCGAAGTGATGCCTACGCCCCCGGCGGGACGTGCCGCGGACGCCCCGGTCCCCGCGTCAGGCGGTAGCCGAGGACGCCCGACAGGGCCGCCAGCGCGCCGCCGATCGCCGTCCAGATCCAGCGGTCCGACCACCAGCCCGACGTCCAGCCGTCCTCCGGCTCCAGTTCGGCCAGCACGGTCCCCGGGCCGTCGACGGCCTTCGCCTTCTCCCAGGACCCGATACCCGGCACCAGCGGCTCGGACAGCGAGCCGTCGACCGCCACGGCGCCGCCCATGTCCTTGGACTCGACGCGCAGTTCGGCGTCGACCGGCTTGCCCAGGTCGTCCGCCGACAGCTTCAGCGCCGTCAGGCGCACGTAGTACGTGCCGGGCAGCGGATCGTTGGCCCACGGCTCCGACCAGGCGCGGACCGTGCGCAGCACGCACGCCAGTTCCACGCTCGCCGCGCCCGCCACGGCGGTGCGGGTCTGCGCGCCGTACTGGCAGGCCTGCCGGCGGCGCAGTCCGTCGTACACGTCGATCTGCCACGTCTGGGCGGCGTGGTCCTCCGGCAGCTTCACCGTCGCGCGGACGGTGGGCCGCTGACCGGCGTCCGCGGGGTACGACCAGTACAGGTAGTCACCCGTGGAGGCGCGCGCCGTGGCGGTCTGCCCCTGCTCGACCTCCGTCGCGGTGCGGAACGACGTCCCCGCGCGGGTGGGCCCGTCGCTGTCGCCGGAAGCCTCCGGGGACGGGGAGGAATCGGCCGCGGCGGGCGCGGCGGCCAGGCCCAGCAACAGCAGGGCGGCAGTCAGTACTCGTACGGCGCGCATCAGTTGGTCCTCCAGACGGCGACCCGCCAGCGAGACAGCCAGCCCCAGACGAGACCGGCGAGGAAGCCGGTCACGACCAGCGCGCCGAGCAGCCACCAGCCCCGGCCGAGGCCGTAGGAGGCGACGTCGGACGCGTTGTCCGGGCCGTCGACGACGTCGACCGTCAGCTCCAGCGGCAGACCGGGAGTGGTCTTCACCCCGGCATCCGCCGAGAAGGAGGTGGTCACTCCGAGGCACACCGTCTCCGCCGCGGGCTTGTCGCTGTCGTCGTCGTCACGCTCCGGCGCGGGGTAACGCAGGCCCGTGGACACCACGTCCGTACGGCCGTTGCCCGTGGCCTCACCGCGCACGATCTCCCGGCCGTGCACGGTGACCGCGCGCATCAGGATCCCGTAGTCGGGGCGCACCGCGCGGTCGGCGGCGACGCTCACCGAGGCGCGCAGCTCCTGCCCGGCGGGCAGGTCCACGCGGTACCAGCGCTGCTGGCCGAACTCCTCGCGGTCGGTGTAGAGACCGGACTGCAGCTCGGGCGCCGTGTCGCAGGAGCCGGCGCCCTCGACGGCCACCGGCGTCACCACCGGCTCGGCCGCCCGGTCCACCAACTCGTTCACGCGGTCGGTGAGTTCGTCCTGGTGCTCGATGGAGGTGTACGTGCCGCCCGTTGCCTCGGCGATGCAGCTGAGCTGCCGGCTCAGCTTGGCGTTCGGCACCAGGCCCAGCGTGTCGATGGTCAGGCCGATGCCCTTGGCCGCGATCTCGCGGGCCACCTCGCACGGGTCGAGCGGGGCGCAGGTGTCCTCGCCGTCGCTGATCAGCACGATCCGCTTCGAGCCGTCGCCCCCGTCGAGGTCGTCGGCCGCCTCGAGCAGCGCCGGGCCGATCGGGGTCCAGCCGGTCGGGACGAGGGTCGCCACCGCCGTCTTCGCCTCGGTGCGGTCCAGCGGACCGACCGGGTAGAGCTGCGCGGTGTCCTTGCAGCCCTCCTTGCGGTCGTCGCCGGGGTAGTCGGCGCCGAGGGTGCGGATGCCGAGCTGCACCTCCTCCGGCGTCGCGTCCAGCACCTCGTTGAACGCCTGCTTCGCCGCCGCCATCCGGGACTGGCCGTCGATATCCTTGGCGCGCATCGAGCCACTCACGTCGAGGACGAGGTCGACCTTTGGCGCGTTCTGGCCCGTGGGTTCTCCGGCTGCCGCCGCGGACGGGAAGGCGACCCCGGCCGTCAGGGCGGCGAGCAGGGCTATGGCGCCCGCCACCGGCCGTGTTCTTCTGATCATCGGCGGATCCTATTGATCAGGAACGCCGCACATCAAAACGGCCCGTCAGCTGGACCCGAAACGAAAGGGATTGGGCAGTTCCGCCCACTGGTCACCCCCCGTGCCCGGCGACAGCCGCATCAGCGTCAGCGCCTTCGCCGGCAGTGGTCCGCCGAGCAGCGACGAGAGGTCGCCGGTGCGCGGCAGATCCGGCGCGGCCTTCTCCAGCGCCGCCCGCAGGGCCGGACCCGACCCAGCCGCCCCGGCCAGCGCGCCCGCCACCAGTGCGCCGAACAGCTTGCGGCGCAACGCCAGGGGGTCGTCCGTGACCATGCGGGCCGGCACGTCCGGCACCGGGATGCCGTGCCGGGCCAGGCGCGCCGGCGAGAGGCGCAGATCGGCCAGGTCCCGGTACACCAGCCGTACCGGCTCCCCGTCCGGCGACAGCACCACGAGCAGGTTCTGACCGTGTGCCTCCAGTGCCACCCCCAGGTCCAGCAGCCGCAGCCCGACGGTGAGCGCCAGCCGGACGAGACGGGCCAGCCGCGCGGGGGAGCGGGTCAGGTCCGTGGCCGCCAGCGCCGCCACCGGCACCACCCGCTCCCCGGGGCCCGCGTACTGCTCCGGAGACTCGCGCAGCAGCGCCGTGAGGTCGGGTGTACCGGCCGCCACCGCGGCCGGCGTGCGGGTGATCCGCAGCAGCCCGCCCGTGCGCTCCGCCACCGCCTGCCCGAAGTCGGACAGGACCGCCGACGCGGCGACCGACCCCAGGGAGATGTCCCGCACCGAGGACGTCAGCCGGGCGCTCACCGCCGTCTTGACGTGCGGCCCGTCCGGCAGCGCGAGGGTGCGCAGCGCCATCAGCGGATGCGCCGCCAGCGCCCCCTCGCCGCCGACCCGAGCCGTCCCCTCGCCCCCGACCGGAGCGGTCCCCTCGCCCGCCCGCTTCAGCACGTGCGACGCCTGCCACGGATGCACCGGCACCAGCACCCGGTCCCCGTCCCGCAATCGGGCCGGCCACGCCCCCGACAGCAGACACTCCCCGGCCGGCACCGGAACCAGCGCCAGCTCCACGACCGGCCGGTGCTCGGGGCCGTACGCGAGCTGTTCGGCCACCGAGAAGCCGGGACGCGAACGGCAGTTCGGATGGAAGGGGTGCCCGTCGACCACCCGCTGCTCCCACTCCCAGTCCCGCACCGGCGCCGCGCCCCCGGGGCCCCCGAAGCCCCGCTGCCCCGCCCGCGACAGGGCCAACGAGGCCGTGGAGTGCCCCAGTTCGGCGGCGAACGAATCCGAGTGCGGCACCGCGAGGTCCGCCATCAGCCGCGCCGGACCGTCGTACTCCGTCCCGTCCAGCCGTACGGCGGTCACGCGGGCGTCCGTCGCGTACGGGTCCGACGCCGGACCCTCCAGCCGCCGCCCGTCCGCCAGCCGCAGCACCACCCCCGACCTGGTGACCTCCCGTCCGGTGATCCACGGCAGCGGGTCATGGGTCAGCCCCCGCCACAGCCGGGTCAGCACGGCCGCCCGCGCGCCGGGCAGCTCCTCCGTGTACGCCGTGAGGAGAGCGGGCCGCACGACGGCCAGCTCCTCGGCGATCTCGGCCTCGGCGGTGGAGGGACGCGGCACGGGCACACTCCTCGGATCGGCGGAAAGGTGGGACGTACGAGGGGACGATGCCAGACATACTGATCGTCTCCGCCGGACAGACGTAGGGAACCAGAACGCGTGGACCTCATGCCCCCGCCCGCAGACGACGACGCGGCGAGCCGCGAGGACCTGGCAGGGCGCGCCGACGCCCACGCGGCCGTGCCGCTGCTGAACTGCCTGCTGCGCGAAGTGGCCGAGCCCCTGCCCGGGCCCGCCCACCCGGACGGCGGCCCGCGCACCTACCGGCTGCCCCACAGTCGGCGGCTGCTGCGCGTACGCGGCGCCCGCCGTCCCACCGCGCCCGAGGTGCACACCGCCGGCTCCTGGCGCCGCCTCACCCACACGGAGCTGGTGAAACTCGTCGCTGAGGAACTCCGCCGGCACACCGGCCGGTCCAACCACGAGCTGCCCGCCGAGATGCTCGACAGCCGCGACGCCGTCGCCGCGCTGCTCGCCGCCCGCGACCGCGCCGACCCGCCCGACGACCTCTACCTGCGCTCCGAGCAGTCCCTGCTCACCGGCCACACCCACCACCCTGCCCCCAAGGCCCGCGGCGGCGGCCCCGCGGCCGCCTGGCTGCCGTACGCGCCCGAGGCCTACGCCCGCTTCCCGCTGGTCCTGCTGGGTGTGCGCGAGGACGCCTTGGTGGACGAGGGCGACACCGCCGCCCTGGACCGTCTCGGCGCCGCCCCTCCCGGCTACCGGCTGCTGCCCGCCCACCCCTGGCAGCTCGACCTGGCCGCCGACGACCTCGCCCCCGCGTTCGCCGACGGCCGTCTGCTGCGGCTCGGCGAGACGCCCTGGCCGGTGTGGCCCACGGCCGCCGTCCGCACCGTTTACGCGCCGGCCGAGGACCTCTTCCTCAAGTTCAGCCTCGACGTGCGCATCACCAACGACATCCGCCGCCTGTGGCGGCACGACCTGGCACGCCTGCGCGTCACCGACACCGCCGTACGGGACGCCTTCGAGGACGGCCCGGCGGGCGGCGTCTGGCTGAGCGACCGGGGGCACCGCACCGCGGACTTCGCCGTGGAGCAGCTCGCCGTGGTCGTCCGCGACGGGTTCCGCGACCGGCTGGTCCCGGGCGCCACCCCCTGCCTGGCCGCCGCCCTGGTGGAGGGCTTCGACGGTGACCCGCTCGCCGCCACCGGCCGTCCCGCCGCCTGGTGGGAGGCGTACCTGGCCCGGGTGGTGCCCCCGGCGCTCGCCGCCTTCCACCGGCACGGCGTCGTCCTGGAGGCACACCTGCAGAACACGCTGATCGCCGTCGACGCCGACGGCATGCCGGTGCAGGCCCTCTACCGCGACGCGGAGGGCGTGAAACTGCTCGCGTCCCCGCACCGCCCCGACGGCCCGCCCACGGTGACACGGGAGGCCGGGTGGGAGCGGCTGGTGTACTGCCTGGTCGTCAACCACCTCGCGGAGATCGCCGCCGCCCTCGCCGACCGCCACCCCGGCCTCGACCCCTGGCCCGCGGTCCGCCGCGAACTGGCGCGCCACGACCTGCCCGAGATCCCCGCCCTGCTGACCGCGCCCTCCCTGCCCGCCAAGACCAACCTCCTCCTGCGCTGGACCGCGGCCGACGGCGCCGACGCCCGCTACCGGCCGCTGCCCAACCCGCTGTCCGGCCCGCCGCACGACCGGTGAGGTCCCCTCCGGCCGGTGAGCGTCTCCCGGACGGTGTGCGCCCTCCCGGGCGGTGAGCGCCGCCCGGACGCTGTGCGCGCTCCCGGACGGTGAGCGTCTCCCGGACGGTGAGCGTCTCCCGGACGGGGCACGACAGGAGGCGACGGCCGCCCGGATGTCCCAGACTCGGCACAGGGGCGCAAGGCCCCCGGGCGGACCGCCGTCCGACCGTGCCCGGAGGAGGCCGGCCCGTGCATGACGTGCCGTTCTGGCTGTGGATCGTGTTCGTCGTCATCGTCGTCGCGTCCCTCGCGGTCGACCTGTTCGCACACCGCTCGGCGCATGTCATCGAATTCCGGGAGGCGGCGGCCTGGAGCGCCGGGTGGATCGGTCTGGCCATCCTCTTCGGCGGGGTGGTCTTCCTCGTCGTCGGCACCGACGCGGGCGTGGAGTACACCACCGCCTGGCTGCTGGAGAAGAGCCTGTCCGTCGACAACCTCTTCGTCTTCGCCCTGATCTTCAGCTACTTCCAGGTGCCGCGCGCCTACCAGCACCGCGTGCTGTTCCTCGGCGTCCTGGGCGCCCTGGTCTTCCGCGGCCTGTTCCTCGCCGCCGGTGTGGCCGTGGTCAGCCGCTTCACCGCCGTGCTGTACGTCTTCGCCGCGATCCTCTTCTGGAGCACTTACAAGATCCTCAAGGGGGAGGACGAGAGCTTCGACCCGGGGAAAAGCGTCGCCGTCCGGCTGCTGCGCAAGGTCGTCCCCGTCCGGGACGAGTACGCGGGCCCGCACTTCTTCGTGAAGGAGGCGGGCAAACGGGTGGCGACCCCGCTGCTCGCGGTCGTCGCCGCCATCGAGGCCGCCGACCTGGTCTTCGCCGTCGACAGCGTGCCCGCCGTCCTCGCCGTCAGCAGCGACGTCTTCATCGTCTACACCAGCAACGCCTTCGCCATCCTCGGCCTGCGCGCCCTGTACTTCATGCTGGCCGGACTGCTCGACCGCTTCCACTACCTGAGCGTCGGCCTCGCGCTGATCCTCGGCTTCATCGGCGTCAAGCTCGTCCTCCAGGCGACCCACGAGACCGTCAGCACCGCCGTTCCCGAGATCCCGTCCCTGGTCAGCCTGGCCGTCATCGTCGTCGTCCTGGCCGTGTCGATCGCGGTGAGCGTGCTGCGGCCACCGGTCGAGAAGGATGAAACTGGGTAAAGCGGGCGTAAAGTGGACGTATGAGTAGCGACCGCAAGCGCGACGGAACCCGGCCCACCGAACTGTTGTGCGCTTCGTGCGGCAGGCCGGTGGAGACCGTTGTCACCCGGCACAAGACCTTCGGCATCAACGTCCCGCAGTGGCGGGCCGGCCCCTGCCGCAACCCCGACTGCGCCGATTACGTCCCCGAGATGGTCCCGGCGGACACCCTCCGCCGTCACGAGCAGGGGGAGCGGCGGGCGGAGGAACGCCGTAAGGAGGCAGGTCCGTCCGCCTGACCGTCCCCGCCGCCGCCCATCCGCGCGCGGTTAGGATTCCTGTCCGACGTCGTACGAGGATGGGGTGGCCCGGAGCATGCTGAAGCAGGTCACCGCCACCCGTTACGTCGAGCCCCTGCACTCCGGGGGCTCCGTGCCGGGCGTCGTCGAGGCGGACGACCTGGGCACGTACGTCGTCAAGTTCACCGGCTCGGCGCAGGGCCGCAAGGCGCTGGTCGCCGAGGTGATCGTCGGCGAGCTGGCGCGGGCGCTCGGGCTGCGCTTCCCGGAGCTGGTGCTGGTGCGCTTCGACCCGGCGATCGCCGCGGAAGAGCCCCACCAGGAGGTGCGCGAGCTGCACGCCTCCAGCGCCGGGATCAACCTCGGCATGGACCACCTGCCGGGAGCGCGCGACCTCACCCCCGAGGCGGCCGAGACCTTCGCCGTCGGCCCGCTGGAGGCCGGGCGGATCGTGTGGCTCGACGCGCTCACCGCGAACGTCGACCGCACCGTGCACAGCTCCAACCTGCTCCTGTGGCCGACCCTCGGCGTCGCCCCGCCCCGGCTGTGGCTGATCGACCACGGCGCGGCACTCGTCTTCCACCACCGCTGGGACGCCGGCGACCCGACGAAGGCGTACGACTTCCGCCACCACGCCCTCGGCCGGTACGGGCCCGACGTGCGCGCCGCCGACGCGGAGCTCGCGCCCCGGGTGACGGAGGATCTGCTGCGGTCGATCGTGGACGAGGTGCCCGACGCATGGCTGGACGGCGAGCCGGGGTTCGGCTCGCCCGAGGCGGTCCGTGCGGCGTACGTGGACCACCTGCACGCGCGGGTACGGGCGTCCGGCGCGTGGCTGCCTCTCGACTTCCCCACGGCCGACCAGATCGCCGCGGAGAACGCCCTCCGCGCGGCACGGACGCAGCAGGGCCGCCCGGCCTGGCTCAAGCAGGTGCCCGACCTGCACGGCCGGCCGGCGGTGGAGCAGGACGGGACGGTGCACCTGCGATGACGGCCGGAGCGCGGCGCGTGGAGATCGAGTACTGCACCCGGTGCCGCCGGCTGCCTGGCCGGCGCAGGAGCCGCTGACCACCCCGAGCGGGAACTGACCGAGCCGGCGCTCAAGCCGGGCACCGGCGGCGTGTTCGTGGTGAGGATGGGGGCGAGGTCGTCCGGGACCGGCGCGAGCGGGGCTTCCCGGAGCCCACGGCGGTGAAGCAGGCCGTGCGCGACCGAGTGGCCCAGGGAAGACCCCTGGGCCACTCGGAGGTGCGAACCGCCAGGACGGGCTGCCTCAGCCCTTCAGCTGCTCGTACGCCGGCAGCGTCAGGAAGTCCGCGTAGTCCTCGTCGAGGGCGACCTTCAGCAGCAGGTCGTGCGCCTGCTGCCAGTTGCCCGCCGTGAACGCCTCGTCGCCGATCTCCGCGCGGATGTCTGCCAGTTCCTCGGCGGCGACCTTGCGGGCCAGCTCGGCGGTGACCCGCTCGCCGTTGTCGAGCACCACGCCCGCGTTGATCCACTGCCAGATCTGGGAGCGGGAGATCTCCGCGGTGGCCGCGTCCTCCATCAGGTTGAAGATCGCCACCGCGCCCAGGCCGCGCAGCCACGCCTCGATGTAACGGATGCCGACCTGCACGGCGTTGACCAGTCCCGCGTAGGTGGGCTTCGCGTCGAGCGAGCCGATCGCGATCAGGTCCTCGGCCTTGACGTCGACGTCCTCGCGCAGCCGGTCCTTCTGGTGCGGCCTGTCGCCGAGCACCCGGTCGAAGGACTCCATCGCGATCGGCACCAGGTCCGGGTGGGCGACCCAGGAGCCGTCGAAACCGTCGTCCGCCTCGCGGTCCTTGTCCGCCTTCACCTTCTCGAAGGCGACCTTGTTGACCTCCTCGTCCCGGCGCGACGGGATGAACGCCGCCATGCCGCCGATCGCGTGCGCGCCGCGCTTGTGGCAGGTGCGGACGAGGAGTTCGGTGTACGCCCGCATGAACGGGGCGGTCATCGTCACCGCGTTGCGGTCCGGCAGCACGAACTCGGCCCCGCCGTCACGGAAGTTCTTGACGATGGAGAACAGGTAGTCCCAGCGGCCCGCGTTCAGCCCGGAGGCGTGGTCGCGCAGCTCGTAGAGGATCTCCTCCATCTCGTACGCGGCCGTGATCGTCTCGATGAGGACCGTGGCGCGGACGGTGCCCCGCGGGATGCCCAGGTGGTCCTGCGCGAACACGAACACGTCGTTCCACAGCCGCGCCTCGAGGTGCGACTCCGTCTTCGGCAGGTAGAAGTACGGTCCCTTGCCGAGGTCGAGCAGCCGCTTGGCGTTGTGGAAGAAGTACAGGCCGAAGTCGACCAGCGCGCCGGGCACCGGGGTGCCGTCCGGGCCGGTCAGGTGACGCTCGTCCAGGTGCCAGCCGCGCGGGCGCATGACGACCGTCGCCAGCTCCTCGTCCGGACGCAGGGCGTACGTCTTGCCGGTGCGCTCGTCGGTGAAGTCGATGCTGCGGGTGTACGCGTCGATCAGGTTGAGCTGGCCGGTGACCACGTTCTCCCAGGTGGGCGCGGACGCGTCCTCGAAGTCCGCGAGCCACACCTTCGCACCGGAGTTGAGCGCGTTGATGGTCATCTTGCGGTCGGTCGGGCCGGTGATCTCGACGCGGCGGTCCTCCAGGGCCGGCGGGGCCGGGGCGACCTTCCAGGAGTCGTCGGCGCGGATCGCTGCCGTCTCCGGGAGGAAGTCGAGGGTGGAGGTGCGGGCGATCCCGGCGCGGCGCTCCGCGCGCCGCGCGAGCAGCTCGTCACGCCGGGGCGTGAACCGCCGGTGCAGCTCCGCCAGGAAGGCGAGGGCCGTCTCGGAGAGGACCTCGTCCTGCCGCGGCAGGGGCTCGGCGTCGACGATGGCCAGCGGGGACGGCGCTGGTGCGGACATCAGCTGTCACTTCCTTCGGCGTGCGGGGGGCACCGGGTGCCGGGCGACCCGGGTAGGGCGGGAGAGGCCCCTGCGCCGGGCACAGGGCTTCTGATCAGTGGATAGTAGTTTCCTCATAGTGGAAGTTCAATGATTTGTTGATGTCGAGAGTCCTCATTCAAGGTGCGCCAGATCCGCCTCCGTGTCGATGTCGTACGCCTCCGCGACGTCGCCGCACTCGACCAGTTCCACGGCCTCCGCGTGCTCCTTGAGATAGGCGCGTGCCCCCCGGTCGCCGGTGGCGGTCGCGGCGATTCCCGCCCAGTGTCCGGAGCCGAACAGCACCGGATGGCCGCGGACGCCGTCGTACGCCGCCGAGACCAGCGAGCGCGGCGACCGGTGAGCGCGCCGCACCCGGTCCACCGCCTCCGGGCCGATCCCCGGCTGGTCCACCAGCAGCACCAGTGCCGCCGGCGCGCCCGTGCCGGCGAGCGCGTCGAGACCGGCCCGCAGGGACGTGCCCATGCCGTGCTCCCAGTCCGGGTTGTCCACGAGCACGCAGTCCCGCAGCGCGGCGCGGGCGCGCACCTCCTCGGCACGGGCCCCCAGCACCACGTGCACGCTCGCGCATCCGCCCGCGCGCAGCACCTCCGCGGCGTGCTCCACGAGGAGCCGCCCCCGGTGGGGGAGCAGGGCCTTGGGGCGCCCGCCGAGCCGGCGCCCGCCGCCGGCCGCCAGCAACAGGCCGGCCACCCGGTTCTCGTCGTCCGTCATGCGTCCTGCATACCCCACTCGAAGCCGCCCGTCCGGACGCCCGGCGGAAAGGTGCCTCGGGCCACGGTGTCACGCTGTGGAACAAGTCGATGACGCAGCGGACTGGCGCAAAGGCCCCGGGGTGGCGTTTACTGGCGCGCACCGGTCCGCGGGGGCGCGTCGGGCCGGTCAGGGGAGGCGCACGACGACCTGCCAGGGGGAGGACCGTGTTGCGAGGCGTGGACCAGAGGTGTGTGCCCGGCAGTCAGGTGGATCCGCGTGTGGCGGAGCTGCGCTCCGCCGTGGCCCGGTTACGCCGCCAACTGGCCGCACACCGTGCAGAGTTCCGGGACCGGACCATCGCGGAGGAGGCACTCGCCACGCTGGCCGGACTGGCCGCCGCCGACCGTCCCGACATCCCGATGCTGCGCCGGTCCCTGCTGCTCGTCGCCGGTGCCATCGGTTCGGTGAGCGCGCTGGGGGACGGGCTGCGTCAACTCCGCGAGGCGGTCGACCTCTTCGGGACGTCACCTCGGGCGTGACGTACAGGTGTTCGGGGCGTGGGCCCGGCGGGTGATTCGTGCGGCGCGCCTCTGACGCAGGGTGAGCGCGGCATGCCCACGGGCCGGGTGTGGGCGGTGCGGGTGCCCCGGCCTCGAGGCGGTCGTGGCGTGTCCGCACCCGGCGCAGCCGCGACGCGCTCGGCGCGACCCGCGGCGGCACGCCCTCAGGCCGCCGGACCTCCCGGATTCGCCAGTGCCTCCGACAGTTCGCGCGCGATCTCCTGGAGCACCGGCACGATCCGCTCCGTCGCCGGCTCCGTGACGCGGCCCGCCGGGCCCGAGATGGAGACGGCCGCCGCCGTGGGCGCGTCCGGCACGGGGACCGCCAGGCAGCGCACGCCGATCTCCTGCTCGTTGTCGTCGACGGCGTACCCCTGCCGGCGCACCTCCTCCAGCGCGGCGAGGAAGCCCTCGGGCGTGGTGATGGTCTTCTCCGTGGCCGCGGGCATGCCGGTGCGGCCCAGCAGTGCCCGCACCTCCTCCGGCGGGAACCCGGCCAGCAGCGCCTTGCCGACGCCCGTGGAGTGCGGCAGCACGCGCCGGCCGACCTCGGTGAACATCCGCATCGAGTGCTTCGACGGCACCTGCGCCACGTACACGATCTCGTCCCCGTCCAGCAGGGCCATGTTCGCCGTCTCGCCGGTCTCCTCCACCAGCCGCGCCAGATACGGCCGCGCCCAGGTGCCCAGCAGCCGGGACGCCGACTCGCCGAGGCGGATCAGGCGCGGCCCGAGCGCGTACCGCCGGTTGGGCTGCTGGCGCACGTAGCCGCAGGCGACCAGCGTGCGCATCAGGCGGTGGATCGTCGGCAGCGGCAGACCGCTGCTGGCGGACAGCTCGCTCAGGCCGACCTCGCCGCCCGCGTCCGCCATCCGCTCCAGCAGGTCGAAGGCGCGCTCGAGGGACTGCACGCCGCCACTGGCGGCGGGCCGGGCGGAGTCGGTGGTGCTGGCGCTGGACGTCGGCACGGCGCGTTCCTTTCGGGGCTGGCAGGAGGTCAGAAGCCTACCCGGCGGCCGGTCGGCGATCCGCTTGTGCGGAGCTACGTTCTGTGTGACGGAATTGTAATTTCGCTTTGTGGAAACGTCCAGAGATCGCGCTCGCGTCGCCGTGCCGACCGGAGCACCCTTGACGCGGTGAGGCCCGAGGGCAACACTCCTTCAACAGAACGTTGAATTTTCCGGCGGACCTGCAGGAGGCTCCGGGTGCCCGACGTCCAACTGGTGCTTCGCTCGACCCGCGTCGTCACCCCCGAGGGGATGCGCGCCGCGTCCGTCGCCGTGGCCGACGGCACCGTCACGGCCGTCCTGCCCCACGACGCGCCCGTCCCCGACGGCGCCCGCCCGGAGGACCTCGGCGACGACGTCCTGCTGCCCGGCCTCGTCGACACCCACGTGCACGTCAACGACCCCGGCCGCACCGAGTGGGAGGGCTTCTGGACCGCCACCCGCGCGGCCGCCGCCGGCGGCATCACCACGCTGGTCGACATGCCGCTCAACTCCCTCCCGCCCACCACGACGGTCGACCACCTGCGCGTCAAACGGAAGACGGCCGCCGACAAGGCGCACATCGACGTCGGCTTCTGGGGCGGAGCCCTCCCCGGCAACGTGTCCGACCTGCGCCCGCTGCACGAGGCGGGGGTCTTCGGCTTCAAGGCGTTCCTGTCGCCGTCCGGCGTCGACGAGTTCCCCCACCTCGACGACGACCACCTCGCGCGCGCACTGCGGGAGATCGCCTCCTTCGACGGCCTGCTGATCGTGCACGCCGAGGACCCGCACCAACTCGCAGGCGCCCCGCAGCGCGGTGGCCCCCGCTACGCGGACTTCCTCGCCTCCAGGCCTCGCCGCGCCGAGGACTCCGCCATCGCGCGACTCCTCGGACAGGCCCGGCGGTTCGACGCCCGCGTGCACGTCCTCCACCTCTCCTCCGCCGACGCGCTGCCGCTGCTCGCCGAGGCCAAGGCGGACGGCGTCCGCGTCACCGTCGAGACCTGCCCCCACTACCTCACCCTCACGGCGGAGGAAGTACCGGACGGCGCGAGCGAGTTCAAGTGCTGCCCGCCCATCCGCGAGGCCGCCAACCAGGACCTGCTGTGGCAGGCCCTGGCCGACGGCACCGTCGACTGCGTCGTCACCGACCACTCCCCGTCCACCGCCGACCTGAAGACGGACGACTTCGCGACCGCCTGGGGCGGCATCTCCGGCCTCCAGCTCAGCCTCCCGGCCGTCTGGACCGAGGCCCGCAGGCGCGGCCACACCCTGGAGGACGTGGTCCGCTGGACGGCGACGCGCACGGCCCGGCTGGCCGGCCTCGAGGCACGCAAGGGCGCCATCGCGCCCGGCCACGACGCCGACTTCGCCGTCCTCGCCCCCGACGAGACCTTCACCGTCGACCCGGCCGCCCTCCAGCACCGCAACCGCGTGACCGCCTACGCCGGACGCACCCTCCACGGCGTCGTCAGGTCCACCTGGCTGCGCGGCGAACGCGTCATGGCCGACGGGAAGTTCACCGCACCGAAGGGCCGCCTGCTCACCCGGCCCTGAACCGACACCGAAAGGCAGGACCACATCACCGTGACGGCGATCGAGACCTTCACCGGCGACGCCAGCCCCTACGGCGGCGGCGACCCGTACGCGGACTACCGCACCGCCGACTTCCCCTTCACCCACCTCGCCGACCTCGCCGACCGCCGGCTCGGCGCCGGTGTCATCGCCGCCAACGACGAGTTCTTCGCCCAGCGCGAGAACCTCCTGCTGCCCGGCCGCCCCGTCTTCGACCCCGAACGCTTCGGCCACAAGGGCAAGATCATGGACGGCTGGGAGACCCGGCGGCGGCGCGGCGTCTCGGCCGGCCACCCCTGGCCCGCCGACGACGACCACGACTGGGCGCTGATCCGTCTCGGCACGCCCGGAGTCGTCCGCGGCATCGTCGTCGACACCGCCCACTTCCGCGGCAACTACCCGCAGGCGGTGTCGGTCGAGGGCACCGCCGTGGACGGCTCCCCGGCGCCCGAGGAGCTGCTCTCCGACGACGTGAAGTGGACGACGCTGGTGCCGCGCACCCGGATCGGCGGCCACGCGGCCAACGGCTTCGACGTCACCGCCGAACAGCGCTTCACCCACCTGCGCCTCAACCAGCACCCCGACGGCGGCATCGCGCGCCTGCGCGTCCACGGCGAAGTCGTCCCCGACCTGGCCTGGCTCACCGCGCTCGGTACCTTCGACGTCGTCGCCCTGGAGAACGGCGGCCGCGTCGAGGACGCCTCCGACCGCTTCTACTCGCCCGCCGCCAACACCATCCGGCCCGGCCGCTCCCGGAAGATGGACGACGGCTGGGAGACCCGGCGGCGCCGCGACTACGGCCACGACTGGATCACGTACCGCCTGGTCGCCCAGTCGCAGGTCCGCGCCCTGGAGATCGACACGGCCTACCTCAAGGGCAACGCGGCCGGCTGGGCGTCGGTGTCCGTGCGGGACGGGGAGGACGGCGACTGGCGGGAGATCCTGCCCCGCACCCGCCTCCAGCCCGACACCAACCACCGCTTCGTCCTCCCGGACCCGGCGGTGGGCACCCACGCGCGCGTGGACATCCACCCCGACGGCGGCATCTCCCGCCTGCGCCTCCTCGGCACCCTGACGGACCGGGGGACGGCGGCGCTGGAGGCTCGGAGGCAGGAACTCGGGGGCTGAACCCCGCGCCGGGCGCCCGTCGTCGGGACGGCGGGCGCCCGCCGTCCGGAAGCGGGGCGCCCCAGGGTCCGGTCAGGCCGCGTGACCGCCGTCCACCGCCACCCCCGCGCCTGTCACGTACGCGGCGCCCGCGAGGTGGACGATGGTCTCCGCCACCTCCTTCGCCGTACCGAACCTGCCCAGCGCGGTGTCCGCCGCCTGGCCGGCCGCGTAGGGGCCGTCGGCCGGATTCATCTCCGTGTCGGTCGGCCCCGGATGGACGATGTTCGCGGTGATCCCGCGCTCGCCCAGCTCCCGCGCCAGCGCCTTGGTGAGCCCCACCAGCGCCGCCTTGCTCATCGCGTAGAGGGTCCCGCCTGGGCCCGGCACCCGCTGCGTCATGCACGAGCCGACGGTGACGATCCGGCCCCCCGGCGGTAGCACCGCGGCCGCCGCGCGCGAGGTGAGGAAGACACCGCGCACGTTCACCGCGAGCACCCGGTCGACATCGGCGGGGGAGAGGGACTCCAGCGGGCCGAGCAGGCCGATGCCCGCGTTGTTCACCAGCACGTCAAGCCGGCCCAGTTCCCGCACGGCCGCGGTCACCGCCGAGGCCGCCTCCTGCGGGTCGCCGGCGTCGGCGCGCAGGGCCACCGCGCGGCGCCCCAGCGCCTCGACGGACCGTACGACCTCCCCCGCCGCCTCCTTGCCGCTCACGTACGTCACCGCGACGTCCGCGCCCTCCCGGGCGAGCCGCAGCGCCGTCGCGGCGCCGATGCCGCGGCTGCCGCCGGTCACCAGCGCCACCCGGCCGAGCATGGTCTTTTCCGTGATCTCTGTGGTCATACGTCCATCTCAGCGGCCGGCACGGCAGCGCGCTGGCGGCGATCGGACGTCGACCCGTCACGCCGTCACCCGGTCGCGCCTCCGCGTTCACGTCACGGGAAACTCATCGGACCACACCGAAAAATCCATGTACTTGACATTGACATGCCAGTGTCTACGCGCGTCATCATGGGGTATGCGATTCCCCCCACGAGCGGCCCGGTCCGGGGCCGCAGCAGCCCTTCTGTCCGTCCTTCTGCTGGGCGGCGGCGGAGCGTTCTCCGCCCCGGCGGCCCACGCCGCCCCCGCCCTCCCTGCCGCCGCGCCCGCCGCGCCGTCCGTCCTGGCGGTCGGCGACATCTGCTACGGCGACCTGCCGTCCGAGGCGCACGACACCCTCGACCTGATCGAACAGGGCGGCCCGTTCCCGTTCGAGCAGGACGGCACGGTCTTCCAGAACAGGGAGGGCATCCTCCCCGGCCGGAGCACCGGTTACTACCACGAGTACACGGTGATCACGCCCGGTTCCCCCACCCGTGGCGCCCGCCGGATCGTGACAGGTGAGGAGTACCAGGAGGACTACTACACCGCCGACCACTACGCCTCGTTCGACCTGGTCGACCACTCCTGCTGACCGGTCGTCGGTTCCTGGCCGGTCGTAGGTTCCTGACCGACCGTCGGTTCCCGGCCGGACGGCGGCTCAGCCGCCGGGCTTCCGGGTCTCCGCGACGGCGAACAGGGCGATGCCCGTCACCAGCAGGGCGACGCTCGCGTAGATCTCGTACCCGTCGAGGAACCCGGTCCGCCGCACCAGGCCCCAGTTCCAGTCGGTGAACTCCGTCACCAGACCGGCCACGCCCTGCAGCACGGCCACGAACCCCACGATCTCCAGCAGCTTCTTCATGCCCCCGACTCTCGCCCCGCGGACCCCCCACCCACATCGGCCGCGGGGCGAGGCCTTTACGACCGAGGGGGACGGCCTCCGGCATCCGGGACGCCGAAAGTCTGAGGTCCTCCGACTTTCGTCGACGATTCCGCCCTGGAGGGGCCGCACCCGGGCACCCCTGCATAGATTTGTCGACCGTGACCGATGACAAGGCGGCGAGGACCGCACCCGTGTACACGGGGCCCAGGTGGTTCTTCCCGTCCGCACTCATCCACGAGCTGGACCCCGACGCGAGCCGCTCCGGCCGCCGCCCAAGGCGCACCGCCCGCGACTGGGTCGTCGACTTCGCCTGCTTCCTGCTCGCCGTGCTGATCGGACTGCTCGGCGCCGAGACGCTGCAGAATGCCGATCTCCCGCGGGCGCTGAGCGCCGCCGACCAGATGCTCGGCGCGCTGTCCTGCGCCGCGCTCTGGCTGCGCCGCCGGTGGCCGTTCGCCCTGGCCGCCGCCATGGTGCCGGTCAGCTTCGTCTCCGAGACCTCCGGCGGGGTCGCGGTCATCGCCCTGTTCACCCTCGCCGTGCACCGGCCCTTCCGGTACGTGGCCTGGGTGGCCGGAGCGCAGTTGGCACTGGTGCCGCTGTACTTCTGGTGGCGCCCCGACCCCGACCTGCCGTACGCCGCCGTGGTCGTCCTCTTCGTCGTGCTGACGGTCGCCGTCGTCGGCTGGGGCATGTTCGTCCGGTCCAAGCGGCAGCTCATGCTCAGCCTGCGGGACCGGGCCCGGCGTGCCGAGAGGGAGGCGCGGCTGCGGGCCGAACAGGCGCAGCGGCTCGCCCGCGAGGCCATTGCGCGGGAGATGCACGACGTGCTGGCGCACCGGCTGACGCTGCTCAGCGTGCACGCGGGCGCTCTGGAGTTCCGGCCCGACGCCCCGCGCGACGAGGTCGCGCGGGCGGCCGGCGTGATCCGGGAGAGCGCCCACGAGGCACTCCAGGATCTACGGGAGATCATCGGGGTGCTGCGGACCGGCGACAGCGAGGACGCGGGGCGTCCGCAGCCGACGCTGGCGGCGCTGGACACCCTTGTCGCCGAGTCGCGTCAGGCGGGCATGAAGGTCACCCTGGACCAGCGTGTCACCGACGCCGCCTCCGTCCCGGCCTCCGTCGGCCGCACCGCCTACCGCATCGCCCAGGAGGGCCTGACCAACGCCCGCAAACACGCCCCCGGCACGGAGGTCACCGTCTCCGTGGCCGGCGGCCCGGGCGAGGACCTCACGGTCACGGTCCACAACCCCGCCCCGGAAGGCGAGGTCCCGCCCGTCCCCGGCGCGGGCCAGGGCCTGATCGGCCTGACGGAGCGAGCGACGCTGGCAGGCGGCACCTTGAAACACGGCCCGACGCCGGACGGCGGCTTCGAAGTGCAGGCGTGCCTGCCATGGCGCTAGCAACCAGAGCCGCGGGCACGCGCGGCCGCCCCGGCAGTCCGGGCGCGGCGGCCCAGCCCTCGCCTACCGCGGGCACGCGCGGCTTCCTCGGGGGTGCGGGCGCGGCGGCCCAGCTCTCGCCTACCGCGGGCACGCGCGGCCGCCCCGGCAGTCGGGGCGCGGCGGCCCAGCCCTCGCCTACCGCGGGCACGCGCGGCTTTCTCGGGGGTGCGGGCGCGGCGGCCCGGCGCTCACCGACCGCGGGCAGTCGTGCCGCCAGGGGCGGCACGGGTGGGCGCGGCGGCACCTCGCGAGCGCCGAGCAGCGCGGACACCCCCCGGCCCGCACCAATGCCGTTGCGAACTGCGGGCCGTACGGCACCCCCACCGCGTGTCCTCCTCCACCCCGCCACCATGATTACGTACGGTCCATGACCGCCATCAAAGTGCTCCTCGTGGACGACGACCCCCTCGTCCGCGCCGGCCTCTCCTTCATGCTGGGCGGCGCCGACGACATCGAGATCGTCGGGGAGGCCGCCGACGGCGCGGAGGTCACCGCACTCGTCGACCGCACCCGCCCGGACGTCGTCCTCATGGACATCCGCATGCCCTCCGTCGACGGCCTCACCGCCACCGAGACGCTGCGCGCCCGCGACGACGCCCCGCAGGTCGTCGTGCTCACCACCTTCCACGCCGACGACCAGGTCCTGCGCGCGCTCCGCGCGGGCGCGGCCGGCTTCGTGCTGAAGGACACCCCGCCCGCCGAGATCGTCGCCGCGGTACGCCGCGTCGCGGCCGGCGACCCGGTGCTGTCGCCCGCGGTCACCCGGCAGCTGATGGCCCACGCCGCCGGCGACCCGGGACCGGGCGACACCCGGCGCTCCCGCTCCCGCGACCGCGTCGCCGCCCTCAACGACCGCGAACGGGAGGTCGCCGTGGCCGTCGGCCGGGGCCTCGCCAACGCGGAGATCGCCGCCGAGCTGTACATGAGCGTGGCCACCGTCAAGACGCACGTCTCGCGCATCCTGGCCAAGCTCGGCCTGAACAACCGTGTCCAGATCGCGCTGCTCGCCCACGACGCGGGCCTGCTGGAGGAAACCGACACCCCGTGACGCCCACCACGACCCCGCAGCCCGGGCCCAGGCCCGAACTCGATCTCGCCGCCGCGCAACGGCTGCTGGAGGCCCAGCCGTTCAGCAGGCTCCTCGGCGCCCGTGTCACCGCCTTCGGCGACGGCGGGGCCACCCTGGAGATCGACATCCGGGAGGACCTGCACCAGCAGAACGGCTTCCTGCACGGCGGCGTCCTCGCCTACGCCGCCGACAACGCGCTCACCTTCGCCGCCGGCGCGGTCCTCGGCCCGTCCGTGCTGACCGGGGGCTTCTCCGTCCAGTACCTGCGTCCCGCCACCGGCCGCACCCTCCGCGCCCGCGCCACCGTCGTCCACGCGGGCAGACGCCAGGCGGTCACCCGCTGCGACCTCCTCACGGTGACGGAGGACGACGAGGAGACCCTGTGCGCGGTGGCGCAGGGGACCGTCCTCCCGGTGACGACCCGCTCGTCATGAAGCAATGAAGAAGGGGGTGTCACCGACACCCCCACGTCTCACGTCAGCGCCTCCTGCGCGCTGCTCAACAGCTCGGCCGGCCGCACCGGTCTGCGCTCCCGCCGCGACCGCTCGCACGCCTCCGCGATCAGCAGCGCCCGCAGGGCCTCGCGGCCGTCGCACGGGTTGGGCCGCTCGCCCCGCACCACCTCGACGAACGCGACCAGTTCGGCCTCGTAGGCGGGTCCGAACCGCTCCAGGAAGCCGGTCCACGGCTTGTCCGCGGCGGGCGGTCCCGTCGGCTCGGTGGACGCGATGGGCGTACGGTCGTCGAGGCCGACGACGATCTGGTCGCGCTCCCCGGCGAGCTCCATGCGCACGTCGTAGCCGGCGCCGTTCATCCGGGTCCCGGTGACCGTGGCGAGGGCGCCGTCGTCGAGGGTGAGCAGCACCGCGCCGGTGTCGACGTCGCCCGCCTCGCGGAACGCCTGCGGCCCCGCGTCCGACCCGGTGGCGTACACGTCGACGACCTCCCGGCCGGTCACCCAGCGCAGCATGTCGAAGTCGTGGATGAGCGTGTCCCGGTACAGCCCTCCCGACTGCGCCAGGTGGGAGGGGGCCGGGGGCTCGGCGTCACTGGTCATCGCGCGTACCGTGTGCAGCCGCCCCAGCCTGCCCGTCCGTACCGCCTCGCGGGCGCCCGTGTACCCGCGGTCGAATCGCCGCTGGAAGCCCATCTGGAGCACCGTCCCGGCGGTCTCCACCTCCGTGATCGCCTGTAACGTGCCCGCGATGTCCAGGGCGATGGGCTTCTCGCAGAAGACCGGCAGACCCGCGCGCGCCGCCCGCGCGATCAGGTCCGCGTGGGCGGAGGTGGCCGTGGTGATCACCACGGCGTCGACCCCCCAGGTGTAGATCTCGTCCACCCCCGGCGCCGCCGTCTCACCGAGCCGGTGGGCGAGGGCCTGGGCCCGCGCTGGATCGACGTCCGTGAGAATGAGGGACCCGACCTCGCGGTGCCTGCTGAGTGTGTGGGCGTGAATGGTGCCGATACGGCCCGTACCGATGACCCCGATGCGCATGGAAACAAAGTGGGGCTCGCGCCGCTCCCTGTCAATGCGTATGTCCGGACAACCGAACTACACGACTTCCCGTCAACAGCCCACGCCGATACGCTCGCTCCGTGCCGAAACCAGAAGTGGACCCGACCGTGCAGCTGGAGCTGAGCGTGGACCGCGGCTCCCCCGTGCCGTTGTACTTCCAGCTGGCCCAGCAGTTGGAGTCCGCCATCGAGCACGGCACCCTCACCCCCGGCACCCTGCTGGGCAACGAGATCGAGCTGGCCGCGCGCCTCGGCCTGTCCCGGCCCACCGTCCGCCAGGCCATCCAGTCGCTCGTCGACAAGGGCCTGCTGGTGCGCCGCCGCGGCGTCGGCACCCAGGTCGTGCACAGCAAGGTGAGACGCCCGCTGGAGCTGAGCAGCCTCTACGACGACCTGGAGTCGGCGGGGCAGCGTCCCACCACCACGGTGCTGGTCAACACCATGGTCGCCGCGGACGCCGAGGTCGCCGCCGCGCTCGGGGTCACCGAGGGCGGCGAGGTGCACCGCGTCGAGCGGCTGCGCTCCGCGCACGGCGAGCCCATCGCGCACCTGTGCAACTACCTTCCGACGGGCCTGCTCGACCTGGACACCGGCCAGCTCGAGGCCACCGGTCTGTACCGGCTGATGCGGGCCGCGGGGATCACCCTGCACAGCGCCCGCCAGACCATCGGCGCGCGGGCCGCCACCGCCGTCGAGGCCGAGCGGCTGCGCGAACAGCCCGGCGCCCCGCTGCTCACCATGCAGCGGGTCACCTTCGACGACACCGGACGCGCGGTGGAGTACGGCACGCACACCTACCGGCCCTCGCGGTACTCCTTCGAGTTCCAGCTGCTCGTACGGAACTGAGCCGGGCCTCCGGGCGGCCCCGGTCGTCGCATTGTCCGGACAATGTGACGCGATCCACAGGCGTACGGCGGGAGCGCGCCGACCGGTGCGGACGCGAACGGCGGAGGGCCCGCCTCCACCCCGTCCCCACCCGCTTCCGGTGCCGGATCCGACGGACCCCGTCACCTGCCCGGTACCGCGATCGGGGCCCCCGTGCGGCACAATCGCACCCGATGAGCACCTACCGCGACTTCACGGCCCCCATCGGCTCCCGGCGCGCCACCGTCCTGAGAACGGTCGGTACGCGGGAGCGCCGCTCGCACCTGTCGGCGCCCCGGGTGCCCACCGTGGGCATCGACATCGGCGGCACCAAAGTGATGGCGGGCGTCGTGGACGCCGACGGCAACATCCTGGAGAAGCTCCGCACCGAGACCCCCGACAAGTCCAAGAGCCCGAAGGTCGTCGAGGACACCATCGTGGAGCTCGTCCTGGACCTCTCCGACCGGCACGACGTGCACGCCGTCGGCATCGGCGCGGCCGGCTGGGTCGACGCCGACCGCAACCGGGTGCTCTTCGCCCCCCACCTGTCCTGGCGCAACGAACCACTGCGCGACCGCCTCGCGGGCCGCCTCGCCGTCCCGGTCCTCGTCGACAACGACGCGAACTCCGCCGCCTGGGCCGAGTGGCGCTTCGGCGCCGGACGCGGCGAGGACAACCTCGTCATGATCACCCTCGGCACCGGCATCGGCGGCGCCATCCTCGAGGACGGCAAGGTCAAGCGCGGCAAGTACGGCGTCGCCGGCGAGTTCGGCCACATGCAGGTGGTCCCCGGCGGACACCGCTGCCCCTGCGGCAACCGAGGCTGCTGGGAGCAGTACAGCTCCGGCAACGCCCTGGTGCGCGAGGCGCGCGAGCTGGCCGCCGCCGACTCCCCGGTCGCCTACGGCATCATCGAGCACGTCAAGGGCAACATCGGCGACATCAGCGGCCCGATGATCACCGAGCTGGCCCGCGAGGGCGACGCCATGTGCATCGAGCTGCTCCAGGACATCGGCCAGTGGCTCGGCGTCGGCATCGCCAACCTGGCCGCCGCCCTCGACCCGTCCTGCTTCGTCATCGGCGGCGGCGTCTCCGCGGCCGACGACTTGCTCATCGGCCCCGCCCGGGACGCCTTCAAGCGGCACCTCACCGGGCGCGGCTACCGCCCCGAGGCCCGCGTCGTGCGCGCCCAGCTCGGCCCCGAGGCCGGCATGGTCGGCGCCGCCGACCTGGCCCGTCTGGTCGCCCGCCGCTTCCGCCGCGCCAAGCGCCGCCGGGTCGAGCGCTACGAGCGCTACGAGAAGTTCGCCGAGGCCCGCCGTACCACCTCGGAGTCGCTGTGACGGGCGTGATCCCTCCGCCGGCGAACGACCCCGGCCGCCCCGAGGGACAGGGCGGGGCCCACCCGGGTGAGGACCGGCGGCACATGATCCGGCGCCGCGCCCTCACCCTGCTGATCATCGTCCTGCTCATCGGCGTCCCGGCCGGCTACCTGGTGATCTCCGCCAACCAGAGCCGGGCCAGCGGCAAGGACAAGGAGGCGAAGTACTCCGCGACCGGCCTCACCGAGGGCTGGCCGTCCAAGCTCCAGCGCCGCATCTACCAGGTGCCCGTGCCGCACCCGGCCTGGTGGGTCGCCTCGTACGAGACGAACAACTGGAAGACCAGCCGCCTCTACGTCGAGTTCGAGACCAGCGACGTGGGTCTGACCGCGTTCCTCACCAGCATGGGCATGTCGGAGAAGGACCTGGAGAAGGACCACCTCCCCATCGGTGAGCGCGACCGCAACGTCACCGGCTGGACCTTCGACGGCCCCGGCACCTGGTCCGGGCTGGTGCACAAGCAGAAGAACCCCGCGCCCACGCACGACGTCGTCGTCAACCACGACAAACCCGGCTACCCGCGCGTGTACGTCGTGGCGCGCACCGTGCCGTAACCCGTCGCCCGGCCCGGCCGCCGGAGCCGATTGTCGGACCCCGCCCGTAGAGTCGAAGACGACTGGTCCGACGGACGGGCGGGGAGGTGACAAGGCGTATGGACGAGGCGACGGTGACGGCCCAAGGCGTCGTGACGGCCGACGGGCTCGGCGCGTCGTCGCTGCCGGCCGTGTTCCTGCCCGCGCCCCTCCCGCGTGACGGACGGATCGCCTTCTACGACCCCGAGGGCGCGGACCTGCCCCCGGAGGCCGGGGACGCCCGGCGCACCGACCTCACCGTCGTACGCCCGCACGGCTCGAGTGTGCGCCGCCGTACCGTCCCCGCGCTGGCCCTGCCCGTGGACGAGGCCCTGCCTCTGCTGGTCCGCGCCCGGCACGATCCGGCGGCCCACCCGGCCACCGTCTGCTGGGGCGCCGCCGCCCTGCACGCCCTGCGCCTCACCGCCCGGGGCCGCCTGCTGCCCGGCCTCACCGCCGACGGGTACGACGCCTGGCGCGCCGGCCCGCTCGAACCGGACGACGTGACCCACCTGCGCGCCGTCGCCGCCGCCCTCCCCTACGAGGGCCACGCGGTGCCCCTGCCCGGCCCGGGCCCTCTGCGCCTGCCCCGGCCGGAGGCGCTGGTCCGCGCCTTCCTCGACGCCGTCGCCGACGTCCTGCCCCGCACGCCCGCCGCCCCCTACGCCTCCGGACCGCCGTTCGCCGCGCGGCGGCCCCAGCGGCTGCCCGACGCCCGGGACTGGGCCGCGGAGGTCGCCGCCGGCATGGACGCGGGCGTACGGATCTCGCTCCGCCTGGACCTGTCCGCGCACGACCTCTTCGACGCCAACGGAACCGCGGGCGGCAACGGCGCGCGCGGCGCGGGAGCGGCGATCGTGCAGGTGCACAGCCTCTCCGACCCGACGCTGGTGGCCGACGCGGCGGCGCTCTGGTCCGGCGAGGCCGACCACGGCTTCGGCCCCCGCGCGCGCGTGGACGCCGCCCTCGCGGTGCGCCGCGCGGCCCGCGTCTGGCCCCCGCTGGACCGGCTCACCGACCAGGACGTGCCGGACGTCCTCGCCCTGTCCGAGGACGAGTTGAGCGACCTGCTCGGCGTGGCGGCCACCCGGCTCGCGGCGGCCGGGGTCGCCGTGCACTGGCCGCGAGATCTGGCCCAGGACCTCACGGCCACGGCCGTCGTCCGCTCCGCGCCCGGCTCCGCGACCGACGGCACCGGCTTCTTCGAGAGCGAGGACCTGCTGCGCTTCGGCTGGCAGATCGCCCTGGGCGGCGACCCGCTCAGCGAGGCCGAGATGGACGCCCTGGCCGAGGCGCACCGTCCGGTCGTCCGGCTCCGCGACCAGTGGGTGCTGGTCGACCCCGCCCTCGTCCGCAAGGCCCGCAAACGTGACCTGGGGCTGCTCGACCCCGTCGACGCGCTGTCCGTCGCCCTCACCGGCGAGGCGGAGGTCGACGGCGAGACGGTGGAAGCGGTGCCCGCCGGGACGCTGGCCGCCCTCCGCGACCGCCTGACCGCGGGCGTGCGGCCCGCCGAACCCCCGCCCGGCCTCGACGCCACCCTCCGCGACTACCAGCTCCGCGGCCTGGCCTGGCTGGACCTCATGACCTCCCTCGGCCTGGGCGGCTGCCTCGCCGACGACATGGGTCTCGGCAAGACCGTCACCCTCATCGCCCTGCACCTGAAGCGGGCCCGCTCGGAACCCACCCTCGTGGTGTGCCCGGCGTCCCTCCTCGGCAACTGGCAGCGGGAGATCACCCGGTTCGCGCCCGGAGTGCCCGTACGCCGCTTCCACGGCCCCGACCGCACCCTCGACGACCTCGACGGCGGCTTCGTCCTGACCACCTACGGCACCATGCGCTCCGCCGCCCCCACCCTCGCGGAACAGCGGTGGGGCATGGTCGTCGCCGACGAGGCACAGCACGTCAAGAACCCGCACTCGGCGACCGCCAAGGCCCTGCGCACGATCCCGGCACCCGCCCGGGTGGCCCTCACCGGCACGCCCGTGGAGAACAACCTCTCCGAGCTGTGGGCCCTCCTGGACTGGACCACCCCCGGCCTCCTCGGCCCGCTCAAGTCCTTCCGCGCCCGGCACGCGCGCGCGGTGGAGACCGGCGAGGACGAGCAGGCGGTCGAGCGGCTGGCCCGCCTGGTCCGCCCCTTCCTGCTGCGGCGCAAGAAGTCCGACCCGGGCATCGTCCCCGAGCTGCCGCCCAAGACGGAAACGGACCACCCGGTGCCGCTCACCCGCGAACAGGCCGCGCTGTACGAGGCGGTGGTGCGGGAGTCGATGATCGCCATCGAGACCGCGCAGGGGATCGGGCGGCGCGGACTGGTGCTGAAGCTGCTGACCTCGCTCAAGCAGATCTGCGACCACCCCGCGCTGTACCTCAAGGAGGAACACGCCCCGGCCGGCGACCGCCTCGCCGCCCGCTCCGGCAAACTCGCCCTGCTCGACGAACTGCTGGACACGGTGCTCGCGGAGGACGGCTCCGCCCTCGTCTTCACCCAGTACGTCGGCATGGCCCGCCTGATCACCCGCCACCTCGCCGAGCGCGCCGTCCCCGTCGACCTGCTGCACGGCGGGACGCCGGTGCCCGAGCGGGAGCGGATGGTCGACCGCTTCCAGAGCGGCGCGGTCCCGGTGCTCGTCCTGTCCCTGAAAGCGGCGGGCACGGGACTGAACCTGACCCGCGCGGGACACGTCGTCCACTTCGACCGCTGGTGGAACCCGGCGGTGGAGGAACAGGCCACCGACCGCGCGTACCGCATCGGCCAGACCCAGCCCGTCCAGGTCCACCGGCTCGTCACCGAGGGCACGGTGGAGGACCGCATCGCCGAGATGCTCCAGTCCAAGCGCGCCCTCGCCGACGCGATCCTCGGCTCGGGCGAGTCCGCCCTGACGGAGCTCTCCGACCGTGAGCTGTCCGACCTGGTGTCCCTGCGGAGGACGACATGACGCCGCGACCGTCGGACAGGGCGAGGGAGGCGCTGCGCGCGGCGCGCGAAAGGGGTGCCGGGTCCGGTGACGCGAGCTCTGCGGAGGAGCCGACCTCTCCGGTCGAGGGGGCCGCGCCGATCGGCTCGGAGCCCCAGGCGGAGAAGCCGCCGCACCCTGCGCCGGCTCCGGGGGAGGAGCCCGTGGAGGGCGACGCGTCCGGCCCGATCGGCCGGGAGTCGCGCCCGGCTGACGGGGTGCGGGAGGCGTTGCGCGGTGCGGCCGTTGTGGGGGAGGGGTCCGTCTCGGGTGACCCGTCGGTCCCGGCTGACCAGGAGTCGCGCCCGGCTGACGGGGTGCGGGAGGTGTGGGGCCGTGCGGCGGTCTCGGCCGGGGAGTCCGGACAGGTCGTCCCGTCGGTCCCGCCCGGCCGGGAGTCCCGCCCCGCTGACGAGGCGCGGGAGGCCTTGCGCCGTGCGGCGGCTTCGGCGGAGGGACCCGCGCAGGGCGGTGGGTCGTCGTCGGCCGATCGGGCGCCCCGCCCGTCCGATGCGGCGCGGGAGGCGTTGCACCGCGCCCGGCGGGCGCGGCGCGGAGCGTCGGCCGGTGATGCGCGCGGAGCCTCGGAAGCGGGCGCCGCGTCGCACGCGGAACGTGCGCCGTCGGTCGGGGCGGCACAGGCGGGGGAGGTGTCTTCCCAGGACGCGGAAGGTGACGCGGCACCCCCGGCCGCCGCGGGAGATGCGCCCGGTACGGCACGTCCGCGCGCGGGGGAGGACCCCATCCGCACGGAGGGTGCCACTCGTGACGGTGAGGACGCGGCCGCCCCCGGCGGAGCCGCCGCGCCCGACTCCGCCGGGCAAGGCGGGTACGCGCATGACGCGTCTCGCCCCGGCGACATCGCCCGGGAGGCGCTGCGCGCCGCCCGTGAGGAACGGGCGCGAGCCCTGGCCCGCGAGCAGGTGGACGAGGCGAAGCGACCCCGTCGTGATCCCGCGCCGCGCGTCCCCCGCACCACGCGAGGTGACCGCGCCGCCGACCGCCGCGTGCGCGAGATCCGCGAGACCTTCGCCGACGCGTTCCGCATGCCCGACATGGCCGACGACCCGGCGCCCGGCGTCGAGGCGCATTCCGCCGCCGCGGACGGCTCGAGGCGTGATCCCGCCGCTGAGCCGCCGGACACCCTCACTTCCGCCGCATCGGCTTCCGCTCCTGACACGACACGGGATCTCCCCACCGGTCAGGGCGTGGGTGCCGACCCGGGCGCGAGGCCGGCCCGTACCTCCGAAGAGGGGCCCGGTCCCGACCACGGCCGGGGTCCCGCACCCGACCCCGCTGCCGGACCGGCCGGTGTCCCGGGTGAGGGACCGGCTGCCGCACACGGCCGAGGAGCGGCCTCCGCCCCCGACCACCGGGCACCGGCATCGGCCCCCGTCCCCCGCGACCGCCGGGACGCCCCCGCCCGCCCCACGACCGCCACCCCGCCGGCGAACCCGGCCACCCCCCGTTCCATGGCCGCCCCCGCCCGCGACGGTGACCACCGCCGTACCTTCCCGCCGTTCCCTCCCCGCTCCTCCGGTGATGGCGAACCCTTCGCCGCGACCTGGTGGGGGAGGGCATGGGTGACGGCGCTGGAGGACGGCGCGCTGGACCGCGCCCGCCTCGCCCGCGGACGCGGCTACGCCGAGCAGGGACACGTGGACGCCATCACCGTCACGCCGGGACTGGTCCTGGCGTACGTGCAGGGCAGCCGTCCGCGCCCGTACCGCGTACAGGTACGCCTGCGGACGTTCGACGAAGCCGCGTGGGACCGCTTCCTGGACGCCGCGGCCGACCGCCCGGGTCACATCGCGGCCCTGCTGGACAAGGAGATGCCGCAGTCCCTGGCGGACTGCGGTGTCCCCCTGCTGCCCGGCCAGGGCGACCTCGCCCCCCACTGCAGCTGCCCCGACTCGGGTCACCCGTGCAAGCACGCGGCCGCCCTCTGCTACCAGACCGCCCGTCTCCTGGACGCCGACCCGTTCGTGCTGCTCCTGCTGCGCGGGCGCGGCGAGCGCGAGGTGATCGACGCGCTGTCCCGCCTCAGCGCGGCCCGCGCCGCGCGGGCGGCCCAGGGACGGGAGCCGGAGCCGCTGCCGGGCATGCGCGCCACCGACGCCGTGTCCCGCCGAGGCCCCGAACTCCCGCCACTGCCGGCGCCGTTGCCGACGCCGTCGCACCCGGAGCAGCCGCCCGTCTACCCGGCGTCCCCGGGCGGCCCGGACCCGTTCGCGCTGGACCAGCTCGCCACCGACGCGGCGGCCCGCGCCCACGCTCTGCTCTCCACCGGCCGTGACCCGGTCGGCCCGCTGTCCCTGTGGCACGACGCGGTGCGTCTGGCCGCAGCCCGCCCCGGCTCGGGGCTGACCGCGGGCACCCGCGCGCTGTACGCGTCACTGGCGCGCGCGGCCGGCCGTACGCCCGGCGACCTGGCGCGCGCGGTCGCCGCGTGGCGGCAGGGCGGCCCGACCGGACTGGCCGTACTGGAGGAGTCGTGGGACCCGCCGGCAGGCCGCTTCGACCGCGCCCGCCCGCTGCTGCTCGCGGCGGACCTCCCCGCCTTCCGGCCGTGGCGCAACCGTCTCACCCACCCCCGGGGCCACGTCCAGCTCCGCCTGGGCCGGGACCACCTCTGGTACGCGTACGAGTCGGAGCCGGACCAGGACGACTGGTGGCCGCGCGGCACCCCCGACCCCGACCCGGTCGGAGCCCTCACCGGCCTGGACACCCTCGGCGACGCCTGACACGAGGCACGCGGTCCCATCCGGACAGGGCGTACCCCGGCCTCAGCCGGCCAGCCCCCGCACCAGTTCCGCCGTGCGCCCGTCCGCCGGGAAGAACGTCTCGATGGCGATCTCGTCGAGCGTGACGTCCCGCGGTGATCCGAAGACGGTCGTCGTGTACAGCAGCGACAGTTCCCCGTACTCGGACGCCAGGCGCAGCGGAACCACCAGGTCCTGCGCCTCCCCGCCCGGGCCGGGCGCGTCCGCCCCCTCCGGCACCGGGTAGCTCTCCAGCTCGGCGAGCAGCTCCGCGAGACCGGCGTCGGCCGTCCGTTCCAGCTGACGGCGGACCCGGCGCAGGACGTGCGCGCGCCACTGCGCGTGATTGAGGACACGCCCCGCCATGCCGTCGGGCCCCAGCGTCGCCTTCAGCACGTTGAACGGCGGGTCCGACGGCCCCCGCCGCACGTCGCCGAGGAACAGCTCCATGGCACGGTTCGCAGCCAGCAGTTCCCAGCGCACATTCACCGCGAGGGCCGGGTTCGGCTCGTGCCCGGTCAGCACCGCCTCCACGGCGGCCCGCGCCGCTCCCAGGTCGTCGAAGGGACGCTCCCGGTGCACGGGGGCGAAGCCCGCGGCGAGGTAGATCGGGTTGCGCTCCCGCAGCGGCACGTCCAGCTCGTCGCACAGCCGCCGGACGAGGTCTCGGCTGGGATTGGCGCGTCCGGTCTCGACGCAGCTCAGGTGGCGGGTGGACAGCTCGGCCGCGAGCGCCACGTCGAGCTGGGAGCGGCGGCGGCGCTCACGCCATCGCCGCAGCAGCACTCCGACCGGTGGTGCGGTGGTCGTTGTCATGAGGCCCAGGCTGCCGCGCGGGGTGCGCGACGGCAATGACCTCGCAGGTCATCGACTCCGCGCCCCTCGCCCGCGCACAGTCGGGGACAGGAGCGCGGCCCGCCGCACGGCGCCGCGCGAAGGGAAAGGAACCTGCCATGACCGACTCCATGACCGACTCCATGACCGGGACGACACCCCCGCTCGCCCAGCTGGAGCGCTACACCCGCTTCTGGAACACCGGGCCCGACGGCGACCGGGACCGCCTGGCCGCCACGGTCTTCACCGACGGGGTCGAGTACCGCGCCCTCGTCGGCCTCCTCCGCGGCGCGGCGGCCCTCGCGGACTTCCGGGACCAGTTCGTGTCCCACGCGGGCCCCGCGACGGTCCGCCGCCGTGAGGAGCCCGAGGTCCACCACGGGAGGGCCCGCCTGCGCTGGGAGATCGTCACCGCCGACGGGACGTCCTTCGCCACCGGCACCGATGTGATCGAGTTCGCCGAGGACGGCCGTATCAGCGCGGTCGCAGCCTTCCTCGACCGGGCGCCGGAGGGCTTCGACCCCACGGCACACGACTGACAGGGCCCGCCGGCCGAACCTTCGCGCCCCTACTCCTCCCCGCCCCCGGGCGCCGACGGCACCGGTACGTCCACCTGCCGCAGCTCGGCGAGGAGTTCGCTCTGCCCGGCCAGCAGTTCCGTGAGGATCCGCCGGGCCGCGCGGAGCAGTTCGGCGACGTCGCCGCCGGCGAGGGCGTACGTCACGGTGGAGCCCTCCCGTACGGAGACGACGATGCCGGACCGGCGCAGCACCGCTAACTGCTGGGAGAGGCTGGACGGTTCGATGTCGATGTCGGCCAGCAGGTCCCGCACCGGCACCGGCCCGTGCTGCAGCAGCTCCAGCACCCGGATGCGCACCGGGTGGCCCAGCATCCGGAAGAACTCTGCCTTGGCCTGGTAGAGGGGGACTTGCATGGGTGCGCGCTCCCTGCCGCGTCGGGGATGTTCTCCGGTACGCGGCGGCGCCCCGAGGGGGCGCCGCCGCACGATGTGCCGTCCTTCGCCGCCGATCCTTCTGGCTCGGCATGACACGCGCCCACGGCTTGGGGCCATGTTCATGTGGAGACTTGAAGAAGTCTTCACATCGTGGGCGCGCGTCGGCCGTGCCCCGGGGCGGATCACACTTCCAGCTGTTCCTCGACCCGCTTGAGCTGGTGGCGGGCCATCGCCAGGTTCGAGCGGGACTTGTCCAGCACGAGGTACAGGAACAGCCCGTTGCCGCTGCGGCCGGTGACCAGCCGGATCAGGTGGTTCTGGGACTCGAGGGTGATGAGGATGTCCTCGATCTGCCCGGAGAGACCCAGCAGTTCCATCGTGCGCACCTTGGCGCGGATCACGTCGGTGTTGCCGGCCGCCGCGACGGTCAGGTCCAGGTCCTTCCCCCCGCCCAGCGTGCCCAGCGCCATGCCGCTCGAGTAGTCGACGACGGCCGCGCCCAGTGCCCCCTCGACGCTGGTCATGATGTCCTTCAGCGACACTTCCACACTTGCCACGGGTGTCTCCCTCTCCGGTCGTTGAGTGGTCGCGGCGGTTGCAGGGGCAGTCCTGCCGCCCTGGCCGCGCTGGAACGGTAGGCGGGCGGAACGTGTCGGAGTGTGGGGGTTTTCGTGGATGATCTGTGATGATCGAATGCTTGCGCCAGAGAACGTCTGTTTGGTCGCGGTCGGTTCGAAACGACGCCGAACGAACGGACAACGACAGACACGATCAGGTGAGTCAGGGGTCCTGCCGGGCGTCCACCGGCTCCGCCGTCACGACGAGGTTGGCGGTGTAACCGCCGTGCTCCGGCTCGAACGGCGGTGCGCAGGTGATGAGCGTGAGGACCGGCGGCCCGGAGCGGCGGAAGGCGGACGGCGGCAGCTCGTCCTTCGGGACGGTGGCACGCGCGGTGACGCGATAGGCGACGGGTTCGGCCCCCGCCCGCCGCACCTCCACGGTGTCCCCGGCCCGTACGTCCCTCAGGGCGGCGAACTCGCCCAGGTCACCCGTCTCGCTGTCGAGGTGCCCCACCAGCACGGCCGACCCCTCGGCGCTGCCGGGCCCGGGTCCGTAGCGGTACCAGCCGGCCACGGCCGGGTCGTCCGGCACGGTCATGTCCCCGCGCGGTGTCACGCCGACGTCCTCGATCCGGGCGTCGAGCCCGACAGCGGGTACGAGAACGCGTTCGGGCGGGGCCTGCCGTACGGCCGCCGGCTCGGCCACGGACGGCGGCGGCGCGGCGCCGGACGGCCTGTCGGTGTCACCGGCGGCCGCCGTCGGTGCGGCGCCGAAGCCGGCGGGCGGGCCGGCCTGCTGGCGCCCCTGCGCCGACCACAGCACACAGAGGACCACCGCCGTGACGGCCGCCAGTACCGCGACCGCCACGGCCAGGGTCCCGCGCCGCCGCGAGGTGTCAGTCACGCTTGCCCGCGAAGCGGCGGGCGCCCAGCACACCGGCCACGGCGACCACACCGCCGGCGGCGGCCCAGCCCGGCGTCCAGTCGGTGGAGTTGGCGGACACGGCGGTGCCGTCGCCGCCCGCGTGCACGGCCTGCGGCATGGAGTCCATACCGCTGAACTTCTGGGTGGCCAGGGCGAGGTTCTTGTCCTCGGCGCTGCCCCAGGCGTAGACGACGGTGCCGGCACCCTCGGCCACGTTCACCTCGGCAGGACCGACGGCCACGGTGTCGGTGCCGGCGAGGACCACGTCGGCGTCGACTGTGCCCGCGTCGACCACGGCGGAGTCCTCGTTCGGGTTCGTCAGATCGGTGAAGACGGGTTCGCCGCCGGCGCGCACGTCCACGGCGGGAGCGGCCGCGATGTGGCGCACGGTCAGCCGGCCCTTGCCCGCGTCGACCTTGGAGACGTCATCGGCGAACGCGGTCAGCTGCGGCGTGCCGTCGGCGCCGAGATGGGCGGCGATCGTGGCGGTGTCACCCTCGCCGACCTCGACCTTCTTCTCCAGGGCGGGCTTGCCGTCGGGGCCCTGGCCCGCCTCGAAGATCTGGATGTCGTAGCTGCCGGCCGGGAGGGACTGCGGCTCGGTCACCGTGCCGGGCTCGAAGCCGGAGAGCAGTTCGTCGCCGTTGGCGTAGACGTCGACCGTCAGGTCGGGGATGCCGTGCACGACGGAGACCATCGCCGTGTCCTGCTCGGCGGAGGGGGCGGCCATGGCGGGTGCGGTGACACCGAGCGCGAGGGCGCAGGCGCCGGTGGAGGCGGCGATGACGACGGGGAAACGGGAGCGCATGGGGACCATCCCTTTCGAAGGAGTACCGCTCACTGCGGAACTGGACCCCAGTGTTGGTCCGGCAAATCGACGCAGACAACATGCGTCGTTTGTGCGTCGCAAGACGTACGGTGGGGGAATGAGCGACACCACGGAATCCGCCGGGCCCGAGGGTGGGCTCACCACCGGTGAGGTGGCGCGCCGCCTGGGCGTCGCCCCCACCACGGTCCGCACCTGGGACCACCGCTACGGGCTCGGCCCCGACCGCCACACCGGCGGCCGGCACCGCCGCTGGACCCCGGCGGACGTGGCACGCCTGGAGCGGATGTGCGCGCTGACGGCGACGGGGCTCCCCCCGGCGGAGGCGGCACGGCTGGCCCGCGAGGCGCCGGCTCCCGCACCCGCGGCCGACCCGGCGCCGTCCGCCGCGCCGCGCCGCACACCCGCTCCGGAGGCCGCGCCCGCCTCCCGCGCGGGCAGCGGACTCCGTCTGGAAGACGCCCGCCAGGAGTGCAAGGGCATCGCCCGCGCCGCCCTCCGCCTCGACGCGGCCGCCCTCGACCGCCTGCTGCTCGACGCGATACGGGAACACGGCCTGGTCGCCGCGTGGGCGGAGGTGATCGTGCCGACGCTGCAGGCCGTGGGACGCAAGTGGGAGTCGTCGGGGGAGCGGTACGTCGAGGTGGAGCACTTCCTGTCCTGGCACGTCTCCGGAGCGCTCCGCCGTGCCGCGCCGGACACGGTCCCCGACCGCCCGGGCGCGACGACGGTCCTGGCCTGCGTGCCGGGGGAGAACCACACGCTCGCCCTGGAGGTGCTGGCCGCTGCACTGGCCGAACGCGGCATCCCCGTGCGGATGTTCGGCGGCGCGCTCCCGGTGGAGTCCCTGATCGCGGCGGTCCGCAGAACGGGTCCCGCGGCGGTCGCCCTGTGGGCCCAGTCCCGCACGACGGCGAGCCGCCCCCTGGCCCAGCACGTGGCGGCGATGGAATGGGGCGTCCGAGGCGCCCGCCGCAGCCCTCTGGTCCTCACCCTCGGCCCCGGCTGGTCGGGCCGCCCCGTCCCGGGGGCGGCCCGACCGTACGGCCTGGCGGACACGGTGCGGGCCCTGGAGGGCCTGGCGTCCCGCTGACCACCGGCGGGATCGGCCGCGCCGACGAGCGGGTGCCGGGTGTCCGGCTCAGTAGCCGTAGATCATCTTGTAGGCGGCCTCGGGGAGGAACTGGCCGGCCGTGGAGCCGTTCCCGACGCCGCAGTTGCCGTCGGACTCGCCCGGGGTCTTGATCCACAGGAGCATCTCGGCGCCTCCGCCCGTCCGGGTGGGCGTGCCGATGCGGCGTCCGGCAGGGTTGCACCACTCGCCGTTGGAGCCGTTGCCGTTCCGGCTGGTGTCGACGACGAACGGCTTGGTGTAGCCGTAGCGGCTGGCCAGTTCGTTGTTGACGGCGTTGCCGTAGGCGGTGTTCTCGGCGGTGGTGATGTAGTTGGACACGTTGAGCGAGAAGCCGTGGGCCTGTCGGACGCCGGCTTCGTGGAGGCGCCGGGCCATGGTCGCCGCGTCGGCCCAGCGCGGGTTGCCGGCGTCCATGTAGACCCAGGTGTTGGGAGCCTGGCGGCTGAACTCGGTGAGTGCGCCGCTGAGCATGGCCTCACGCTCGTCGATCTGGGCCTGCGTCATGCAGCCGTAGTCCCCGAGGGAGTCCGGTTCGAGGATGACGACGGCCGGGCGGGCCGCGATGCCTCCGGCGAACTGGGCGATCCAGTTGGCGTACGCGGACGGCGAGGAGGCTCCGCCCGCGGAGTGCCCGCCGCAGTAGTCGCGGTTGTAGATGTTGTAGGCGACGAGGATGGGCAGCTTGTCCTGTCGGTCCGCCGCTCCGACGTAGGCACCCGTCGCGGTGCCGATGGTGCCGCTCCAGGAGCCGAACCAGCGGGCCATCGGCGTGTTGGCGATGGAGGCGTTGATCGCGGCGGCTCGGCCGTCGCCGGGGTTGTCGGCCGCCCAGCGTTTCGCGCTCGAGTCGGGGTCCACGTAGAAGCCGTTGGTCATGGTGGTGGGGTCGGCCGCCTGGGCCGGGGGCGCGGCGGCGAACGCCAGCGGCAGAGCACAGAGTGCTGCCATCAAGGTGCGGAGTCTGCGGCTCAAAACAGTACCTCGGTCTCGGAGGAGGTGTGCTTTGGGAGCGCTCCCACTGGAAGCGGTTTCCATCGTCGAGGTGTGGTGGACGGGGTGTCAATAGCCGGTGCGACAGGGGGTGTTCACAGTGGATGCGGCCGGATTCACGGTCCGGACGGCCTTCGCCGCGGCGGGCCTGCGAGGTGTTGACATGTCCGCTCCCGACTCTAGTATCCGTTGGGCACCCTGCGTCACCGAACGTCGATCGAAATATCGAACACGCTCCTCTCTTCTCTGCATCCCAGCCGAAGGAGTTCCCGGTGCCCAGACGCTCAGGCGGACGACTGCTCCGCTTCCTCGCGGCCGCCGCACTGATGGTGACCGCGTCCGTGACGGCCTCGACGCAGACCGCCGCCACGGCCGCGCCGGGCAGTCCGGCACTCACCCCGCCGCTGGGGTGGAACAGCTGGAACAGCTTCGGGTGCGGGGTCACCGAGACCCAGGTCCGTCAGGCCGCCGACGCGATGGTGTCCTCGGGCATGCGGGACGCCGGGTACCGCTACGTGGTGGTCGACGACTGCTGGTTCGACCCGCAGCGTGATGCGCAGGGCAACCTGCGGGCCAACCCGACGAAGTTCCCGAGCGGGATGAAGGCCCTGGGGGACTACATCCACAGCAAGGGCCTCAAGTTCGGCATCTACCAGGTACCCGGCGAGCGCACCTGCGCGCAGACCGTGGGCACGTACCCGGGCGCCACGGGCAGCAGGGGCCACGAGGCCCAGGACGCCGCCACGTTCGCCTCGTGGGGGGTCGACTACCTGAAGTACGACTGGTGTTCCTCGAGCGGCACCCGCGACGAGCAGGTCGCGCGGTTCACGCTGATGCGGGACGCCCTGCGCGCGACCGGCCGGCCGATCGTCTACAGCATCAACCCCAACAGCTTCCACGCCATCACCGGGTCCACCTACAACTGGGGCGAGGTCGCCGACCTGTGGCGGACGACCGAGGACCTGCTGGACATCTGGCAGAACGGCAACACCAACAGCTACCCGATGGGCGTCGGCAACGTCCTGGACGTCAACGCGCCGCTGGCCGCGCAGTCCGGCCCGGGACACTGGAACGACCCCGACATGCTGGTCGTCGGCCGCCCCGGCCTGTCGCTGACCGAGTCCCGCTCCCACTTCGCCCTGTGGGCCCTGATGAGCGCCCCGCTGATGGCCGGCAACGACATCCGGACGATGTCCGCCGACGTCAGCGCGATCCTGCGCAACCCGCGCCTGCTGGCGGTGAACCAGGACCCCCTCGGTGCGGGCGGACGCAGGGTGCGCGACGACGGGAACACCGAGGTGTTCGCCAAGCCCCTGGCGGACGGATCGGTCGCGGTGGCGCTGTTCAACCGGGGCGGAAGCGCCACGACGGTCACGACGACGGCCGCCCGGACCGGCCTGACCGGAGGACCGTTCACCCTGACCGACCTGTGGACCGGCGGCACGTCGAGCACGTCCGGGCAGATCTCGGCCACCGTCCCCGCGCACGGTGTCGCCGTGTACCGGGTGAGCGGCGGCAGCCCGCTCGCGTCCACCACCTCACGCCTGCGCGGCGACGGCTCCGGCCGCTGCGTGGACGTGGACAACGCCTCCACGGCCGCCGGTGCGGCGACTCTGCTGTGGGACTGCCACACGGCCGCCAACCAGCTGTGGACCGCATGGGCGGGCGGCGAGATCCGTGTCTACGGCGACAAGTGCCTGGACGCCTACGAGCAGGGCACCGCCAACGGCACCCGTGTCATCACCTGGCCCTGCAACGGCCAGGACAACCAGAAGTGGACGGTCGGCTCCGACGGTTCGATCCGCAACGCCCGCTCCGGACTGTGCCTCGACGCCAGCGGAGCCGGCACCGCCAACGGGACCCCGCTGGTGCTGTGGACCTGCAACGGCCAGGCCAACCAGAAGTGGTCCCGCGTGTGAGCGACACGGCCCCGCGTCCGGCGCGAAGCGGGGCCGACGAACGCACGGGCGAAGCTCGCGACGAAGGGCGGCCCCTGGTCGCGTCGCCCCGATCTTCGTGAGTCATCGCGCTCGACGAGGTGATGGCACCGGCCCGCCGAGGCCGCGGCGGGGCGGTGGTGCCGTGACCGGCACGGCGCAGCTGCGGGAGTCCCGCGACTTCTGCACCCGGCTGCTCGGGTTCGAGGCGACGTTCGAGGCCCATCGGTACGTCAGCCCGCGCCGGCCGGGAGATCCCGGGTGCGAGCTCGCCCTCCTCGACCACAGCCACCGACGGTTCCCGCGGGCCGCCATCGCCCCCACGGCGGAGTACCGCGAGCGGTACGTCACCAGCTGACCTCAGCGGCTGACCGTGCGCAGAAAGTGATCGGCGTCCTCCGGCTCGCCCAGTCGGCCCATCTCCAGCCAGGAACCGTCGGCGAACGCGAGCCGGAAGGTGGCGTACCCGCGTGGCTGGCCCGCCTCGCCCTCGATCCGGGCTTCGTCGAGGGTGAACTCCGTGACGGTCCGGAAATCGTCGGCCCTGGTCGGCGACAGCCGACGGCGAGGGGACGCCGCCACGCAGATGCGGTCGCGGGTCAGCATGACCAGGCGCTTGGGGCTGGGTGAGTGTCCGTACCAACGCAGCAGCAGCTGGCCCGCGGTCAGGTTCCAGTCCCCGTCGAAGACCCCGTCGACCGGGTTCTGCCCGCGATCCCTCTCGCGAGAGCGGCCACGGCCGGAACGCGGTGTGTCCTTACGGCCGAGACTGCCGATCACGATCACCGGTACGACCACGAAGAAGAACACCACGGCCCCGGCGTACACCAGCCAGTGGTGACGCGACGTGAGACGTCCCTTGCCTGCGGCACGGTGAACGTCCTTGGGCGGTGCGGGGATGGGTTTGTGGATCTCGCACCAGACGAAGGCCACGGGTTCCTCACCCAGGATCTTCCGTGCCCGCCGCCGCACCTTGCCCTTGGCCATGCCGAAGATCCTAGTGCCACGCCCTCCACCGGCGGGCGGTGGGCGAGCGGTTGGTGGCCCGGCCTCCCGCTCTCCGCGAGGCCGGTGCCGCCGCCGGCCGGCGGCGCGGGCGTCGAGGACCGGGGTCCTGGTGAACGTCGGCACCCGCTTGGGGGTTGCCCAGGGTTCGCCATGACCCCGTCGCGTTGAGCGTGCAGTGGGCTTGAACCGGCCGAAGCGCTCCTGGCCTCTGCTGAAGGCGTCGACGTCATGGGACCGCCGCCCGGTGAGGGCGGATCGTGCAGGCTCCGTGAATGTGTGATGACCGCACACCGGGTTCAACGCGCCGAAACGCGTGTCGAACACACGTGTTTCGGTCGTATCGGTAGCCGCGGGATGAAGCGTGCGCCGGGTGCGCCCCGCCCGGATCCATTAGGGTTCCGCAGTGCCGGACGTGGTGTTGCGTGCAGGTGGGGGCCCTCGGCTCTTCCCCCGGCCTCGGAGATTTCGTACGACGTGAGAGGGACTGACGGGTGAGCGAGACACCACCGAACACCCTGCAATACCGCTTCGACGGGCCGGAAGACGCTCCGGTTCTGATCCTCGGACCGTCCCTCGGCACCACTTGGCACATGTGGGACCGGCAGATCCCCGAGCTGACGAAGCAGTGGCGGGTGTTCCGCTTCGACCTCCCGGGTCACGGCGGCGCCCCCGCCCACCCCGCGGCCTCCGTCGGCGACCTCGCCACGCGGCTGCTCGCCACCCTCGAAGGCCTCGGCGTCCACCGCTTCGGGTACGCCGGCTGCGCGCTCGGCGGCGCCGTCGGCATCGAGCTGGCGCTGCGCCACCCCGAGCGCCTCGCGTCCCTCGCGCTGATCGCCGCCTCGCCCCGCTTCGGCACCGCCGACGAGTTCCGCCAGCGCGGCGTGATCGTGCGCACCAACGGCCTCGACCCCATCGCCCGCTCGGCGCCCGAACGCTGGTTCACCGGCGGTTTCGCCGCCGCCCAGCCCGCGATCACCGAGTGGGCCGTGCAGATGGTGCGCACCACCGACCCCGGCTGCTACATCGCCGCCTGCGAGGCCCTCGCCTCCTTCGACGTCCGGGCGGGCCTCGGCAGCGTCGGCGTGCCCACCCTCGTGCTCGTCGGTTCCGAGGACCAGGTCACCGGGCCCGCCGAGGCCCGCACCCTGGTCGCGGGCATCCCCGACGCCCGCCTCGCCGTCGTGCCCGGCGCCAGCCACCTCGTGCCGGTGGAGCAGCCCGCTGCCGTCACCGACCTGCTGGTCCGGCACTTCTCCACGGCCTGGCAGCCCATCCCCGAGACCACCACCGGCCACGTCGTGCTGCCCGCCGCCGCGCCCCGGCCGCCGCTGGCGGCGGCCGTCGCCCCGCCGCAGCCCGCGCCCGTCGCCGAGATCGCCCCGGCCGCCGTGCCCCCGGAGGTGCAGGGCGCCCCGGACACGTACGACACCGGCATCAAAGTGCGCCGGGAGGTGCTGGGCGACGCGCACGTCGACCGGATCCTGGAGCGGACCGACGCCTTCTCGGAGGACTTCCAGCAGCTCGTCACCCGGTACGCCTGGGGCGAGGTCTGGGACCGCCCCGGCCTCGACCGCCGCACCCGCAGCTGCGTCACCCTCACCGCCCTCGTCGCGGGCGGCCACCTCGACGAACTCGCCGTGCACACCCGGGCCGCCCTGCGCAACGGGCTCACCCCGGACGAGATCAAGGAGGTGCTGCTCCAGGCGGCCGTCTACTGCGGCGTCCCCGCCGCCAGCGGCGCCTTCCGCGTGGCGCAGCAGGTCATCCGCGAGGAGACCACCCCGCCTGAGTGAGCCCGCCCCGCACCCCGGATGCAGGATGGAGCCATGAAGCTGACCAAGATGTCGCACTCCTGCGTCCGGCTGGAGAAGGACGGACGCGTCCTCGTCGTCGACCCCGGAGGGTTCAGCGAGGAGGGCGCCGCCGTCGGCGCGGACGCCGTGCTGATCACCCACGAGCACCCGGACCACTTCGACGAGGGCCGGCTGCGCACCGCCATGGAGGCCGGCCCGGGCACCGAGATCTGGACGCTGAAGGCGGTCGCCGACCAGATCTCCGCCGCGTTCCCGGGCCGCGTGCACACCGTCGGCCACGGCGACACCTTCACCGCCGCAGGCTTCGACGTCCAGGCGCACGGCGAGCTGCACGCGGTGATCCACCCGGACATCCCCCGCATCACCAACGTCGGCTACCTCGTCGACGGCGGCAAGCTGTTCCACCCGGGCGACGCGCTCACCGTCCCCGACCAGCCGGTCGAGACGCTGATGCTGCCCGTCATGGCGCCCTGGAACAAGATCTCCGAAGTGATCGACTACGTCCGTGAGGTCCGCCCGCAGCGCGCCTACGACGTTCATGACGCCCTGCTCACCGACCTCGCCCGCCCGGTCTACGACCGTCAGATCGGCGCCCTCGGCGGCTCCGAGCACCTGCGTCTCGCCCCCGGGGAAGCGGTCCGGCTCTGAGCCGCGGGCGGCGGCAGCAGGCGCCCGTCCGCGGGCCACGGGCGCAGGCCGTGCGTTGTCACAGGCGGCGGGTAGGTTGTGAGGCATGCGCATCGCGACCTGGAACGTGAACTCGATCACCGCCCGCCTGCCGAGGCTCCTTGCCTGGCTGGAGAGCAGCGGCACGGACGTGCTGTGCCTCCAGGAGGCCAAGGTCGCCGAGGCGCAGTTCCCGGTGGAGCAGCTGCGTGAGCTGGGCTACGAGGCGGCGGTCCACGCCACCGGCCGGTGGAACGGCGTGGCGGTGCTCTCCCGCGTCGGCCTGGAGGACGTCGTCAAGGGCCTCCCGGGCGACCCGGGGTACGAGGGCTCCGAGGAGCCCCGCGCGGTCTCCGCGACCTGCGGCCCGGTGCGCGTCTGGTCGGTCTACGTGCCGAACGGCCGCGAGGTGGAGCACCCGCACTACGCGTACAAGCTCCAGTGGCTGGAGGCCCTGAAGGCGGCCGTCGCGGGCGACGCGGCGGGTGACCGCCCGTTCGCCGTCCTCGGCGACTACAACATCGCGCCGACCGACGACGACGTGTGGGACCGCGCCGTCTTCGAGGGCTCCACGCACGTCACCCCGGCCGAGCGCGCCGCCCTCGCCTCCCTGCGCGAGACCGGCCTGACCGACGTGGTCCCGCGCCCCCTCAAGTACGACCACCCGTTCACGTACTGGGACTACCGTCAGCTCGGCTTCCCCAAGAACCGCGGCATGCGCATCGACCTGGTCTACGGCAACGAGCCGTTCGCCAAGGCCGTCACCGACTCCTACGTCGACCGTGAGGAGCGCAAGGGCAAGGGCGCCTCGGACCACGCCCCGGTCGTCGTCGACCTGGACGTGTGACAGGGGCCGGCCCGGCGTCGGCGGACCCCGCGCGCCTGTGGTGCGCGGGGCGGTTCGAATGACAGGCTGGCAGTATGAGGATCCCGTTCCTGGGCAAGCGGCGCCGGAAGGACGAACTCCCCGGCCCGGAAGGGCTAGCGGAACTCCTCGCCGAGTGCGCGCTGTTGCGCTCCCAGGCGGCGCGGGAAGGGGTCCGGCTGGACGACGGACCGGCCTCGCTGGAGGCCCTCGACCAGCTCGTTCCGCGCTGGCGGGACGACGAGGACACCTCCGAATGGCTGGGGAACGACGCCGGGTTGTACCTGGGCACCGTGATCGTCCGCACCGTGGAGGGCGCAGCCTGGGGCCTCCGTCCCGACGGACAGCCTGTCGTACGGCTCGCCGGGGGACGGGAGTTCGACGTCGTCGACGCGGGACACCGGTGGGCGGCCGACGGGGCGCCCGAACTGTCGCAGTGGTACGCCGAGGTCGCGGAAGGGTGACGTACGCGCCCCCCCGGCGCGCCCCATCACCCGCCGTAAATACGGCTTATGCCCGGAAAGTGCGTGTCGCGTCGTCCTGGCGATCTTGCCCGGATACGTTGCGGCGGTCACCATGACGTACGGAAACCCGTCCGCCCGGACCTCGACTACGATGTCTCCTCCGTCCCGGTGGGGGAGGAGACTTCGCGGCGTAAGCGGGGACGCCGCCGCCGGGAGGGGACCGCCCGCCCAGCCGGGGCGGCGGATCACACAGGCCGGTCCCGTCCGGCGGCAGCCGGAGATCACTGCTCCCGGCGGCAGCGACCGAGCCACGGTCGCCCGCAGGTGAGGAGAAGGTCAGCTGCGCGCCGGACGGGTGGTGCCGCCTTACTCCCTGCGGGAGGCGCTCCTGTTCCGGAGGCGCGTGTGCGGATACGCAGACGTGAGCTCCTCGGGTGCCGGACCGCATCCGCCCACGGGCTGTCAGCCCGCCTGCGGGGCAGCTCCCGAACCGCCTCAGTCCGCCCGGTGCGACTTCTTCTGCGTCTTCGGCGGCGTCGGCTCCGACGGTGTGGGCAGCGGGCTCTGGGCCGGCTTGGTGACATCCGCGACCAGTTCCACCACGTCCGGGCCGTACGCCTGTGAGTTGACGACCTTCAGCAGCAGTACGAACGATCCCGACCCGTACTTGCGGGCCAGCCGCTCATGGTTGCGGGCGAGGTAACGCGTCGCCGCCTGGTTGGTGATCGCCCGCTGTCCGCAGAACAGGAACACCGGCCGGGTCTCCCGCCGTTCGCCCGCCGTCAGCCGTGCCAGCAGTACGTACTCGGTGATGCCCGGCTCCATGCGGTACAGGTCGGCGCCTATGCGGAAGGCGCCGCGGTCCGGACCCGGTTCCGGGTCGATGTTGACCCGCACGCCGGGCAGCATGGCCGCCATGTGGGCGACCATCCGCCGGTTCGACCCCGGTCCGCCCACGCAGAACTCGGTCCGCTCGCCGAATCCCTGGTGCGCCGCGTCCTGAGTGACCACCTGGACGTGCGCCCCGCAGTCCTTGACCAGCGCGGACAGTTCGAGCAGCGCGAACACGTCGAAGCGGTGCACCGCCGGTTCCGCCGTCGCCGGGTCGCGGTTGACCACGAGCAACGACTCGGAGTTGTCGGGAAGTCCGAAGAAGGCCTGCTTGCGCCGGAGCTTGCGCTTCCAGAGGTAAGTACGGGCGATCCAGCCCAGGCTGGCGCCGATGCCCGCCGCCACCAGGCCCAGCACGATGTTGCGCACGTCCTCATTCATGGGCGCGCATGCTAGCGGTCCCGAGCAAACCCGTGTTCGACGTCCGGGTGCGTAACACCCCGGACGGCTCGGCACGGCACGCCCGGTACTGCCTCCCTGACGCGGGCATGGCGACGAACTAAGCTGCCCGGACGGCCCTTTACTGGAGGTGCGGATGCGTCGCCCCGTCGCACGGAAATTCGCGGTCCTCGCGGTCACCACCGCCGTCGTCTCGGTGGGAGCGGCCGCGCCACCCGCCCCCCACGGCGAGAAAGCCCCCCACACCCGCCCGGCGCCCAAGACACCGGTGGCCGCCGGCCACGGCGGAGCCGTCTCCAGCGTCGACCCCGACGCCAGCGCCGCCGGCATCGAGGTGCTGCGCAAGGGCGGCAACGCCGTCGACGCCGCCGTGGCCACCGCCGCCGCGCTCGGCGTCACCGAGCCCTACTCGGCCGGAATCGGCGGAGGCGGTTACTTCGTCCACTACGACGCCCGGTCCCGCACCGTGCACACCCTCGACGGCCGCGAGACCGCACCGCTCGCCGCCGACTCAGGCCTCTTCCTCGAGAACGGCGCGCCGATCCCCTTCGCCGAGGCGGTCAGCAGCGGACTGTCCGTCGGCACGCCCGGCACCCCCGCCACCTGGCAGCGCGCACTCGACAAGTGGGGCAAGAAGAGCCTGGGCACGGTCCTGCAGCCCGCCGAACGCCTCGCCCGCGACGGCTTCACCGTCGACGAGACCTTCCGCGCGCAGACCGCCGCCAACGAGACCCGCTTCCGGTACTTCCCCGACACCGCCGAGCTGTTCCTGCCGGGCGGAGAACTCCCCGCCGTCGGCTCCACCTTCAAGAACCCCGACCTGGCCCGCACCTACCGCGAGCTGAGCCGCAAGGGCGTCGACGCCCTCTACCGGGGTGACATCGCCCGCGACATCGTGAACACGGTGAACAGGCCGCCCGTGGACCCGGCGTCCGGCTGGAACGCGCGCCCCGGCGACCTGACCCGGCGCGACCTCGCGACCTACCGCACGAAGCTCCAGGCGCCGTCGAAGGCCTCCTACCGCGGTCTCGACGTCTACTCCATGGCGCCCTCGTCCTCCGGCGGCACGACGGTCGGGGAGGCTCTCAACATCCTGGAGCGCACCGACTTGTCGAAGGCGACCGACATGCGTCATCTGCACCGCTTCATCGAGGCGAGCCGGATCGCGTTCGCCGACCGGGGCCGCTGGGTCGGCGACCCCGCCTTCGAGGACGTACCGACGAAGGAGCTGCTGTCACAGCGGTTCGCGGACTCCCGCGCCTGCCTGATCAAGGACGACGCCGTCCTCACCAGCCCCCTCGCCCCCGGCGACCCTCGCCGTCCGGCGCCGTGCGCCACGGGCGGCACGGCCGCGCCGACGACGTACGAGGGTGAGAGCACCACGCATCTCACCACCGCAGACCGGTGGGGCAACGTCGTCTCCTACACGCTCACCATCGAGCAGACCGGCGGCAGCGGCATCACCGTGCCCGGACGCGGCTTCCTGCTCAACAACGAGCTGACGGACTTCTCCTTCGCCCCGGCCGCCCCGGCCGTCCACGACCCGAACCTGCCCGGTCCCGGCAAGCGGCCCCGCTCGTCCATGGCGCCGACGATCGTGCTCGACCGGCACGACCGCCCGGTCGTGGCACTCGGCTCGCCCGGCGGCGCGACCATCATCACCACCGTGCTGCAGACCCTGACCAACTTCCTCGACCGCGGCCTGCCCCTCGTCGACGCGATCGCCGCACCCCGCGCCAGCCAGCGCAACGCCGCGCAGACCGAACTCGAACCCGGCCTGTACGACAGCGGGCTGAGGCAGCGGCTCGAGGCGATCGGACACTCCTTCCGGGAGAACCCGGAGATCGGCGCGACCACCGCCGTGCAGCGGCTGCCGGGCGGCGCCTGGCTCGCGGCGGCCGAGAAGGTCCGCCGGGGCGGCGGCTCGGCGATGGTCGTCCACCCGAGGCGATAGCACCCCTCACAGCCGTCGGCCCGGCGTCCCCCGCGAGGGGATGCCGGGCCGACCGCCGTACGGGACGTCACTGTTCCGGCGGCGACTCCGGCGCGGGCGTCTCCTGCGTACGGAAGACCAGGCGGCCGTCCTGCGCGTCCACCGTCACCCGGCCGCCCTCCCGCACGCGGCCGTCCAGCAGCAGCCGGGACAGCTGGTTGTCGACCTCCCGCTGGATGGTGCGGCGCAACGGCCGCGCGCCGTACTCCGGTTCGTAGCCCCGCTCGGCGAGCCAGTCCACGGCCGCGTCGGTGACGTCGGCGGTGATGCCCTGCCCCTTCAGCCGGCGACGGGTGCTCTCCAGCAGCAGGTCGGTGATCTGCCGCAGCTCCTCGGGGGTGAGCTGGCGGAACACCACGATCTCGTCGATCCGGTTGAGGAACTCGGGCCGGAAGTGCTCCCGCAGCGGCCGCAGGATCTGCTCCCGCCGCGCCTCCTCGTCGGCCTCCGCGCCGCCCGTGGCGAAGCCCAGTGTCGCGCCGCGCCGGTTGATGACGTCGGAACCGAGGTTGCTGGTCATCACGATCACGCTGTTGGTGAAGTCCACCGTGCGGCCCTGCGAGTCGGTCAGCCGGCCGTCGTCCAGCACCTGCAGCAGGATGTTGAAGACGTCCGGGTGGGCCTTCTCCACCTCGTCGAGCAGCAGCAGCGAGTACGGGTGCCGGCGCACCACCTCGGTCAGCTGCCCGGCCTCCTCGTGGCCCACGTAGCCGGGCGGGGCGCCCACCAGACGGCTCACCGTGTGCCGTTCCTGGTACTCGCTCATGTCGAGGCGCACCATCCGGTCCTCGCTGCCGAACAGCGCCTCGGCGAGCGCCCGCGCCAGCTCCGTCTTGCCGACGCCCGTCGGACCGAGGAACAGGAAGCTGCCGATCGGCCGGTCAGGACTGGAGAGGCCCGCGCGGGAGCGCAGCACGGCGTCCGACACGACGCGGACGGCCTCCTCCTGGCCCACCACCCGCTGGTGCAGATGCTGCTCCAGGCCCAGCAGGCGGTCCTTCTCCTCCTCGGTGAGCCGGCTGACCGGGATGCCCGTCTGCCGGGCCACCACCTCGGCGATCGCCTCGCCGTCCACCCACAGGCTCTGGCCCTCGTCGACCTCGCCCTCGCCGCCGGCCCGCGCGATGCGTTCCTTCAGCTCCTGGATGCGGTCGCGCAGCTGCATGGCCTGCTCGTACTGCTCGTCCGCGACCGCCTGGTCCTTGTCGCAGGTCAGCTGCTCCACCTCGCGCTCCATCGCGCGGACGTCGGTGCCCTTGGTGCGCGCCCGCAGCCGCACCCGGGCGCCCGCCTGGTCGATCAGGTCGATCGCCTTGTCCGGCAGCCTGCGGTCGCTCAGGTAGCGGTCGGACAGCTCCACGGCCGCCACGAGCGCCTCGTCGGTGTAGCGGACCTGGTGGTGCGCCTCGTAGCGGTCACGCAGACCGCGCAGGATCTCGATCGCGTCCGCGGGGGTCGGCTCCGGCACCATGATCGGCTGGAAGCGGCGGGCCAGCGCCGCGTCCTTCTCGATCCGCCGGTACTCCTCCAGGGTCGTCGCGCCGACGATGTTCAGCTCGCCGCGCGCCAGGGCCGGCTTGAGGATGTTGCCCGCGTCCATGGAGCCGCCCTCGCCGCCGCCTCCCGCGCCGACGACCGTGTGCAGCTCGTCGATGAACACGATCAGCTGGTCGGAGTGGGCGCGGATCTCGTCGACGAGGTTGTTCATCCGCTCCTCGAAGTCACCCCGGTAGCGGGTGCCCGCGACGACGCCGGTCAGGTCCAGGGCGACCACGCGGCGGCCGAGCAGGATGTCGGGCACGTCGCCCTCGGCGATCCGCTGCGCCAGCCCCTCCACCACGGCGGTCTTGCCGACGCCCGCGTCGCCGATCAGCACGGGGTTGTTCTTGCCGCGGCGGGACAGCACCTCGACGGTCTGCTCGATCTCCGTGTCCCGCCCGATCACCGGGTCGATCCGGCCCTCGCGGGCCAGCGCGGTCAGATCACGGCCGTACTTGTCCAGGGTGGGGGTGCCCGTCGACGGCCGGGGACGCTCCTGGCGCGGCTGCTGGGCCTCCGGGGCCTCGGACGGGCCGGACGGGGCGAACCTCGCCGCGTTCAGGATGTGCCCCGCCGCCGAGTCCGGGTTCGCGGCGAGGGCGCTGAGCACGTGCTCCGGGCCGATGTAGCCGGCGCCGCTCGCCCGGGCCATCTCGTGCGCGTCCAGCAGCGCCCGTTTCACGGCGGGCGTCAGGGACAGCGACGTCGGCGGGGGCACCTCGCCCGGCGGGTGCTGCACGGGCCCCGACCGGTCGTCGATCTGCGACGCCAGCGAGTCCGGGTCCGCGCCCGCGCGGGTGAGCAGGCTCCGGGTCGGCTCGGCGGACAGCGCGGCACGCAGCAGGTGCTGGGTGTCCAGGTCACGGCTGCCGTGCTCGGCCGCGTACTGGGCGGCGCCGCGCACGAGTTCACGGGCGGGCTGGCTCAGAAGCCTGCCGATGTCGATCTGGCGGGGGCGCTGCCCGCCGAAGAAGCGGGCGAGGAATTCTGCGAACGGGTCACCCTCCGGGCCGACGAAACCATTCGTCATCGTCATCCGTTCCTTCGCTGGGTCGACGTGCCGGGCCCGGGTAACCCGGTCGAGGCGCGCTCATGCCCACGATGACACGTTCGGTCTGGGCGGGCATGTCCAGGTTCGCGACACCGGGGCGTGCCCGCCCACGCCGCTGCTCAGTCCCGCGCCGTCAGCACCCGCGGCCCCGCCTCGGTGATGGCGACCGTGTGTTCCGTGTGGGCCGCGCGGGAGCCGTCCGAGGTGCGCAGGGTCCAGCCGTCCGGGTCGGTGCGGTAGGCGTCCCCGCCGCCGGCGATCAGCATCGGCTCGATCGCCAGGACCATGCCGTGCCGCAGCGGCATCCCCCGTCCCGGACGGCCCTCGTTCGGCACCGGCGGGTCCTCGTGCATGCGGCGGCCGATGCCGTGGCCCCCGTAGTCCTCCATGATCCCGTAGCCCGCCCCGCGGCAGACCGTGCCGATGGCGTGCGCGATGTCGCCCATGCGGTTGCCGACCACGGCCGCCTCGATGCCCGCCGCGAGCGCCCGCTCGGCCGTCTCGACCAGCCGTGTGTCCGCCGGGCGTGCCGAGCCCACGACGAAGCTGATCGCCGAGTCGCCCGCCCAGCCGCCCCGCTGTGCGCCGCAGTCGACGGACACGAGGTCGCCGTCGCGCAGCCGGTACCGGGACGGGATGCCGTGCACGATCGCGTCGTTCACCGACGCGCAGATCACGGCCGGGAACGGGGTCGGCGCGAAGGTGGGCCGGTACCCCAGGAACGGCGACGTCGCGCCGGCCGTCTCCAGCACCTCCCTCGCCACCTCGTCCAGCTCCAGCAGGGAGACGCCCACGTCGGCGGCCTTCCGCACGGCCGTCAGCGCCTGGGCCACGACCTGGCCCGTCTCGTACATGGCATCGATCGATGCGTCGGTCTTCAGCTCCACCATGCCAATTACTATACCGGTATTAGAATGGGCGCCATGGTGCGCACCCCCTTGACCCCCGAAGAGCGCGAACGCGGCGAGCGGCTCGGCAGGCTGCTGCGCGAGGCGCGCGGAGCCCGCAGCATGACCGACGTCGCCGCGAGCGCCGGCATCTCCGCGGAGACCCTCCGCAAGATCGAGACGGGGCGGGCGCCGACCCCCGCGTTCTTCACCGTGGCCGCGCTGGCCGGGGCGCTGGGCCTGTCCATGGACGAGCTGATCGGACGCTGCGCGCCCGGGACGCCGGACGTGCCGGGCACCCCGGACGCGCCGATCGCCGCCTAGGGCGACGGCACCGCGCCGCGCGCGGCTCCCGCACCCCGTCGGAAAACTCTCCGTAGCCTCGGCGTAACACGCCGGGTGTTATCTACGGAGTCGAGTACTCCGGGAATGGCGGGAGTTGGCTATGGCTGCGGAGCAACTCCCGGACGGTGTCCGGGAGTTCACGGACCACCTACGGGGTCTGCTGGCGCGTCTGGACCGGTACGCGGGCTGGTGCCTGGTGTTCTGGCAGCGTGACCCCGAGGGCATGCGGGCGTGCCTCGAAGGGCGGGAACCGCCGCCGTGGGACGTGGTGGAGTCACTGCTCCAGGACCTCGCCGTCGTGCACGGCCCCGAGGCCGCCGAGGCCGAGCTGCCGCGGGCCCGTTCACTGCACGCCCAGGCGACGGCCGCGTTCGACGCGCGGCCGGGCGCCCGGCAGACGCTGAGCGACCGCCTCGACGTGATGCTGCGCGAACAGCGGTACGCGGCGGACCGCCGCGCGGACCTGACGCGCCGGCTCGCCGCCGCGGCGAACCGCGAGGAGGCGGAGGCCCTCGGCAACGACCTCGCCTGGGCCGAGGACGACCACCGCCGTGCGACGGCCCGCTGCGCGGAGCTCACGGCCCGGACGACCGCCCTCGACGACCAGGCGCGGGCAGCGAGCCCGGCCCACACCCAGGGCCGCTTCGCCACCCGCCGGACACCGGACGCCGGGTCTCCCAAGCTCTGGGGCGCCCGGCCGACCCCGGCCGACCTGGGCCGTCCGTCGGCCCGTCCGAGCCGGAACCCGTCGCCGTCCGCCCCCGCTCAAGGCCCCGCCCTGGCCGACGGCGGCCTGGGCCCGTCGCCGTCCGCCCCGGCCCACGGCTCACCGCGCCCCCGCCCCGCTCCGCAGGCCGCCGACCACCGCACGACCGCGCCTGCCGAGGCGCAGCCCTCCCCGCACGCCCCCGGCAGGGACCCACCCCCCGGCACCACGGACACCCCGCACCCGCCGACCCCGTCCCGCCCGAACTGCGCGCGGCGCAGCAGCACGTACCCCCGCCCGCGCCCGCCGAGGGGGCACGCCCCGCACCGCCCCGCAAGCGGCGTCGCGGTGGCGCCCGGTTCGCCGGGGTGGAGGACGACGGGGTGGCAGCCGTCGTCGCTCCGCCCGCCGCCGTGCCCGAGCTTCCCGCCGCCACCGCCGCCCGCGGCGCGCGGTTCGCGGGGGCCGCCGCGGAGACGGAGACCGAGGAGCGGCCCCAGGAGGGGCGGACCGACGCGGAGGACCTCCACGAGGTCGCCCACCTCGTGCGGACCCTGACCCGCCTGCGCCGCGAGGGCCGCAGCGGCGACGCGCACGTCCTGCTGAACGAGGCCGCGTACTGGCCCGCCGTACGGTTCCCGCTGCTCGCGGGCGAGATGGAGCGGGCCGGGCTCGCCGCCGACTGGGCGACCTTACTCTGGGAGGCGGCGGCGACCCTGCCCGCCGAGCGTCTCGTCGCCGCAGCCGACGCGCTCACCGCGGGGGGCCGTGCCGAGGACGGCGAGCAGATCCTGCGGCAGGGCGTCGTCCGCCCGGCCGCCGAGATCGGGCACGCCGCCCTCGCCCTCGCCGAGGGCACCCGCCACCGCGAGCTGCGCGCCCTGCTCGACGCCTGCGTCCGGATGCGCACCCCGCAGGACGCCGCCCGCACGGCCGCGCCGGACCCGGGCCGGCTGGTGCCGCTGCTGCTGTCGGCCGCCCGCGGCGTGTCCGAGGAACGGCACTGGGACGTCCTGCACGCCCTGCGCGTCGCGGGACTGGCCGCCTGACCGGGGGCCGCGGCGCGGGCCCACTCACCCACAGGGGTGTCAATCACGATCGACTCCACCGGCCGCACGACGATGGTCTTGGCAAGGCCGTCCGAGAGGCTTACGTTCGTCCCTCTACGACCGTCTCTACGGGCGTAGAGGCGCTGACGTCGCGTCGAAGGAGCAGCAGCTCATGCCCAACGTCGTAACCGCCGCCCTGGTCCAGGCCACCTGGACCGGCGACACCGAGTCCATGCTGGCGAAACACGAGGAGCACGCCCGCGAGGCGGCCCGGCGGGGCGCGAAGGTCATCGGGTTCCAGGAGGTGTTCAACGCCCCCTACTTCTGCCAGGTCCAGGAGGCCGAGCACTACCGCTGGGCCGAGGAGGTCCCCGACGGCCCCACCGTGCGCCGGATGCGGGAGCTGGCCCGCGAGACCGGCATGGTGACCGTCGCCCCCGTCTTCGAGATCGAGCAGTCCGGCCACTACTACAACACCGCCGCCGTGATCGACGCCGACGGCACCTACCTCGGCAAGTACCGCAAGCACCACATCCCGCAGGTGAAGGGCTTCTGGGAGAAGTTCTACTTCCGCCCGGGCAACCTCGGCTGGCCCGTCTTCGACACGGCCGTCGGCAAGGTCGGCGTCTACATCTGCTACGACCGCCACTTCCCCGAGGGGTGGCGGCAACTCGGCATCAACGGCGCCCAGCTGGTCTACAACCCGTCAGCCACGCACCGCGGTCTGTCGGCCCACTTGTGGCAGCTGGAACAGCCCGCGGCCGCCGTGGCCAACGAGTACTTCGTCGCCGCCATCAACCGCGTGGGCGTGGAGGAGTACGGGGACAACGACTTCTACGGCACGAGCTACTTCGTCGACCCGCGCGGTCAGTTCGTCGGCGGCCTCGCCAGCGACAGCAAGGAGGAACTGGTGGTGCGGGACCTGGACTTCGACCTCGTCGACGAGGTGCGGCAGCAGTGGGCCTTCTACCGCGACCGCCGCCCCGAGGCCTACGAAGGGCTGGTGCGCCCGTGAACGACGACCTGCTCGGCCGCCACCGCGCCGTCCTCCCCGACTGGCTGGCCCTCTACTACGACGAGCCCCTCGAGATCACCCACGGCGAGGGACGCCACGTCTGGGACTCCCGGGGCAACCGCTACCTGGACTTCTTCGGCGGCATCCTCACCACCACGACCGCCCACGCGCTGCCCGAGGTCACCAAGGCGGTCACCGAGCAGGCCGGGCGGATCATCCACTCCTCCACCCTCTACCTCAACCGGCCGATGGTGGACCTCGCCGAACGGATCGCCCAGCTCAGCGGCATCCCCGACGCCCGCGTCTTCTTCACCACCTCCGGCACGGAGGCCAACGACACCGCCCTGCTGCTCGCCACCACCTACCGGCGCAGCAACACGGTCATGGCGATGCGCAACAGCTATCACGGCCGCTCCTTCAGCGCCGTCGGCGTCACCGGCAACCGCGGCTGGTCCCCGACCTCGCTCTCCCCGCTGCAGACGCTGTACGTGCACGGCGGGGTCCGCGGCCGGGGCCCGTTCGCCGGCCTCGACGACTACGACTACGTCGCCGCCTGCGTCGACGACCTGAAGGACCTCCTCGGGCACACCCGCCCGCCCGCCGCGCTGATCGCCGAGCCGATCCAGGGCGTCGGCGGCTTCACCTCACCGCCCGACGGCCTCTACGCCGCGTTCCGCGAGGTGCTGCACGAGCGGGGCGTGCTGTGGATCTCCGACGAGGTGCAGACCGGCTGGGGCCGCACCGGCGAGCACTTCTGGGGCTGGCAGGCGCACGCCCGCAGCGGCCCGCCCGACATGCTGACCTTCGCCAAGGGCATCGGCAACGGCATGTCCATCGGCGGCGTCGTCGCCCGCGCCGAGATCATGAACTGCCTGGACGCCAACAGCATCTCCACGTTCGGCGGCACCCAGATCACCATGGCGGCGGGCCTCGCCAACCTCAACTACCTGCTGGAGCACGACCTCCAGGGCAACGCGCGCCGCGTCGGCGGTCTGCTCATCGAACGGCTGCGGGCCGCCGCCGCCCACGTCCCCGCCGTACGGGAGGTACGCGGACGCGGCCTGATGATCGGCATCGAACTGACGAAGCCCGGCACCGACGAGGCCGACCCCGCCGCCGCGTCCGCCGTCCTGGAGGCCGCCCGCGCCGGCGGTCTGCTCATCGGCAAGGGCGGCGGCCACGACACCAGCGCCCTGCGCGTCGCGCCGCCGCTCTCCCTCAACGTCGCCGAGGCAGAGGAGGGCGCCGCGATCCTCGAGGACGCCCTGAGGAGCATCCAGTAGCCCGACACCCACCGGAGGACGCCGCCATGACCACCTGGGAGCCACAGGTGCCGGCCCTCTCGGTCCGGCAGGTCCTCGCCCTGGAGCGGGTCCTCGCCGGGGAGCCCGAGGTGGTGGCCGGCGCCGGCCGGCTGGACCGGCCGGTGCGCTGGGTGCACGTCGCCGAGGCGGCCGACGTCGGCGTCATGCTCAGCGGCGGCGAGATGGTGCTCACCACCGGTGTGCTGCTCACCGGTGACGAGCACAAGCAGACCGAGTACGTCCGCTCCCTGCACCGCGCCGAGGCGTCCGCCGTGGTCCTCGGCCTCGGCCGGGCGTTCCCGTCGCCGCCGGAGGCCATGCGGCGCGCGGCGGAGCGCTGCCAGCTGCCCCTCGTCGTGCTCCACCGCCCCTTCCCCTTCGCCCAGTTGACCGAGGAGGTGCAGTCCCGGCTGGTGCGGCGGAAGTTCGCCGCCGTCAGCCTCTCCGAGGCGGTCCGCACCGAACTCACCGCACTGATCACCGGCGGCGCCCCGCTGCAACGGCTGCTCGACGAGATCGCCCGGCACAGCGGCTGCCCCGTCGTCGTCACCAACCTCGCCCACCGCGTCCTCGGCACCGCGGGGGAGCGGTCCGCCGTCGACGACGTGCTGCGGGACTGGGAACGCATCGCCCGGCAGGCCGGCCGCAGCGACGGCGACGGCTGGATCCGCGCGGAACTGGGCGGGCGGGGCGAGCCCTGGGGCCGGCTGGTGCTGTGCGGCTACCGGGGCGACACCGAGACCGGGCGTCTGATCGCCGACCGGGCCGCCGAGGCGCTCGTCCTGCACCGCATGCTCGGCGGCGCCGGCTGCTCCTGGGAGGAGCAGTCCGCACGCAGCCTGCTCACCGACCTGGTCGGCGGCGCCGTACCGGCCCGCCACCTGCTGCCCCGCGCCCGCGCCGCCGGACTCCCCGTCAACCGGCGCACCTTCGTGCCGCTCGTGGTGCGCGGACGCCGGGCCGCCCCGCTGGACCGGACGCTGCGGCTGCTCGGCCTGCCCGGCATCGCGGGCGAGACGTCCGCCACCGCGACCGCCGTGCTGCTCAGCCTCGCCCGTGACCAGGACGCCGAGGCGCTGACCGCGCACTTCGCGGCCCGGCTGCGCGCCGAACCGGCCGACGAGCACGTCGTGGTGGCGGCAGCCGCCGCCCGCACCTCCTTCGACGACGTGCCCGCCGGGCTGCGCGAGGCCCGGCACGTCGCCGACGCCGTCGCGGACGACGCGGCCGCCCTGGACCTGCCGCCCGTGGTGCGGCTGCGCGACGTCCATCTGCGGGGCCTGATCCGTCTGTTGCGGGACGAGCCGCAGGTGCAGTCGTTCGCCGAGCGGGAGCTGGCGGGACTGCTGTGCGACCCCGGCGAGGACCTCCTGCCGGTGCTGCGCACGTACCTGGCGACCGGCCGCAACAAGTCCCGTACCGCGCAGCTGCACCACGTCTCCCGGCCCGCGCTGTACCGCCGCCTGGAGGCGATACAGATACGGCTGGGGGTGGACCTGGACGACTTCGAACAGGCCGCCTCCCTGCACATCGCACTCCTCGCGCACGACGCGCAACACCACTGAAACGAGCGACCACCTGCGGCAACGGCGGTGACACATGGGACCGTCCGCGGATGACACGGTGACACGCCGCACCCCGTCAGACGTGACACGCTGCCACTCAAAGCGCGCTCGTCCGCTTCCTAGGCTCACTGCACACCGAGCGACCGGAGGTCCCGATGAGCCGAGTGATCCGAGCCGCCGTCTTCCAGACCGCCTGGACGGGCGACAAGGAATCGATGATCCAGGTCCACGAGCAGGCCGCCCGCGACGCGGCCGCGCAGGGCGCTCACGTGCTGTGCTTCCAGGAGCTGTTCTACGGACCGTACTTCTGCCAGGTGCAGGACCCCGCCTTCTACGAGTACGCCGAACGCATCCCGGACGGCCCGGTCGTCGAGCGGTTCCAGCGCCTCGCCCGGGAGCTGAACCTCGTCCTGGTGCTGCCGATGTACGAGGAGGAGCAGCCCGGCGTCCTCTACAACACGGCCGCCGTGATCGACGCGGACGGCAGCTACCTCGGCAAGTACCGCAAGACGCACATCCCGCAGGTCAAGGGGTTCTGGGAGAAGTTCTACTTCCGCCCGGGCAACAGCGGCTGGCCCGTCTTCGACACACAGGCCGGCCGGATCGGCGTCTACATCTGCTACGACCGCCACTTCCCCGAGGGCTGGCGCGCGCTCGGACTGGCCGGCGCGGAGGTCGTGTTCAACCCGTCGGCCACCTCACGCGGCCTGTCCGGCTACCTCTGGCAGCTGGAACAGCCGGCGGCGGCCGTCGCCAACGAGTACTTCGTGGGCGCCATCAACCGGGTGGGCGTCGAGGAGTACGGCGACAACGACTTCTACGGCACGAGCTACTTCGTCGACCCGGAGGCCCGCTTCGTCGGCGAGGTCGGGAGCGACAAGGAGACGGAACTGGTCGTCCGCGACCTGGACCTGGCGAAACTCCGAGAGGTCCGGGACCGCTGGCAGTTCTACCGCGACAGGAACCCCGGAGCCTACGGCCCCCTGACAACTCCCTGAGGTTCAGGACGACCCTTCAGGGGCGCGGGGAACTGCGCGATCAGCCACAGACAACCCGCACCGGACCCAGATCGAGGAGAGACCGGACATGAGCACCCGCACACTCATCCGCGGCGGCCTGGTCATCACCGCCTCCGACGAAGTACACGCGGACGTCCTCATGGAGGACGGCCGCATCGCGGCCTTGGCAGCCTCCGGCACCCCCGCCGCCGAGGCCCTCACCGCCGAGCGGACCGTCGACGCCACCGGCAGGTACGTCATCCCGGGCGGGGTCGACGCGCACACCCACATGGAGCTGCCCTTCGGCGGCACCTTCGCCTCCGACACCTTCGAGACAGGCACCCGGGCCGCCGCCTGGGGCGGCACCACCACGATCGTCGACTTCGCCGTGCAGAGCGTCGGGCACACCCTGCGCGAGGGCCTGGACGCCTGGCACGCGAAGGCGGAGGGCAACTGCGCGATCGACTACGCGTTCCACATGATCGTCTCGGACGTGAACCAGGAGACCCTGAAGGAGATGGACCTCCTCGTGGAAGAGGGTGTCACCTCCTTCAAGCAGTTCATGGCGTACCCAGGCGTCTTCTACTCCGACGACGGACAGATCCTCCGCGCCATGCAACGCTCCGCCGACAACGGCGGCCTGATCATGATGCACGCCGAGAACGGCATCGCCATCGACGTCCTCGTCGAGCAGGCCCTCGCCCGCGGCGAGACCAACCCCCGCTTCCACGGCGAGGTCCGCAAGGCCCTGCTGGAGGCGGAGGCCACCCACCGCGCCATCCGGCTCGCCCAGGTCGCGGGCGCCCCGCTGTACGTCGTGCACGTCTCCGCCACCGAGGCGGTCGCCGAACTCGCCCGCGCCCGTGACGACGGGCTGCCCGTCTTCGGCGAGACCTGCCCCCAGTATCTGTTCCTGTCCACCGACAACCTCGCCGAGCCGGACTTCGAGGGCGCCAAGTACGTGTGCAGCACGCCCCTGCGCCCCAAGGAGCACCAGTCGGCGCTCTGGCGGGGGCTGCGCACCAACGACCTCCAGGTGGTCTCCACCGACCACTGCCCCTTCTGCTTCAGCGGCCAGAAGGAACTCGGCCGCGGCGACTTCTCCAAGATCCCCAACGGGCTGCCGGGCGTGGAGAACCGTATGGACCTCCTCCACCAGGCCGTCCTCGACGGACACATCAGCCGCCGCCGCTGGATCGAGATCGCCTGCGCCACCCCGGCGCGGATGTTCGGCCTGTACCCGAAGAAGGGCACCATCGCGCCGGGCGCCGACGCCGACGTCGTCATCTACGACCCGGCGGCCGAGCAGGTCGTCTCCGCCGACACCCACCACATGAACGTCGACTACTCGGCGTACGAGGGCAAGCGGGTCACCGGCCGCGTCGAGACCGTGTTCTCGCGCGGGGTCCCGGTCGTCACCGACCGGGAGTACACCGGGCACGCCGGACACGGCGTCTACACCCCGCGGTCCACCTGTCAGTACCTCAACTAGGAGCGGAGCGCATGGACTTCGGCCTCGTCCTGCAGACCGACCCGCCGGCGTCGCGGGTGATCAGTCTGATGAAACGCGCCGAGCGCAACGGCTTCACCCACGGGTGGACCTTCGACTCGGCCGTGCTGTGGCAGGAACCCTTCGTCATCTACAGCCAGATCCTGGCGAACACCACGAGCCTCAAGGTCGGCCCGATGGTCACCAACCCGGGCACCCGCACCTGGGAGGTGACCGCCTCCACCTTCGCCACCCTCAACGACATGTTCGGCAACCGCACCGTGTGCGGCATCGGCCGCGGCGACTCGGCGATGCGCGTCGCCGGACGCAGACCCAACACCCTCGCCCGGCTCGGCGAGGCGATCGAGGTGATCCGCGACCTCGCCGAGGGACGCGAGGCCGAGGTGGACGGAAAGCCGTTGCGGCTGCCGTGGGTGCGGGACGGGGAACTGCCGGTCTGGATGGCCGCCTACGGCCCCAAGGCACTCGCCCTCACCGGCCGGAAGGCCGACGGCTTCATCCTCCAGCTGGCCGACCCCTTCCTCACCGAGTGGATGGTGAAGGCCGTGCGGGCCGCCGCCGCCGAGGCCGGCCGTGACCCGGACTCCGTCACCATCTGCGTCGCCGCTCCCGCCTACGTCGGTGACGACCTGGCGCACGCCCGCGAGCAGTGCCGCTGGTTCGGCGGCATGGTCGGCAACCACGTCGCCGACCTGGTCTCCCGCTACGGCGAGCACTCCGGCATGGTCCCCGAGGCGCTCACCGAGTACATCAAGGGCCGCGAGGGCTACGACTACAGCCACCACGGACGCGCCGGCAACCCGTCCACGGACTTCGTGCCCGACGAGATCGTGGACCGCTTCTGCCTGCTCGGCCCGCCCGAGGCGCACATCGAGAAGCTCCGCGCGCTGCGCGACCTCGGGGTCGACCAGTTCGCGGTGTACGACATGCACGACGCGCAGGAAACGACGATCGACGCGTACGGCGCGGAGATCATCCCGGCACTCGGCGACTGAACCGGTACCACTGCGAAAGGCACGCCCATGACCGCGACCGTCCCGCCCGCGCCTTCAGAGAACCCGATACCCGACCCGGCGGGACGCGTCGAGCTCCCGCCGGGCGCCGTCCTCGACGACGCCCGCTTCGTCAACGACGACCTGCTGCCGGTCCCGCTGGCCCGCCGCCGCTGGACCACGTACAACTTCACCGCCCTGTGGGTGGGGATGGCGCACAACATCCCCTCCTGGCTGCTCGCGTCCGGACTGGTCGCGCTCGGCATGGACTGGAAGCAGGCCGTCTTCACCATCGCGCTCGCCAACGTCATCGTGCTCGCGCCGATGCTGCTGACCGGGCACGCCGGTCCCAAGTACGGCATCCCGTTCCCGGTGCTGGCCCGTGCCTCCTTCGGGCTGCGCGGCGCCAACCTGCCCGCCATGATCCGCGCCGCGGTCGCCTGCGCCTGGTTCGGCATCCAGACCTGGATCGGCGGCCAGGGCATCTTCGTGCTGCTGGGCAAGCTGTTCGGCGGCTGGGCCGAGGCGTCCGAGGTGGGTGGCCAGCCGTGGACCCTGTGGGTCTGCTTCGTGCTCTTCTGGGCGCTAGAACTGGCCATCATCTACCGGGGGATGGAGGCGCTGCGCCGGTTCGAGAACTGGGCGGCGCCGTTCGTCATCGTCGGCGCGCTGGTGCTGCTGGCGTGGGTCGCGAACAAGGCGGGCGGTCTCGGTCCGCTGCTGGACCAGCCCTCGAAGCTGGGCTGGGGCGCCGACTTCTGGCCCGTGTTCTTCCCGTCCCTGATGGCCATGATCGCCTTCTGGTCGACGCTCAGCCTCAACATCCCCGACTTCACGCGCTTCGGCGCGGGACAGCGCGCCCAGGTGTGGGGGCAGACGCTCGGACTGCCCACCACCATGACCCTGTTCGCGCTGCTGTCGGTGTTCGTCACCTCCGGGTCGCAGGCCGTCTACGGGGCGGCTATCTGGGACCCGGTGGAGCTGGCCGCCAAGACCGACAACGTCTTCGGGCTGCTCTTCGCGCTGATCACCGTGCTCGTCGCGACCATCTCCGTGAACATCGCGGCGAACGTGGTGTCACCGGCGTACGACCTGGCCAACCTGGCGCCGAAGTTCATCACCTTCCGCACGGGGGCGCTGATCACCGGGGTGGTCGGCGTGGTCATCATGCCGTGGAAGCTGACCGAGACGCCGGAGCTGTACATCTTCACCTGGCTCGGGCTGGTCGGCGGGCTGCTCGGCACGGTCGCCGGCATCCTCATCGCCGACTACTGGATCGTGCGCCGCACCCGGCTGGACCTGACCGACCTGTACACCCCGGGCGGACGCTACTGGTACACGTCCGGCTGGAACGTCCACGCCGTCCTCGCCTTCGTGACCGGCGGGGTGCTGGCGGTGGGCGGCTCCCACTCGGCGCCCGGCAAGGGGCCCTTCCCCGAGGACGGGCTGATCCCGTTCCTGAAGCCCCTCGCGGACTACGGCTGGGCGGTCGGCCTCGCGGCCTCGCTCGTCGTGTACGTCGCGCTGATGGCGGGGACCCGGCGGCGGGTGTGAGGACCCGGCGCCGCGTCCCCGCGGTCCCTCGGCGCCCCCTCAGCGGGCCGTGCCGAAGTCCTGCGTCCAGTAGGTGCCGGACAGGCCGACGCCGATCTCCTCGAACGAGCAGTTGAGGATGTTCGCCTTGTGGCCGGGGCTGGTCATCCAGCCCTGCATCACCTGCTCGGGCGTGGAGTAGCCGTAGGCGACGTTCTCGCCGTAGGTGCTCCAGGCGTATCCGGCGCGGGTGATGCGCTCACCGGGGTCGGAACCGTCGGAGCCGGTGTGGGACATGGTGCCGGTCGACGCCATGTCCTCGCTGTGCCGCTGGGCGGCCGTGTTCAGCGTGGAGTTCGCGGTCACCGGGGCACAGCCGGCCTCGGCGCGCTCCTGGTTGACCAGCTCGACGACCTGGGCGACGGCGCCAGAGGCGGTCGGCTTCGGAGCGGAGGCGGTCGGTTCCGGGGCCGCGGTCGTCGGCTTCGGCGCGGTGGTGGAAGGCGCCGGAGCGGCCGTGGAGGGCTCGGGAGCCGCGGTGGTGGGCTTCGGGGCCGCCGTGGTGGTGGAGGGGGCCGCGGAGGCCGGCTTGGTGGCCTTCCTCTTCGGCTTCTGCGAGGGCTTGCCGCCGTGGTGCTTGCGGGCCTCCTCGGAAGGGCTCGCGGAGGCGCCGGGGGAGCCCGAGGCCACCGGCGACGGGTCGCCCTCGTGCTGGCTGCGCCAGCGGCTGTACCAGCCGGGACCGTCCCAGCGGTCCTCCCCGACGGACGGCACCGAGGTGGCACGGTCCTCCCGCTGTCCGCCGCCCGGCCAGTCGGTACAGGCCATGGCGACCGAGGGTATGCCGATGACGCCGACGGCGACCGCGGTGACGACCGTCCGCCGGTACTTCTTCTGCTGGCGATGGATTCCCATGCGTGACCTCACCCCTGGGTGTGCGGAGGCTGGTCATTCTTCGGACGGCCCGGCGCGGGGCGCAAAGGGCTGACGTACTACTCGGCTTCGTAGGCCGTCCGGACCCTTGCGACGGGCGGGAGAGCATGCCGACCGGCCGCCGGGAGGGTGCCGGGAGCGTCTGCCGTCACGTCAGAAAGTGCCGTGCGGCGACGAAGCACGGGCATCCGGATACCGGCCGGCCCGCCACCTGTGCGGGCCCGGTCCGCGTTCCCGTCAAGACGGACAAGTCCCCCATGTCGCCGTGGCCCCGTCTACTAAGCGACCCGGTCAGATCGGGAACGGGCTGTGACTGATGTCACGGAACCATTGGTTCCGGATCGGCTTCCGGGTCAGCCCTGCGTCTTCTGCAGGGCGGCCACCGCTTCCTTGGCGGCCTTGATCGCGCCCTTGTTGATCTCTTCCGTGCTCGGCGCCTTCTTCGACTCGAAGTCGCTGCCGTTGTACGTGACGATCACCAGCGCGTTGGCGGCCCGCGCCACCACGACACCCTCACGCGTGTCCTGCTTGTCCTCGGTGGTGATGTTCACGACCGAGTACGCCGCGTCCCCGACCCCCGGGACGGCACCCCCGCCGCTCTTCTCCGCCAGCCGCCCGTCGTACGACTTCTCCGCGGCCTCGTCGGAGGCCAGCACCTCGAAGGACACGTCGAGCCAGCGGTAGTCGTACCCCTTGAGCGCGTTCCACGAGCAGGTGCGGCGCAGGTCGGAGTCCGTGGACGGTATCTCCTTGCCGGCCGTCTTCGCGCCCGGCACGAGGGACTTGACCGTCTTCGCGGACAGCGCGGCGCACGGCTCGGGCGCCGCGGCGTACGTCTTCACCGCCTGCGTCTCGGACGGGGCGGTGGGCGACTGCTCCGAGGCGGTCTTCCCGGTCGGCTTCTCTTCGGAGGCCTCGGGCGTGGCCAGCGGGCCGGAGGACAGCGCCCATCCGGCCGCGGCGAGGACGACCACCGGCGACAGACGGGCGGTCAGGGCGATCGGCAGAGGAAAGGAACGCACGGCGCACTTCTCGTGGGGGACGGTGCGGAGAGGGTCCGCACTGCGGACGGGACGCCAGTGTCACACGCTTCGTCAAGGTGCGGAAGAGCTCAACTCGCTCCGTAGGCACGCAGTGACGGCGCGGTTCCGCATCAGCGGCCGCTTGCCGCAGTTCCTCTGCGAATAGGGGGATTTGAGCGTCAGGGCACCCGCGCGACCCATTCCGGCGCGGTGAACTTCGTCCGCGCCAGTTCCTGAGCGCGCGCCAGTTCCGCGTCCGTCACCTTGCCCTGCGTCAGTCCGTAGCGGGCGCGGAAGGAGTCGACCATCCGCCCGATGACCGCCTCGCGCGGCAGCCCCGTCTGCCGGCGCAGCGGGTCCACCCGCTTCTTCGCGCTCTTCGTGCCCTTGTCCGACAGCTTCTCCTTGCCGATGCGCAGCACCTCGAGCATCTTGTCCGCGTCGATGTCGTACGCCATCGTCACGTGGTGCAGCACCGCGCCGGGCGCGCCGTCCGGGCCCACGATCCGCTTCTGCGCCGCGCCCGCGATCTTGCCCTGGTCGGTGGCGATGTCGTTCAGCGGCTGGTACCAGGCGCGGATCCCCATGTCGCCGAGCGCGCCGAGCACCCAGTCGTCGAGGTAGGCGTAGCTGTCCTGGAAGGACAGGCCCTGCACCAGCGCCTCCGGCACCGACAGCGAGTACGTGATGGTGTTGCCCGGCTCCACGAACATCGCGCCGCCGCCGGAGATTCGGCGCACCACGTCGACACCGTGCCGGCGGGCGCCCTCGGGGTCCACCTCGTTGCTCAGCGACTGGAAACTGCCGATGATCACGGCGGGGGAGGCCCACTCCCACACCCGCAGCGTCGGCGGGCGCCGCCCGGCGGCCACCTCGGCGGTCAGCACCTCGTCCAGCGCCATGTGCAGCGCGGGCGGCTGCGGGCCCTCGTGCACCAGCTGCCAGTCGTAGTCGGTCCAGTCCGTGGCGTGCGCCAGCGCGCGGCGCACTGCGATGCCGACGCCTTCCGCCGTGAGCCCGTACATCACGGTCCCCGCCGGCAGGGCGGCCTCGATCCGCGCGGCGAGACCGGCGGCGTCGGTGTCGGCCGGGGCGCCCTCCAGGGCGGCGTTCACGGCGTCCAGCGCCTCGTCCGGTTCCAGGAAGAAGTCGCCCGCCACGCGCGCGTGCCGCAGCACCCCGTCCTTCACGTCCACGTCCACCACGACGAGCTTGCCGCCGGGAACCTTGTACTCACCGTGCACGACTCCGCCTTTCGTCCGACCGCGACTGCCAACAACGGGGCTGTCCGGAATGTTCCCGTGCCCGGCCGCGCCGGGCACGCTTTCCGGACCGGGAGAGGCGGAGCGGGAGGGAGCCGTGCGGGTTCGGGACGGTCGCGCCGGGCAGGGAGCGGCCCCCGCCTTCGGGCCGGAGCCCGCGCGCGGCCTGGGCCGGGGGGAGCCTCCACGCGGTGTGCCGGCACACCGGCGGACCCGTGCCGGCACAGGGGTGCGGCGGGTGTGCCGGCACAGGGGTGCGGCGGGTGCGCGGCCGGCGGGGGACGGACGCAAGCCGTCCCCCGCCGGCCGAGCGCGTCAGACGGCGCCGGCAGCCGGAATTGCGGTCCCCTCGGCGGCCGGCTGCGGGTGCACGCAGTGCCAGCGGTGGCCGTCAGGGGCCGTGGAGGCGGCCGGGAACGCGGCGGCGCAGGCGTCGTCCGCCTTCCAGCAGCGGGTGCGGAACGGGCAGCCGGACGGCGGGTTGGTCGCCGACGGCACCGGGCCGTGCAGCACGATCCGCTCGGGACGCTCCAGCAGACTGGGCGTGGCCGACAGCAGCGCCTCGGTGTACGGGTGCCGGGAGTCGCCCGTGACCTGCCCCGACCGGCCCTCCTCCACCACCCGGCCGAGGTACAGCACCGCGATCCGGTCGGCCAGGTAGCGCACGGTCTGCACGTCGTGGGAGATGAAGACCATCGCCAGGCCGAGCCGGGCACGCAGGTCCACCAGGAGGTTGAGGATCTGCGCGCGTACCGACACGTCCAGCGCGCTGGTCGGCTCGTCGGCGACGATCAGCTCCGGTTCCAGCGCCAGGGCGCGGGCGATCGCCACGCGCTGGCGCTGCCCGCCGGACAGCTGCCCGGGCAGGGCCTCCAGCGTGTGTCCGGGCAGGCCCACCAGGTCCAGCAGCTCCTCGACGCGTGTCTCGCGCTCGGCGCGGGTGCCCCGGGCGTGCACGTCCAGCGGGTCGCGCAGGATCCGGCGCACGGGCAGGCGCGGGTTCAGGGCGGTGGACGGGTCCTGGAAGACCACGCCGACGCTCGCCCCGAAGCGGCTGCGGCGCTCCGCGGCCGGCATCTGCCACAGGTCCTGGCCCTTGAAGTGCACCGTGCCCTCGGTCGGGCGCTGGAGCCCGGTGACCACCCGGGCCAGGGTGGACTTGCCGCAGCCGGACTCGCCGACCAGGCCGAGGATCTCACCGCGCCGCACCTCCAGCGAGGCGTCGGTCAGGGCGTGCACGGCGTCCCGGCGCAGGATGCCGCCGCTGCGCGCCCTGTGGCGGACGTGGATGCCGTCGAGCCGCACCAGCGGGTCCGTCATGGTTTCCTCGGGGGCGGTCATCGGGCACCCTCCAGCGACTTGGCCGACGGGCGCACGGGCGCCGGGTGGTGGCAGGCGAACAGGTGGTCGGGGCCGTCGCCGCGGTCGGCGGCGGGCGGCGGGGTGGTGGCGCACAACTCGGTGGCGGCGGCGCAGCGCGAGGCGAAGCGGCAGCCGGCCCCGAAGGACTTGGGCGCGGGCACCACACCGCGGATCTGGTGCAGCCGGTCGGCGCCCGCCTCCAGCGAGACGACGGAGCCCAGCAGGCCCCTGCTGTAGTGGTGCGCCGGGTCGGTCAGCAGGGCGCGGGTGTCGCCGGCCTCGGCGACCTGTCCGGCGTACATGACCGCGACCCGGTGTGCGAGGTCGCCGACCAGGGCCAGGTCGTGCGAGACGAGCACCATGGCGAAGCCGAGCTCGTCGCGCAGCCTCACCAGCAGTTCGACCACCTGGGCCTGCACGGTCACGTCGAGCGCGGTGGTCGGCTCGTCGGCGATCAGCAGCCGCGGGCTGCGGGAGAGCGCCATCGCGATGAGCACGCGCTGCCGCTGGCCGCCGGAGAGCTCGTGCGGGTAGCTGCGCAGGGTGCGTTCGGGGGACAGGCCGACCAGTTCGAGCAGTTCGGCCGGGGTGCGGGTGCCGCCCCGGGAGGTGAGCCGCTTGAGCTGGGTGCCGATCAGCACCGACGGGTTCAGCGACGACATGGCGTCCTGGTAGACCATCGCGATCTCCGGGCCCATCAGCGCCCGGCGCTCCTTCGGCGACAGCTTCAGCAGGTCGCGGCCCCGGTAGAGGATCTCGCCCGACGCCTCGGCGTTGCGGGCCAGCAGGCCCATGACGGCCAGACTGGTGATCGACTTGCCGCAGCCCGACTCGCCGACGAGTCCCATGGTCTCGCCCTCGCGGACGGTGAACGAGATGCCGTCGACGACGCGGATGTCGCCGTAGCGGTCCGGGAAGCGGATCGACAGGTCGCGTACGACGAGCAGGTCGGGGGCGTCGTCGGGCAGCGGCCGGACGGCGGGCTCGGTGGCCTCGATCCGGGTGGCGAGCTCGGCGAGGGCGGCGTCGGCGGCGGCTCGGCCGGCGGCCGGCTCTGCGGCGGCGATCTTCTCGACGGTGTCGCCGCCGTCGGCGCGGGCCTTGTCCGGGGAGGCGGCGGCGTCCGTCATGCCCTCGGACAGGACGTTCAGCGCGAGCACCGTGATCAGCAGGCACAGGCCCGGGAACAGGGTGGCCCACCAGCCGCCGGACAGCAGGATCTGCCGGCCGTAGGCCAGCACGCTGCCCCAGCTGGGGTCGGGGTCCTGCACACCGGCGCCGATGAAGGACAGGCTCGCCTCGAAGATGATCGAGTCGGCCACCATGACGGTCGCGAACACCAGCACCGGCGCGGCGCAGTTGACGGCGACGTGCCGGGCCACGATGTAGTGGCGGCGGGCGCCGATGACCTGCTCCGCGGCGACGTAGTCCTCGCCGTACTGCTCCAGCACGTTGGCCCGGACGACGCGTGCCAGCGAGGGCGAGTAGACGAAGGCGATGGTGAAGATGATGACCGGGAGACTGGGGCCGAACACGGCGACCAGCACGGCGGCCAGGGCGATCGGCGGGAAGGACATGACGACGTCCAGCGTGCGCATCACCGACTCGTCGGCGAACTTGCGCGAGGTGGCCGCCAGGGCACCCAGCACCGAGCCGATGGCCAGCGCGAGGAGGGTCGCGCCGAAGCCGATGACGAGGGAGTAGCGGGCGCCGTGCACCACGCGGGCGAACACGTCGCGGCCGGCCCGGTCGGTGCCGAACCAGTGGTCGGCGCCCGGCGGCTGGGCCGGGACGCCCGTGGCGAGCGGGTCCTGGGTGAGCACGGGCGCGAAGAGCGCGCCGAGGACGACCACCAGCAGGACGCCGAACGCGATGCGCGAGGGGAGGGGCAGCCGGCGCAGGCGGGTACCGGGCCGGAGCCGCTCGGCGAGAGAGCGTGGGGCGAACATCACACCGTCCTGATACGCGGGTTGACGAGCAGGTAGAGCAGGTCGACGACGACGTTGACCACGAGGAAGGCGATCGCGATCGTGAGGACGGTGCCCTGGACCAGTCCGACGTCGCCTCCGTTGACGCCTTCGAGAATCAGCTTGCCCATGCCGGGCAGGTCGAAGATGGCCTCGATGACGACGGCGCCGCTGAGCATGTAGCCGACCTTGACGCCGAGCACGGTCAGCGGGGTGATGAGGGAGTTGCGCAGCACCGACCGGATGATCATGAACGGCGGCAGACCGCTGCCGCGGGCGGTGCGCACGTAGTCCCGGTCGAGCTCGGCGACCATAGAGGTGCGGATCAGCCGGGCCAGCGAGGAGGCGACCGGCAGGGCGAGGGCCAGGGCGGGCAGCGCGAGGCTCTCCAGCCAGCCGGAGAAGGAGTCGGCCGGATTGACGTAACCGCCGGTCGGGAAGACGGGGATGTTCAGCGCGAACTGCTGGATGAGCAGGACACCGAGCCAGAACGAGGGCAGCGCGATGCCGACCATCGACAGCACCCGGAAGACCTGGTCGGGCCAGCGGTCGCGGTAGACGGCGCTGAGGACGCCGAAGACCAGGGCCAGCACGATGGCCAGCGTGAGGCCGAGAAGCGTCAGCTGGAGGGTGAGCGGGAACGCGGTGGCGATCCGGTCGGTGACGGGCTGGCTGGGGGCCATGGTGACGCCGAGGTCACCTTGGACCAGATCACCGAGGAAGGCGAAGTACCGGACGGGCAGCGGGTCGTTCAGGCCGTTCGCCTCGGCGAACGCGGCACGGGCCTCGGGACTCGCGCTGTCGCCGAGGGCGTTGTACGCGGGGTCGGCCGGCGAGAACTGCAGGACGACGAAGACCAGCGCGGCGATGCCGAGGATCATCACCGGCATCATCGCGACGCGGCGCAGCGCGAGCCGGAGAAAAGCAACCATCGTGGGTTTCCTAGCGATTGGGGCGGGGGCCGCCGCCCGTCACGGCGCGGCGGCCCGTCGTCGTGGTCGTGCGGGTCAGGCGCGGCCGACGTCGATGAAGGACAGCCCGGTGGTGGGAAGCGGCTTGAACCCGGTGAGCGCGCCCTCACGCCAGGCGGTGGGCAGCTTGCGGTGCAGCACCGGGTACAGGGCGGCCTCGTCGGCGACCGTGTCGGTGACCTGGCCCCACAGGTCCTTGCGCTTGGCCTCGTCCGGCTCCGCCGCGGCCTTGTCCAGCAGCGACTTGACCTTCCTGTAGGCGTCGCTGCCCGTCCAGCCGTAACGGTTCTCCGGCCAGAATCCGTAGTAGAACCAGCGCAGCAGCAGGTCGGCGTCGTTGCCGAAGACGGACGGGTCGCCGGGGGCGGCCAGGGCGTCGAAGCTGCCCTGGTCGATCTTGGCGTACTGCGCGGCCGACTGCTGGATGTCGAGCTTGGCGTCGACGCCGACGGCGGCCCAGCTCTCCTTGATCAGCGGCGCGATGTCCTTGATCCAGCCGTTGTCGGTGAGCAGCAGTGTGAAGGAGAGCTTGCCCACGCCCGCCTCGGCGAGCAGCTTCTTGGCCTTGGCCGGGTCGTGGCTGTAGACGGTTGCGGCCTTGTGGTAGTCGGGGTGCGTAGCCGGCACGTACCCGGATGCGGCCTCGGCGTTGCCCAGCAGGGCCGTGGAGATGATCTTCTCCGTGTCGAGGGCGTAGTGCAGCGCCTGGCGCACCCGCTTGTCGGCGAAGCGCTTGTCCTTGGTGTTGAACATCAGGAACATCAGGCCGAACGACTGGACGGACTCGGCCTTGTCCTTGCCGCTGATGCCCGTGATGTCGATGTAGGGCACGTCCTCGATCGCCTGCACGCGCCCGGACTTGAGCGCGCTGACGCGGGCCGACGGGTCGGCGATCAGGTGCCAGACCATCTTCTTGGCCTTGGCGGGGTGCGGGCCGTTGTACTTGTCGTACGCCTCCATGACGATCTTGTCCTCGCGGACCGCCGACACGAAGCGGTAGGGGCCCGAGCCGACCGGCTTGGCGTCGAAGGCCTTGGCGTCGGCGCCGGCGATCTTCTTCGGCACGATCCGTACCACGGATATGCGAGAGGGGAAGAGCGCGAAGGCGTACTTCAGCTTGAACTCGACCGTCGCCGTGTCGACCGCGGTCACCTGGTCGATGAAGGGCACGAACTGCGCCATGAGTGAGGCGTTCTCGGGGTCCAGGACCCGCTCGAAGCTGAAGACCACGTCCTCGGCGGTGACCGGCGAGCCGTCGTGGAACGTGGCGCCCTTGCGGAGGGTCGCCCGGTAGGTGGTCGCGTTGATCTTCTGCGGCATCTGGGTGGCCAGCGTCGGACGGGCGACCAGGGTGACCGGGTCGAGGTCCACGAGACCCTCGAAGATGTGCATGTTGGCCGCGTACGGCGTGGCGCCGGAGGTGATCATCGGGTCGAAACCCGTGGACAGGGGGTACGACAGACCTGCCTCGATGGTGTCGGTGCTGCCGCCCGAGCCGCCGGACTCGTCACCGGTGCTGCCAGGCCCACCGCAGGCGGAGAGACCTGCGGTGATCGCGGTCGCCACACCGATGGCGCCGGTGTATCTCATGAACGTGCGGCGGTCGACGCCGGCTGAGCTGCGCGGGGACAAGGAACCCTCCTGGCGGGGGAGTCACGGTGGGAGAAGCGGAATGGCTGATTTTGCACGACGGGCCGGTTTCTACCCACCCTGTCGCGTGAGCATCAGACGTCTGATGTCCGATGCTTGATAGCGTGGGAACGTAGCCGGGCAAAGGGAAGGGGTCAAGAGGTGGCGGTGGGACAAAGGGTGATTCGGAAGACCGATCCGGAGCCCAAAGCGGCACGACAACCATTGCGGCAGGAGGTGGTGGACGGCATCAAGGCGTACATTCTGCGCAACGAGCTGCGCCCGGGTGACCCCCTGCCGACCGAGCCCGCCCTGTGCGAGGCCCTCGGCGCCAGCCGTTCCAGCGTGCGGGAGGCCATCAGGATCCTCACCGCCCTCGACATCGTCGAGGTGCGGCACGGTCACGGCACCTATGTGGGCCGGCTGAGCCTGTCCGCCCTGGTGGAGAGCCTCACCTTCCGCGGTCTGCTCAGCCCTGACGACGACTTCCAGGTGATGAGCGATCTCATCGAGGTCCGCGAGCTGTTCGAGCGGGGGATGGCGGAACAGCTCGTCGAGGCGCTCAGCGAGGAACAGATCGACCGCCTGGAAGGGCTCGTCGACGAGATGCGCCGGGCCGGCGCCGGCGAGGGGCACGGCTTCGTCGAGGCGGACCGCGCCTTCCACACGCTGCTCCTGGCTCCCCTCGGGAACGCCCTCATCGGGCAGCTGTCCACGGCGTTCTGGGACGTCTACGTCATCGTCGCGCCGCACCTGGACGTCTTCACGCACGAACACGAGGCGGCCACCATCGCCAACCACCAGCGGATCGTGGACGCGGTGCGCGACCGCGACCCCGCCGAGTTCGCGGCGGCCCTGAGCGAGCACTACGAGCCGGTCCGGCAGCGCATCGCGGAGGCCCGGGCGCGTCGCTGACCCCGGTCCTTCCGTGGCGGAGGCAGCCCCGCCGACGGGGCTGCCTCCGCCACGTCGTACCGGGAGTGCGTCCGTCACGTGATGCCGGGCCGCGGGCCGCCCGGGCGAGGAGCGGGCCCGCCGGGCGGGGTACTTGACGGTCGCCCGCCGCGGTCTTTAGGGTCCCAGGACAACAGACATCAGACGTCTGCTCTTAGTTCTCGTCACCGCGCTGCGCCGCGCGCACGCCTCACCCACCGGGGCCCCCTCCATGCCACTCACGGACCTGACCCTTGCCGAGTGCCTCGCACTCCGCCCCGACCTCGACGAGCCCGCCGACCTCGACGCGTTCTGGGACCGGACCCTTCGGACGGCCCGCGAGGCCGGTGGCACCCCGAGCTTCACGCCCGTCGACACCGGCCTCACCCAGGTCACGACGTACGACGTGGCCGTGCCCGGCTTCGCGGGCGAACCCGTGCGCGGTTGGCTGCACCTGCCCGCCGGGGCGGACGGTCCGCTCGGCTGCGTGGTGGAGTTCCTCGGCTACGGACGCGGCCGCGGCCTGGCGCACGAGCAGGTCCTCTGGGCGACCGCCGGTTACGCGCACTTCATCATGGACACCCGCGGCCAGGGCTGGTCCACCGCCGGCGGCGACACCCCCGACACGGTCTCCTCCCACGGCGACGTGCCCGGATTCCTCACCCGCGGCGTGGACAGCCCGGACAACCACTACTACCGGCGCGTGTACACCGACGCCGTCCTCTTCACCGAGGCCGCCCGCGCCCACCCCGCCGTCGACCCGGACCGGGTGGTCGTGACCGGCCACAGCCAGGGCGGCGGCGTCTCCCTCGCCGTCGCGGCACTCGTCCCGGGCCTGGCGGGCGTCATGCCCGACACCCCGTTCCTGTGCGACATCCGCAGGGGCGCGTCGGTCGCCGGCGCACCGCCCTACACCGAGATCGCGGAATACCTCGGGCTCCACCGCGACCGCACCGCGACCGTCTTCACCACGCTGTCCTACGTCGACGCGGCCGTGCTGGCCTCCCGCGCCACCGCCCCGACGCTGTTCTCCATCGCGATGATGGACGACATCTGCCCGCCCTCCACGTGCTTCGCCGCGTACCACCGCTACGGCGGCGCCAAGGACCTGCGGGTCTACGAGTTCAACGGCCACGAGGGCGGCGGCGGCCACCACCGCCGCGAGCAGCTCGCCTGGGTCCGGGACCTGCTCACCCCTCCGCACGCCCTCGGCGACCCAGCCCTCTCCACCCTGCACGATCCCCAACTCGCCTGACCCCGCCCCGAGAAGAGGTCCGTCCATGCAGCGTAGAGTCACCCTGGCCGCCGCCACCACGACCGCCGCCCTGGCCCTCCTGGCCGCCGGCACGCCCGCCGCGCACACCGCCGACCAGCAGGCCGCCCACACTCCCGGCACCCTCGCCTCGCAGGACATCGCCACCGCAGGCACCGGCTCCCCCTACTACCGCATCCCCGCCCTGACCCGGACCACCAAGGGCACCCTGATCGCGGCCTACGACGCCCGCCCCACCCTCGGTGACCTGCCCAGCAATATCGGCGTCGTGATCCGGCGCAGCACCGACAACGGCGCCACCTGGCAGGCCCAGCAGGTCGTGCGCAAGGAGGCCGCGCCCAAGGGCAACGGCGACCCCAGCCTCCTCGTCGACCGGGAGACCGGGCGGATCTTCGCCTTCTACTCCTCGACCGTGAACCAGGGCTACTTCGGCTCGGCGACCGGCAACGACGAGAACGACCCCAACGTCCAGCAGGCCGACTACAGCTACTCCGACGACGACGGTCTGACCTGGAAGCACGAGCGGATCACCGCCGAGATCAAGAACCCGGCCTGGGCCGGCATGTTCGCGGCCTCCGGCGAGGGCATCCAGCTCCGCCACGGACAGTACGCCGGCCGCCTCATCCAGCAGTACGCCGTCCGGTACAACGGCGGCAACTACGCCCTCAGCGTCTACAGCGACGACCACGGCGCCACCTGGAAGGCGGGCCAACTCCTCGGACCCGGCGCCGACGAGAACAAGACCGTCGAGCTCTCCGACGGCCGCGTCATGCTCAACAGCCGCTCCGCGCCCTACCGCAAGGTGGCCTACTCCAGCGACGGCGGCGTCACCTACACCCCCTTCCAGCAGGACACCGAGCTTCCCGACCCCGCCAACAACGGCTCCGTCGCGCGCTTCGCACCGGGCGTGAGCGCCTCCCACCCGCGGGCGAAGTGGCTGATGTTCAGCAACACGGCGACCACCAACAGCCGCAGCAACCTCACCGTCCGCCTCTCCTGCGACGACGGCCGGACCTGGCCGGTGCGCAAGACCGCCGAGGCCGGCTCGGCCGCCTACTCCACGCTCACCCCGCTCAGCGACGGCACCTCCGCCAACCCCCGGGTCGGCATGCTCTGGGAGCGAGCCAACTACCAGCACATCACCTACTCGTCCTTCGACCTCCAGTGGCTCGGCGGCGTCTGCGCCCCGGTCACCGTCACCCCGCCCGCCTCCCTGCCCGCCGGGCGTACCACGACCGTCACCGTGCGCGTCGTCAGCCAGAACGACGTCACCCTCCCCGGCGGAAAGGTCTCCCTGACCCTCCCGGCCGGCTGGAGCGCCCCCGAGGTCCCCGTGCCCGCCCTCAACCCGGGCCAGGGCGCCAACATGCAGATTCCCGTCACCGTTCCCGCCGGCGCCACCGCCGGCAGTGTGAAGGCCACCGCCAAGTACACCGTCCGCGACCGGCAGCACTCCTACGGCGACACGACGTTCACCGTCACCGCGCCGTAACACGGCCACGGGCCGCCCGGCGCCGGACACCCCGGCGCCCGGCGGCCCGTCACCACCGTTCCACCACCAGCAAGCCCAGGAGAACACTCATGTCCCCGTCCCAGCCCCTCCGCGGCGTCGTACCGCCCGTCTGCACCCCCCTGGACGCGTCGGGCGAGATCGACACCGCCTCCCTCACCCGTCACGTGGAGCACCTCGTGAGCGGGGGAGTGCACGGGCTGTTCGCCCTGGGCTCCAGCAGCGAGGTCGCCTTCCTCACCGACCGGCAGCGGGAGACGGTCCTGCGCACGGTCGTCGAGGCCGTCGCCGGACGCGTCCCCGTGCTCGCCGGTGTCATCGACATGACCACCCCCCGCGTCCTCGTCCACGCGGAGGCCGCCCGCGAGGCCGGCGCCGACGCCCTGGTGGCGACCGCGCCCTTCTACGCACGCACCCACCCCGTCGAGATCGCGGACCACTTCCGCACCCTGCGCTCCCGCGTCGACCTGCCGCTGTACGCCTACGACCTCCCGGTCTCCGTGCACAGCAAGCTCTCCGTCGCCCTGGTCCGCGAGCTCGCCGAGGACGGCACCCTGGCCGGTCTCAAGGACAGCAGCGGCGACGAGGGCGGCCTGCGCCGACTGCTCGTCGCGCTCGGCGGACGCCACGGCCGCGCCGACGGCGCCGCGCCCGGCTTCAGCATCCTCACCGGCTCCGAACTCACCGTGGACGCCGCCCTGCTGGCCGGCGCCGACGGCGTCGTGCCGGGCCTGGGTAACGTGGACCCCGCCGGTTACGTACGCCTCTACGACGCGGTGCGCGCCGGTGACTTCGACGGCGCCGTGAAGGAGCAGGAGCGGCTCGTCGAGCTGTTCGGCATGGTCGACGCGGGCCCCGAGAGCGAGATGGGCCGCAACTCCTCCGCGATCGGCGCCTTCAAGCACGCCCTGCGCCTGCTCGGGGTGTTCGCCGAGGGAACCACCGCCGCCCCGCAGGTGCAACTGGGCGACGCGTCGGTCGCCTTCGTCGAGGAGCGGCTGCGCGGCGCCGGCCTGTACCCGGTCCGATGACGGCACGACGTACGGGCGGCGTCCCGGTCATCGGACTCGACCTGGGCGGCACGAAGATCGCGGCCGCCCTGGTCGCGGCCGACGGAAGCGTCCTGGCCCGGCACACCCTGCCCACACCGGCGACCCTCGGCGCGGAGGCGGTGCTCGACGCGCTGGCCAAGGAGGTCCGTGCGGTGTGGGCGCCGGGAGTGTCGGCGATCGGCGTCGCCGCAGCCGGAGTCATCGACCCCGGGTCCGGGACCGTCACCAGCGCGACCGACACGATCCACGGCTGGGCCGGCACCGCCCTGGCCGCCGGTCTCGCCGCCCGCACCGGCCTGCCGGTCGCCTGCGACAACGACGTGCGCGCGGCAGCGGCGACGGAACTGTCCGGCTCCTCCGAGCAGGGCACCACGATGATCTACGCCGCCGTCGGCACCGGCGTCGGCGGCGCCGTCGCCGTGGACGGCCGCATGCTGCACGGGGCGGCCGGTGTCGCAGGGCATCTCGGGCACATCCCCAGCCCCGAGGCGGAGGGCCTGCCCTGCACGTGCGGCACGACCGGGCACCTCGAGGCGATCGCCTCGGGCCCCGCGATCACCGCCCAGTACACGAGGACGAGCGGCCTTCCCGCCGACCGCCTGGAGAGGGTCGCCGTCCGGGCGGCCGAGGGCGATCCGCACGCCGTCGGGGCCGTCGTGCTCGGCGCCCGGGCCACCGGCCGCGCGCTGGGCGGGCTCGCCAACGCGCTGGGCGCCGACCGCGTGGTCGTGGGCGGCGGAGTGCCCCGGATCGGCGCTCTGTACCTGGACGCCCTCAACGCGGCGTTCGCCGCCGAACTCATGGCCCCGCTGCGAGGCTTGCGTCCCGTACCGCCGCGCGGCGGCCCCGACGCCGCGGTCCTCGGCGCGGCCGCACTGACCCGCGCCCTGCCCCTCCACCACCCCCGTACCTCCCGTACCGCCACCGGAGCACCGCGATGACCCTGCCCCTCGCCGACGCCCTCAAGGGCCGTCTGATCGTCTCCTGCCAGGCCCCGCCCGGCGACCCCATGCGGCACACCGACACGCTCGTCCGGATGACACTCGCCGCCCGGGCCGGCGGAGCCGCGGCCGTACGCGTCAACGACCCGGAGGTCGTCGCCGCCACCGTCGCGGCGGTCGACATCCCGGTGATCGGCCTGTGGAAGGACGGCGACAGCGGCGTCTTCATCACGCCGACCGTGCGGCACGCGCTCGCGCTGGTGGACGCCGGCGCCGCCGTCGTCGCCGCGGACGCCACCGCCCGGCCCCGCCCCGACGGCAGCACGTTCGCCGACCTCGTGGAGGCCGTCCACGAGGCGGGCGCCCTGGTCATGGCCGACGTGTCCACCTTCGACGAGGGCCGTGAGGCCGCCGGACAGGGCGCCGACCTCGTCGGGACGACCCTTTCGGGCTACGTGCCCGGCTCGCCCGTGCAGACCGCGCCGGACCTGGCCCTCGTCGCCGGCCTGGCCGCCGCGCTCAGCGTCCCGGTGATCGCCGAGGGCCGCATCGCCACCCCCGCCCAGGCCGCCGAGGCGCTGGCGGCGGGCGCGCACAGCGTCGTCGTCGGCACCGCCATCACCGCGCCGACCGCGCTGACGGCGGCGTTCGCGGCCGGGCTCACGGCCGGGTGAACGTGGGCAGGTGAAGAGGGCTGCCGCCCGGAGACACCTCCGGGCGGCAGCCCTCTGTCACGGGATCAGGCGGCGGGCGTTCCGTACACGCCCAGCTCGTACAGCGAGTAGCCCCATGTGGTCCGGCGCTCCACGCCCTGCATCCGGACGTACCGCACCGCCTCGTCGCCGGGGAGCCGGACGACGTCGGTGGCGCACGACTGCGGACGCTGCGTGGACACGGTCCGCCATGTCGTCCCGTCCACCGAGGTCTGCACGGCGTACTCCGTCGCGCAGGCGTTCTCCCAGGCCAGGGTCACCGCGGCGACCTTCGTCGGTTCGGCCAGTTCCACCTGCACCCACGCGTCGTCCGCGTACCCGGAGGCCCAACGGGTGTCCAGCCGCCCGTCGTTGACGTGCCGGGCGGCCAGACGGTCGAGGTCCTGCTCCACACCGGACGCGGACGCCGTCCCCTCGGGAGCGAGGTTCCGCGCGCCGCCCGCGGAGTCCCAGAGCCGCAGCCGCAGTTCGGCCTGGGTGAGGAAGGCGTCGAGCACGCCGTCGCCGACCTTGGGCTGCACCGCGCCCCACGCGTTGCGCGGCGGGTCCGTCCGTACGGCGCGCGCCTGCTCCTGCAGGGCGGCGGACTCGGCCAGCAGCCGGTCGGACGCCTCCTCGTCGCCCTCCTGCCGCGCCGCGAGCGCGTCGATCATCCGGACCGCGGCCCGGCCCCACAGCTCGGTGGCGTCCAGCCAGGGCGCCGCGTCGACGGTGAAGCCCTCCTGCACGGCGCCGGAGCGGATGGTGGCCGGGGCGCGTTCGACCGCGGCCGCGTACGGGCGCAGCGCCCGGACCGCGCCGGCACGGTCGCCGTCGTCCCACTCCGTCCAGAACGCACCGACGCGCTGGGCGAGTCCGGGGGCCTGAGGCTGCCAGGGGGTGTCGCCGAAGGTCGGGGCCAGGTGCTCCAGGTCGGCGAAGACCAGCAGGGCCTCGGTGGCCTCCGGATCGCCGCCTGCCAGGTAGGACAGGGCCTGCCGCCAGTTGCGGTCCGCGTCGTACGCGCGGTCGTTCCAGGCGAAGTCCGCGGTGCCGAAGACGGCGACCTTGCTGGCGTACGGCTGGTTCATGGGGTTGGCGACGACGCCGGAGAGGTGGTCGGAGAGGCCCGCCTCGCGCTTGTCGTAGGGGGCGAGCAGCAGCCGTCCGCTCGTGTTGCCGAAGTCGTTGACCGGATAGTTGTCCCAGACGAACACCTTGCGGCCGAAGACCTTCGCGGCCTGTTCGGCGTCCTCGTTCGTGATCCCGTCGGGCACCACGCCCACCCCGGTCCACATCACCTCGACCTCGGGGTCGAGGGTCTCGCGCAGGGCCCGCTTGTACGCGGACTCCGTGTGGTTGTAGTACTCCGTCGGCACCATTTGGAGCGGCCACACGCCGTCGTGGGTGGCCACGAAGTCCCGCTGCACGTCGTTCAGCAGATCGGCCTGCGCCTTCCCGGCCGCCCCGGTGCCCGGTTCGCCGTACGCGGCCCGGTCGGCCTCGCAGTTCCAGCGGCTGTGGTCGATGTCGTCGAGGGGGACGGAGAAGGCGCGGGTGCCCAGCTCGTACAGCGCCTGGAGCTTGGCCTTGAGCGCCTTGCGGTCGGCCGGGTCGGAGTAGCAGATCGACCCGCCCGGCGAGACCGCGAAGGTGAAGCGCACGTGGTTCGCCGTGGCCCGGTCCACCAGCTCGCCCAGCTCCGCCAGCTTCTCCGCCGGGTAGGGATCGCGCCACTTGTCGCGGTGGTACGGGTCGTCCTTGGGCGCGTAGATGTAGGTGTTGGCCTTGACGTCGCCGTAGAAGTCCATCTGGTCGAGGCGCTCGGCGTGGGTCCAGGGATGCCCGTAGAACCCCTCGATCGTGCCGCGCAGCGGCATCGACGGGTGGTCGGCCACCTGGGCGCCGGCCACCTTCCAGCCGCTCCCGGAGCGGACGAGGAGCTGACGCAGCGTCTGCACGGCGTAGTACTGGCCGGCCTCGTCCGCGCCGCCCAGGGTGACCTCCGCGCCCCGCCCGGACCGTGCGACGCGCACGGCGTAGCCCTCCGCCTGCTCGGGTACGGCCGTGTCGCCGAGTTCCTCCGCCAGGTCGGGGCGGGCCGCCGGGCCGAGCCGCACGGTCAGCAGACCGGCCGCGGCGCGGGGGACCTCCCCGGGCGGGACGACGTCGACCCGGTCGGCGCCGTGCCGCTTCAGCTCCGCGACGAGACGGGTGCGGGCGGCGACGTCGGTGTCCGCGTCCGCGACGACGATCACGCGTCCGGTGACGGGGACGTCGTCACCGGCGCGGGACATCGACTGCGGGACGGGGGTGACCGGCGGCAGCGGGGCGGCCGCGCGCGGACCCGCCGGCGGCGCGGCTCCGGCCGAGGGAGCCCCGGCCGTCAGGGTGCTTGCGAGCGCGAAGCACGCGCCGAGCACCATCAGTGTTGTCGTGCGTTTTTCCACGAGACCTCCAGCATTGGTACGGACCGGGAAATCGGCTTGTGCGCGAGGATGTTGCCGCCCACCGACGGTAGGACGTAAGACGTATGGGGTCTAGACCTCTTCCCTGCCCGGCTTCACTCCGGCCAACGCGACGGCCCGTACGGCCCCGGGGGTGGCGTACCCAGGCAGCACGCGCTTACCCTGCGTGCGGCAATGGCTGAGGCCACCGGCCCGGAGCGGGTGGTGCGAGGGCCGGACGACGCGAACACCTGGGGCAGGGGATGCAGTTCACCACCCGACCGACCCTCCAGGGCACCTTCGGCATGGTGTCCTCCACCCACTGGCTGGCCTCCCAGTCCGCCATGGCCGTCCTCGAGGACGGCGGCAACGCCTACGACGCCGCCGTCGCCGGCGCCTTCGTGCTGCACGTCGTCGAACCCCACCTCAACGGCCCGGCCGGCGAGGTGCCGATGATCCTCGCCCCGGCCGGCGGGGACGTACGGGTGCTGTGCGGGCAGGGCGTCGCCCCGGCCGGCGCGACCGTCGCCCACTACAAGGGGCTCGGTCTCGACCTCGTCCCCGGCACCGGACCCCTCGCCGCCGCCGTGCCCGGCGCCTTCGACGCCTGGATGCTCCTGCTGCGCGACCACGGCACCAAGTCCCTCGCCGACGTCCTCAAGTACGCCGTCGGCTACGCCGAGGACGGCCACCCGCCCGTGGAGCGGGTCGGCGAGACCTTGGAGACCGTGCGCGAGCTGTTCGAGACGGAGTGGACCACCTCCGCCGAGGTCTACCTGCCCGGCGGGCGCCCGCCGCGCCCCGGCGAGCTCTTCCGCAACCCCGCCCTCGCCGCCACCTGGAAGCGGCTCCTCGCCGAGGTCGCGGGAGCGGGCGACCGGGAGGCGCAGATCGAGGCCGCCCGCGACGTGTGGCGCACCGGCTTCGTCGCCGAGGCCCTGGTCCGGCAGGCCGCCCGGCCCACCCTCGACACCAGCGGGAAGCGCCACACCGGCACCCTCACCGCCGACGACCTCGCCGCCTGGTCGGCCGGCTACGAGGACCCGGTCACGTACGACTTCGACGGCTGGACCGTGTGCAAGGCGGGCCCCTGGAGCCAGGGCCCGGCACTCCTCCAGCAACTCGCCCTGCTCCCCGACGAGTTGCCGCCCCACGGCTCAGCGGCCTACATGCACCTCCTGATCGAGAACTGCAAGCTCGCCATGGCCGACCGCGAGGCCTGGTACGGCGACGCCGCAGACGTGCCGCTCGACGACCTGCTGTCCGCCGCGTACAACGCCGAGCGGCGCACCCTGGTCGGCCCGCGCGCCTCTCACGAGCTGCGCCCCGGCAGCCCCGGCGGCCGCACGCCCCGGCTCGCCGCCCACGCGCGCGTCGTCGCCACCGACGATCCCGGCTCCGTCCCCATGGGCGTCGGCGAGCCGACAGTCGCCAAGAGCCCCACCTCGCCCGTGCCCGGCGAACCGGAGGTCTCCGCCGACGGCGCCACCCGCGGGGACACCTGCCACCTCGACATCGTCGACCGCTGGGGCAACATGATCTCCGCCACACCCAGCGGCGGCTGGCTCCAGTCCAACCCCGTCGTGCCCGAGCTGGGCTTCCCGCTCGGCACCCGGCTCCAGATGACCTGGCTGGAGGAGGGCCTGCCCAACAGCCTCACCCCGGGCCGCCGTCCCCGCACCACGCTCACCCCGTCCCTCGCCCTGCGCGACGGCGTGCCGGTCATGGCGTTCGGCACGCCCGGCGGCGACCAGCAGGACCAGTGGCAGCTGCACTTCTTCCTCGCCGTCGCCCTGCGCGCGAAGGTGCGCGGCGGACTCGACCTCCAGGGCGCCGTCGACGCCCCGAACTGGCACAACGACAGCTTCCCCGGCTCGTTCTACCCTCGCGGCATGCGGCCCGGCAGCGTCACCGTGGAGTCCCGCACCGACCCGGAGGCCGTCGAGGAGCTGCGCCGCCGCGGCCACGACGTCACCGTCGGCGACGCCTGGTCCGAGGGCCGGCTGTGCGCGGTGGCCCGCGACCCGGACACCGGTGTCCTCTCGGCGGCCGCCAACCCGCGCGGGCAGCAGGGGTACGCGGTGGGCCGCTGAGCCCATGCCACCGGGTGCGGGCAGCCCATTTCCGCGCCGCCCGCACCCGAGATCGTCCCCGGGCGGGCCGGGGCTGTCGGTGCGGCGTGCTCTCATGGACGGGTGATCGAGACCCACGCGACCATCGACCAGTTCCTCACCCGGCACACCCAGGACGTGGAGGCCGCGGTCCGTGATGCCGCCGCGCGGGAGATCGTGCCGCGCTGGCGCCGTCTCGCCGCCCACGAGGTGGACCACAAGAGCGGGCCGCACGACGTGGTGACCGACGCCGACCGCGAGGCCGAGCGGCGCCTCACGGCGGAGCTGCCCCGCCTGCTGCCCGGCTCCGTGGTGGTCGGCGAGGAGGGGGTGCACGCCGACCCGTCGTCGTACGAGGCGATACGCGGGGACGCGCCGGTGTGGATCGTCGACCCCGTCGACGGCACGCGCCAGTTCGTGCGCGGCGAGACCGGCTACTGCACGCTGGTCGCCCTCGCCCTGCACGGCGTGGTGCAGGCCTCCTGGACGTACGCCCCGGCCCTCGGCCTGCTGGCCACCGCCGTGCGCGGACAGGGTGCCCGCCTCGACGGCGAGCCGCTGCGCACCGGCTCCCCGGAGCCCGGCCGGGACCTCCGCGTCGCCACCTCCCACCCGGACTTCACCACCGCCGAGCAGAAGCGCGCCCTCCTCGGCCTGCGCACCGACGGCGTGACCCCGCGCCCCTGCGGCTCGGCCGGTCTCGAGTACCTGGCGGTGGCCCGGGGCGAGCTTGACGCCACCGCGTTCAGCTGGGAGCTGGCCTGGGACCACGCGGCCGGCCTGCTGCTGGTGGAGGAGGCGGGCGGTACCCACCTCACCCGCGCGGGCAGGCCCTTCGACATCCGCGGCGGCAACACGCTGCCGTTCACCGCGGCGCGGGACGAGGCCACCGCGCGACGGACGGTGGAGCTGCTGTCCGCGGCCGTCTGACCGTGCGGGAGGCCGGGCGGCGCGGTGCGGGTGACCGGACGCCGTCCGGTCCCGCGCGCCGCCGGGCATATCCTGATCCTCTGTGGCCGTCGGCTGACGAAGGAGTCCGAAGGTGCCGTCGATGCTCGATGCGGTCGTGGTGGGGGCGGGGCCGAACGGGCTGACCGCCGCCGTGGAACTGGCCAGGCGCGGCTTCTCGGTGGCCCTCTTCGAGGCCAAGGGGACCGTCGGCGGCGGCGCCCGCACCGAGGAGCTGACCCTCCCCGGCTTCCGGCACGACCCCTGCTCCGCCGCCCACCCCCTCGCCGTCAGCTCGCCCGCCTTCCGCGGCCTGCCGCTGGAGCGGTACGGGCTGGAGTGGCTGCATCCCGAGCTGCCCATGGCCCACCCGTTCCCGGACGGCACCGCGGCCGTGCTGTCCCGCTCGGTCGGCGAGACGGCCGCCTCCTTCGGGCCGCGCGACGCCGGCGCGTACCGGCGGCTCGTGACGCCCTTCCTGCACCGCTGGGACACCCTGGTACGCGACTTCATGTCGCTGCCGCTCACCGCGCTGCCCCGCGACCCGGTCACCCTCGCCCGGTTCGGCCTCGTCGGCCTGCCCCCGTCGACCTGGCTGGCCCGCCGCTTCCGCGACGAGCGCGCCCGCACCCTCTTCGCCGGCCTCGTCGCCCACGTGATGGCCCCGCTCAGCGGCTTCGCCACCTCGGCCATAGGCCTGGTCTTCGCCCTCGCCGCCCACACCCGTGGCTGGCCCGTCGCCCGCGGCGGCTCCCAGGCCATCTCCGACGCCCTCGCCGGGTACCTGCGCGAACTGGGCGGCAGCGTGCACACCGACTACGAGGTCAAGCGGCTCGACGACCTGCCCCCGGCACGGGCGTACGTCTTCGACACCTCGCCCACCGCGCTGGCCCGTATCGCCGGCTTCGGCGACCACTACGCCCGCTACCGCTACGGCCCCGGCGTCTTCAAGATCGACTACGCGCTGGACGGGCCCGTCCCGTGGACCGCCCCCGAGGCACGCAGGGCCGGGACCGTGCAGATCGGCGCGGACAGCGCGGAGATCGGCGCCGCCCTGCGCGCCGCCTCCCGGGAGAGGCGGACCCCCGACGCGCCGTTCCTCATCACCGTGCAGCCCTCCGTCGTCGACCCCACCCGCGCCCCGGACGGCAAGCACGTCTTCTGGGCCTACGGGCACGTCCCGCACGGCTGGGACGGCGACCTCACCGACGCGATCGAACGCCAGCTGGAGCGGTTCGCCCCCGGCTTCCGCGACCGCGTCCTGGCCCGCGCCACCGCAGGCCCGCCCCAACTGGCCGCACGCAACGCCAACTACGTCGGCGGTGACATCGCCACCGGGGCCGTCTCCGGGCTCCAGACGCTGCTGCGCCCCAAGCTGTCCCTGTCCCCGTACACGACACCGCACCCGGCCGTGTTCATCTGCTCGCAGGCCACCCCGCCGGGTCCCGGCGTGCACGGCATGCCCGGGCACAACGCCGCCAAGGCGGTGTGGAGGAGGCTCCGCCAGACATGACGGCCCCCAGGATCGCCCTGGTCCAGGGCGACATCACCCGGCAGAGCGCCGACGCGATCGTCAACGCGGCCAACTCGTCCCTGCTCGGCGGAGGCGGTGTCGACGGCGCGATCCACCGGCGTGGCGGCCCGGAGATCCTCGCCGAGTGCCGCGCCCTGCGCGCCTCCCACTACGGCAGAGGGCTCCCGACGGGGCAGGCGGTGGCCACCACCGCGGGCCGGCTGGACGCGCGCTGGGTGATCCACACGGTCGGCCCGGTGCACAGCGCGACGGAGGACCGCTCCGGGCTCCTCGCCTCCTGCTACCGCGAGTCCCTGCGCGTCGCCGACGAACTGGGCGCCCGCACGGTCGCCTTCCCCGCGATCTCCACGGGCGTCTACCGCTGGCCGCTGGACGACGCGGCCCGCATCGCCGTGGAGACGGTCCGCGCGACGGACACGGCCGTCGAGGAAGTGACCTTCGTCCTCTTCGACGACCGGGCCCACCAGGCCTTCACCGCCCGTACGACCTGACCGACGCGCCCGAGCCCGTCCCGCGGTTCCGGCACCTGTCCGGTGACTGTCGTCCCCGCCGTCAGGGCCTGGCCCTCCTCACGGACGGAAGGCCCTGGCCCTCCTCACGGACGGAAGGTGCGCCGGTAGGCGTCGGGCGGGACGCCGACGCTGCGGTGGAAGTGGCGGCGCAGGGTGGTGGCGGTCCCCATGCCGGTGGCCGCGGCGATGCTGTCCACGGTGGCGTCGGTGGTCTCCAGCAGCTCCTGGGCGTGGCGAATGCGCTGGGCGTGGAGCCATTGCAGTGGCGTGGTCCCGGTGAGCCGCCTGAAGTGGCGGCCGAGGTGACGTGAGCTCATGCCGGCCTGACGGGCCAGGTCCTCCACGGTCAGCGGCTGGTCCAGCCGCTCCAGCGCCCAGGGGAAGAGCTCGCCCAGGGGGTGGTTCGCCACGGCGGGGAGGGGGGTGGTGATGAACTGGGCCTGGCCGCCGTCCCGGTGGGGCGGGGTGACCAGGCGTCGGGCGATCCTGTTGGCGTTGGCCGCGCCGTGGTCGAGGCGGACCAGGTGCAGGCACAGGTCCATGGCGGCGGATTTGCCCGCGGAGGTGAGGACGTCGCCGTTGTCGACGTAGAGGACGTCCGGGTCGACGGTGACCGCCGGGTGGCGCCGGGCCAGTTCCCGCGTGTGGGCCCAGTGCGTGGTGGCGCGCCTGCCGTCGAGCAGTCCGGCCGCGCCCAGGATGAAGGCGCCCGTGCACAGTGAGGCCACGCGGGCACCCGCCGTGTGCGCCGCGCGTACCGCCTCGACCAGTTCGGCGGGCGGGTCGCGGTCGGTGTCGGCCCAGCCGGGGACGATCACTGTGTCCACGTCCGCGAGGTGGTCGAGTCCTCGGTCGGGTTCCAGTCGGAAGCGGTCCACGGACACCGGACCGCTCCCGCAGAGGGAGAAGTCGTACCAGGGGTCCACGACGTGGGTCAGGTCGGTCCCGAAGACCTCCAGAGCCACGGACAGTTCGTAGTGGAGCATGCCGTCGGTGACGGCCAGCGCGACGGCGGGCATGTCCGGAACTGTACGTGACATGTCGTTTCCGACGCTCCTGCGGGGTGCTGCCGGAGGGACAGGATGGGGGTGTCAGGCCGCAGCGGATCGACCTCGCAGCGGGCGTTCGAGCACACGGGAGAGTTCCATGGGGTCAGGTCAGCTGGTGACGGTGTTCGGCGCCTACGGTCACACCGGGCGGTTCGTGGTCGCGGAGCTGGCCGCCCGCGGGTTCGTCCCGGTGCTGTCCGGGCGCAACGTGCGGACCCTGGAGGAGATGGCCCGCGAGCACGGGCAGGAGGCCCGGGTGGCGTCGGCCGAGGACCCGGCCTCGCTGGATCGGGCCTTGGCCGGCACGGCGGCGGTCATCAACTGCGCCGGCCCCTTCGCATCGACCACCGGCCCTGTCGTCGAGGCCGCGCTCCGGGCGGGGATCCCCTACCTGGACGTGGCCGCAGAGCTCGAGGCCAACCTCGACACCTTCGCCCGCTACCGGGAGCGGGCCCGGGACGCGGGAGCGGTGATCGTCCCGGCCATGGCCTTCTTCGGCGGCCTCGGCGACCTGCTGACCACCACGGCGATGGGCGACTGGACCGAGGCCGACGAGGCGCACATCGCCTACGCCCTCAGCGACTGGCACCCCACCGCCGGCACCCGGCTCTCGGGCGCGGTCTCCCGCGAGCGGCGCGGCGCCCACCGCCTGCGCTGGACCGGCGGACAGTGGGAGCGCCGCACCGACGCCGCGCCCACCCTGGAGTGGACCTTCCCGGAACCGATGGGACCCCGGCCGGTGATCGGGGAGTTCACGATGGCGGACGTCGTCACCGTCCCCCAGCACCTCTGCATCCCCGAGGTGACCACCTACATGAGCGCCGAGGCGGCCCGAGACGTCGCCGCCCCTCACACGCCGGCCCCCACCGCCATCGACGAGCGCGGGCGCTCGAACCAGACCTTCCTCGTCGACGTGGTCGTCCGCTCCGGCGGAGCCGAACGCCGGGCCACGGCCGGTGGCCAGGACATCTACGCCGTCACCGCGCCCCTCGTCACCGAGGCTCTCGCGCGCGTCCTGACCGGCCGCACCAAGACCGTCGGCGTCGCCTCCGCCGGAGAGATCTTCGACGCCCCCGACTTCCTGCAGGCGCTCGACCCGCACATCACGCTCGACCTGCACCCGCAGAAGCAGAACGCCTGACCCGAGCCCGACCGCCTTACCCGACGTGAGTCCGTACTGAGCCTCACGCTCCCGGGCGGCCGTTCCGCACACGCGCGGCGCGGCTGCGTACGCGGCGTAGGGCCGACGGGGCTTCCGGGGCCGGCCGGGACGTCCCCGCGTGGCGGCCACGGCCCCTGCACGGTGGGCCGCACGGCCGCGTACGGCCGGGCCCCCGGTGCCCGCCGCGTGCGTTCAGGCCCGCGGCGGGCGGCGGTCCGCCTCCGCCGCGTCCGCCACCGCCTCGGCGGCGGCCTGTGCCGCCTCCGCCGTGTCGTCGGCTGCCCTGGCCGCGGCCTCGTCGTCCGCGGCGGGCTTCGCCCGGGTCGCCGGTGACGGCGGCAGCGACTCGCTGAACGCCTTCGACACGCCCTGCAGCGCCGTCGTGATCTCGCTGGGGATCACCCAGAAGTTGTTGCCCTGTCCCTGCGCGAGCTGGGGGAGCGCCTGGAGGTACTGGTAGGCGAGCAGTTTCGGGTCGGGGTCGTTGCGGTGGATCGCCTGGAAGACCTCGTCGATGGCGCGCGACTGGCCCTCGGCCTCCAGGATCGCGGCGGTCCGGTTGCCCTCCGCGCGCAGCACGGCCGCCTGCTTGTCGCCCTCCGCCGTGAGGATCTGCGACTGGCGCTGGCCCTCGGCGCCCAGGATCGCCGCCCGCTTGTCCCGCTCGGCCCGCATCTGCTTCTGCATGGCCTCCTTGATGGACTGCGGCGGGTCGATGGCCTTGATCTCCACGCGGTTGACCCGAAGCCCCCACTTGCCGGTCGCCTCGTCGAGCACCCCGCGCAGCTGGCTGTTGATGGTGTCCCGCGAGGTGAGCGTCTTCTCGAGGTCCATGGAGCCGACCACGTTGCGCAGGGTGGTGACGGTCAGCTGCTCCACCGCCTGGAGGAAGCTCGCGATCTCGTAGAAGGCCGCGCGCGGGTCGGTGACCTGGAAGTACAGCACGGTGTCGATCTCGACGACCAGGTTGTCCTCGGTGATGACCGGCTGCGGCTTGAAGGAGACGACCTGCTCGCGCAGGTCGATCTGCGGGTGCACCCGGTCGATGTACGGGATGACGAGGTTGAGGCCGGGGGTCAGGGTCTTGTGGTAGCGGCCCAGCCGCTCCACGTTGCGGGCGCGCGCCTGGGGCACGATGCGCACCGCCCGGATCACCGTGAAGATCGCGAGCAGCGCCACCAGCAGCCCGGCGACGAGGGGGGCGGAGATGTCCATGGCTTCAGTCCCGTGGGTAGACGATCGCGGTGGCGCCACTGATCTCGATGACGTCGACGGTAGTGCCGGGCGAGATCACCAGCGTTTCGTCGTAACTGCGGGCCGTCCACTCCTCGCCGTCGATGCGGACCCTGCCGTCGGTGCCCGACACGGCCGTCAGCACCTGCGCGGGCTTGCCCACGAGCGCGTCCACACCGAAGCGCGTACGCGGCGGGCGCCGGAGGTGCCCGAGGGCGAGCGGCCGGACGAACAGCAGCGTGACCGCGGCGAGGGCGGCGTACGCGACCAGCTGGACCCACAGCGGCAGACCCACCGCCGCGACACCCGCCGTGACCAGCGCGGCCGCGCTCAGCATGCCGAGGGCGGCGGTGAGGGTGAAGATCTCCGCCACGGCCAGGACGGCCGCGACGATCAGCCAGATCAGCCAAGGGTCCATGTCGCGCCTCTTCTCACCCGGGGTGGAGGGCTTCGGCCGGCGCCGGCCGGCACGCGAGGGGGAGCCGGCACCTTTGCCACCACTTTACCCAGTCGCGGCCCGGGTGCCGAGGTCCGTGCACCCAGCATTCCCGCCGTACATGTCCGGCACGCCTCCAATTGGGTGATGACCCTTATGGCGCTGACCCACCTTCTCGGGTGAGGGTTCGAACGGCCCCCTTGATCCCTTCGACGCCGGTGCCCGCCGGGCGTGTATGTGCGCCTGTCTCGCCCTGCCCGGTGTGATCGTGATGCACAGCGTCGTGGACGGGACCGGGATGCCGGCGACCGACGGACGGCCGAGGACGGTACGAGGAACTGATTGATGACCCTGCCCGAGCTGTACGTGACGCTGCTCATCGCGGGGACGGTGCTGCTGGCCAGCATCGCCGCCGCCCGCACCGCGCACCGGGTGGGTCTGCCCAGTCTGCTGCTGTTCCTCGCGGTGGGGATCGTGGCCGGCGAGGACGGGCTCGGCCTGGCCTTCGACGACGTCCAGCTCGCGCAGGCGCTCGGCACCGCGGCCCTGGCCGTGATCCTCGTGGAAGGTGGTCTGACCACCCAGTGGAGCGACGTCCGCAGACTGGTGGCGCCCGCGGGCGTGCTGGCCACCGTGGGCGTGTTCCTGTCCGTGCTGGTCACCGCCTCGGGCGCCCACTTCCTGCTGGGGCTCGACTGGAACGTGGCGCTGCTGCTCGGCGCGATCGTCTCCTCGACGGACTCGGCCGCCGTCTTCTCCGTGCTGCGGGCGCTGCCCCTGCCCCGGAAGCTGACCGGACTCGTGGAGGCGGAGTCCGGCTTCAACGACGCCCCCACCATCATCCTCGTCCTGGTCTTCTCCACCGCCACCTCCGACCTCCCGGCGATCGGCCCCCTCTTCGGCAACCTGCTGTTCCAGCTGGCGGCCGGCGGCACGCTCGGCGTGCTGATCGGTCTCCTGGGCGCCGTCGCCCTGCGCCACATCGCGCTGCCCGCCACCGGCCTCTACCCGCTGGCCACGGTCGGCTTCGGCATCACCGCCTTCGCCGCCGCCGGCGCGGTAGGCGCGAGCGGCATCATCGCCGCCTATCTGTCGGGGCTGGTCCTCGGCAACTCCAAACTGCCGCACCGCGCCGCGACCCGGTCCTTCGCCGAGGGCGCCGGATGGCTCGCCCAGATCGGCCTGTTCGTGATGCTCGGCCTGCTCGTCGATCCCAGCGAGCTGTCCCAGGCGGTCCTGCCTGCCCTCGTCGTCGGCCTGGTGCTGCTGCTCGTCGCGCGGCCCGTCTCGGTGCTGCTGTGCCTGCTGCCGTTCCGCATCCCGCTCCGTCAGCAGGCGTTCATCTCCTGGGCAGGGCTGCGCGGCGCGGTCCCCATCGTGCTCACCACCTTCCCCGTGGTGGAGGACGTGCCGCACGCCCGCGAGATCCTCAACATCGTGTTCGTGCTGGTGGCCCTGTTCACCCTGCTCCAGGGGCCCACGCTGCCCGCCGTCGCCCGCCGCCTCGGCCTGGTGCGCACGGACGCGCTGCGCGAGATCCAGGTGGAGGCCGCGCCCCTCGACGTCCTGGACGCCGACCTGCTCACCGTGTCCATCCCGCAGGGCTCCCAGCTGCACGGGGTCGCCGTCTTCGAGCTGCGGCTGCCGCACCCGACCGTCGTCACCCTGATCGTCCGTGAGGACACCACGCTGGTGCCGGACCGCGAGACCGTGCTGCGCGCCGGGGACGAGCTCCTGCTCATCGCCACCCCGGAGACCCGCGAGGACACCGAACGCCGGCTGCGGGCCATCGGCCGGCGCGGCAAGCTCGCCCGCTGGCTCGGCGAACACGGCACGCCGGACCCGGAAGGCTCCGTCACGAGCGGCTGACCGGCCGACCGCCGTGATGCAGGGAGAAGAGCGCGGAACCACCACGACCGCACAGAGTCCGACGGCATCATTGCTTCGTTTGTGTGCGAGTCCTAGTGTGTGGCGGGCTCAGTAGTCGCACCGTCACCACCCGTCGTGGTTCTCCTCCGGCGTGACGTCGTCGCCGTGACGCCGCGCCGCCGGGGGATCCGGCGTGCCCTCAGTCCGTGCAGTGCCCTGTCGCACCGAGGAAGGCCACGGTCATGCCGCACCCGCACGTGTCTCCCGCCGCAGGTCCCGCCCGCCCCGTCGTCAGCCGCCGCCGTCTCCTGGAGTCCGGCGCCGCCGTGCTCGGCGCCCTCGCGCTCGCCGCCCCCTCCGGCGCCGCGCACGCGGCCGGTCCGCGCCCACGGGCCGACGACGCCCCACCGGAGTGGAACGACCTCGGCGTCTTCCGCCTGGGCACCGAACCCCCGCACACCACGCTCATGCCGTACGCCGACGTGCCGCAGGCGGTGGCCGCCGACCGCACCCGCTCGCCGTACCGGCTGGACCTCGACGGCGTCTGGAGGTTCGCCTACGCGGACCGGCCCGAGGACCGCGACCCCGACTTCCACCGCACCGACACCGACGACAGCGGCTGGGACACGATCCCGGTCCCGTCGGTGTGGCAGCTGCACGGCCACGACTTCCCGATCTACCTGAACATCACCTACCCCTACTGGGGCCCCAACGGCCGCGGCGAGGAACCCCAGCCGCCCGCCGCGCCCATCCGCTACAACCCGGTGGGCCAGTACCGCCGCACCTTCACCGTCCCGCGCGACTGGCGCGACCGCCGCGTCTTCCTGCACTTCGAGGGCGTCAAGTCCGCGCACTACGTGTGGATCAACGGAGAACTCGTCGGCTACGACGAGGACTCCTACACACCGTCCGAGTACGACGTCACCGACCACCTCCGCCCAGGCACCAACCAGATCGCGGTCGAGGTCTACCGCTACTCCGACGGCGACTGGCTGGAGGACCAGGACATGATCCGGCTGAGCGGCATCTTCCGCTCGGTCTTCCTGTACTCCACCCCGCCCGTGCGCCTGCGCGACTTCAAGCTGGAGACGCCGCTGAACGACACGTACACCGCCGCCGAGCTGGACGTCACCGCGCATGTGCGGGCGTACGGCGACGGCGCGGGCGGCGGCCGGTACACCGTCGAGACGCAGCTCTACGACGCGCGCGGGCACGCCGTGTGGTCCCGGCCGCTGCGGCAGACCGCCGACCCGGGTTCCGTGCAGGCCGGCCGGGACGTCACCGTACGGGCGTCACGGGCGGTGCCCGAGCCGCGGCTGTGGTCGGCGGAGGACCCGTACCTCTACACGGCCGTCCTCCGGCTCCGCGACCCGTCCGGCACGGTCGTGGAGACCCTCTCCCACCGCGTCGGCATCCGCGAGTTCGCGCTGAAGGACGGGCTGATGCGGATCAACGGCCGCCCCGTCTCCTTCCGCGGCACCAACCGCCACGAGATGCACCCGGCCCGCGGCACCGCCCTCACCCGCGAGGACATGGTCCGGGACATCACGATCGTCAAACGGCTCAACATGAACTCCGTCCGCACCTCGCACTACCCGGACAATCCGCTCTGGTACGAACTGGCCGACGAGTACGGCCTCTACCTCGTGGACGAGACCAACCTCGAGACCCACGGCATCCGCGACCGCTACCCAGGCGACCACCCCGACTGGACCGCCGCCTGCGTCGCCCGCGCGCAGAACATGGTCCACCGCGACAAGAACCACCCCTCGGTGGTCGTCTGGTCGCTCGGCAACGAGGCCGGCGGCGGCTCCACCTTCACCGCCATGCACGACTGGATCCGCTCCTACGACACCACGCGTGTCATCCAGTACGAGGGCGACGACCGGCCCGGCATCAGCGACATCCGCTCCCGCATGTACGAGAGCCCCGCCCGCGTCGAGCAGCGCGCCCTCGACACCGCCGACACCCGGCCGTACGTGATGATCGAGTACTCCCACGCGATGGGGAACTCCAACGGCAACTTCAAGAAGTACTGGGACGTCGTGCGCCGGCACGACGTGCTCCAGGGCGGCTGGATCTGGGACTTCGCCGACCAGTCCCTCCGCACACCGGTCCCCGAACGGGTCCTGCTCACCGAGTCGGGGCCGGCCGCGCTGCGCGGCGAGATCCTCGCCACCCGAGGCCGCCTCGACCGGGACGAGGGACTGTCCGGCATCACCCTCTTCGAACGGCACGACAGCCTCGACCTCACCGGCTCCCTCACCCTGGAGGCATGGTTCACCCCGAGCGTGCCCGGCTACCACCAGCCGGTCATCGCCAAGGGCGACACCCAGTACGCGCTCAAACAGACCGACCGCAGGATGGAGTTCTTCATCCACTCCGACGGCCAGTGGATCGCCGTCAACTGGACGGTGCCGGACGACTGGAGCGGCAAGGAACACCATGTCGCGGGCGTCTTCGACGCCGACACCGGCGTCCTCGGCCTGTACGTCGACGGCGCGGTCCGAGCCACCCGCACCACCGACCGCCGGCCCACCAGCAACACCGCCCCGCTGTCCCTCGCCTCCGACGCCGACAACCAGACCCGGGAGCTCGACGGCACGATCCGCCGCGCCCGCGTCTACGCCCGCGCCCTCACCACCGCAGAACTGGGCTCCGACGACCGGGCGCCCGGCGACGACGGCGTGCGCTTCTGGTTCGACGCCGCCACCGTGCGGACGGAGCGGAAACGCCCCGAGGCCAAGACCTTCCTCGCGTACGGCGGGGACTGGGGCGACAACCCCAACGACGGCGCGTTCGTCGCGGACGGCATCGTCACCGCCGACCGCTCGCTCGGCGGCAAGGCGGCCGAGATCAAACGCGTCCATCAGGCCGTCGGCGCCGTTCGCACCCCGGGCGGCGGACCGGGCGCGGTCACCCTCACCAACGAGTACCTCTTCACCAACCTCCGCGACTTCGACGGACGTTGGGAGCTCTCCGCGGACGGCGAGGTGATCGGCCGCGGACGCCTCACCCGGGACCAGCTCGACCTGGCGCCGCTGTCCGAGAAGCGCGTCGACCTGCCTGTGCGCCTGCCCCGTGACCCGGCCCCGGGCACCGAGTTCTTCCTCCAGCTGTCCTTCACCACGCGGGAGCACACCCCCTGGGCCGAGCCCGGCTTCGAGGTGGCCCGGCACCAGCTCCCGCTCGGCGCGGACGCCCCGGCGGTCGTGCCCGTGCCCCTGTCCCGTGTCCCGGCGCTGCGGCACGAGACCCGTGACCAGGACGTCCGCATCACCGGCAAGGGCTTCTCGGTCACCGTCGACCGCCGCACCGGCCTCCTCACCGACTACGAGGCCGACGGCACCCGCCTCCTCACCTCCGGGCCGGCGCCCAACTTCTGGCGGGCGCCCACGGACAACGACCGCGGCAACGGCCAGCACCTCCGCAACCAGACCTGGCGCGACGCGGGCGCCCGCCGCACGGTCACCGACGTCACCGTACGGCCACTCGGCGACCGCGCCGTCGAGGTCCGCGTCACCGGCACCCTCCCCACCACGGTCGAGTCCGCCTACTCCACGACGTACACGGTCTTCGGCAACGGCGAGATCAAGGTGGACCACACCCTCCACCCGGGCGCCGCCAACCTGCCGTACCTCCCCGAGGTCGGCTCCCTGCTGTTCCTGCCCCGCCGCCTGGACCGGCTGCACTGGTACGGGCGCGGCCCCGAGGAGAACCACTGGGACCGCAACACCGGCACGGATGTGGGCCGTTGGTCCTCGACCGTGGCCGAGCAGTGGACGCCGTACATCCGCCCGCAGGAGAACGGCAACAAGACCGACGTCCGCTGGGCCGCGCTCACCGACCGGACGGGGCGGGGGCTGCTGGTGACGGGCGAACCCCTCGTCGAGATCAACGCCTCGCACTTCACCCCGGAGGACCTGTCCGCGGGCGTCCGGCACGACTACCAGCTCACCCCGCGCGACGCGGTCGTCCTGCGCGTCAACCACCGGCAGACGGGCGTGGGCGGCGACGACAGCTGGGGCGCGCACACCCACGACGAGTTCAAGCTCTTCGCGGACCGCGACTACGCCTACACCTACCGGCTGCGCCCGCTCACCGCTCCGGACCGGGCACACGCCCTGTCCCGCCGGCCGACCGCCGTCGAATAGCGCGGCACACTCAAGGGAGCCCGGGGTAACCGGGCTCCCATGGGTGACATCCTGGTCGGCGCCTGCTCCTGGACGGACCGCCAACTCGTGGCCGGCGGCTGGTATCCGCGCGGGCGGCGCGACGCGGAAGGACGGCTGCGGCACTACGCGGAGCGGCTGCCGGTCGTCGAAGCGGACTCCGGCTACTACGCGTTGCCGCGCCGCCGCAACAGCGAGCTGTGGGTGGAACGCACCCCGGACGGCTTCCGCTTCGACGTCAAGGCGTTCTCCCTGCTCACGGGTCACCCCACCCGCCCCGAGGCGCTTCCGGCCGATCTGCGCGACCGGGTGCCCGCGCGCCCTCCCGCCGGCCCGGCCCTGCTCGACGAGGTGTGGGGCCGCTTCGCGGAGGCCGTCGACCCCCTGAGCGCGGCCGGGCGGCTGGGCACCGTGCTGTTCCAGTTCCCGCCGTGGTTCGCCCCCGGCGCCCCGGCCGAACGCTTCCTGGAGGAGTGCGCGGAACGCACCAAGGGCTGGCCGCTCGCCGTGGAGTTCCGTCACCCGGCCTGGTGGGACGCCGAACGCGTCGACGAGACACGCGAGTTGCTGACCTCCCTGGACGTGACGGCGGTCGGCACCGACATGGCGCAGGGCCTCACCGCCTCCCTGCCGCCCCTGGTCCCCGTGACACGGCCCGCCCTGGCCGTCGTACGGTTCCACGGCCGCAACGCGGCGTGGGGGAGGGGCAGCAAGGAGGACCGCTTCCGCCACGACTACGACGTCACCGAGCTCGCCGCGTGGGCGCCCCGCCTGCGCCGGGCGGCACGGCAGGCGGACGAGCTGCACGTCCTGTTCAACAACTGCTGCGGCGACGCGGCGGTACGGGCGGCGGAGACGATGCGCGACCTGCTGGCCCGGCCGGAGAGACGGTGATCCGCGGAACCGGCCCGGCCGGAGAGGCGGGTGATCCGTGGAACCGCCCCGGCCGGAGGCGGTGATCCGCGGAACCGCAGGACACCGGACGTGGATGTCGGATTCCCGCCAGACCCGGCCGCCCCCGTGCCGGATCCTTGAGACATGCACCAGGGGATGCACACCGACACCGAGCGCTGCGTGCGCGCCGTGCAGTCGAAGGACGCGCGGTTCGACGGCTGGTTCTACACCGCCGTCCTCACCACCGGCATCTACTGCCGGCCCAGCTGTCCGGCGGTTCCGCCCAAGCCGGCGCACATGGTGTTCCACCCGAGCGCCGCCGCCTGCCAGCAGGCCGGGTTCCGGGCGTGCAAGCGCTGCCGCCCCGACACCAGCCCCGGCTCCCCCGAATGGAACGCGCGCGCCGACCTCGTCGCCCGCGCCGTGCGGCTCATCGCCGACGGCGTGGTGGACCGAGAGGGCGTCACCGGGCTCGCCGACCGCCTCGGCTACAGCACCCGGCAGATCGAACGCCAGCTGCTCGCCGAGCTGGGCGCGGGCCCCCTCGCCCTGGCCCGCGCCCAGCGGGCGCAGACGGCGCGGCTGCTCGTCGAGACGACCGGCCTGCCGATGGCGGACGTCGCCTTCGCGGCCGGCTTCTCCTCCGTGCGCACCTTCAACGACACCGTGCGCGAGGTGTTCGCGCTCTCCCCGAGCGAGCTGCGCACCCGGGCACCGGAGCACGCGGCCGCCGCCACACCCGGCGTGATCACGCTGCGCCTGCCGTTCCGCGCCCCGCTCCACCCCGACAACCTCTTCGGCCACCTTGCCGCCACCGCCGTGCCCGGAGTGGAGGAGTGGAGGGACGGCGCCTACCGCCGCACCCTCCGCCTCCCGTACGGCCACGGAATCGTCGCCCTGGTGCCGCGCCCCGACCACATCGCCTGCCGGCTCGCCCTGAGCGACCCGCGGGACCTGACCGTCGCCATCAGCCGCTGCCGCCGCCTGCTCGACCTCGACGCGGACCCGGTCGCGGTGGACGAGCAACTGCGCTCGGACGTCGCGCTCGCGCCGCTGGTCGACAAGGCGCCCGGCCGCCGGGTGCCGCGCACGGTCGACGAGGCGGAGTTCGCCGTCCGCGCGGTCCTCGGACAGCAGGTGTCCACGGCCGCCGCCCGCACCCACGCGGCCCGCCTGGTCACCGCGCACGGCACCCCCGTCGACGACCCCGAAGGCGGTCTCACCCACCTCTTCCCGACACCGGAACACCTGGCCGCACTCGACCCGGACGCCCTCGCCATGCCGCGCACGCGCCGCACCACCCTGACCACCCTGGTCCGCAGGCTCGCGGACGGCGACCTCCGTCTGGGCGCCGACAGCGACTGGCCGGAGACCCGCGCCGCGCTCCTCGCCCTCCCCGGCTTCGGTCCCTGGACCGCCGACGTCATCGCCATGCGCGCGCTCGGCGACCCCGACGCTTTCCTCCCCACCGACCTCGGCGTCCGCCGCGCCGCCCGGGCCATGGGCCTCCCCTCCACCCCCTCCGCCCTCACCACCCGGGCCGCCGCCTGGCGCCCATGGCGCGCCTACGCCGTGCAGTACCTCTGGGCGACCGACAGCCACCCGATCAACGTCCTGCCGTCCTGACCGGCAGCGGAGGACCCGATGAGACAGCACACCGTGACCGACAGCCCCTACGGCCCCCTGACCCTCGTCGCCGACGACGGCGTCCTCTGCGGCCTCTACATGGAGGGTCAGCGCCACCGCCCGCCGCAGGAGACCTTCGGCGCCCCCGACGACGGCCCGTTCACGGAGACGAAGGAACAACTGGCCGCCTACTTCGCCGGCGACCTGACGGAGTTCACCGTTCCCCTGCGCCTGCACGGCACCCCGTTCCAGCTCCGCGTGTGGGACCAGCTCCGGCGCATCCCCTACGGCGAGACCCGCACCTACGGGCAGCTCGCCGATCTCCTGGGCAACCCCAAGGCGTCCCGCGCCGTCGGACTCGCCAACGGCCGCAACCCGGTCGGCGTCATCGTCCCCTGCCACCGCGTCATCGGCTCCACCGGCAGCCTCACCGGCTACGGCGGCGGCCTGCCCCGCAAGCAGCGCCTGCTGGACTTCGAACGCGGAGCGGCCCTCTTCCAGGCGTGACCAGGGCCTCTCGTCCGGATCACGCCGGGCTTGCGGGGTCCGGCCTGATCGAAACGGAAGACCCTGGCTAGGCGGTGATCCGCCGCAGCAGCGCCGGCAGCGACGTGCCGATCGGTTCGCGGACGACCTCGTCCGCCAGGTCGTCGTACGGCGTCGGTTCCGCGTTGACGACGACCAGGCGGGCGCCGTGGTCGGCGGCGACCTGGGCGAGGCCCGCCGCGGGGTGGACCTGGAGGCTGGTGCCGGCGGCTATGAAGAGCGTGCACGCCTTCGTGATCGCCACCGCCTCACCGAGCACCGTCGGGTCCAGCGCCTCGCCGAACATCACCGTCGCCGGCTTGAGGATGCCGCCGCAGGCGACGCAGGGCGGGTCGTCCTCGCCGGCCGTCAGACGGGCCAGGGCGTCCTCCATCGGGGTCCGCGCGTGGCACTTCGCGCACACGACCGTGCGTGCCGTGCCGTGGAGCTCCAGCACCTTGCGGTCCGGCATGCCGCCGAGCTGGTGCAGACCGTCCACGTTCTGCGTGATCACCCGCACCGCCGTCCCGGACCGCTCCAGCTCGGCCACCGCGCGGTGGGCGGCGTTCGGCTCGGGCAGGGCGGCGAAGGTCTCCTGCCGCATCCGCCACGACCGGCGCCGGATCTCGGGGTCGGCCATGTAGTACTCGTACGTCACGAGCTTCTCGGCGTCCGGGTCGCGACGCCACAGCCCGGCGGGCCCGCGGTAGTCGGGGATGCCGGAGTCCGTGCTGACGCCGGCGCCGGTCAGCAGGGCGACGAGGGGCTTGCTCATGCGGCGAGGGTAGGGCGGGCGGGGTCCGCCCGGCGAGCGGATATCGCGCCGGTCAGTGCACCCGGCGGCCGTCCTCCAGCTCCGCCGTGCCCGAGCCGTCCGCCAGCACGTCCAGCGCGGCCAGCACCCGGCGGCCCAGGGAGCCCGGCAGATGCGCGGTGATCTCCTCGCGCTCCACCAGCCGCCACGACAGCAGCTCCTCCTCCTGGAGCCGGATCGCCCCCAGCTCGTCGTCACCGAGCACCCCGCCGTCGTACAGGTACGCCACCAGCGGCGGCACGCCGGGCGTCCGCACCCAGTCCACCGCGAGGAGCCGGCCCAGCGGCCGGTCCAGGCCGATCTCCTCGGCCGTCTCCCGCCGCGCCCCGTCCCGCGGGCTCTCCCCGTCGTCCGACTCGATCGTGCCGCCGGGCAGCGCCCACCCCTCCCGGTAGTTCGGCTCGACGAGCAGCACCCGTCCCGCCGCGTCCCGGAAGAGGGCGGCGGCCCCGGCGAGGACACGGGGGAGGGAGGCGATGTAGCCGGCGAAGTCCTGAGTCTCCTGCGTGGTGGTCATGCGGGAAGGGTAACGGCGGCCGGGCGCCCCGCCGGGGCCGTCGCGACCCCGCCCGCCAGGCGCACGGCAGCACACGCCGTCCCATGATCGACACGGCGGGCGCACACGCCGGAGCACGGCCGACGGGGCCGCGCGGTCAGACCTCCGCCTGCGCCAGCCGCAGCGTCCGCTCCGCCAGCTCGCTGATCCGCACCCCGTCGAACCCGAACACCGCGCTGCGCACGGTGTCCTCCAGCGGCTCCTTCCACCGCTCCGGCACGGCCGCCGCGCCGCACATCACGCCGGCCACCGAACCGGCCGTCGCGCCGTTGGAGTCGGTGTCCAGACCGCCCCGCACCGTCAGCGCCACGGTCCGGGAGAAGTCGCCGTCGCCGTACAGCAGACCGGCGGTGATGACGGCGGCGTTCGGGACCGTGTGGATCCAGCCGAGGCCCGCCGTCTCCTCCTCCAGCGTGGTGAGTGTGTCCTCCCAGGACAGCCCGCTCTCGTGCAGCGACGTCACCCGCCGCACGGTCCGCGCCAGTCTGCTGCTCGCCGGGACCACCGTCAGCGCCTCGTCCACCGCCTCCCGCGCCGTCGCCGCCGTGAACGCCGCAGCGACCAGCGCCGCCGCCCACATCGCGCCGTACACCCCGTTGCCCGTGTGCGACAGCACCGCGTCCTTGCGGGCCAGCGTGGCGGCCCGGCGCGGGGCGCCCGGCGAGACCCAGCCGTGCACGTCGGCGCGGATCAGCGCGCCGATCCACTCCTGGTAAGGGTTGTCGAACGTCGCCGTCAGCGGCGGCCGCAGGCCGTTCGCGAGGTTCCGGTACGCCGCCCGCTCGGCGGTGAACGTCTGGAGGTACGGCAGCCGCAGCAGCCACAGGTCGCCCACCTGCTCGGTGCTGAAGCCGAAGCCGTGCGTCTCCAGCAGGTGCAGGCCGAGGATCGCGTAGTCGACGTCGTCGTCCCGGCAGCTGCCGTGCACCCTGCCCCGGACGCAGTACCGCCACTCCGGGCGCAGCGCCCGCTCCTCCTCCGCCGTCGGAGGTTCCGGCAGGTAGTCGGTCAGCGGCAGCGCGTCCGCCGCCCGCAGGTAGCGGTCGATGCGGTCCCGCGTCCACACCTCGCCCTGCTCCACCGGCTTGCCGAGCATGTTGCCGGCGATCCGGCCCAGCCAGCCGCCGAGGACACGGTCGGCGAGCCCGGTCACGGTGGTCACTGCGGTCGTGGCGGTCATGGGACCGGTCTACCCGTTTCCCGGCGGTTCCGTACCCGTCCACGTGCCGGTCGGCGCATGACGGGACCGCGGCCCGGCGGTTAGGGTCGCAGCGGCGCGACAGGCCCCGGCACGCGCGCGGGGCCCGATGAGCGAGGGGAAGGCAAGTGGCGGACGCTGCAGGAAGCGGTACGCGTAGGACGCCGTCGGCACAGCGGGTGCTGGTCGCCGCGGACAAGTTCAAGGGGTCGCTGACGGCCGTGGAGGTCGCCGAGCGGGTGACGGCGGGGCTGCGAAGGGTCCGGGCGGACGTCGAGGTCGAGGCGCTGCCGGTGGCCGACGGCGGCGACGGCACCGTCGCGGCGGCCGTCGCGGCCGGGTTCGAACGGCACGAGGTACGGGTCTCCGGACCGCTCGGTGACCCGGTGACCGCCGCGTACGCGCTGCGGGACGGCACCGCCGTCGTGGAGATGGCGGAGGCCAGCGGGTTGCAGCGGCTGCCGGAGGGCGTCTTCGCGCCGCTCACGGCGTCCACCTACGGTTCCGGGGAGCTGCTGCGGGCCGCGCTGGACGCGGGCGCGCGGAGCATCGTGTTCGGCGTCGGAGGCAGCGCGACGACCGACGGCGGGGCGGGGATGCTCGCCGCGCTGGGCGCGCGGTTCCTGACGGCGTCGGGCGAGCCGGCCGGGCCGGGCGGCGCCGCGCTGGCCGAGGTGGCGACCGCGGACCTTTCCGGTCTCGACCCGCGTCTGCGGTCGGTGGAGTTCGTGCTCGCCAGCGACGTCGACAACCCGCTGACCGGGCCGAAGGGCGCCGCCGCCGTGTACGGGCCGCAGAAGGGCGCCTCGTCGGAGGAGGTCGAGCGGCTGGACGCGGCGCTGGGGCACTTCGCGAAGGTGCTGGACGCCGGGACGGTGGCGGCGTCGCCGGGGGCGGGGGCCGCGGGCGGTATCGGGTTCGGGGCGCTGCTCGTGGGGGCGCGGTTCCGTCCCGGTATCGAGGTGATGCTGGACGTCCTGGGCTTCGCCCCCGCGCTGGAGCGGGCGGATCTGGTGATCACGGGGGAGGGGTCGCTGGACCAGCAGACGCTGCACGGGAAGGCCCCTGCGGGGGTCGCCGCGGCGGCTCGGGCGGCAGGGAAGGACGTGATCGCGGTGTGCGGGCGGCTGGCGCTGGCGCCGGAGGTGCTGGGGCGGGCCGGTATTCGGCGGGCGTACGCCCTGACGGACGTGGAGCCGGACGTGGCGAAGTGCATCGCCGATGCGGGGCCGATCCTGGAACGGACGGCGGAGCGGATCGCCCAGGACTACCTGTCCTGACCGACGGGGTTCTTCGCCCCCGCCGCCCCTTCCCGTCCCGACCCCGGGGCTGTGCCCCAGACCCCCTTGTCGGCCCTGACGGGCCTCGTCCTCAAACGCCGGACGGGCTGGATGTGGCACCCGTAACGGGCGGTGCCTGGGGACACCCGAGTCGGGTGGGCGGGTGGGCAAAAAAGAACCGGGGTCCGGACCCACAGCTGGGTCCGGACCCCGGAAAAACACGCGCGCCGTGCGCTACGGCACTTGCGCCGCCCGCGCCTCGCGACGGTTGTCGCGGAAGTTGTTCACCCGCCGCGCCGTGGCGAACAGCGGAATCACCGCCCCCATCACCAGCTGCAGCGCACACCCCGTCTGCAGCAGCAGCTGACCGCTCGGCGCGTCGAAGGCCCATGCCGCCAGCAGCCCCATCGACAGCACGATCCACGACAGCATCGCCACGGCGAGGCGCCCCCGCGGCTTCGGGTACTCGACACGGCTCACCATCAGCCACGCCGTCCCGATGATCGCCAGCAGCGTCGCCACGAACGGCAGCTCCAGCAGCACGATCGACACGACCGTCAGGGCCCCGAAGGGCGACGGCATGCCCTGGAAGGTGCCGTCCTTCACCGTGACGCAGGAGAACCGCGCCAGTCTCAGCACCACCGCCAGCAGCACCACGATCGCCCCGACCGCGGCCACCCTCTGGTGCGCGTCGTCCGCGACCATGCCGTAGACGAGGACGAAGTACGCCGGTGCCAGGCCGAAGCTGATCAGGTCCGAGAGGTTGTCCAGCTCGGCGCCCATCGGCGAGGAGCGCAGCTTGCGCGCCACCAGGCCGTCGAACAGGTCGAAGACCGCCGCGCACAGCATCAGGATGACCGCCGTGGCCGCGCTGTGGCGGGCCATGCCGGTCTCCTGGCTGCCCTGCAGGTGCGGGATCAGGATGCCGGTGGTGGTGAAGTACACCGCCATGAAGCCGCACGTGGCGTTGCCCAGCGTGAGGGTGTCCGCTATCGACAGGCGCAGCGACAGAGGCATCTCCTCGTCGTCGTCCTCGTCGGCCTCCGGCACCCAGCCGGCCTGGGTCTCTGGATCAACCACGGTCAATGCGAGTCACCCCAGCCACGGTCTTCTGGCCGACTTCGACATCGACCTCAACACCCTCGGGCAGGTAGATGTCGACGCGCGAGCCGAAGCGGATGAGGCCGATGCGCTCGCCCTGCTCGACCTTGGTGCCCTGGGGCACGTAGGGGACGATGCGACGGGCCACCGCGCCGGCGATCTGGACCATCTCGATGTCACCGAGCTCGGTGTCGAAGTGCCACACCACGCGCTCGTTGTTCTCGCTCTCCTTGTTGAAGGCGGGAACGAAGCCACCGGGGATGTGCTCGACCGACGTCACGGTGCCGGCCAGGGGGGCGCGGTTCACGTGGACGTTGAGCGGGCTCATGAAGATCGCGACGCGGGTGCGTCCGTCCTTCCAGGGCATGATGCTCTGCACCACACCGTCGGCGGGCGAGATGACCCGGCCCTGGGCGATCTCGCGCTCGGGGTCGCGGAAGAACCACAGCATCCCCGCCGCCAGAGCGGTGGCGGGGACGGCGACGGCCTTGGCGGCACCCGAGCGGCGGGCACGGAGCAGACTCACGGCTGCGGTGGCGACGGTCGGCAGAAGCCACGGCGATGCTCCGCGCGCGAGGCGTACGCCGGCGAGGCTGTCGCGGTGTGCAGAGGTTTGGCTGTGGGGCATGGATGACCTTCGTAGCGGATGATGCCGCGCAACTGCGGGGGACGGCGGCTTTCCGGCGATCGTAGCGGCTCCCGGCCGCAACTGGGTAAGCCAGGCAACCAAGTCGGCGGCCGAAGAACGCATACGGGGTGTGATCCTCTTCCTCAAGAAAACACCCCGTATCCAGACATCTGACCCTGCTCAGCCCTGGAATCGATACTCTTCGAGCAGTCGACGGCCGATGATCATTTTCTGGATCTCGGCGGTGCCCTCACCGATCAGCAGCATCGGGGCCTCCCGGTAGAGGCGCTCGATCTCGTACTCCTTCGAGAAGCCGTAGCCGCCGTGGATCCGGAAGGCGTCCTCCACGACCTCTTTGCAGTACTCGGAGGCGAGGTACTTCGCCATCCCTGCCTCGAGGTCGTTTCGCTCCCCGGAGTCCTTTTTGCGCGCTGCGTTGACCATCATGGCATGCGCGGCCTCCACCTTGGTAGCCATCTCGGCCAGCTTGAACTGGATGGCCTGGTGCTGGGCGATCGGCTTACCGAAAGTGTGACGCTGCTGGGCGTACTGGACGCCCAGCTCGAAGGCACGCTGCGCGACGCCGCAGCCACGCGCCGCGACGTTCACACGGCCGACCTCGACGCCGTCCATCATTTGGTAAAAACCTCGGCCGGTGACGCCGCCGAGCACCCGATCGGCGGGAACGCGCAGGCCGTCCATGATGAGCTCGGTCGTGTCGACGCCCTTGTAGCCCATCTTGTCGATCTTGCCGGGGATGGTCAGGCCCGGACGGACCTCGCCGAAGCCCGGCTCCTTCTCCACCAGGAAGGTGGTCATCGACTTGTGCGGCTTGGCGGCTGCCTCTTCAGAGGAGTGTCCTTCGTCACTTCGCACCAGAACGGCCACCAGCGACGACGTTCCACCGTTCGTCAGCCACATCTTCTGGCCGTTGAGGACGTACTCGTCGCCGTCCTTGACCGCCTTCGACGTGATGGCCGACACGTCCGAGCCGAGGCCCGGCTCCGACATCGAGAAGGCGCCGCGGATGTCGCCGGCCGCCATCCGCGGAAGGAAGTGCTCCTTCTGTTCCGGCGTGCCGTGCTGCTTGAGCATGTACGCCACGATGAAGTGCGTGTTGATGATGCCGGACACCGACATCCAGCCGCGGGCGATCTCCTCCACGCACAGCGCGTACGTGAGGAGGGACTCGCCCAGGCCGCCGTACTCCTCGGGGATCATCAGGCCGAAGAGACCCAGTTCCTTCAGCCCGTCGACGATCTGCTGCGGATACTCGTCGCGGTGCTCCAGCTCGGTGGCTACCGGGATGATCTCCTTGTCCACGAAGTCCCGGACGGTGGACAGGATCTCCTGCTGGACGTCGGTCAGACCGGCGGTCTGGGCGAGTCGCGCCATGGCTACTTCTCCTGCTGCTTCAGTTCCGGGCGGCCCGGCTGCTCGCCGCCGCGCTCCTTGATGTACGTCTCGGTGGGCACCATCACCTTGCGGCGGAACACGCAGACCAGCGTGCCGTCCTGCTTGTAGCCCCTGGTCTCGACGTACACGATGCCGCGGTCGTTCTTCGACTTCGACGGCCACTTGTCCAGGACGGTCGTCTGCCCGTAGACAGTGTCGCCGTGGAAGGTCGGCGCCACGTGCTTGAGCGACTCGATCTCCAGGTTGGCGATCGCCTTGCCGGAGATGTCCGGCACGCTCATGCCGAGCAGCAGCGAGTAGATGTAGTTGCCGACCACGACGTTCCTGCCGAAGTCCGTCGTCTTCTCCGCATAGTTCACGTCCATGTGGAGCGGGTGGTGGTTCATGGTGAGGAGACAGAACAGGTGGTCGTCGTACTCGGTGACCGTCTTGCCCGGCCAGTGCTTGTACGTCGCCCCGACCTCGAACTCCTCGTAGGTGCGTCCGAACTGCATGACGGTCAGGCCTCCGGGATCTCGAACTTCGACGTGCGCTGCATGCCGGCGGCGCGGCCCTTGCCCGAGATGACCAGGGCCATCTTGCGGCTGGCCTCGTCGATCATCTCGTCGCCGAGCATCGCGGAGCCCTTCTTGCCGCCCGCCTCGGACGTGTAGTAGTCGTACGCGTCCAGGATCAGCTCGGCGTGGTCGTAGTCCTCCTGCGAGGGGGAGAAGACCTCGTTGGCGGCGTCGACCTGGCCGGGGTGCAGCACCCACTTGCCGTCGAAGCCGAGCGCGGCGGCGCGGTCGGCCACCTCGCGGAAGCCGTCGACGTTGCGGATCTGCAGGTAGGGGCCGTCGATCGCCTGGAGGTCGTTGGCACGGGCGGCCATCAGGATCTTCATCAGGATGTAGTGGTAGGCGTCCGCCGGGTAGCCGGGCGGCTGCTCGCCCACGACCAGCGACTTCATGTTGATGGACGCCATGAAGTCGGCCGGGCCGAAGATGATGGTCTCGATGCGCGGGGAGGCCTGCGCGATCTCGTTGACGTTGTTCAGGCCCTGCGCGTTCTCGATCTGCGCCTCGATGCCGATCCGGCCGACCTCGAAGCCCATGGTCTTCTCGATCTGCGTGAGCAGCAGGTCCAGGGCGACGATCTGCTGGGCGTCCTGGACCTTCGGCAGCATGATGCAGTCGAGGTTCGGGCCCGCGCCCTCGACGACCGTCACGACGTCCCGGTACGTCCACTCCGTCGTCCAGTCGTTGACGCGCACGACGCGGGTCTTGCCCGTCCAGTCGCCCTCGTTGAGGAACTTGACGATGGTGTGGCGCGCCTCGGGCTTGGCGAGCGGGGCGCAGGCGTCCTCGAGGTCCAGGAAGACCTGGTCCGCCGGGAGGCCCTGGGCCTTCTCCAGGAAGCGCGGGTTCGAGCCGGGTACCGCCAGGCAGGAACGCCGAGGGCGAAGGCGGTTGACCGTGGTCATGCGGGGACCTCCAGGGGGTCGAGCTTGTTCGCGGTGCGGATCTCGTCGACGATGCGGCCGATGATCCCGGTGATGTCGAAGTCCTTCGGGGTGAAGACCGCGGCGACTCCCGCGGCCCGCAGCTGTTCGGCGTCACCGCTGGGGATGATGCCACCGGCGATCACGGGAATGTCCGTGGCGCCGGCCACACGGAGCCGTTCGAGCACGTCCGGCACCAGCTGGGCGTGCGATCCGGACAGGATCGACAGGCCGACCGCGTGGACGTCCTCCGCCAGCGCGGCGTCCACGATCTGCTCCGGGGTGAGCCGGATGCCCTGGTAGACCACCTCGAACCCGGCGTCGCGGGCCCGCACGGCGATCTGCTCGGCGCCGTTGGAGTGGCCGTCGAGCCCCGGCTTGCCGACCAGGAAGCGCAGCTTTCCCACGCCCAGGTCCTTCGCCGTGAGTTCCACCTTCCGGCGGACCTCCGACAGGGCGGAGCCCTCCTCGGCGGTGACCGCGACGGGGGCCGAGGAGACCCCGGTCGGCGCCCGGAACTCGCCGAACACCTCGCGCAGCGCGCCGGCCCACTCGCCGGTGGTCACGCCGGCCCGGGCGCACTCCAGGGTGGCTTCCATCAGGTTGTCGGTGCCGCGCGCGGCCTCCTTCAGCTTCTCCAGCGCCTTGCAGGGGCGCGGGTGGTTGAAGGGCGGCTGGTAGCGGGTGTCGCGCCAGTGCTGCAGCGAGGCGATCACCCGCGCCTCCACCGCGGGGTCGACGGTCTGGATGGCGGTGTCCAGGTCGGCGGTGAGCGGGTTGGGCTCGGTGGACTCGAAGGCGTTGACCCCGATGATCTTCTCCTCGCCGGACTCGATCCGGGCGCGGCGCGCGGCGTGCGAGGAGACGAGCTGGGACTTGAGGTAGCCCGACTCCACGGCGGCCATCGCGCCGCCCATCTCCTGGATCCGCCCGATCTCCGCGGTCGCCTCGGTGACCAGCTCCTCGACCTTCGCCTCGATCACCTTCGAGCCCTCGAAGATGTCGTCGTACTCCAGCAGGTCGCTCTCGTAGGCGAGGACCTGCTGGATGCGCAGGGACCACTGCTGGTCCCAGGGGCGGGGCAGGCCGAGGGCCTCGTTCCAGGCGGGCAGCTGCACGGCACGCGCGCGTGCGTCCTTGGAGAGGGTGACGGCCAGCATCTCCAGCACGATGCGCTGGACGTTGTTCTCCGGCTGCGCCTCGGTCAGTCCGAGGGAGTTGACCTGGACGCCGTAGCGGAAGCGCCGGTGCTTGGGGTTCTCGATGCCGTACCGCTCGCGGGTGACGGTGTCCCAGATGCGGCCGAAGGCGCGCATCTTGCACATCTCCTCGACGAAGCGGACGCCCGCGTTCACGAAGAAGGAGATACGGCCGACCACGTCGCCCATGCGCTCCTGCGGCACCTGGCCGCTGTCACGCACCGCGTCGAGCACGGCGATCGCGGTGGACATCGCGTACGCGATCTCCTGCACCGGTGTGGCCCCGGCCTCCTGCAGGTGGTAGCTGCAGATGTTGATCGGGTTCCACTTGGGGATGTGGGAGACCGTGTACGCGATCATGTCGGTCGTCAGGCGGAGCGACGGCCCCGGCGGGAACACATGGGTGCCGCGGGACAGGTACTCCTTGACGATGTCGTTCTGGGTCGTGCCCTGGAGCTTGGTGACGTCCGCGCCCTGCTCCTCGGCGACGACCTGGTAGAGCGCCAGCAGCCACATGGCGGTGGCGTTGATCGTCATCGAGGTGTTCATCTGCTCCAGGGGGATGTCCTGGAACAGCCGGCGCATGTCACCGAGGTGCGCGACCGGCACGCCGACCCGGCCGACCTCGCCGCGGGCGAGGACGTGGTCGGAGTCGTAGCCGGTCTGGGTCGGCAGGTCGAAGGCTACCGACAGCCCCGTCTGCCCCTTGGCGAGGTTGCGCCGGTACAGCTCGTTGGACGCCTCGGCGGTCGAGTGGCCGGCGTACGTCCGCATGAGCCACGGCCGGTCCTTCTGACGCTCTGTCATGGTCCTTCCCGCCCTCAGACGTTGCGGAAGCGGTTGATGGCGTCGATGTGCTTCGCGCGCTTCTCGTGGTCGCGCACGCCGAGACCCTCCTCGGGCGCCAGGCACAGCACGCCGACCTTGCCCTGGTGCAGGTTGCGGTGCACGTCGTACGCGGCCTGGCCGGTGTCCTCCAGGGAGTACGTCTTCGAGAGCGTGGGGTGGATCTTGCCCTTGGCGATGAGGCGGTTGGCCTCCCAGGCCTCGCGGTAGTTGGCGAAGTGGGAGCCGATGATGCGCTTCAGGGACATCCACAGGTAGCGGTTGTCGTACTGGTGCATGTAGCCCGAGGTCGAGGCGCAGGTGGTGATGGTGCCGCCCTTGCGGGTGACGAAGACCGAGGCGCCGAAGGTCTCGCGGCCGGGGTGCTCGAAGACGATGTCGATGTCCTCGCCGCCGGTGAGCTCGCGGATGCGCTTGCCGAAGCGCTTCCACTCCTTGGGGTCCTGGGTGTTCTCGTCCTTCCAGAACCTGTAGCCCTCGGCGTTGCGGTCGATGATCGCCTCGGCGCCCATCTTCCGGCAGATCTCCGCCTTCTGGTCGCTGGAGACGACGCAGATCGGGTTGGCGCCGCCGGCCAGCGCGAACTGGGTGGCGTACGAGCCGAGGCCGCCGCTCGCGCCCCAGATGAGCACGTTGTCGCCCTGCTTCATGCCGGCGCCGTTGCGGGAGACCAGCTGGCGGTAGGCGGTGGAGTTGACCAGGCCGGGGGCGGCGGCCTCCTCCCAGCTGAGGTGGTCCGGCTTGGGCATCAGCTGGTTGGACTTCACCAGCGCGATCTCGGCGAGGCCGCCGAAGTTGGTCTCGAAGCCCCAGATGCGCTGCTCGGGGTCGAGCATCGTGTCGTTGTGGCCGTCGGAGGACTCCAGCTCGACGGACAGACAGTGCGCGACGACCTCGTCGCCGGGCTTCCAGGAGTTCACGCCGGGACCGGTGCGCAGCACGACGCCCGCGAGGTCGGAGCCGATGATGTGGTACGGCAGGTCGTGTCGCCTGGCCAGCTCGCTGGTGCGGCCGTAGCGCTCGAGGAAGCCGAAGGTGGACAGCGGCTCGAAGATCGAGGTCCACACCGAGTTGTAGTTGACCGAGGAGGCCATCACGGCGACCAGGGCCTCGCCGGGGCCCAGCTCGGGCAGCGGCACGTCGTCCAGGTGGATCGACTTGCGGGGGTCCTTGTCGCGGGTGGCGAGGCCCGCGAACATCTCCGTCTCGTCCTTGTGCACGGTGATCGCGCGGTACGACTCGGGAAGCGGCAGGGCGGCGAAGTCCTCCGACGTGGAGTCGGGCGACTGGATCGCGGCCAGGATGTCCTTGACGGTCACGGTGTTGCCTCCGGCGATGGGCGCCCTGAGGGAGGGGCGCTGAGGGTTACGTCGGTGTGCTGCTGAGGGTCGAGGGGTGCCGTCGGTTCGGCGGGTGGTGCTTCGGCAGCGCGTGGTTGCGCGGGAGGTTGCCTGTGACGCAGGCGCCGGACGTGCGGGTGGTGGACCCGCCGGGACTCGCCCGGACTTCTTCAACGTATGGCACGCCGTGTCAGTCGGCAAGGCACTGCGTGCCAGAACTTGCTCTCAGGTGAAATCTTTTCGCCTCAGATGAGCGATGATCGATCGAAGCGCCTCGGAAACGCGGGCGAAAAGCGCTCCTGACATGCCAAAACGGCCACCCCGAAGGGTGGCCGTCATCACAACGTCGGAAGGCGGGTCAGCGCTCCTTGAGGGCCCGCTCGATGGCCTCCATGACCTCCTCCAGCGGGGCGTCGGTGCGGGCGACCGTCACCAGCACCTCGCCGTGCGCGGAGGCCGTGGCCGCCGGTGGCCGCTGCGGGGCGGCCGTGCGCCGGCCCGCCATGATCCCCGTGCCGAACGTCTTCCGCACGATCGCGAAGGCGTGGTCCAGCTGCGCCTCCACGTCCCCCTGGCCGCCCGCCCGCAGCCAGCGCCGCAGCACGTGGTTGTGCGCCGTGACGACCGCGGACGCGGCGACCTCCGCCAGCAGCGGGTCGTCGTTGGCGTCGTCGTCGTGCGCGTGCTCGTCGAAGTGGCCCAGCAGATAGCGGGTGAACAGCCGCTCGTAACGGGCCACCGAGGCGATCTCCGCCTCCCGCAGCGTGGGGACCTCGCGGGTCAGCTTGTAGCGGGCCACCGAGATGTCCGGCCGCGCCGCGTACATCTTCATGACCTCTTTGATGCCCCGGCACACCGTGTCGAGCGGGTGCTCGTGCGCGGGGGCGGCGTTGAGCACCGCCTCGGCGCGCACCAGGGTGTCGTCGTGGTCGGGGAAGATCGCCTCTTCCTTGGAACGGAAGTGACGGAAGAACGTGCGGCGGGCCACCCCGGCGGCGGCCGCGATCTCGTCGACGGTGGTCGCCTCGTACCCCTTGGTCGCGAACAGCTCCATCGCGGCGGCCGCGAGCTCCCGGCGCATTTTCAGCCGCTGGGCGGCGGCACGCGAGCCGGCGGTGGACTCCGGCGGCTCGGTCGTGGCTGGCGTACGTACGGACTTGGCGGGCTGGGACATGCCCTGAACGTACTGCATGCGCGCGGCACGGTGCGCGTGACCGGGGCTTCCCCCGCCCTCGGCGGGCGGGGAAGGGGCGGTGCGGGCGGGCGGCGGGAACCGGTCGGGATCCAGCAGCCCGCCCCACTCGGCGCCGCCCGGGAGCGGCTCGCCGGGGTACCGCTCAGCGCTTGGCATATTCGCGGAAGCCACGGCCGGTCTTGCGGCCGAGGCAGCCCGCGGCCACCAGATGCTCCAGCAGCGGCGCCGGGGCCAGACCCGGGTCGCGGAACTCGCGGTGCAGCACCTTCTCGATGGCCAGCGACACGTCCAGCCCCACGACGTCCAGCAGTTCGAACGGCCCCATCGGGTAGCCGCCGCCCAGCTTCATCGCGGCGTCGATGTCGTCGAGGGTGGCGTAGTGCTCCTGCACCATCTTGATCGCGTTGTTGAGGTACGGGAACAGCAGTGCGTTCACGATGAACCCGGCCCGGTCCCCGCAGTCCACGGCGTGCTTGCGGATCCTCGCGCACACCTCGCGCACGGTGGCGTGGACGTCGTCACCGGTCAGGACCGTGCGCACCACCTCGACCAGCTTCATCGCCGGCGCCGGGTTGAAGAAGTGCATGCCGATCACGTCCTGCGGGCGCGAGGTGGCGCGGGCGCAGGCGACGACCGGGAGGGAGGAGGTGGTGGTGGCGAGCACCGCGCCCGGCTTGCAGACCTTGTCCAGCGTCGCGAACAGCTGCCGCTTGACCTCCAGGTCCTCGGCGACCGCCTCGACCGCGAGGTCCACGTCGGCGAAGTCGTCGTAGGTGCCCGTCGCGCGGATCAGGTCCAGGGTGCTCGCGGCGGCCTCGGCGGTCATCCGGCCCTTGTCGACCGACCGGGACAGCGACTTGCCGATACGAGCCTTCGCCGCCTGCGCCTTCTCCTCGCTGCGGGCGGCCAGCACGACCTCGAACCCCGCCTTGGCGAAGACCTCGGCGATGCCGGACGCCATCGTGCCCGAACCGGCCACGCCCACCGAGCGCACCGGGCGGCCGGCGGCCGACGGGCCGTCCTCGCGCGGGGTGAGGGCGTCCTCCACGACCGTGCCGCTGCCGGGCGCCTCGTACGAGTAGAAGCCCCGGCCCGCCTTGCGGCCGGTCAGGCCCGCCTCGCTGAGCTGCTTCAGGATGGGCGCGGGGGCGTGCAGCCGGTCGCGGGAGGCCGCGTACATGGCGTCCAGGACCGTGCGGGCGGTGTCGATGCCGATCAGGTCGAGCAGCGCCAGCGGGCCCATCGGCAGGCCGCAGCCCAGCCGCATCGCGGCGTCGATGTCCTCACGGGAGGCGTAGCGGGCCTCGTACATCGCGGCGGCCTGGTTGAGGTACCCGAACAGCAGCCCGTCGGCGACGAACCCGGGCCGGTCGCCGACCGCCACCGGCTCCTTGCCCAGGTCCAGGGCGAGGTCGGTGACGGCGGTGACGGCGGCGGGCGCGGTCAGCACGCTGGAGACCACCTCGACCAGCTTCATCGCGGGCGCCGGGTTGAAGAAGTGCATGCCCAGCACGCGCTCCGGGTGGGCGGAGTCGGCGGCGAGCCGGGTGACCGACAGCGCGTTGGTGCCGGTCGCCAGCACGGTCTCCGGCCGCACGATGCCGTCCAGCTCCCGGAAGATCTGCTGCTTGATCTCGTACGACTCCGGGGCGACCTCGATCACCAGGTCGGCGCCGCCGGCGGCCGAGAGGTCGGTGCCGGTGGTGACGCGGGCGAGGAGCTCCGCGCGCTGCTGAGCGGTCAGCCGGCCGCGCTCGACGGCGCGGGCGGTGGAGGCCTCCAGGGCGGCGACGCACTTCGCGGCCTGGGCCTCACTGACGTCGATGCCGATCACGTCGCGGCCGGCGGCGGCCAGGACCTCGGCGATGCCGGTGCCCATCGTGCCGAGGCCGACCACGGCGACGGTCCGGAGCGGGGACAGAGGGGTGTCGGACTGGGGAGTGGCCATCGCGGGACTCCAGGAATGAGGGTGACGACGGAAGCAGCGCCCGGGTGCGCCTGAAGGCGCACCGGGTGCGTGCGTGAATGCGGGTGTTGGCCGGGCTGCGAGCGCACACGCCCGGGCCGCCGGAAACCCGGCGGTGGATCCGACCGGCCCTGTCCCGGGGCCGAGCCGTACTGCGGTACACGGGGTACCGAACCGACTGCGACTCACTGCGGCCGCGTCACCAGACCGCCGTGAGGAGGGTGCGAGTGGGTAACTCGCTCGTCTGAGATTAACTCGCCGGTAACGAGCGCGCCAGCCCCCGGATTTGTGAGGTGGGTCCCGCGCCGGGTGTGATCCGCCTAACCTCGTCGCCATGGACGAAGAGTTGCGAACGCTCACGGAGCGCTTACGGGCCGAGTCCGGCGGCACGGCCGCGTTCGAACGGCTGGCCGCCACGGGCGACCACGACCTCCTGGCCGGCGTCCTCACCGCCCCCGGGCAGCCGCTGTGGGCGCGTGAACTGGCCGCGTTCCGGCTCGGGACGGCCGGCGACCGGCGTGCCTTCGAGGCGCTGGTGCTCCTCCTCAACCACCGCGACCCGCCCCGCTGCGCCGCAGCCGCGCACGCCCTGGCCCGCCTCGGTGACCCGCGCACCGCCCGCGCCGCCGCGGCCCTCGCCACCAACGAACTCCGCGTCGCCTACGCCCTGCACCCCGTCCGCCTCCTCGCCGAGCTGCGCGCCCCCGAGGCGGTCCCGGCCCTGATCACCACCCTCCGTCGCCGGCTGAGCCCGCACGACCCCTACCGCCGGGTCGCGCTCGCCTGCGTGGAGGGGCTGGGCGAACTCGCCGACCCGCGCGCGGAGTCCGTGCTGAACGAGGCGCTCGCGCACCCGGGCCTGGCGGAGGCAGCGGTGCACGCCCTGGCCCGCATTCCGCACCAGGGGAGCGCCCGGGGGCGGATCCCGGGCCAACGCTGAGAGGCGACGGTCCGTCACCCGGCCGACCGAACACGCCGTCGGCCGTATCCGTCGCCGGCCCAGCCCGCCGGCAGCTCCCGTCGCCCGCCGCCGACCGAACCGGTCGCCGGGCGGGCGGGGCGCCTGTCCGGTGACCAGGTTCGAAGGACCGCAGGCGTCAGCCGGTGAGGTCCCGCACGTAACGGACCTCCGGGACCTCGACGCCTGCCACTTCGAACGGCTCCTGCGCGCCGTCCGCCGTGAAGCCGGCCGCCTCGTAGAAGCGGCGGGCGCGCGCGTTCCGTTCCAGGACCCACAGGAACACCCGTGGAAGGCCGGCCGCGGCGCAGCGGTCGGTCACCTCGGTCAGCAGGGCGCGTCCCACCGCCTGTCCGATCCGCTCGGGCGGCAGGTACAGCGCGTACAGCTCGCCGTCGCCGGTGCGCACCCCGCCGTCCCGGTACGGCCCGTACGCGGCCCAGCCGGCGAGCGTGCCGTCCGCCGCCTCGGCGACCAGGTTCACCACACTGCCGTCCCCGGCCTCGAGCCGCTCACGCTGCTTCCCGGCCTCCGCCGCGACGTCCATCGCGTCCAGATACGCCTGCGGGATCATCCCGCGGTACGCGTGCCGCCACCCCCGCACCCGCACCGCGGCGACCTCGTCGCTGTCGTCGGCGGTCATGGGGCGGATACGGACGAGGGCGGGGGCGGACGCGCGGGCCAGGTGGGTCATGAGCGCCATCATGACCCACCGCGTCGCGCGTCCGCCCCCGAGTTTCCGCCGGGTCAGATGCGGGAGCCGAGGAGACCGTGGAGGACCGAGCCGCGGGCCGTGCCGGGGGCCGCCTTCGACGTCAGCGGCTTGGGGTCGGGCAGGGCCGCGCACACCGCGTCGGCGTCCCCGTGGCTGCCGCGCGGCAGCGTGCCGTCGGCCAGATAGGCGGCCAGGTGCCGGTCAAGACAGGCGTTCCCGCTGAGCGTGATGCCGTGGTTGCCGCCGCCCGACTCGACCACGAGGCTCGACCGCTCCAGCCGGCGGTGCACCGTGACGGCGCCCTGGTACGGGGTGGCCGCGTCGTCCGTGGCCTGGAACAGCAGCGCGGGCGGCACCTGGCTCGTGGTGTTGATCCGCTCCGGCCGCGCCGACTCGACCGGCCAGTACGCGCACGGCGCGTTGTACCAGGCGTTGTTCCAGGACATGAAGGGAGCCCGTTCGTACATCTCCCAGTTGTCCTTGCGCCACTGCGCCCAGTCCCGCGGCCAGACCGCGTCCCGGCACTCCACCGCCGTGTAGACGCTGTAGCCGTTGTCCCCGGCGACGTCGGTCGCGCCGAAGTTCTCGTACGCCTCGACCAGCGGCCCGCCGTCCTTCTCGTTGACGTAGGCGGCGAACGCCTCGGCCAGGTAGGGCCAGTAGCCGTTGTAGTAGCCGCCCGGGAGGTAGGTGTCCTCAACCTCCGCCGGGCCGACCTTCCCGCCGGCCGGGTCCTCCTTGAGCGCGGACCGCATCGCGTACCAGGCGGCCTCGATCTTCTCCGCGTCGGTGCCGAGGCGGTACGTCGCGTCGTGCTTGGCGACCCAGTCCATGAAGGCGCGGTGGCGGGCGTTGAACGCCTGGTTCTGGTCGAGGTTGGAGTCGTACCAGACGCCCGTCGGGTCGACCACGGAGTCCAGCACCAGTCGCCGCACGCGCTGCGGGTACAGCTTGGCGTACACGGTGCCGAGATAGGTGCCGTAGGAGTAGCCGAAGTAGTTGACGCGCTCCGCGCCCAGCGCCTGCCGGATCACGTCCAGGTCGCGCGCGGCGGCCGTCGTGGTCATGTGCGGCAGCAGGTCGCCGTACTTGCGCCCGCACGCCTCGGCGAAGCCCTTCGCGCGGTCCAGGTTGGCCTGCTCCACTTCGGGAGAGGTGGGCACCGAGTCGGGGCGCACGGCGTCGAAGTGGCCCGGCACGCAGTCCAGGGCAGGGCGGCTCTCGCCCACGCCGCGTGGGTCGAACCCGACGACGTCGTACTCGGCGGCGACCTTCTTCGGCAGGGACGCGGCGACGAACCCGGCGAGCGTCAGTCCGCTGCCGCCCGGACCGCCCGGGTTCACCAGCAGGGGGCCCTGGTACTTCTTCGCGGTGTGCGGGACGCGTGACAGCGCCAGCGTGATCGTGCGCCCGGAGGGGTCGGCGTGGTCCAGCGGCACCTCGACGGACGCGCACTGCAGCGTCGGGTAGTCGTCGGTGGCGCACTTCTTCCAGGCCGGGGCGGCGGCGCGGAACGTGTCCGGGGCGTGCGGGGCGCCGGCCTCGGCGGGCACGGCCGTGAGGCCCGAGGCGACGACGACGGCGGCGGCGCCGCACAGCACGGCTGCGCGTTTTCTCATGGTTCTCCCAGGCGAGGTGCTGCGGACCGCGACACTCACGGCTCACGCGGCATCGTCCCGATGTGGCGCCCCACCTGAACGTGTTCCGTCAGTTCTTGACCCAATCGGGCCGCCTGATGCGCCCGGATGCCTTCAGAGCAGCGTCAGCTGGGTCGGCAGCCCCGCCTCCGGCTCGTCCGGCGCCGGGGCAGGGATGCGGCGCGGGGTACCCGCACGCGCCGGGCCGATGCCGTACTCCCGGGCCAGGTCGTGCACCTGACGCGTGATCCGGCGCTGGTACCAGCGGGGCGCGTAGGCGCCCTCCGCGTACAGCCGCCGGTAGCGGGGGACCAGGTGCGGGTGGTGCTCGGCCAGCCAGGACATGAACCACTCGCGGGCGCCGGGCCGTAGATGCAGCACCAGCGGGGTGACCGAGGTGGCGCCCGAGGCGGCGATGGCCCGCACCGTCGCCCGCAGCTGCTCGGGCCGGTCGCCCAGGAACGGGATCACCGGCGCCATCAGCACCCCGCAGCCGATCCCGGCGTCGGTGAAGGCGCGCGCCACGTCCAGCCGCCGTTCGGGCGCCGGTGTGCCCGGCTCGACCGTGCGCCAGAGCTCCTCGTCGGTGAAGCCCACCGAGACCGAGACGCCGACGTCGGCCACCTCGGCGGCCTGCCGCAGCAGGGGCAGGTCGCGCAGGATCAGCGTGCCCTTGGTCAGGATCGAGAAGGGGTTCGCGTGGTCCCGGAGCGCCTCGATGATGCCGGGCATCAGCCGGTAGCGGCCTTCCGCGCGCTGGTAGCAGTCGACGTTGGTGCCCATGGCTATGTGCTCGCCGTGCCAGGAGCGGGAGGCGAGCCGGTGGCGCAGCAGCTCGGGCGCGTTCACCTTGACCACGATCTGGCTGTCGAAGCCCAGCCCGGTGTCGAGGTCGAGGTAGCTGTGGGTCTTGCGGGCGAAGCAGTAGACGCAGGCGTGGGAGCAGCCCCGGTAGGGGTTCACCGTCCATTCGAACGGCATGCGGGAGGCGCCCGGCACCCGGTTGACGATGGAGCGGGCCCGGATCTCGTGGAAGGTGATCCCGCGGAATTCGGGCGTGTCGAAGGTGCGGGTCGTGACCGCCTCCGCGCCGAACAGCGCGGTGTCGGCACGGCTGTGTTCGGAGTCCGGTGAGAGGTTCTCCCAGCGCATGACGCCTCCTCGGTGTCGCTGCCGCACAGAATAGAACACATGTTCCCTTGATCGTGCGAGCGACATCTTCGGTCAGTTCCGGAACCTCGATTTGGGCGGCGGGCGCGAGGGTGGTTGGCTGTGCCCCGACCCTGGAGAACCCAGCCCTGGAGGAATGCGATGGCGCAGGTCGAGGCCACTACGGAGCGGATCGTCGCGGCGGACGCGGACACGGTGTTCGACGCCCTCGCCGACTACAGCGGCACCCGCGCCAAGCTGCTGCCCGAGCAGTTCAGCGAGTACGAGGTCCGCGAAGGCGGCGACGGCGAGGGCACCCTCGTGCACTGGAAGCTCCAGGCGACCAGCAAGCGGGTGCGCGACTGCCTCCTGGAGGTCACCGAGCCCACCGACGGCGAGCTGGTCGAGAAGGACCGCAACTCCTCCATGGTCACCACCTGGCGGGTCACCCCCGCCGGCGAGGGCCGCGCCCGGGTCGTCGTGACCTCCGTGTGGAACGGCGCGGGCGGCATCGGCGGCTTCTTCGAGCGCACCTTCGCCCCCAAGGGCCTCGCCCGTATCCACGACGCCGTGCTGGCCCGGCTGGACGCCGAGGTCGGGAAGCAGTAGTCCCGACCGCTTGTCGTCGTACAACTCCGTTCGCCTGAAATGGAGTTGGCGCTTCCGTCACCGGTTCGGGTGATTACTCGGCGGACCGACTCCGTGCCGTAACTCGTCGCGCTTGCTCGTAGTTGTCGCTTTTACGCGGGAATTGTCCGGCAGTGCGACGAGGGGAGCGGCACGTGGGCGGGATCACTCTGACGCAGGACGAGCCGGTCACGGCTCGATCGGCCGGGGGGCCGCCGCCCCCCGTGCCACCGGCCGGGGACCCTCCGTCCCCGGTCCCGGAGAGCGGGCCCGCCCTGAGCCCCGCCCGGGTCCGGCTCGTCTTCCTCGCGCTCATGCTGGCACTGCTGCTCGCCGCGCTCGAGCAGATGATCGTCGCCACGGCGCTGCCGAGGATCGTCGGCGAGCTGCACGGCCTGGACAAGATGTCCTGGGCGATCACCGCCTACCTGCTCACCGCCACCGTCGGACTGCCGGTGTACGGAAAGCTCGGCGACCAGCTCGGCCGCAAGGGCGTCTTCCAGTTCGCCATCCTCGTCTTCGTCGTCGGCTCCGCGCTGGCCGGCCGCGCCACGACGATGGACCAGCTCATCGCCTACCGCGCGGTCCAGGGCGTCGGCGCGGGCGGCCTGATGATCGGCGTGCAGGCGATCATCGCGGACATCGTGCCGCCCCGGCAGCGCGGCCGCTTCATGGGCCTGATCGGCGCCGCCTTCGGACTCGCGTCGGTCGCCGGACCGCTGCTCGGCGGCTACTTCACCGACCATCTGACCTGGCGCTGGTGCTTCTACATCAACGTGCCCTTCGGCCTGGCCACCATGGTCGTCGTCGCCCTGGTGCTGAAGCTGCCCAGGCCGACGGCCAGGCGCCGCTTCGACGTCCTCGGCACGCTGCTGCTGACCGCCGCCTCCACCTGCCTGGTCCTGCTCACCAGCTGGGGCGGCACCGAGTACGCCTGGGACTCCCGGGTCGTGCTCGGCCTCGGGGCGGGCGCCCTGGCGGCCACCGCCGCCTTCCTGGTCGTCGAGCGGTTCGCCGTCGAACCGCTCATCCCGCTGCGGCTGTTCCGCGACTCCGTCTTCAACGTCACCGGCCTGGTGGGCCTCGTCATCGGCGTCGCCCTGTTCGGCGCCGCCAGCTATCTCCCCACCTACCTCCAGATGGTCGACGGGGCCTCCGCGACCGAGTCCGGGCTGCTGATGCTGCCCATGATGGGCGGCATCGTCGGCACGTCCATCGTCTCCGGGCAGATGATCAGCCGCACCGGCCGCTACCGCAGCCACCCCGTCGTCGGCGCCGCCCTGTCCGTCGTCGGCATGTGGCTGCTGTCCCGCCTGGAGACCGGCACGCCCCGGCTGCACTACAGCGTCTGGATGTTCGTCCTCGGCGCCGGCATCGGCATGGTGATGCCGGTTCTCATCCTCGCCGTGCAGAACTCCGTGCGCCCCGAGGACCTCGGCACCGCCACCAGCGCCAACAACTACTTCCGGCAGATCGGCGGCAGCGTCGGCGCCGCCGTCTTCGGCACCCTGTTCGCCGGCCGGCTCACCGACGCGCTCGCCGAGCGGCTCCCCGCCGGCACCGCCGGCGCGCCTGCCGACGCCGAGTCGATCACCCCCGAACTCGTGCACGCCCTGCCGCCCGAGCTGCGCGACGCCTACGTCCAGGCCTACGCGGACGCCATGCCGCGCATCTTCCTCTACCTCGTGCCGGTGCTCGTCCTCGGCCTGCTCATCGCCTTCTTCCTCAAGGAGAAACCACTGGTGTCCCACCACACCCCCACCGCCGACCCGGCCCGGGAAGCACCGCACTTCGAGGCGCGCGTGCCCCAGGCGCGCGGTGCGCAGAGCGGCGGCATCCCCGTCTGCGGCACCGTCCAGCACCCCGACGGCACGGCCGTACCGCGCGCGGCGCTCACCCTCATCGACGTCCAGGGGCAGCAGACCGGACGCGGCGCGAGCGGCGCCGACGGGCGGTACGCACTGGCCACCCCCGGACCGGGCTCGTACGTGCTGATCGCCGCCGCGGGCGGCCACCAGCCGCAGGCGGTCTCCGTGACCGTCGGCGAGCGGCCCGTCGAGCTCGACGTCGTCCTCGGCGGCGCGGGCCGGCTCGCGGGCAGCGTCGTCACCGCCGACGGCACGCCCGTACGGGACGCCGCCGTCACCCTCACCAACGTCCACGGCGAGGTCGTCGCCGGCACCCGCAGCGGCCGCGAGGGCGGCTACGTCATCACCGAACTCGTCGCGGGCGAGTACACCCTCGCCGCCAGCGCCCCCGCGTTCCGCCCCGCGGCCCTGCCGGTCACCGTGCAGGCCGCGCGCGAGACGCGCCAGGACGTCGAGCTGGCGGGCGGCGCCGTGCTCCGCGGCACCGTGCGGGCCGGCGGCGGACGGCCGGTGGAGGACGCGCGGGTCACGCTGCTCGACGCGGCGGGCAACGTCGTCGACACCCTCACCACCGGCCCCGACGGCACCTTCCGGTTCGTCGACCTGTCCTCCGGCGAGTACACCGTCATCGCCGCCGGCTACCCGCCGGTCGCCACCGTGCTCCAGGTGGCCGGCGGGGGCCGCACCGAACGCGACCTCCAGCTCGGGCACGAGGACTGACCGCCCCCGACCGGTGGCCGGAGCCGCTCCCCTCCGCGGCTCCGGCCACCGCCCCGGTCACCCCCCGGCCAGGGCGCCCCGTACTGCGGCGGCCACCTCCTCCACGGCCGGCGGGAACAGGATCGAGTAGTGGTTGGTGCCGTCGATCCGCCGGGCCGGCATCCGCGCCGGGTCCAGGGCCGCCGCGGCGACCCGGCCGGCGTCGTACAACGCCTGCGGCTCGTCGAGCAACCCCCGCTCCGCCCACAGCAGTTCGCCGCGCACCTCCGGCTGGTGCACCGCGGCCAGCGTCTCCGCGTCACCCAGCACGTCCGCGCCGTCCGTCCGCACCGCGTCCAGCACGCAGCTGCTGCGCAGCCCGGGCGCCCGGCCCGTCAGGTCGCGTGTCACATAGCCGGCCACATGCGGGCCCCAGTGCGGGCCGAGCGCCGGGTGGGCGCGGAAGAACGCCAGATAGTCCTCCGCGCTCGCGAACGTCATCGACAGCCGGTCCATCGCCGGGCCGATCACCGCCTTCAGCAGCGCGTCGATGTCCGTGCCCTCGGGCGGCGGGAAGCCCAGCCCGCCGTCGACCAGCACCACGTGAGGGAAGCGGTCCGGGTGCCGGGCCGCGGCCAGCGCGGCGACGAACGCCCCCATCGAGTGGCCCGCCAGCACCGCTCTTTCCACCCCCAGATGGTCGAGCAGCGCCACCGTGTCGTCGACGTGCGCGCCCAGTCCGTACGGTCCCGGCAGCTCCGCGCTCCCGGCGCGGCCCCGCAGGTCGGGGGCGTAGAGGTCGACGCCGGGCAGGGCGTCGGCCAGGGCGGCGAAGGCGAGGGAGTTTGCGGTGATGCCGTGCAGGGCGACGACGGGCGGTCCTTCGCCCGGCCAGTGGGTGACGGCGAGCCGGCCGCCCCGGACGGGGGCGGTGAGGTCCCGCGCGAGGGCGGACCCGGACGTGGTCATGGGCTTCTCCTTCGGCCGAGGGCGGTGATGCCGCCGGGGGCCAGATAGACGGCCAGGACGAAGAGACTGCCCAGGACGAGCATCGGTTCCACCCCCAGGTCCCAGCCGCCGAGCCGCTGGTCGAGATAGGTGAACAGCACCCCGCCCACGACCGGTCCCCAGCGCGTGCCGCTGCCGCCGAGGACCACCATCACCAGCAGGGTGAGGGTGAACTCGGGCGTGGAGGTGTGCGGGGTGGCGCCCGCGGTGACCAGGAGGTGCAGCACCCCGCCGAGCACGGCGAGGGACGACGCCAGCACGAACGCGCCCAGCTTGTGCGTGAAGGGGCTGCGGCCGAGCACCGCCACCCGCTGCTCGTTGTCCCGGATCGCCTGCCAGACCCGGCCGGCCGGACGCGCGGTCACCGTCCACACCACGCCCGCCACCAGGACCAGATAGGCGAGCGCCAGCCAGTACACGTTGGCGGTGTTCTGCACCCCGACCAGGGCGTCCGGCACCCCGTCGACGTACAGCGGCAGGCCCTCCTCGCCGCCGGTGAGGCCGCCCGGGTTGCGCTCCACGTAGATGGAGCCCGCCTGCGCGAAGGCCAGGGTGACCATCGCGAAGCCGACGCTGCCGAGGGCCAGGGTGCGCAGCGACACCGCGCCCAGGACGAGGGCGGCCAGCGCCCCGAGCACCAGGGTGAGCAGCGTGGCCGGCAGCAGGCCCAGGCCCAGCTCGGTCATGGCGAGCTGGGTGCCGTAGCTGCCTCCCGCGATGTAGAGGGCGTGTCCGAAGGACAGCAGCCCGGTTCGGCCGAACATCAGGTCGTAGCCGAGCGCGAGCGCGCCGAAGACCAGGCACAGCGCGAACAGCTGCAGCGAGCCGGGGGAGTTGACCGGTCCGTCGAGCAGCACGGGGATGTCCAGCGCCGAGTACGGCAGCAGCGCGAGGACCAGCAGCACCGCCACCGGGACGGTCGCCGGACGCAGCCGCCGCAGCAGCCCGTCCTGGGCGCCCGCCGTGTCCTTCACGGCCGGCGCCGGGGCGGCGGGAGTGGCCCGCGGGGTGCGGGTGGCGGTCATGCCGTGCCTCCTGCGGATCGGGTACGGGGTGCGGTGAGGGCGCGGCGCAGCCGCGTCAGGGGTGATCCGGTCCCGGCGGCCGGCCGGGACAGCACCACCGCGGCCAGCAGCACCACGACGGCCAGGTCGCCGTAGCCGCCCGCGTAGTAGTTGGCGTACTGCTGCACCAGGCCCACGGTGAGCGCGGACAGCGCGACGCTGGTGATCGAGACGAGACCGCCGATGATCACCACGACGAACGCGAACACCAGCAGCGACGTCCCCTGGTGCGGGGAGAGCGAGCCGAAGTAGAGGCCGCCGAGCACGCCGGCGAGGCCCGCGAGGGCGCCGCCGAGCGCGAAGACCAGGGTGAAGGCGCGGGTGACGTCGATGCCGAGCGCCGTGACCATCGCGCGGTCCTCCACCCCGGCGCGGACGATCAGCCCGTAGCGGGTGCGGGACAGGAACAGGTGGATGCCGGCGAGGACCAGCAGGGCCACAGCGATCAGCAGGAACCGGTTCACCGGCACGCGCGCCCCGAGGATCCCGACCGTGCCGGACAGCGCGTCGGGCACCGGGAACGGCCGGGCGTCGGCGCCCCACACGGTCTGCACCAGCGCGGGGACGGCGAGCGACAGGCCGACGGTCACCAGGATCTGCTCCTTGACCCGGCCGTACAGCCGCCGGATCAGGACCAGTTCGACCACGGCCGCCAGCAGCAGCCCGGTGAGGGTGCCCACCACGGCGGCGAGCAGCAGCCCCGGCATCCCGCCGACCGTCTCGGCCGTGCGCCAGGCGGTGTAGACGGAGACGGTGAGGAACGCGCCGTGCGCGAAGTTCAGCACGTCCATCAGCCCGAAGATCAGAGCCAGTCCGGAGGCGATGAGGAAGTACAGGGCTCCCAGGCCCAGTCCGGTCAGGGTGAGCAGGACGAGGGTGTCCATCAGGCGGCTCCGTGGTCGGGGCGGCTGCCGACACCCAGCAGCGCGGTCGTACGGGCGGTGTCGGCGAGCAGGTCGCGGGCGTCGCCGGTGTGCACGACGCGGCCGGCGTCCAGCACCACCGCGCTGCGGGCCAGCCGGCGCACCACGGCGAGGTTCTGCTCGACCAGCAGCAACGGCACGCGCTCGGCGGCCCGTTCGAGCACCTCGGCGGCCTCGGTGACCACCCGGGGCGCGAGGCCCTTGGTGGGTTCGTCAGCGACGACGAGCGTGTTGTCGTTGAGCAGGGTCCGGGCGAGGGCGACCATCTGCTGCTGGCCGCCGGAGAGGGTGCCGGCGCACTGGTCGCGGCGGGCGGCCAGCTCCGGGAACAGGTCGTGCACCAGGTCGTAGCGGTGCTCGTGGCCCGGCCGTTCGGCCAGAGCGAGGTTCTCGGCGACGGTGAGCCCGGCGAACACCCCGCGGTCCTCCGGCGCGTAGCCGATGCCGCGGCGCACGGTGCGGTGGGTGGGCTCGTGGGTGATGTCCTCGCCGCCGAAGGTGACGCGGCCCGCGGTGATCCGGCCGCCGTCCGGCAGCAGCCCCAGCACCGCGCGGATGGTCGTGGTCTTGCCGACGCCGTTGCGGCCCAGCAGCGCGGTCACACCGGAGGCGGGCACCTCGAAGGTGACGCCGGTGAGGATGCGGGACCCGGTGATGTCCACGTCGAGGCCCTCGACGCGCAGGATCGGTGGCGCGTTCACAGCTCGTCTCCCAGATAGGCCTGCTGGACGGTGGCGTCCGCCATCACCTCGGCGGGGCTCGCGGCGGCGAGCAGCCGCCCGTGGTGCATGACGGCGACCCGGTCGGCGAGGCCGAGTACCACGTCCATGTGGTGTTCGACCAGCAGCACCGTGCGGCCCTCGTCACGGTGCAACGACCTGATCAGGTCGGTGAGTTCGGCGGTCTCCTCCGAGGCCACCCCGGCCATCGGCTCGTCCAGCAGCATCAGCCGGGCCCCGGCCGTGCCCGCGCCGAGGGTGGGCGCGAGCAGCATCGCCAGCTCCAGCTTGCGCTTGTCGCCGTGCGAGAGGCCTGCCGCGAGATCGCCCGCGCGGTGCGCCAGCCGCACCCGCTCCAGCACCCCGGTGACGTCCGCCGCGCCGACCCGGCGCACCCCGGCGGACCGGGCGGCCAGGTCGACGTGCTCGGCGACCGTCATCGTCGGGAACACCGAGGACGACTGGAAGGTCCGCCCGATGCCCCGGCGCACCCGGCGGTGCGGGGGCAGCGCGGTGATGTCGTGGCCGTCGAGCAGGACGGCGCCGCCGGTCGGCCGGGTCAGTCCGGTGATCAGGTTGAACAGGGAGGTCTTGCCCGCCCCGTTGGGCCCGATCACGGCGAGGAGTTCGCCCTCGCGCACGGCGAGCGACACCCCGTCGATGATGTCGGCGCCCCCGACCGACCAGCACAGCCGGTCCAGTTGCAGTACGGACGTCATGCTCAGCCGATCCTCGTCTCGGCGGGGGCGACCTGCTCGGCGGGGAAGGTCCGCGCCACCCGCGGCGTTCCCTCGCCGGTGAACTGCGCCTGGAACGTGGGCTGGAGCAGCGCGTGGTCGGCGGCCCGCACGGTGTTCGGCCCCTTCACACCGGAGAACGAGAAGCCCTCCAGCGCCTTCACCATGGCGTCCGTGTCGCCCTTCGCGCCGCCCGCGCGGACCGCCTCGACGACCATCTGCGCCGCGTTGAACCCGTCCGGGGTGAACAGGTCCTCCTCCCACTTCTTCGCCTTGAAGTACGTCCGCATCGCCTGCGCCTCCGGGGTGTCCGCGGCGTCCGGCACGTAATGCGCGAGCAGCGTGACCTTCTCCCGCGCCTTTCCGAAGACCGGGTAACTCGCCCTGCTGTCCAGCCCGGTGACGACGGTGGCGGCGTCGAGGACGCCCTGCTGGTCGAGCGTGGACCACATCGACTGGGCGGTGTCCCCGGCCCAGGCGACGAACACCATGTCCGGCCGGGCCGCCTTCACCTTGCTCGCCACCGGGGTCAGATCGGTGGCGGCGGGCGGCGCCAGCACCTCGCTCACCGTGGTGCCGCCGGTGCCGAGCACGGACTTCACCGCGGCGGCGTTGGCCTGGCCGAAGGCGTTGTCCTGGGCCAGCACCACGACCTTCTTGCCCTTCGAGCCGCCCAGGATGCTCTTCGCGGTCAGCACGTCCTGGTAGGTCTGGCGGCCGGACCGGAAGGTGTAGCGGTTGACGCCGGTCAGCGCGTCGGTGGCGGCGGGCCCGCTGATGTAGAGGGTCTTGTTCTGCGCCGCGACGGGCGCGATCTGCGTGGCCACGCCGGAGACGGCGGAGCCCGCGATGATCGGCACGCCCTGTCCGATGCGCTTCTTGGCCAGGGAGACGCCCTTGGCCGGGTCGCCGCCGTCGTCGTCCTTGAGCACGGCGATCTTCACGCCGTCGACGGCGCCGGTGCCGTCGGTCGCGTGGTCGAGGCCGGCCTCGAAACCGCGCAGGTACTGCTCGCCGTACGAGGCCAGCGGCCCGCTGGTGGAGGTGATGAGGGCGACCTTCACCTCCTCGGCGCCGGAGGCGGTGCTGCTGCCGGGGCTGGAGCAGCCGGCGGTGAAGGCGGTGGCGAGCAGGGCCACGGCGGCGGAAAGGAAAAGGGGTCTACGCATGACCGAACGGCTCCTCGGTGCGACGGCGGACGACGCCAGCGGCACGATCCGTCACGGGTGATCACTGTGCGCTGAGCGGTACCCGGCAGTTTGATCCCGCTCAGATCCAGCCACAATGTGGCCCGCACACACGTGACATCGGTCAACCGTGGTGTCTACACACGTCGTTGCGGTGCGAGGAGGAGAAAGGGCGCGGAGACGCGAGACGGTCAGGAGGTCCGACGGCTCCGGGCGGCGGCCTGGTCCGCGAGACCGCCGGCGCCCAGCAGACCGGTCGCCTCGAACGGCTCGGCGGCCGCCAGCCGGGGCAGTTCACGCCGGGACAGCGCCGTCACCACCGGCGGCATCGCCCCCCGCACCAGCTGCGTCGCGCGCAGCCAACCGGGCACGTACACCGACGGACGGCGCCGCTCCACCGCGTCCGCCAGCCGCCGCGCCACATGCTCCACCGGGTACACCTTCCGCGCGGGCGCCGGCATGTGACCGCGCAGCTCGCGCAGCACCGCGTGCTCGTCCACACCGCGGATCATGTCGGTGTCCGTCCAGTTGATGTACGCGATGGACACGGCCACATGACGGTGCGCCATCTCCGCCCGCAGGGAGTGCGCGAACGACTCGACGCCCGCCTTCGACGCGCAGTACGCGCTCATCATCGGCGCCGAGCCGATCGACGCCAGCGACGCCACCTGGAGGAAGCAGCCGCCGGTGGCGGTGAGATCACCGATGAACGTACGGGCGGTGGCCGCACTGCCGATCAGGTTCACCTCGATCACCCGGCGCCACACCGCCGGGTCGGACTCGGCGAACGGCCCGCCCTCGGCGACCCCCGCGTTGGCGACCACGACCGACGGCGGCCCGAGGCGCGCCCGGATGTCCGCGGCGGTCTCCGCGAGGCCTTCGTCGTCCGTGACGTCGACCTCCCAGCAGCCGCCCTCGCCGGGCAGCTCGTCGTGCACCTGCCGCAGCGTCCGCTCCTCCCGCCCGAGCAGCGCGACCTTCATGCCGCGCGAGGACAGCTCGCGGGCCATGGCCGCGCCCAGGCCGCGGGCCGCGCCGGTGACGACGGCGGTCCTTCCGTCCAGCGGGTTCCGGGTCCGCGGCATGCGACGCTCCTGTGCTCCTTGGCGGGCGCTCGTTCCGTTCACCGTAGGTCCGGCCGGGCATCCGCGCAGGTCGGGCAGTGCGGGCCGAGACGCATGTAGGCGCCAATGGTCTGGACCGATGAGAGTTATCCACAGGGTGGCCCGAGCGATGCAGGACGACGTAGCGTGTGCGCCATGAAGATCCTCATCAGCGCCGACATGGAGGGCGCCACCGGTGTCACCTGGCCGGCCGACGTCCTGCCGGGGACGCCCCAGTGGGAGCGGTGCCGGTCCATGTTCACCTCCGACGTGGACGCCGCCGTGCGCGGCTTCTTCGACGGCGGCGCCGACGAGGTGCTGATCAACGAGGCCCACTGGACCATGCGCAACCTGCTGCTGGAGCGGCTCGACGAGCGCGCCGAGATGCTCACCGGCCGGCACAAGGACCTGTCCATGGTGGAGGGCGTGCAGCGGGGCGACGTCGACGGCATCGCCTTCGTCGGGTACCACGCGGGCGCCGGCATGGAGGGCGTCCTCGCGCACACCTTCCTCGCCAACTCCGTCACGGGCGTGTGGCTCAACGACGTGCGCGCCAGCGAGGGCCTGCTCAACGCCCACGTGGCCGCCGAGTACGGAGTCCCGGTGATCCTCGTCACCGGCGACGACGTGGCCTGCGAGGACGCCCTGGGCTACGCGCCCGAGGCGCGGAAGGTCGCGGTGAAGGACCACGTGTCGCGGTACGCCGCGGTGTGCCGCACGCCGTCCCGGACGGCCGCGGACATCCGGGCGGCGGCCAAGGAGGCGGCCGCCCTCGCGGTGCGCCAAGAGCCGGTCCGCGGCGGGCCCTTCACCGTGGCGGTGGAGTTCGACGCCGAGCACCTGGCCGGCGCCGTCACCGTCGTGCCGGGCGTGACCCGGGGCGGCGAGCGCAAGGTGGTCTACACCAGCGAGACCATGTACAACGCAATCCGCACCTTCAAGGCGGTCACCACGATCGCCTCGGCCGCGGTGGAGGAGCAGTATGGCTGACCAGCTCGCCCTGGACGAGGTCGTGACCTTCACGTCCGACCTCATCAGGATGGACACGACGAACCGGGGCGGGGGCGACTGCCAGGAGCGCCCCGCCGCCGAGTACGCGGCGGCGCGGCTCGCCGAGGCCGGCCTGGAGCCGGTCATGCTGGAGCGCACCCCGGGCCGGACCAACGTCGTGGCGCGGCTGGAGGGCACCGACCCGTCGGCCGACGCGCTGCTGGTCCACGGCCACCTGGACGTCGTCCCGGCGGAGCCCGCCGACTGGAGCGTGCACCCCTTCTCCGGGGAGATCCGCGACGGCGTCGTCTGGGGACGCGGCGCGGTCGACATGAAGAACATGGACGCGATGATCCTGTCCGTGGTGCGCTCGTGGGCGCGCGAGGGCGTGCGGCCACGCCGGGACGTCGTCATCGCGTTCACCGCGGACGAGGAGGACAGCGCCGCGGACGGAGCGGGCTTCCTCGCCGACCGGCACCCGCACCTCTTCGAGGGCTGCACCGAGGGCGTCAGCGAGTCCGGCGCGTACACCTTCCACGACGGGCTGGGCCGGCAGTTCTACCCGATCGGGGCCGGCGAGCGCGGCACCGGCTGGATGCGCCTCACCGCCCGCGGCCGCGCCGGCCACGGCTCCAAGGTCAACCGGGAGAACGCGGTCACCCGCCTCGCCGCCGCCCTCACCCGCATCGGCGAGCACGAGTGGCCGCTGCGGCTCACCCCGACGGTGCGCGCCGCGCTGACCGAGATCGCCGCCGCGTACGGCATCGAGACCGACCTGTCCGACGTGGACGCCCTGCTGGAGAAGCTCGGCGGGGCGGCGAAGCTGGTCGAGGCCACCGTCCGCAACAGCAGCAACCCGACGATGCTCGACGCCGGCTACAAGGTCAACGTCATCCCCGGCGAGGCCGTGGCGCACGTCGACGGGCGGTTCCTCCCCGACACCGAGGAGGAGTTCCGGGCCACCATGGACCGGCTCACCGGCCCCGACGTCGACTGGACGTTCTCCCACCACGAGATAGCCCTCCAGGCGCCGGTGGACTCGCCGACGTTCGCCCGCATGCGGGAGGCCGTCCAGGCGTTCGCGCCCGAGGCGTACACCGTGCCGTACTGCATGTCCGGCGGTACGGACGCCAAGCAGTTCGCCCGGCTCGGCATCACCGGGTACGGCTTCGCGCCGCTGAAGCTGCCCGAGGGCTTCGACTACCAGGCCCTTTTCCACGGCGTCGACGAGCGCGTGCCGGTCGAGGCGCTCCAGTTCGGTGTCCAGGTGCTCGACCGGTTCCTGCGGTCGGCGTGAAGCGAGTGAGGGAGACAGTGCAGACCCAGGCGTACGGCGAGTGGCCCTCGCCCGTCGACGCGGCCACGGCCGCGGCACACGACGGCAGCCCCGAGTACGTGGGCTTCGTCGGGGACGAGGTGTGGTGGACCGAGCCCCGGCCCGCCGAGGCGGGCCGCCGCACCCTCGTGCGGCGGCACGCGGACGGCACCGAGGAGTCCGTCCTGCCCGCGCCGTGGAACGTCCGCAGCCGCGTCATCGAGTACGGCGGCCACCCCTGGGCCGGCGCCGTGCACGACGGCGCGCCGCTCGTGGTCTTCGCGCACTTCCCCGACCAGCGCCTCTACCGCTGGGAGCCGGGCGCCGAGCCGGCCCCGCTCACCCCGGTGTCACCGGTCGGTCTCGGGCTGCGCTGGGCCGAGCCCGTCGTGCTCCCGGAGCGCGGCGAGGTGTGGTGCGTCCTGGAGGAGTTCACCGGCGACGGCCCGAGCGACGTGCGCCGGGTGCTCGCCGCCGTCCCCCTCGACGGGTCCGCCGCCGAGGACCGGGACGCCGTCCGGGAGCTGACCGGGGAGCGGCACCGGTTCGTCACCGGACCGCGGCTCTCGCCCGACGGGACGCGCACCGCCTGGATCGGCTGGGACCACCCCCGCATGCCGTGGGACGGCACCGAGCTGATCGTCGCCGACGTCGCCGCGGACGGCACCCTGACCGGCGCCCGCACCGTCGCCGGCGGGCCCGAGGAGTCCGTCCCGCAGGCCGACTGGACCCACGACAACCGCCTGCTGTACGCCAGCGACCGCACCGGCTGGTGGAACCTCTACCGGGACGGCGAGCCCGTCTGCCCGCGCCCCGAGGAGTTCGCCGGGCCGCTGTGGAAGCTCGGCCAGCGCTGGTTCGCCCCGCTGGACGGCGGACTGATCGCCGTCCTGCACGGCAAGGGCGCCCAGCGGCTCGCCGTGCTCGACCCGGAGACCTGCGAGCTCGTCGACGCCGCGGGGCCGTGGAGCGAGTTCGGCCCCACCCTCGCCGCGCTCGGCGAGCGGGTCGTCGCCGTCGGGGCGAGCCCGCACAGCTCCTATGAGGTCGTGGAGCTGGACACCCGCACCGGCCGGGCCCGCGTGATCGGCGCCGCCCACGGCGACGCCGTGGACCCCGCCTACTGCCCCGAGCCCGAGGTCCGCACCTTCACCGGCCCCGACGGCCGGGAGATCCACGCCCAGGTGTACCCGCCGCGCAACCCCGACCGCACCGGTCCTGACGGCGAGCTGCCCCCGTACGTGATCTGGGCGCACGGCGGCCCCACCGGCCGCTTCCCGCTGGTCCTCGACCTGGAGATCGCCTACTTCACCTCGCGCGGCATCGGCGTCGCAGAGGTCAACTACGGCGGCTCCACCGGGTACGGCCGCGAGTACCGCAACCGGCTGCGCGGCGAGTGGGGCGTTGTCGACGTCGAGGACTGCGCGGCCGTCGCCCGGGCCCTCGCCGAGGAGGGCCTCGCCGACCCGGCGCGGCTGGCCGTCCGCGGCGGCAGCGCCGGCGGCTGGACCACCGCCGCCTCCCTCACCACCACCGACGTCTACGCCTGCGGCACGATCATCTACCCGGTGCTCGACCTCACCGGCTGGGGCACCGGGGAGACGCACGACTTTGAATCGCAGTACCTGGAGACGCTGATCGGGCCGCGCGCCGAGGTGCCCGAGCGGTACGAGGAGCGCTCGCCCGTCACCCACGCCGACCGGCTGAGCGCGCCGTTCCTCCTGCTCCAAGGGCTGGACGACGTGATCTGCCCGCCCGTGCAGTGCGAGCGGTTCCTCGCCCGGCTGGCCGGCCGGGGCGTCCCGCACGCCTACATCACCTTCGAGGGCGAGGGCCACGGCTTCCGGCGCGCGGACACCATGGTGCGCGCCCTGGAGGCCGAACTGTCCCTGTACGCGCAGGTGTTCGGGCTGAAGGCGACCGGCATCCCCGCCCTGGAGCTGACGCCGTGAGCACGCCGACCTCGCTGACGCCGCTGCGGCGCCCGCCCCGCCTCGCCCCCGGCGCCCGGGTGGCCGTGGTCGCGCCCAGCGGCCCCATTCCCGAGGAGCGTCTCGCCGCCGGGTTCGACGTGCTGCGCGGCTGGGGCCTCGACCCCGTGGCCGCCCCGCACGTCCTCGACCGGGACGGCGCACTGGGCTACCTCGCCGGAAGCGACGCCGACCGTGCCGCCGATCTGCAGAACGCCTGGTGCGACCCGGCCGTCGACGCGGTGATCTGCGCCCGCGGCGGCTACGGCGCGCAGCGCATGGTCGATGCCCTCGACTGGGAGGCGATGCGGGCGGCGGGGCCGAAGGCGTTCGTCGGGTTCAGCGACATCACCACGCTGCACGAGGCGTTCGCGGTGCGGCTCGGCCTGGTCACCCTGCACGGGCCGATGGCCGCGGGCGTGGACTTCGTCAAGAGCGCGCGGGCCCAGGAGCACCTGCGGGCCACCCTGTTCGACCCCGAGTCGGTGCGCACGATCCGCTCCGACGGCACCGCGCTGGTCCCGGGACGCGCCCGCGGGGTCACGCTCGGCGGCTGCCTCTCCCTGATCGCCGGCGGCATCGGCACCCCGCACACCCGCGACTCCGCGCGCGGCGGACTGCTGTGCCTGGAGGACGTGGGGGAGGAGACCTACCGTCTCGACCGCTACCTCACCCAGCTGCTGCGCGCCGGGATGCTCGACGGCGTCGCCGGGCTGCTGCTGGGCTCCTGGGCGGAGTGCGACCCGTACGAGAGCGTCAGGACGCTGCTCGTGGACCGGCTCGGCGGGCTCGGGGTGCCGGTGGCCGAGCAGTTCGGGTTCGGGCACTGCGACGACGCGCTCACGCTGCCGTTCGGGGTCGCGGCCGAACTGGACGCGGACGCCGGGACGCTGACGCTGGGGGAACCGGCGCTGAGCTGAGAACCGCGGTTCTGGGCAGGGCCGGGGCGTCCTCCCCGGTGCGCGCAGGCGTCGTAGGGTGACAAGGTGCCGCACACCGCTTCCCGTTACCTCACCGAAGGCCGCCGCGTCGGCCTGCGCCACTTCACCTACGAGGACGGCGCCGAATTCACCGCACGGGCCCGGGAGAGCAAGGACCTGCACCACCCCTGGCTGTTCCCGCCGGACACCCCGTCCGCCTACGCCGCCTACGCGCAGCGGCTGATCGAGGACCCCGCCAAGGCGGGTTTCCTGGTCTGCGAGAAGGAGGCGGACGGCGCCCTCGCCGGCTTCGTCAATATCAACAACATCGTCGAGGGCGGCTTCCTCTGCGGCGCCCTCGGCTACGGCGCCTTCGCCCACGCGGCCGGACGCGGGATGATGCGCGAGGCGCTGGACCTCGTCGTGCGGTACGCCTTCGGGCCGATGCGGCTGCACCGGCTGGAGATCAACGTGCAGCCGGGCAACGCCGCCTCCATCGCCCTCGCCCGCACCTGCCGCTTCCGCAAGGAGGGCTTCTCCCCGAAGATGCTGTACATCGACGGCGCCTGGCGTGACCACGAACGCTGGGCGCTCACCAGCGAGATGCTCGCCGTTCGCTGAACGGCGAGCCCTCAGCAGGGAAGGGACATCTGCGCGCGGTGAGCCGCCCTTCGGGCGCTTGCCGCACTGCCCTGCCGCACTGCCCTGCCCCTGCCCCGCACCCCGGTGTCCCGCGGGCCTGATCTGCCGCGCGGGACCGGGTGGGGGACCGTGGGCTCGGCTACTGGGCGGCCTTCGCGCCGTCGGGGCCCACCGCGAACCAGACGCCGTCCACGCCCTGCCCGTTGAGGTCACCGGGCCGGGTGTCGCCGGCGAAGCGGTACACGGGCCAGCCGCCCACGGTGACCTGGACCTGCCCGTCGTCACGCCGGATGGCGCCGATCTGCTGCGGGTCCACACCGGCGAGGTAGACGTTGCCGCCCTCCTGGATGGTGACGGGGGGCCACTTGGCGGCGCACGCGTCGTTGCAGTTGGACTTCGACGGGTCTGCCGTGTCCTTGTCGAAGCGGTAGAGCGCTGCCTGATTGATGTTGATCAGGTTGGGGGAGGCGAGCGACGGCGAGTTCACGGCCGACAGCTGCACCCACTTCGGGGGTGCCTCCTGCACGGCTGCTCCGATCACGGTGCCGCCGTTGCCGCTGAGACCCGCGTCCTGTGCGGTGGAATCGACCACCTGCAGTGCCGAGTTCCCCGGCCCCGGAGCCGGCGCGGAAGCCTGGGGAGTCTGCGGGGCGGCGGACGAAGGCGGTGACGCGGGGTCGTCACCGATCTGGATGGTCTTGCCGCAGCCCGACAGTCCGGCCGCACCGCACAGGACGACGGCGGAGGCGACGAGGGCACGACGTCCACGGCGTGCGGCGGAGGACGAGGAGGAACGGCCGTTGAGAAGGGAGATCATGCCGGGCACACGAGCTCCGCGGCGGTAATGGTTCAGCGGGCGTGTCCGGCGGGAGCGGCCGGGCCCGGACCCTCCCGGCGTGGGTGTCAGGCGTTCCGGTCGGCCTGGCTGACGCATCCCGGCCGGCTTGGCCGAACGCACCGCAGCCCGGCCGGCTCGGCTGAACGATCCCGGCCGGCTGGGGTGAACGCATCCCGCCCGACGGCCCGTGTACCTGGTGCGTGACTGTGGACGATTCCGTCCAGCCGCGCAGTTCATGTCATCCACCACGTACCGGCGAAAAGAGCACAGACATGCCCGATTACAAGGTCAACTCCGACGAGACCGCCTCCACCTCGCAGGCGCTGCTCAGCGACTTCTCCCAGCTTCAGGACAAGCTGAGCGAGGTCAAGGGCAAGATCTCCAACCTGCTCGCGAACGGCTACAGCACCCCTGCGGCGCAGCAGAAGTTCTCTCCGTTCTTCGACGAGTTCGCGAAGGGCTTCGACCAGGTGAACCAGGGTCTGCAGGGCATCGGCCAGTATGTGAAGTCCGTCGGTGACGCCTTCACCCAGACCGATGACCAGCTCGGCTCCAACCTGGGCTGACACACAAGCGCCCGCCCCCAGGACCCGACGCGGATCCTGGGGGCGGGCTCATGGCCGGGGGAGGGTTCCGTCAGTCCGCCGCCGCGTCGAGCGGTGTGCCGTCCTCGGCCAGGAAGCGGAAGGTGCCGGTGATGGCGTCGAAGAGGTCGTACACCTCGTCCTTCAACGGCAGGTTGGGGCTGGCGAGAGTGACGACGAGGTAGTCGCGCTCCGTGCCCGGCACCGGCATCATCGTGTGCATCACCAGCAGCTTGACGTCGATGTCCCCGGTGAGCCGGGTGACCTCGGTGCCGGTGACGCGTGCGGCCGCGCCGACGTGCGGTATCCGCACGGAGCTGATCACCCGGTCGTTGGACGCCGCCGCACCGGGCGAGGCGACACCCAGGGACCGGGAGAGGACCGGCAGAGTCAGCTCGGAGCCCTCGGGCGTGTTGACGGCGAACACCATGCAGTAGGCCATGAACAGGCCGTCGTCGTAGGACGTGGCGGTGCCGGTGGCGAGCAGGGCCCCACTGCGACGGGCGGACCGGAACACCTCCCGGCCCTGCCGGAACCAGTCGTTGATGCGGGCCTTCCGACGGGGGTCGTCGGTGCCGGCAAGCGCCTTGGTACGACTGCGGGCGAGATCCTCCCCGTTCAGGTCGAAGGTGTCCCACAGGTCGGGTACGTCCAGCAGGAAACGCTGTGCGGCGGCGCTCACCGTGCGTCCCCCGCGTCCAGGTGTGCCACAGCGTCCTGATCCGTCTTCTCGAAGGAGTCGAGGATGCTGGTGATGGCGTCCTGGATCTCCTTCACCTGCTTCTTCAACTGCTTCCTGCCGTCGTTCCACTTTTTCTCGAAATGGTTGCCCGGGCCCCTGGAGAGGTCCCGTCCGAGCGCCGCGTCGAAGTCGAACCGGTTGCGGTCGATGTCGATGAAGTCGTGGACGAAGCCCAGCATGTTCTGCGCCTCCCGCAGTTCGTCCCCCGGAATCACTATGTCCTGCGCCATGCGCATCTCCTCCTGCTGTGCGACACCGGACCTCACCTCGGACACGGGTCCACGAGACCGGAACGTTCAACTGCTCGGCAGGCCGTCACAGCCGCGGATGCGCAGGGTGAACCCCGCAGGTTCCGGCTTCGTGTGCCCAGAGTCAACGACGTTGAAAGGCACCGCATGGCACGTCGGCACAGCACTCCACAGGATTTCCAGCTCGTCGGAATGAGCTCCGATCCGACCCCGGGGGATCCCGACCTGATTCTGGAGATCACCACGCGTTACCGGGACATCGGCGACGCCGCGGAGAAAGCACTGAACATCCTGAAGCGCGACGGCAGCATCTCCCGGGGACGGGGAGAGACGATCGCGGCTCTTCAGAAGAAGATCGGAGACGATCTACCGGACAAACTGCGGAAGACCGCCACCTCGTACCACGACGCCGCGCAGGCCTACGCGGACTACGCACCCCGGCTCCGTGAGGCCCAGGAGACCCTCGACCGTGCCGTGGACCAGGCAGCGACCGCCGCGCCCCAGGCGAACCAGACAGTGCCTGCACTGGGCGAGGACCCCTCGGACGAGGAGAAGGCGGAGGTGAACAAGCAGAAGGACGCCGTCGCCGCCGGGCAGGAGTCGCTGAACGCGGCGAAGAGTCTGGCCCAGCAGGCGCGGGAGATGAGGGAAAGCGCGCAGCGCGGATTCGAGGAGGTGCTGGACCGTGCCGCGAGCGAGGCGATCCCCGAACGCAACATCTTCCAGCGCATCGCGGACTTCTTCAGGGATTTCCCGTTCGTCAAGATTCTTCTGGGTGCGCTGCTCGCGATCGTCGCGGTGTTCTTCCCTGTGGCGGGAGCCCTGTTGGGCGGCGCGTTGTTCGCCCTGGAGACGATCACCGCGATAGCCACCGACCATTTCAGTCTGGGCGACTTCGCCCTCGGGCTGATCGCGCTGGTTCCGGGCGGCAGCCTGCTCAGGGCGGCGGGCGCCGGAGTCAGGGGCGTCACGGCCTCGGCCGGCTCCGCCGTGAGGGGCAGCAGAGCGGTTCACGGCCCGATCGACTCGGTGGCGGCCTCCGTCAACCACACCAAGCCGGTCGGCGGGTTCCTGAACGGCCCGCGCGGCGAGGCGGTGAAGGAGATCGGACGTGACTTCGCGCACGACGCCGGTTCGGAGGCGGTGGACCAGGCCGTCGAGGGAGAAGGATTCGACGCCGGTGCCATCCTGGGCGCGGGTGCGGCAGGTGCGGCGGGCACCGCCTTCGGCGTGGCGGCGAGAAACCTCCCCTTTCCCCGTAAGGGGGCGGGCTCGGGCACCAGCTCCACGGGCGGTACCGCCACCCGATCGGCCCCGGACGCTCCCGGTGATTCCTCCCCGGCGCCGGGGTCCGCCCCCACGGCCACGACGTCCGCCACCCCGGACGCGGCGCCGGCGACACGGAATCCGGACACTCCCGAGCAGGTCCCCGCCTCCACAGGTCCGGACAACGCCCCGGCCGTCACTGGGGCAGCCGTCACTGGGGCAGCCGCCGCCGGGGCCAAGAAGAAGGCCAAGGGGTCGAAACCTCCCGCCAAGACGGTGCAGCCTCCGGTGTTCCGGCCGGGCGGCGGCAACAACGTCTTCAAGCCCGGGAATGCCTCAGCCGCCACAAAACAGAGGTTCGCGGCGCTCGAGGACGCGCTGAACAGAGACAAGAGCAGCCTTGACCTCTCGCGCTTCGAGAAGATGCCCGGCTCTCACGGGCTTGCCCGGCACAACGGCAAGACGGACGACGAACTCAGAGGCCGGCTGACCGATAACCCGCACCTCACCGCGGCCTCCACGTTCAAGGACCAGGCAGCGGCCGAGAGGGCGGCAGCGAAGACTCTCAAGGGCAACCAGGGCAAGATCCTCGATCTCCTCAAGCGGCCGGGCGGCTCACGGGAGACTCTGGACGCTCCCATCTCCTCGGACGAGGGCACCGTCTTCGTCCGTAACAGAAAGGGGGAGTTGGTCGAGCGGCCGGTCACCCAGGCCAAGACCGTGATCGAGCGGGACGTGAGCCCGGGCAACAAGTTCGGATTCAAGATCATCACCCATTTCCCGGAGGCATGATGATGAACAGGTACCCGACGTTGCGTGAGCTCGCGCAGGCGTACTTCCACCAGGACTACGATCTGGAGGCCGACACCCCGCTCGAGGTCGTCGCCCTCTTCCGCCGCGCCGTCGGCCCGGAGAAGGCAGGAGAACTGCGGGACGAGATCGCCTCGCTCCTGTTCACCGTCGCAGACGACGGCGATGTCGCGCAGGTCTGGCTGGAGCAGGCCGGCGCGTTCTACGATCCCCGCCTCGACGGCGTCACGCCACGGGAGTGGCTGCGGCAGGTCGCCGCGGAACTGGGCGCCGGCTGAAGCACGTCGGTGACGGCCGGCAGGAACCGGCCGTCACCTCGGAAAAGAAGCGGGCGTGGGGCCGGCCGGACGGCCGGCCCCACGCGGGGAAGGGGCGCCCTCGCCGGGGGGTCGAGGCGCCCTTGGTCTCACAGCTCCGGTTCGCCGAACGGCACCTGCACCGACCGGAGCGTTCCGTCACCCAGGTGCAGCAGACCCCGGCCGGGCTGGGGAGCCCGGCCCACCACGCCCCGGGTGAGCTTCACCCCGATGACCTCACCGTCGCCCAGGCTCTGGGGAGACAGCAGCATGCCGGTCCTGTTGCGCTTCACCTGTCCCATCCAGCCGGCCAGGCTGAGCGACAGGGACTCGGCGTTGCCCGCCACCAGCAGGCCCCAGCCCGGTCCTGCTCCACCCCGGGCGAGCAGGGCGAGATCGGAGTCGATCTCGGCTCCCATGAGCAGCTCCGCGTCGTCGACGACGATCACGGCGTTCTCCTCGGGGATGTCGCCCAGGATCTGCCGGAACTCCTGCACGGACACCTCGGGATCGTCGATGACGGCGGCGACGCCGGGCCGTTCCGCCAGCCCGCGCAGGGGCGAGCGGCGCGGGGCGAGGACGACCAGTCCGGTCCCGGCCGCGAGCAGCGAGTGCGCCGCGGTGAGCAGGGCGGTGCTGCGGCCGGTGCGCGGCGGTCCGGCGACGACGAAGGTCGGAACGTCCGACAGGTCGGGGCCGAGAGAGGTGAGGACGTCACCGCCCACCGACACCAGCGGACGCATGGGCCCGGCCGCGCCGTGCAGTGGGAGTGCGTCGGCATAGGTGATCCGGTCCGGGAGGACGACCAGCCCGGGGGCCCGCCGCTCGGCGGGGACCGCCGACTCGCGGGCCGTGAGTTCGCCGCCGAGCCGGATCAGCGCCTGCGCCTGTGCGGCGCCCACCAGGTCCTCGGTGAGTACCGCGATCTGCACCTCACTCAGATCCTGGGTGCGGATACCACGGCCGGGGGGCGGATCGGAGGGCGCGGACCGGGTCGGGACACCGACACCGGAGTAGTCCTGCCGGTCGTTGAGCCTCAGAACGATCTTGTCCTCGGTGGTACCGGAGAACCGGCCGCCGCCCAGTACCCGGTCGCCCGCCAGGACGAGGTGGATACCGACCCCGGCACCGTCCCGCAGGAGCCGGAGCATGCGCTCCATGTAGCTGCCGTTGTCGTACGAGGTGAACTCCCGGTCGAAGGCCTCGAACCGGTCCACCATGAGCACGATGTGCGGGAGGCGTTCACCGGGTGCCTGGGCGGCGCGCAGTTCGGCGAGGTCGGCGGTGCCACGAGCACCGAGGGCCGCTTGCCGCACGGTGAGTTCGGCGTTGAGACGGTCGAGCAGGCGGCCGAGGCGCTCGGTCTGACCGCGGTCGACGACCGCGCCGCAATGGGGCAGTGCCGTCAGCGCGTTGAGCGCTCCGTTGCCGCAGTCGAGGCCGTAGAGGTGGACGTCGTCGGCACCGTGTGCCTGACAGAGCGCCGCGGCCAGGGTGCGCAGCGCCTGCGAACGCCCGGCGCGGGGTGAACCGATGATGTGCAGGTGACCGGAACGGTCCAGATCGAAGAGCAGGGGGACCCGGCTCTGCTGCGCGGGCAGGTCGACGACGCCGAACTCGACGGCGGGCAGAGCGGCATCACGTTCGGCCGACGGCCGGGGCGCGGGCGGCGCCGTCCAGGTGAGGGAGGCGGGCAGCGGCGGCAGCCACGGACTGGGCCGGCGCCGTATGCCTTCCAGCTCCGCGGCCTCGGCGACGGAGGCGGTGAGCACCGCGAGGTCGGTGACCGCCTCGGTCGTGCCGACGGTGGACGCCCCGCCCGGTCGGCCGGGCAACGGACCGCCGAGGTCCTGCCAGGCCACTGTCTCGGCCCGGACGGAGGGCTCGGCCCCGTCGCCGGGACGGCCGCCGGGGCGTCGGCCACCGACCCGTCCCGACTGGAACGGGAGCAGGGCCGAGGGGCCGAGCCGGGCGAAGGCACGGCCGGGGGTGACGGGGGAGAGCTCACCCGCGTCGGGGGCGTCGATGATGTCCCGGCTCTCGGTCGTGTCCGTCGTGCGGAGGGCTATCCGCAGGTTGGTGTTGGCCCGGATGTCGGGCGTGACCGCGCCTCCGGGGCGCTGCGTCGCGAGCACCATGTGGATGCCCAGCGACCGGCCTCGCTGGGCGATGTTGACCAGGCCGGAGATGAAGTCCGGCAGTTCGCGCACCATGGACGCGAACTCGTCGACGACCAGCAGCAGCCGGGGCAGCGGCGGAAGACGGTCCCCGCCACGGGACCGCTTGTCGAGGTAGTCCTCGATGTCCTTGGCCCCGGCCTCCGCCAGCTGGGTTTCCCTGCGCCGCAGTTCGGCGCCCAGGCTCACCAGTGCCCGTTCGACGAGCTGGGTGTCGAGGTCGGTGACCAGGCCCACCGTGTGCGGCAGGTCGGCACACTCGGCGAAGGCGCTGCCGCCCTTGTAGTCGACGAGCACGAACGTCATCTCGTCGGGCCGGTTGACGACCGCCAGCGTGGCCACCAGGGTCTGGAGCAGTTCGGACTTGCCCGAGCCCGTGGTGCCGGCGATGAGGGCGTGCGGGCCGTCCCGCACCAGGTCGACGGCGAACTCCCCGTTGTAGCCGGAGCCGAGCACCGCCTTGGTGCTGCGGCCGCCCAGCGCCCAGCCGGCCCGTACCGCCTCGGCCGTCGGGGGCTCGAGGTCCAGCACGTCCAGCAGACGTACGGAGCCGGGCAGCGTGGAGTCGTCGCCGTCACCCACGGCCCGCAGGGGGGCCAGCGCCCGTGCGAAGTCCTCGTACCAGTCCGGCTCGGGGAAGTCGGTCCGTACGTCCTCCAGCGCGGCCTCGCCGCCGACCCGTACCGTCGAAGTGGTGGAGGGCGCGGAACCCGTGACGACCACGGCACCGCACTCCTCCGGCAGCAGCCGCTCCTCCCGCTCCACGCAGATGGTGTGGACGCCGACGGCCGGCCCGTCCCGCAGCAGGGTGATGACGCCGGGAAGCGAACGGGCCCGGCGTGCTTCGGCGAGGACGACCAGGATGTCGGGGCTCCCCATGGCGCCGCCCCGGGGCCGGTCGGGGCCCGCCGCGATCCGGGCGGCGATGGTCCGCCCCAGTTCCCCGATGCGCCGGGCCAGTGAGTCGACGGTGCTGCCCACCAGGTTGTAGGCGTCCTCGCCTTGTGCCTGCGTGTGCGGCAGCCAGCGCGTCCACGCCCAGTCCGGGCCGCCGTCGGGTCCGCCGAGAACGACGACGGACAGGTCGGCCGGGCTCTGCAGGGCGGCTGCCTGGGCCGTCATCCAGCGGGCCAGGCTCGCCGCACGGGGACCCGCGACACCTGCGACGCCGGCCTTGCGCAGGGACAGCGCGACGGGCACCTGGTCGAGCCGGGGCACGGTGTTGCGACGGTGCTCGTCCTGCGTGGGGTCGTCGACGGTCAGTGAGGAGGGCAGGTCGGTCGCGCCGACCCGGACGGTCAGGAAGTCCGCGTCCTCGTAGCGCCGCTCCCACAGCCGCTCCGAGGGCTGGGCGGCCATCTGTGACAACGCGGCGGGATCGGGCAGCGACAGCCGCAGGTTGCGCTGCTCCTCCAGTACGGCGGCGTCCACGTCGGCACGGACCCGGGCCAGGGTCTGCTCGTATTCCTTCTTCTTCTCCAGGTACTTGAGCATGCCCTGCTTGCGCCCGCCGAACTGGGTGATGAGCGCCGCGATCGGTGAGAGCACCGCGATGAAGACGAACACCCAGTTGTGGGTGACGAAGATGGCGATGGCGGCACTGCCCGCAGGAAGCAGCAGGATCGGAAGCAGGGGGATGGGCCGCTTGTCGGGCCGTACGGGCGGCGCCGGCAGCCGGAACTTCGCCCGCACCCGCGGCGGGACGAACCGGGGCGGCCGGTTGAACTCCAGTCCCAGCCCGTCCGCCGAGGGGGTCAGCGGCGCGCGGGCGGTCCGCTCCGAGGTCAGTTCCAGCAGCGTGTCCCGCACCGCCAGCTGGCTGCCCGGCAGCCACGCCGAGGGAGCGTCCGCCTCGTTGCCGTCGAGCAGCGCCTCGTTCATCACCAGCAGCTCGGCGCTGCCGTCGAGTTTCACCCGGACGCGGGCGGCCAGCGGCGGGGCACTCTCCGACAGCCGGATGCGGCAGCCGGGGTCGCTGCCGATGTCGTAGTCACCCGGCACCAGATGGAAGACCGTGCCGGCACCCGGTCCCGACACCACCCTGACTTCGGTGGTGCCCCGCTGCTCGGGTGCCTTCCGCAGGGGAGCGCCGAGCGAGACGTCCATGCCGTCCCGGACACCCGCCGCCCGCAGGGTCTGCTGCGGGTCGGCGGGGTCACTGCCGAGGTAGAGCGCGGGTTCCGCGCCCTCCTCGGCGTCTTGGGGGCCGGGGGCCGCTGCGCCCACGGCGCGGGCCAGCTCCGCCGCGAGACGGCCGACCCGCACGGTGGGTTCGGTCTCGACGACGACGGTGGCCGGGGCGTCACCGGTCCGTGGATCGCGAACACTGACGGTCAGTCGCACGATGCATCGTCTTTCTCTGGAGCGGACGCGGGCGGGGCCCGGCGTGCACTTCGTGTCCGGCGGGAGTCGCGGCCGTCTGCCCCGACGCCATACACACGGGGACCGGGCCGTACGGGGTTCAGCGGACGTCGAACGTTTACGCCGGGCGTCCCCGTGTACGGGGGGAGCGCGCCGGGAAGGCCCCGCCTTCCGGCGGCCCCGACCGCGTCCGACGATCCGTAGGACACGCCAGAGGACATGGGGAGACCCCAGATGAACGAAGCACCCGGTGCCGCACCCGGACACGGGGCGCGGCACGTCACCGCACGCGGCGCGGGACGTCACCTTCGCCGGGCCCTTATGGCTCTGCTGCTGGCCTGCCTCGTCTGGTCCGGCGCCGCGGAGCCGGCGGACGCCGCGGACGGGGACGACCTGGTCAAGGTCTTCGTGGTACCGGATCCGTCGGCGTCGGGCGGGAGGACCGTGACTCTCCCGGACGTCGCCGCCGGCACCTTGGGGGACGCGTCGCGTTCCCCGGAGATCTTCGACCTCAACCGGGAACTGACCCAACCCGACGGAACCGCGCTGACCAGCCCGGACGAGCAGCTGCACCCCGGCTGGATCCTGCGCCTCCCGCAGGACGCCACCGGAGACGGCGTCCAGCTGGCCCGGGACAACGGCGGACAGGAGCCTTCCCCCGGCCCCGCGGCGGGTACCGGCACGACCACCGTGTTCGCCGTGCCCCTGGGGACGGTCGTCGCGGTGCTCGGCGCCGTCGTGATGGCGCCGGTGACGGCGGGCATCGTCGCCCGCCGCAGACTGCGAACGGCATGGTCCGCACTCGTACGCCTGCTCCGCCGGCTGGGAGAGCCCTTCAGAGCGCGTCGGCGCCTTGCCGCACGGCGTGCGCTGGGCCGCCGATTCGCCGCCGACACCGACGCCCCGCGGCGGGCCCGTCTCGTGCTGAACCGGTTCCGCGCCGCCGAGGGAGCGTCCGGGGCGCCGGTGCACGCCGTGCGCATCGACGCCGTCGGTGCCACCGTATGGCTGCCGTCCACCTCCGCAGCCCCGGAACCCTGGAAGCGGATCGACTCCACGCGATGGAGCCTGTCCGCGACGGAAGACCGGCGGGCGGACGGCGAACCGGTCGCGGACGAGGCGGCCTGCCCGGTACGCGCAGGGACCGACACCGAGGGCGTGGCGGTCTTCGTCGACCTGAGCCGCCTCGACGGAGTGCTGAGCGTCGTCGGCGACGCCGCCACGGCGCGGGACGCGGTGCGGAACGTGCTGGAGGAAGTGGCCCGCGGCAGGCCCGGCACGCCGGTGACCGTGCTGGGTGACAGGACCGGGCCGCTCGTGCCCGTCGTGCCGCCGGGACTGCGGGAGGTCCCGCCCCTCACTCCTGCGCCGGTGGCGCCGCCGCTCCCGTCCGGGACCAGGAGAATCGCCGCGGCCCGGCGCCCCGTTCAGGGACTGGTCGTGCTGGCCACGCCGCCCACCGACCACGAGGCCGCGCAGCTCGCCGCGCTGTGCGGAACCGGTGGGGCCGGCTGGACCGGACTGGTGTGCGGCGAGGTGGCCGCGGCGCACTGGCGGTGGTACGCCGACGCCGAAGGGCGGGTGGATGTCCCGCTGTTGGGCCTCCGGCTCACCGTTCCGGCATGAAGGGCACGAGGCCGGCGCCGGACCTCACTCGCGGCGGCCGGCCGCGGCCAGCGTCCGCAGACCGGCGAGGGCGTAGTGGCGACGGGATTTGACGGTTCCCGCCGGTATGCCGAGGATACGGGCCGTCTGCTCCACGGTCCGGTCGTACAGGTAGGTGTGCAGCAGCACCTCCCGGTGCTCCGGGGAGAGCCGGCGCAGCAGGGTCGCCGTCTCCACCGAGGTGAGGACGGCGTCGGAGTGGTCGACGAGCGGCAGGTCGCGGTCGTCGGTGCCCACCGTTTCGCGGCGCGCGGCGGACGTGCGCTGCCGGTCGATGATCAGGTTGCGGGTGACGGTCAGGAGCCAGCCCCGTACGGAACCCTCCGTGCGGAAGAGCCGGTCCGTGTGCGGCCATGCGCGGATCCAGGTCTCCTGGACGATGTCCTGCGCCAGGTGGTGGTCGTTCAGGAGCTTCTCGGCGTAGGCGAGGAGGGCCTTGCCGTGGTCGGTCATCAGCTGGTGCAGCGGCTGTCCGGGGAGCGGGCCATGGGGCATGGGTGTGGTGAGTGCGGTGTCCATCTTCCAGTCCTGGAGGGCAGATGCGTGCCGTGGACCTCGACGGGTGTCACCGCACAGCGGGGCCCGGTCGGGAGCACGCGCGGTGAGGGTAGGCAGCGCGCACTTCCGGACGACTGGCAATCCACTGACGTGGTCACGAGGACAGCGGGGCACTCAACGAGCTGGGCAGGCAGCGGCGGCCGGCGGCACCTCCACGCCCAGCAGCTCCGCCAGCTTCCTCCGTACGGATTCGGCGTCCGGATGCCCGATCGTGTCGAGGATGCCGAGGCCCTGCCGCCAGGCCGATGTGGCCGCGGCCTCCCGGGAGGCCGCGTGATGGGTGTCGCCGATGTGTATGAGCGTGTCGGCCTCCAGGTACCGGTCGCGGACCGCCCGGTACAGGTTCAGGGCCTGCTCGTAGCAGATCAGTGCCTCGTCGTGGTTGCCCATGTGGTGGTGGGCGTAACCCAGGCTGTCCCACGCAGCGGCCTCACCGTTGCGGTCACCCACCCCCTGGTGCAGTGCGAGGGCCCGGCCGCACTCCTCCACGGCCCTGTGGTGCTCCCCCTTGAGGATGTACGTCCAGCCGATCTCGTTGGCGACGCTCGCCGCCCCGGCGAGGCAGCCGGCCCGGGCGTACAGGTCGCGCGCCCGTCCGTACCGGTCGAGCGCCTCCTCGTAACGCTCCCGCGAGTTGGCCAGAAAGGCGGCGTAACGGTGCACCCTTGCCTGCCCGACCGGGGCGTCGAGCGTGTCGAACAGTTCCAGCGCGTACGACAGATGCCTCGCGGCCGTGGCCCATCGGCCCAGCCGTCCGTGGGCGAAACCCAGCGCCCGGTAGGCGTATGCCTGCCCGGTGAGGTCGTTCAGGCGCCGTGCGGCCGCAGCCGCCGTGGACTGCACCGCGATCTGTTCCTGCCACCGTCCGCCTCGGTCCAGGTACCGCTCGACGGCCACGGCCAGGCGCCAGCTGTGCCCGTCGTAGCCCTGCCCGGCGCTGTGCTCGATCGCGGCCAGCAGCACGGAGCGGTTGGTGTCCAGCCAACGCGCGGCGTGCGACTGGTCGGCGAGAGGCGGCACTGCCACTCCGGCCGCCGGCGGAGGGGGCTGAGGCCGGTCCCGTACCGGCGCGAGCACCGACTCCGCAGCGTGCGCGCCGTGCAGATAGTGATCGAAGAGCCTGCGCCGGGCCCCGTCGGTGTCGTCCGAGGCGTGGACGAGCTCCGCAGCATAGGCGCGCAGCAACTCGTGCGCACGGTACCGGCCCGGTGTGGATTCGAAGAGCAGGTGGGTGCGCACCAGTTCCGCGAGGAGCGGACGGATCTGGGAGGGCGGCAGCCCGGTCAGGCTCGCCACGGCTTCCACGGAACAGTCGGGCCCGGGGTACAGGGCCAGCAACCGGAACGTGCGCGCGGCCTCCGCCGACAGGAGGCGGTACGACCACGAGAACGCGCTTCTCGCGTCCGCGACGGGAGGTTCCACGTCGAACGCGTCGAGACTGCCCCGGCTCTCATTCAGCTCCACCGCGACGGATGCCAGCGGGAAGGCCGGGTTCATGGCGCTCCGCGCGCTGACGACGGCCAGGGCCAGGGGCAGGTGACCGCACGCCGCGACGATGTCCGCGACCGCCGCGGGCTCCTGTGCGACACGGTCGTCGCCGAGCCGTCGGCGCAGCAGGTCCAGGGAGTCCTCCTCCCGCATCACGCCCAGCGTGACGGCGTGCGCACCCTCGCCGGAGACCAGACCGTACAGCCGGTTGCGGCTGGTGATGATCACCAGACAACCGGGTGCCGCCGGCAGCAGAGGCCGGACCTGTTCGGTGCTGTGGGCGTTGTCCAGGAAGACCAGCATCCGTCGGCCGGCGAGCAGACTGCGGTACAGCGCGGCTTGTGCATCCACTCCGGCGGGCAGTTGCTGGGCGGGAACGCCCAGGGCTTCGAGGAAGAAGCGCACGGCTTCGGCCGCACTCATCGAGGAGCCGCTGGGGTGGAAGCCCCGGAGGTCCACATAGAGCTGTCCGTCGGTGAACCGGTGAGCGACGCGGTGGGCCCAGTGCACGGCCAGTGTGGTCTTGCCCACCCCCGCCATACCGCCGATCACCACCACGGCCGTCCGGTCCCCGCTGTCCGCCGACAGCGCGTCGAGCCCTTCCAGTTCCGCTTGGCGGCCGGTGAAGACGGGGAGACCGGGGGGAAGCTGCGCCGGCCGGACGGGTGCGTCCGCGACGCTTCCGCCCCGGCTGTCCGCGGGCACGTGTGCCGCCACGCCGTCGGTGCCGTCGGCGCCGGCTTCCAGGGGCAAGGGACCGGGGAAGGCCGTGCCGCCGGGCAGGGCCTGCTCCAGCACGCGCTGATGTGCGGCGCGCATCTCTGCGCCGGGATCGACCCCCAGCTCTTCCGTGAGACGTCTGTGCACACTTCGGTAGACGTCCAGGGCCTCCGCCTGGTGGCCGGCGGCCGCAAGCACCAGCATCAACGCGGCTTGGAGGGTTTCGTCCAGCGGGTGCTGGGCGGCGGCCCGCCGCAGCACGACCAGGATCCGGGCGCCCCAGGCGGGACCCGCCGCGAGCGACTGCTCGGCCGCTTCCCTCACCGTGGCCAGGTATTCGTTGTCCACGGCCCCGAAGACGGGATGGGCCCGGATCGAGGGGGTGATCCCGGACCCGACGGGCCCCCGCCACAGGGCCAGGGCCCGCAGGAGCAGTTCGGTTGCCCCGACTGCGTCGCCGCGCCCGGAGAGCTGTTCCGCTTCCTGGCGCAACTCCCGGAAACGCAGCAGGTCGAGGGTCCCGGCGTCCGCGTCCAGGCGGTAACCGCCCGCGTGGAGCGCCAGCCGCTGGGAAACGCCACGAACCGGGAGGCCGGGTTCGAGTACGCGCCGCAGGGCGCCGATGTGGCGTTGCACCACGTTGACGGCGCTGGCCGGAGGGTCCTGCCCCCACAGGACGTCGACGATCTCGTGTGTGGTGACCGGCTCTCCCGCCCGGACCAGGAGGAGGGCGAAGAGCGCGCGCTGCTTGGGTGATCCGAGTTCGACCTCGTGGTCACCACGCCATGCCCTGACCGGCCCCAGTACGGAGAAATATATGCACACGCCACATATCGTACCGACCCCGCGCTGATCCACGGGGCCGCTGGGAGGCCTGCGGGGCTGGTGAGAAGGCCGAGGAACCCTTCCTGACCCACGGCCGGACGGAGCCCCGCGCGATGGGACGCGGCGGACCGGACGCACACCGTGGCGTCGCGGTCGGAGGCACGCGGCGGCCGGCCGCCGACACCGGGTGCCGCCGCGTGGCAGTGCCCGGTGCCGGCCGAGCCGGGCGGGGGATCAGGCGGTGAGCTGCGCCTGGAGCTGGAACAGGTCCTCCGCGTGACGTACTTCGACCATCCTGCCGTGCTCGGCACGCCACAGATCGATGCCGGTGAAGCTCACCCGCCTCCCCGTCGCGGGAGTGCCGAACCAGTCGCCGGTGTGAACGCCGGTCATCCGCCACTGGCTGACCACCCAGCCGTCCGTCGTGAGGCTCCGGAAGATCTCCTCGATGCGAGTTTCGCTGAATCCCTCCTTCACCGCTCTGACGAGCACCCGGACGGCGTCGATGCCGGACTCCGTGCCGGCCGGCTGGTTGTGGTCGACCAGGTCGGGGGAGATGAGCTCGTCCACGCGGGAGAGGTCGCCGCTCTCGTACACCTCGAGGACGGCACCGGCGAGGGCGCCGGGATCCAGGGCAGTGTTCATGATGGTTCCTTGCTGTGGAGTGGGCTGCCGCTCGGGCCGGCCGGTGCGGTGGGCGGCGGAACGGCGGACGCTCGGTCCGTCCGAGACCTGGTGTCTCGCGGGACCGAAGCGGCTCCGCCGGGATGTGGTCGTGCGGCAGCGTAGGTCAGCGGGAGGGCGCCGGAGGCCTCGGAACAGGGGGAACGCGGTGCCGGTACGAGGAGCGTCCTCCACTTTTCCCATGTGAACGAGCGTGGGCCGTGGCAGGGGGCCGCAAGACGAGGCGGCTCGGCCGTTCCGCTCACCGGAACTCCGACCGGGCGGGCAGCGTCGCTCAGGGCTCGCGCGACTGCTCCGGCCGGCGATCTTCGCGCTCGGCAGGCCTCCCTGCGTGCCGTGGACCGAGAGGCGCGCGCTGGGGTGGGACCCGAGGTTTGAATCGACGAAAACACGAGAGTGTTGCCATCGATTCGCATCCTTGTTATCGTTGATTCAGCGAGGAGCGATTCAGTGAAACGCCGGGTCGTCCTCCTCGTCCCCGATCACCGTCCTGTTCCCGCTCGACCACAGAAGGAAGACCACCATGCCTTCCCAGACCTCCCCCCAGTCCCGTCCCGCCACCCGGCGGGTCGCGCTCGTCACCGGCGGTACCGGCGGCATCGGCCACGTGGTCGTCGACCGCCTGGTGGCCGACGGGTTCACCGTCGCCGTCCACTACGCCGGCAACAAGGAGAAGGCCGAGGCCTTCGTCGCCGAGCTCACCGCTCGCGGGGCCACCGCCATCGCCGTGGGCGGCGACGTGGCCGACGAGAACGACATGCAGGCCGTGTTCGATGCCGTGGAGGCCGCGTTCGGCGGGATCGACGTCGTCGTCAACACCGCCGGGATCATGATCCTCTCCCCGGTCTCCGAACTGGACCTGGACGATCTGGACCGGATGCACCGCATCAACATCCGCGGCACCTTCGTCGTGTCCCAGCAGGCCGCCCGGCGGCTGCGGAACGGAGGCGCCCTGATCAACGTCTCCACCTCCGTCACCCGCACCCAGCTGCCCACCTACGGCGCCTACGTCGCCAGCAAGGCCGCCGTGGAGAGCATCACGCTCATCCTCGCCCGGGAACTGCGCGGCCGGGACATCACCGTCAACACCGTCGCACCCGGCCCCGTTGCCACGTCACTGTTCCTCGAGGGCAAGGACGAGGCGACGATCGCCAACTTCGCCAAGGTCCCCCCGCTCGAGCGACTGGGCCGCCCCGAGGACGTCGCCGAATCGGTCGCCTTCCTCGCCGGCCCCGCCCGCTGGGTCAACGGTCAGGTGCTCTACACCAACGGCGGACTCGCCTGACCGTCACCCGTCCCGGCGGCCTCACGGCACCGGGCCTCCAGGAGGCCCGCAGGGAGAAGGGCAACGTCGTCATCGCCGCAGCGTCCAGCGGTTTTGGCGCTCCGACGGCGCGGGCCCTGGCCGGCGCGGGTCACACGGTCTACGCCGGCAGGTGTGAGGCGACGGGACGCAACGCCCCGCGCGCGGGAGGCCGCCGAGTACGCGCGGGGCGGCGGTGTGGGCCTCCGGCCGATCGAACTGGACGCGTGGCCTCCGACGTGCCAGGGCCGCGATGCATCCGCCGCGAGTTCTCGGCCGGGCCGGCCTCGGCGATTTCCTCGCCGTGAGGCGCCAGGCGTGCTGTCCCGGGACGTCGGTGACACAGGGACCTGGTGGGCAGGCAGCGCCCGTGAGTGCGGGGGAGCGCGCACCACCCGCTCACGGTGGCGGCAGTCAGGAGCACGTCCACCCACGGGAGTATCGTTGATAACATGGATAATAGATCACGTATTCTTCAGGCCGCTACGGAGCTGCTGGAAGCCTCGGCCAACGCGGATGTCTCCACTCGGAGCGTCGCGGAGCGGGCCGGCGTCCAACAGCCGGTGATCTACCGGATCTTCGGTGACAAGGACAGTTTGCTGGCGGCCGTCGTGGACCACGGACTGGGCCAGTACCTGGCGGCCAAGCGTGCCATGGAAGCCACCGGTGACCCCGTCGCCGACCTGAAGCGTGGCTGGGACCAGCACACCCAGTTCGCTCTGGAGCATCCCAACGTCTACCGGCTCATGGCGGGGCCGGGCATCCACTCCGCGCCGCAGGCCCTCGGGGAGATGCGCAGGCTCCTGCGCGCCGTCCTCGAACGCGTCGCCCAGGCGGGCCGGCTGGCAATCACACCGGAACGTGCCGCCGAAATCGTGATGTCCGCCAACACCGGCGTCGCTCTCACGCTGCTTGCCCGGTCCGAGGCCGACCCTGACACCGAACTGTCCGACCACATGCGGGAGATCGTGCTCGCCGGGGTACTGACGCGCGACGACGGCGACCCGTCTCCGGGCGAGACGGTGACCACGGCACGCGCGGCCACCACGCTGGCGGCCCTGCTCCGTGCGGCGCCCTCGCCCTCGTTCACCGACGCCGAGCAGGCGCTGCTGGCCGAGTGGCTCACGAAACTCGCCCAGGAGGCCTCGTCCTGATGGTGCCTCCGGTCGTCACCCGATCCTTTCACCGTGAGGCGGCCCAGGCCCGTTCCGCCCACCTCGCCGGACTCGTCGCCCCGGTGCGGGGCGGACTCCACGGGCCGCGTCGGAGAACGAACGGTGCACCGACCGGTGACCGGTCACCCGGCACACGCGGTGCGCCCGACGTCCGCACCCGCACCCGCACCCGCACCCGGATCCTGATCCGGCCGGCACGACAGCCCTGAGAGGTACCCGATGACAGAGCAACTCGAGGCGGACATAAGGCTCCAGGCCGGGACGATGCCTCCCGGTGCCCCGAAGCCCTTGCCCCCGCAGTCGCGACCGCGGTCCGAACCCGTGGGAGTCGTGGCCGGCGCCTTCGCACTGCTCCGCGCTCTCGGGCAGGCCCCTGAACCTCTCGGCGTCACGGCGCTGGCGTCCGCGGTAGGGATACCCAAGACGACGGCGCACTGCCTGCTGGAGCAGATGGCGGCCGAAGGCGTCGTGGAGCGGCGCGACCGCAAGTGGCGGCTCGGTCCGGGCGTGTACGACCTGGCACGCCGCGGCCTGTCCGGCGCCCCGTCCGCAGGGCTCGGCGCCGCGGCGCGGCACCGGCTCGAGGCCCTCTCCAAGGCCACCGGCGCGACTCTGTTCCTGCACCGCTACTCCCGCCGGACACTGGAGACGGTGTGCCACGCTTCCGGAGTGCGGGTGACGCACCACGTGACGGCCGGCGAGCAGGACATGGCCGCGAGGCACCCGGCTTCCGCCCTCTGGCGGGCGCTGGGAAGCGGGCGGCTCTCGGCCGAGTACGGCGAGGTCCGGCCCGAGTGCAACTGCATCGCGGTGCCCTTCCCCGTCTCCGGGGGAGGCATCGCCGTGCTGTCCCTCGCGCGGCCGAAGGAGGATGAACTGGAGTCGCTCAAACGGCCGTTGGAGCGGGTGGCCGCCACGATACGCGCCGACCTGAAAGCGTGGACGGCGTGACGCACGACAGCGGCGGCGACAGCGGCTTTCGTGACGTGGGCCTCGAGCCCGCCGACGGCCGGGTGAGGGCTCGTCGGGCGGGACCGGACCACCCGCACCCGAACTCCCGAATGGCCGGCGAAGGCCGTGCCGTCGCCGGCAGGTCAGGTGCGGCGGCGGTCCGCGTACTCGTATACCGCCCCGTCCGGGTGCCGCGCGATCAGGTTGCGGCCGACCGGAGTGGGCAGCGGCCCCGCGAGGACGGCCGCGCCCATCTCCTCGAGCACCTGGCGGGTCTCGTCGACGTCCTTGACCGCGATGGTCGCGGCGACCTTGCGCAGCACGTCCAGTTGGGCCTCGGGACCGCTCATCAGCAGGAAGCAGCCCACGGCGGCGACCTGGACGCCCTCCCGTTCGAACCGCATGGCGGTCCCGCCCGCCAGCCGCTCGTAGAAGGGGATGGCGGTCTCGATGTCGTCGACGCAGACGCGCAGTGTGGCACCCAGAATCTCCATGCGTCCGAGCCTAGTTGGCCGGTCCGGGCGGCGGGCGGGCGCGGACGATCTCCACACGGCGATCTCCACACGGTCCTCACCCGCGGTACGGCCGCGCCGAGTTGGCGGCCCCGGGCACGTCCGAGTCACCGGGCCCGGGCGCGTCCGAGTTACCGGGCCCCGGGCACGGGTACCCGGGTGCCATGCAGCGCTTGGAGCACATGCAGCACCTCGACAAGCACCTGGTGGACGAACTGGCCCACGTGGCCCGGGAGTCCGTGCGGGCCGAACTGCGGGAGCAGACGCGGGGGCAGCGCCGGAAGGCGGCCCTCTACGCCGGATCCGGCGCCGCCGCGCTGTACGCGGGCGCGGCGGTCGCACTCGCCGTGGGCCTCGCCCTCGACCTGGTCCTCCCGGGCTGGGCGGCGGCACTGATCACGGCGGTGATCCTGGCCGCAACGGCCTACGCCTTGCGCACGGCGGCCCGCCCGGCCGCACCGGGCTCCGCCGCGGCCGCCGGGACGCGGGCGGCGGGCTCCGCCTCCGTGCCCCCGGTGCCGTCCACGCCGCCCACGGTCGGCGCCGACCGCGCACCGGGCAACGGCTGAGGCCGAGGCGGCACCTTCGTGCGGCACAGCTGAAAGGACGCAGCCGCACCCGACGCCCCGCCGGGAGCCGGCCGGACGTTTGGCGGTCCCGCACAGGGGGACGCGGAAGTCTCCCGACGTACGCGACCGCGCCGGAGGCGAACCGTGAGTCGACCCCGCATTGTGATCGTCGGAGCCGGCTTCGCCGGTTACCGCACGGCCCAGATCCTGTCCCGCACGGCCAGGGGCCGGGCCGAGATCGTCCTGCTCAACCCGACCGACTACTTCCTGTACCTGCCCCTGCTGCCCCAGGTCGCGGCCGGGATCCTCGAACCCCGCCGGGTCACCGTGTCCCTCTCCGGGACGCTCCCGGAGGCCAGACTGGTGCTGGGCGAGGCCGACCGGATCGACCTCGACGGACGCCAGGTGCACTACACCGGCCCTGAGGGCGAGGGCGGCACCCTCACCTACGACCGTCTCGTGCTCGCCGCCGGCAGCGTCAACAAACTGCTGCCCATCCCCGGCGTCGCCGAGCACGCGCACGGCTTCCGCGGCCTGCCCGAGGCGCTGTACCTGCGCGACCACGTCACCCGCCAGGTGGAGCTGGCCGCCGCCACGGACGACCCGAAGCGCTGTTCCACCCGGTGCACCTTCGTCGTCGTGGGAGCCGGCTACACCGGCACCGAGGTCGCCGCGCACGGCCAGCTCTTCACCGACGCGCAGGTGGCCAAGCAGCCGCTGCGCACCGGCATGCGGCCCCGCTGGATCCTGCTGGACATCGCCGACCGGGTCCTGCCCGAGCTGGACGAACGGCTCTCCCGCACCGCCGACACGGTGCTGCGGGAGCGAGGTGTGGACGTGCGGATGGGCACCTCCGTGAAGGAGGCCACCTCCGACGGCGTGCTGCTCACCGACGGGGAGTTCGTCGACACACGCACCCTCGTGTGGTGTGTCGGCGTGCGCCCCGACCCGCTCGCCGAGTCCCTCGGGCTGCCCATGGAACGCGGCCGGCTGCTGGTCGACCCGCACCTGCAGGTGCCGGGCCGTCCCGAGGTATTCGCCTGCGGTGACGCGGCGGCCGTGCCGGACCTGGAGAACCCCGGCTCGTACACCCCGATGACCGCCCAGCACGCCTGGCGGCAGGGCAAGGTCTGCGCGCGCAACATCGCCGCGTCCTTCGGCGACGGCGAGCGGCAGGCGTACCGCCACAAGGACCTGGGCTTCGTGGTGGATCTCGGCGGTGTCAAGGCCGCCGCCAACCCGCTCGGCGTCAACCTCTCCGGGGTGGCGGCCGGCGCGGTGACCCGTGGTTACCACCTCGCCGCGATGCCCGGCAACCGGGTGCGGGTGGCCGCCGACTGGCTGCTGGACGCCGTACTGCCGCGCCAGGCCGTCCAGTTGGGCCTCGTACGGTCCTGGTCCGTGCCGCTGGACACCGCGTCCCCCGAGGTCGCGCGCGTCCCCGGGAGCCCCCGCGACGGCCGGGGGGCCGGGCCCGGCGGCGACACCCCGCCCGCCACCGACGTCGCTCCGCCGTCCGGCAGGCCGGAGCCCGGCCCGGACGTGGCGCCCGGCCCCGTCCGCCGTACCGACCGACCCAGCGAAGGAGACGCATGAACACCGGTGAACTCGTCGAGCTCGGACAACAGCTGCGGGTGGACAGTGTCCGGGCGGCGGCCGCCGCCGGCTCCGGACACCCCACCTCGTCGATGTCCGCGGCGGACCTGATGGCCGTCCTCTTCGCGAACCACCTGCGCTACGACTTCGAGCGCCCCGACCACCCCGCCAACGACCGCTTCGTCCTCTCCAAGGGCCACGCCTCCCCGCTGATGTACGCCACCTACAAGGCGGCCGGCGTCATCGGCGACGAGGAACTGCTCACCTTCCGGGCGAACGGCAGCCGTCTGGAGGGCCACCCCACGCCGCGCAAGCTCCCCTGGGTGGAGACCGCGACCGGCTCCCTCGGGCAGGGCCTGCCCGTCGGCGTCGGACTCGCGCTCGCCGGGAAGCGGCTGGACCGCACCGACCACCGCGTGTGGGTGCTGTGCGGCGACAGCGAGCTGGCCGAGGGCTCGGTGTGGGAGGCGGCCGAGCAGGCCGCGTACGAGAACCTGGACAACCTGACCGCGATCGTGGACGTCAACCGGCTGGGCCAGCGCGGCCCCACCCGGCACGGTCACGACCTCGACGCCTACGCCCGCCGCTTCCAGGCGTTCGGCTGGCACACCGTCGAGGTGGACGGTCATGACGTGGACGCGGTGGACCGCGCCTACGGCGAGGCGCTGTCCACCCACGGTCAGCCGACCGCGATCATCTCCCGCACCCTGAAGGGCAAGGGAGTGGAGTCCGTGCAGGACCGGGAAGGGCTGCACGGCAAGCCGCTGCCCGAGGCGGAGGACGCGATCGCCGAACTGGGCGGGCCCCGCGACCTGCGCATCACCGTCCAGGCGCCGCCCGCCGGCGGCGAGGCTCCCGCCCGGCGGATCACCACGCCCGAGCTGCCCCGCTGGGACCTCGGCGAGGACATGGCCACCCGCGACGCCTTCGGCGAGGCGCTGGCCGCTCTCGGCTCCGCGCGCGCCGACGTCGTCGCCCTGGACGGCGAGGTCGGCGACTCCACCCGCCTGGAGTACTTCGCCAAGGTGCACCCCGAGCGCTACGTCGAGTGCTACATCGCCGAGCAGCAGATGGTCGCCGACGCCGTGGGCGTCGCCGCACGCGGCTGGATGCCGTTCGCCTCCACCTTCGCGGCGTTCCTCACCCGCGCCCACGACTTCGTCCGGATGGCCGCGATCAGCGGCTCGGGCCTGAACCTCGTCGGATCGCACGCGGGCGTCGCCATCGGCCAGGACGGCCCCAGCCAGATGGGTCTTGAGGACCTGGCGATGATGCGGGCGGTGCACGGCTCCACCGTGCTGTACCCGTGCGACGCCAACCAGACCGCCCGCCTGGTCGCCGCCATGGCCGGCCTGGAGGGCATCCGCTACCTGCGCACCTCCCGCGGCAAGAGCTCCGTGATCTACGGCCCCGACGAGGAGTTTCCCGTCGGTGGCAGCAAGGTGCTGCGCTCCTCCGGCCGGGACCGGCTCACCCTGGTCGCCGCGGGGGTCACCGTGCCCGAGGCGCTGGCCGCGGCCGACGCTCTGGCCGAGGAGGGCATCGCCGTGCGGGTCGTCGACCTGTACTCGGTGAAGCCCGTCGACGTGGAGACGCTGCGCACGGCCGCCGAGGAGACCGGCTGTCTGATGACGGTCGAGGACCACCACCCCGAGGGCGGGCTCGGCGACGCGGTGGCCGAGGCGTTCGGCGACGGTCGTCCCGTCCCTCGGCTGGTGCGGCTCGCCGTGCGGAACATGCCGGGTTCGGCCGCCCCCGAGGAACAGCTGCACGCCGCCGGGATCGACGCCGAGTCGATCGCCGCGGCCGGCAGGCTGCTGGTGGGGGAGGCGATCGTGTCGTGAGCGACGGCGGCTCGCGCACCGTACGGGCCGGCCGCCGCCGGGTGGAGATCCGCCGCCCGGACAAGGTGCTCCTCCCGGGCGGCGACGCCGCCCGGGAGTACACCAAGGGCGACCTCGTCGACTATCACCGGGCCGTCGCCCGCCGGATGCTGCCGCATCTGCGGGGCCGGCCGCTGATGCTGGACCGGCGGCCCGACGGCCTCGACGGCCCGGCCTTCATGCAGAAGAACACCCCCGACAGCTACCCGGACTGGATCACCCGGGTGGAGGTCGGCAAGGAGGGCGGCACGGTCACGCACACCGTGTGCGACGACACCGCGACCCTCCTGTACCTGGTCGACCAGGCGAGCATCACTCTGCACCGCTGGCTGTCCCGTGCCGACGACGCGGACCGCCCGGACCGGCTGGTCTTCGACCTGGACCCGTCCGGCGAAGACTTCGAGGCGGTGCGGGAGGCCGCCCGGTGGCTCCGGGAGCTGCTGGACGAACTGACGCTGCCTTCGGCCCTGATGACCACCGGATCGCGAGGGCTGCACGTGATCGTGCCGCTCGACGGCGCCCAGGACTTCGACACGGTGAGGGAGTTCGCCCGCGAGGTCGCCGAGACGCTGGCCGAAGCCCACCCGGACCGGCTCACCACCGCGGCCCGCAAAAAGGACCGCGGCGACCGGCTCTACCTCGACGTGGGACGCAACGCGTACGCACAGACCGCGGTCGCCCCCTGGACGGTCCGCGCCCTGCCGGGAGCGCCCGTCGCCACCCCGATCACCTGGGACCAGCTCGACGATCCGGAGCTGCACGCCCGCCGCTGGACGGTGGAGAACGCCGTCGAGCAGGCCGCCACGAACCCGTGGGCGGGCGCGTCCCGCAAGGGCCGTTCCCTCGCCCCGGCCCGACGGAGGCTGGCCGCGCTGCGCGGCTAGATCGTTGCAGCCGTCGCCGCGTACCCCCCTGCGACCAGCGGCGACAGCCGGACGTGGCGAACGGGTGAGTCCTCGGAGGTTTGGCGAACACACTTGCGGCCACACGGAGGGGGAGGTGGCCATGTCGAACACGAAGAACACCGAAGAGTCACAAGATTCACAGGGATCTCAGGACTCCCGTGAGGGCCAGGACTCCGAGCGGGCCCGGACCTCACGCACACCCCGTAAACGAACCGCACCCCGCAAGCGGCCCGAGAACGACAGCGACACGACCGAGAGCACCACGGAACGGAAGAAGCCGAAGCCCATGCAGGTGCTGCGCCAGGCGCGCGAGCAGCTCGCCGAGCTCACCGGCATGGAGGCCGAGTCCGTGTCGTCCTTCGAGCAGACCTCGGAGGGCTGGGCGCTGGAGGTCGAGGTCCTGGAGCTGGAGCGGGTGCCCGACACGATGAGCCTGATGGCGAGCTACCAGGTGGAGCTGGACCCCGACGGGGACCTCACCGGGTACCGGAGGGTCCGCCGCTACGAGCGCGGACGCGCCGACACGCGCAGGTCCGGCGGCTAGGCCGCCCTCGCGCGATCACACGTACAGAGACCACACCCACCGACAACAAGGAGGAAGGGCCGGCATGACAGTAGTACCGGCACAGCAGTCCGGCGGTGGAGGCGGCAGCAGCGGCCTCTACGACGTGCTTGAGCTTGTTCTGGACAGGGGGCTCGTCATCGACGCATTCGTGCGCGTGTCCCTGGTCGGCATCGAGATCCTCAAGATCGACGTCCGTGTCGTCGTCGCGAGCGTCGACACCTACCTCCGCTTCGCGGAGGCGTGCAACCGGCTCGACCTCGAGTCCGGGCCGAAGAAGAGCCCCGGCCTCCCCGAGATCGTCGGCGAGGTGACCGAGTCCGGCGCCCGCGGCAAGTCCAAGGGAGCCCTCTCCGGCGCCGCCGAGACCATCTCGGACGCCTTCAAGCAGGGGCGCGAGGGCGAGACCGAGTCGCGCCCCCGGGCCCGTAAGAGCACGTCGCGGCGTAAGGAGGAGCAGGAGTGAGCACGTACGTCTACGGCATCACGGCCGCCTCGCACCCGTCCCTGCCCGAGGGCATGGGAGGCGTCGGCGACCCGGCGCGCCCGCTGCGCGTGCTGACCCAGGGGGACCTGGCGGCCGTCGTCAGCGACGCCCCCGAGGGCCTGCGCCCCAAGCGGCGTGAGCTGCTCGCCCACCAGAACGTGCTCAGCGAGATCGGCGCGGGCGGCTGCGTCCTGCCCATGCGGTTCGGCAGCGTCGCCCCCGACGACGACGCGGTCACCTCCGTCCTCGCCGAGCGCGCCGACCACTACCTGGAGCGGCTGCGCGCCCTCGACGCCCGCGTCGAGTACAACGTCAAGGCCAATCACGTGGAAGAGGCCGTCCTGCACCACGTGATGGCCCTCAACCCGGAGATCCGCGCCCTGGCGGAGGCCAACCGCCAGTCCGGCGGCGGCAGTTACGACGACAAGATCCGCCTCGGCGAGATGGTCGCCGAGGCCGTCAAGGCCCGGGAGGCCGAGGACGGCGCCGCGCTGGAGAACACGCTGCGCGGCATCGCCGACGCCGAGAGCGTGGGCCCCGAGTCCACCGGCTGGCTCGCCAACGTCTCGTACCTGGTGAAGCGCGCGACGGCGGAGGAGTTCCTGGCCGCGGTGGAGCAGGCCCGCACGGACATGCCCCACCTCGAGATACGACTGAACGGCCCGCTGCCGCCGTACAGCTTCGTCGAGCCCGGCCCCGCCGAGCCGGCGGGCATCACGGCCGCGGGGGCGGACACCGGAACGGAGTGACGACATGGGCCTGATCTCGGAAGTGCTGCTGCTGCCGCTCGCCCCGGCGCGCGGCGGCGCCTGGGCCGTCCGGCAGGTCCTTCAGGAAGCGGAACGCATCTACTACGACCCCGCGACCATCCGTGCCGAGCTGGCCCGGCTGGAGGAGCTGCTGGAGGCAGGGGAGATCACCGAGGAGGAGTTCGACGAACAGGAGGACGCACTCCTGGACCGGTTGGAGATAGCGACGCGCACGGGCGCGGGTCAAGGGGACGGGACGGCACAACGATGAATCGAACGGGACTGGGCCTCGCCATAGGGGCCGGATATCTCCTCGGGCGGACCAAGAAGCTGAAGATGGCGCTGGCCGTCGGCGGACTGGTCGCGGGCAAGAAGCTCAACCTCAGCCCGCGGGCCGTGGCCGACCTGGTGTCGCAGCAGCTTCGCGACAACCCGCAGTTCAAGGAGCTGGGCGACCAGCTCCGCGGTGATCTGCGGGGCGCCGGGAAGGCCGCCTCCGGGGCACTGGTCGAGCGGCAGATCAGCTCGCTCGCCGACCGGCTGCACGGCCGCACCGCGGAGGTGCGCGGCCGGCTGGACGGCGGCGGCGAGGACCGGGACGGGACGGACGAGTCCGCCGGTGAGGAGCCGTACGACGAGGAGACGGACGACCGCGAGTCGGACGACCGCGAGTCGGACGACCGCGAGTCGGACGGCGCCGATGAGGACCGGGACGACGGCGGGCGCGGGAGCGGGCCCGACGCCGGCCGGACGGCGAAGAAGGCCGCCAAGAAGGCCCCGGCCAAGAAGGGCGCCGCGGCGAAGAAGGCCGCCCCGGCCAAGCGCGCCGCCGGCGGCCCGGCGAAGAAGACGGCCGCCAAGAAGACGGCCGCGAAGAAGACCGCGTCCGCCTCGCGCGGCGCCCGCTCCCGTCCCTCGAAGGGAGGCGGTGAGTGATGACCGAGACCGTCGGGCGGGCCACGTCCGCCGCACGTGACGGCGCTGACGGCGCCAAGAACCCGCTGTCCGACCTCGCCCACAGCGAGGCCGCCGACCGGCTCAAGACCGAACTGCAGGACTACCTCGCCGCCCAGGCCACCCGGCTGCTGACCGGCGTCGGCCAGAAGCTGGGCGAGACCACGGGCAAGCTCAACGACATCGCCGAGGGCAACAGCCCCGGCTTCGCCAAGCTCGCCACCGACGGCGGCAAGAAGCTCGCCGAGGGCAAGGGCCCCCTGCGCACCGCCGTGGAGCTCGGCGCCACGCGCGCCAAGGACAACGTCAAGGGCGCCCTGAAGAACCTCGGCGGCGGTGGCGGCGGCAAGCGCAAGAAGTCCTCGGGCAACAAGCCGACCGTCATCATGGAGTACATCGACGTCGGTGTGCCGCTGCGCACGGCGTACGACCAGTGGACGCAGTACCAGGACTTCAGCACCTTCGCCAAGGGCGTGAAGAGCGCCAACAAGTCCGACGACACCACGTCGGACTGGCAGGCGAAGATCTGGTGGTCCAACCGCAGCTGGAAGGCGACGACCAACGAGCAGATCCCCGACGATCGCATCGCGTGGTCGACGGAGGGCGCCAAGGGCACGATGAAGGGCGTCGTCTCCTTCCACAAGATCGCCGAGAACCTGACCAGGGTCCTGATGGTGATCGAGTACTACCCCTCGGGCTTCTTCGAGAAGACCGGCAACATCTGGCGCGCCCAGGGCCGCCGTGCCCGGCTCGACCTGAAGAACTTCGCCCGCTTCATCACGATCAAGGGCGAGGCCGAGGACAGCTGGCGCGGCGAGATCCGCGAGGGCGAGGTCGTCAAGAGCCACGAGGACGCCGTGGAGGAGGAAGAGGAGCAGCAAGGCGGCCCCGAGGGAGAGAACGAGGACGCCGAGGGCCCGGAGGGCTCCGAGGACGAAGGCTCCGAGGACGAGGAGTACGACGAGGAAGCCGCCGAGGGCGAGACCGACGACGGCCCCGATGACGCGTACGACGAGGACGAGGAGTACGAGGACGAGGAGTACGAGGACGAGGAAGGCGCCGGTCCGGAGGACGCGCACGAGGACGAGGCCGGAGGCGCCGAGCCCGACGACCCGTACGAGGACGAGGACGAGGAAGCCGCCGACGACGAGGACGACGACGAGTACGAGGAGGGCGTCCCTCCGGAGGAGGAGTACGAGGACGACGAGGAAGCCGCCGACGACGAGGACGACGAGCCGGCCGACGAGGCCGCTCCTGAGGAATCCGAGGGCCGGAGCCGCCGATGACCACCCCCAGCCGACTCCCTGATCCGTACGGGCAGGGCAGCAGCGCCAACCTCGCCGACATCCTGGAAAGGGTGCTGGACAAGGGCGTGGTGATCGCGGGTGACATCAAGATCAACCTGCTGGACATCGAGCTGCTCACCATCAAGCTGCGCCTCGTCGTCGCCTCCGTGGACAAGGCCAAGGAGATGGGGATCGACTGGTGGGAGTCCGACCCGGCGCTGTCCTCACGCGCCCGGCGTGACGAACTTGCCCGAGAGAACGCCGAGTTGCGCGAGCGACTGGCCCGGCTCGAGGAGCTGGAGCCGCGCCGCGCCGAGGAGGAGACCCCGTGACGGGACTGCGCTACGTCTACGCGGTCTGCCGTCCCTTCGGCACACCGCTCCAGGCCCAGCTGACGGGGGTGGGCGGCGACCCGCCGCGGCTGGTGCCGCACGGCGACCTGGTGGCCGTGGTCAGTCATGTGCCCGAGGCGGACTTCGCGGAGGAGTCGCTGCGGGCACATCTGGAGGACCTGGACTGGCTGACCGCGGTCGCGCGGGCCCACCAGGGGGTGATCGACGCGCTCACCACCGTCACGACCCCGCTGCCGCTGCGCCTCGGCACCGTCTTCCGCGACGACAGCGGTGTACGGTCGATGATCGAGGCACGCGAGGAGAACTTCCTGCGCCGGCTGGACCGGCTGGAGGGCCGGGTCGAGTGGGGCGTCAAGGTGTTCCTGGAGTCCGAGCCGGAGCAGGCCCCCGAACAGCCGGCGCCGCAGCCCGCGGCGATGTCCGGACGGGACTATCTGCGCCGCCGCCGGGAGCAGACGCGGTCGCGGGAGGACCAGTGGCAGCGGGCCGAGACCTTCGCGACCCGGTTGCACGAGACCCTCGTCGGTCTCGCCGAGGACTCCCGGCTGCACGCGCCGCAGAACCCCACCCTGTCCGGCCACCGCGGCCGCAACGTGCTCAACGCGGCCTATCTGGTGCCGCGAAGCCGGTCGGAGGCGTTCGTGGAGCAGGTGGAGAGGACGAAGGACGACTCCCCGGGGCTGCGGGTGGAGCTCACCGGGCCCTGGGCGGCCTACTCGTTCGCGGGCGAGGAGGCGGCCGGCGAGGAGAGCGTGGGCGAGGAGACCGCGGGCGAGGGGCCCGCCGGTGGGAGGACCGCCGGGGAGGGGAGCACGTGACCGTCGTCGAACGGCGTGAGATCGCCCTGGTGGACCTGCTCGACCGGCTGCTGGCCGGCGGTGTGGTGATCACGGGCGACCTCACCCTGCGCATCGCCGATGTCGACCTGGTCCGCATCGACCTCAACGCGCTGATCAGCTCCGTGAACCGGAACGTTCCCTCCCCCTTCGAGGAGTCCCCGTGACGAACGACCCGCGGGACCGCGCGCCCGATGCGCCGGAACCCATCACGGTGACCGACGTCGACCTCTTCGAGGGCCGGTCGCCCCTGGATCCGGAGGCGTCCGACGACGCCCGCCCGGAGACCGCCGTCCGCCCCGCCGAGCCTCGCCCCAAGCCCCGCAGGCGCCTCGACCTGGAGCCGGACACGGTCGAACGCGACCTGGTGAAGCTGGTGCTGACCGTCGTGGAACTGCTCCGCCAGCTCATGGAGCGCCAGGCGGTGCGCCGCTTCGACGAGGGCGACCTCACCGAGGAGCAGGAGGAGCGGGTCGGGTTGACGCTCATGCTGCTGGAGGACCGCATGGCCGAACTGCGCAACCGCTACGGGCTGCGCCCCGAGGACCTCAACCTGGACCTCGGCCCGCTCGGGCCGCTGCTGCCCCGGGACTGAGATCCCGGGGCGCCGGCCCCCTCCAGCCGTCCGTCGGGCGTCCCTCAGGCGTCCTCGCGGCAGAGGATCTCGCCGTGCAGCACGGCGAACCAGCCGTCCTCCCGGGCGCCCCATTCCCGCCACGCCCCGGCCACGGCCTCCAGCCCGGCGCGGGTGGCGTGCCCGCCGGCCACGGCTCGCTCCGCGTACGCCGACGCCACCGTGCGGTCCGCCCACAGCCCGCTCCACCAGGAGCGTTCCTCGGCCGTCGAGTAGGTCCACGTGCCGGTCGTGGCGGTGACGTCGGTGAACCCCGCCTCCAGGGCCCAGGCCTTCAGCCGCCGTCCCGCGTCAGGCTCACCCCCGTTGGCCCGCGCCACGCGACGGTACAGGTCCAGCCAGTCGTCGAGGCCCGCCGACCGCGGATGCCAGGTCATCGCCGCGTAGTCCGCGTCCCGGACGGCGACGTACCCTCCCGGCCTCGTCACCCGCCGCATCTCGCGCAGCGCGGCCACCGGGTCGCCCACGTGCTGGAGCACCTGGTGGGCGTGGACCACGCAGAAGGTGTCGTCGGGGAAGTCCAGCGCGTGCACGTCCCCGGTCACGAAGTCCGCGTTCGTCAGACCCCGCTCCTCGGCCACCGCGCGCGCCCGCTCCAGGATGCCCGGCTCCCGGTCGAGGCCCGTGACGTGTCCGTCCGGCACCAGGGCGGCCAGGTCGGCGGTGATGGTGCCGGGCCCGCAGCCGATGTCCAGGACTCGCATGTGGGGCCTCAGCGTCCCCAGCAGGTACGCGGCCGAGTTCTCCGCGGTGCGCCAGGTGTGCGACCGCAGCACCGACTCGTGGTGCCCGTGCGTGTAGACGGCGGTCTCCCGTGCGTGCGGCATGGCGGGGCCACCCCTTTCAACTCGTCGTCGGAGCGGCCACGTTACTCGCGACGTCCGCTTGATGAGATCCCTGTTTCACATCGTGGGAACGCTGTCGACCGCCGCCGCGCGGAACGGGCGCCGGAAAACCCGTTTGCCAGGCATTCCCGGCGCCCCGCACAATCGCGCCCATGGGACATCTGGAAGCCGCGCACCTCGAGTACCACGTCCCCGACGGGAGGACACTCCTGGGAGACGTGTCGTTCCGGGTGAGGGAGGGGGCCGTCATGGCCCTCGTGGGACCCAACGGCGCCGGCAAGACGACCCTCCTGCGCATCCTCTCCGGCGAGCTCGCCCCGCACGGCGGAAGCGTCGCCGTCACCGGCGGCCTCGGCGTGATGCGCCAGTTCGTCGGCTCCGTACGGGACGACACCACCGTGCGCGACCTGCTGGTGTCCGTGGCGCCGCCCCGTGTCCGGGAGGCCGCCCGCGCGGTGGACGCCGCCGAGCACGCCATCATGACCTCCCCCAGTGCCTCAAGGGCCTGGGAGGTACCCCCATCCGACGAGGCCGCCCAGATGCGCTACGCGCAGGCCCTCTCCGACTGGGCCGAGGCACAGGGCTACGAGGCCGAGACGCTGTGGGACATCTGCACCACGGCCGCGATGGGCGTCCCCTACGAGAAGGCCCAGTGGCGGCAGGTGAGCACCCTCTCCGGCGGCGAGCAGAAACGGCTGGTGCTGGAGGCGCTGCTGCGCGGCCCCGACGAGGTGCTGCTGCTCGACGAGCCCGACAACTACCTGGACGTGCCCGGCAAACGCTGGCTGGAGGAGCGCCTCGCGGAGACCCGCAAGACGGTCCTGTTCGTCTCCCACGACCGGGAACTCCTCGCCCGCGCCGCCGAGAAGATCGTCTCGCTCGAACCCGGCCCGGCGGGCGCCGACGCCTGGGTGCACGGCGGCGGGTTCCGCACCTTCCACGAGGCCCGGCGCGAGCGCTTCGCCCGCTTCGAGGAGCTGCGCCGCCGCTGGGACGAGAAGCACGCCCAGCTGAAGAAGCTGGTGCTGACCCTGCGGCAGGCCGCCGAGAACAGCCCCGACATGGCGTCCCGCTACCGTGCCGCCCAGACCAGGCTGCGCAAGTTCGAGGAGGCGGGGCCCCCGCCCGAGCCGCCGCGTGAGCAGGACATCCGGATGCGCCTCAAGGGCGGCCGGACCGGCGTCCGCGCCGTCACCTGCGAGCAGCTCGAGCTGACCGGCCTGATGAAGCCCTTCGACCTGGAGGTGTTCTACGGCGAGCGGGTCGCGGTGCTCGGCTCCAACGGCTCCGGGAAGTCGCACTTCCTGCGGCTCCTCGCAGGCGAGGACGTCGCGCACGCCGGTGCCTGGCGGCTCGGCGCGCGCGTGGTGCCGGGACACTTCGCGCAGACCCACGCCCACCCCGAGCTGATCGGCCGCACCCTGCTCGACATCCTGTGGACCGAACACGCCCAGGACCGGGGCGCCGCCATGTCCCGGCTGCGCCGCTACGAGCTGACCCAGCAGGCGGAGCGGACCTTCGACCGGCTCTCCGGCGGGCAGCAGGCCCGCTTCCAGATCCTGCTGCTGGAGCTCCAGGGCGTCACGGCCCTGCTGCTGGACGAGCCCACCGACAACCTCGACCTGGAATCGGCGGAGGCCCTCCAGGAAGGGCTGGAGAGCTTCGAGGGCACCGTCCTCGCCGTCACGCACGACCGCTGGTTCGCCCGCTCCTTCGACCGGTTCCTGGTCTTCGGCGGCGACGGACGGGTCCGTGAGACCCCGGAGCCGGTCTGGGACGAGCGCCGGGTGGAACGCGCCCGCTGACCCGTGGTGGCCCGGGCGCGGCGCGGGTACCCGGGACGCATGAACGCACACGACGAGCGGGGCACCACGATGACCGGAGTCGACCCGAACCGCCTGGACGACCAGCAGCTCATGAAGGAGCTGGAGACCATCCACCGCACGCGCCACGACACGCTGCTGTACGGGTCCGACGACGCGCTGCGGGCCCACAACGAGCGCATGGCGCAGCTGGAGGGCGAGTACCTGCGGCGCAACCCGCGCCGTCCCGTCGCGCCCGGCCGCACCCGAGAGGGCGCCCGGGAGCGGACCGCCTCGGACTCCGCGACGCCGACCGCCTCGGGCACGTGAACGACGGACGGGAGCCCCGCTTCAGCGGGACTCCCGTCCGTCACGTCCGCGTGGTCATGAGGCGCGCTCCGCCGCGAACACCTCCAGGAAGGTCTCGCAGAACGCCTTGAGGTCGTCCGGCTTACGGCTGGTGACCAGCTTGTTCGAGCCGTGGTCGCAGACCTTGACCTGCTCGTCCACCCACTCGGCCCCCGCGTTGCGCAGGTCCGTCCGCAGGCTCGGCCAGCTGGTCAGGACCCGGCCGCGCACGACGTCCGCCTCGACCAGGGTCCACGGCGCGTGACAGATCGCGGCCACCGGCCGGCCCTGCTCGAAGAAGTCCCGGACGAACGCGACGGCCTTGTCGTCCATCCGCAGGAAGTCCGGATTGGCGACCCCGCCGGGCAGTACCAGCCCGTCGAAGGAGTCCGCCGAGGTGTCCCCGACGACCTCCTGCACGGGGAAGGTGTCCGCCTTGTCGAGGTGGTTGAACCCCTGGACCTCACCGGACTGCGTGGACACCAGCACGGGCTCGTGGCCCGCCTGCTCGGCCGCCTTCCAGGGCTCGGTCAGCTCCACCTGCTCGACGCCCTCGGGTGCGGTCAGAAATGCGATGCGCATGATGGCGCTACGTCCCTTCATTGATTCGTCGATTCGTCGATGTGTCGTCTGCTTCGGTCCGTCGTCGTGCCGGTCTCGTGCCGGTCCGTCGTCGCGTCGGTCCGTCACCGTTGTCGGTCCGTCGTGCCCCTCCGCGTCAGCCTGTGTCGTCGGGGTCCGCGCGGCTGATGTCGGCGAGGGCCGACCCCGGGTCCCGGGCCTCGGCCAGGTCGCCGAGAGTCACCAGACCGACGGGCAGCCCGCCCTCCACCACGGGGATGCGCCGTACCGCGCGCTCCCGCATCAGGGCGACGGCCGAATCCACCGGGTCGTCCGGGGCCAGCGTCAGCGGGTCGGGCGTGCACACCGACCCGACGCTCACCGCGTACGGGTCGCGGCCCTCGGCCACCGCCCGCACGGTGATGTCCCGGTCGGTGACCACCCCCACGACGTGCTGTCCGTCCGCCACCACCACGTCGCCGATGTTCTGGCCGCGCATCAGCCGCGCGGCCTCGACGACGGAGGCGTCCGGACGGACCGCGACCACGCCGGGGGTCATGACGTCCTTCACGAACTCGGCCATGGCCGGCGGGCCTCCCTTCGGTCAAGCCGTCCTCGTCTCCCGGACCCCGGCCAGCGCCCGGGCCAGCTCCTGCAGGCTGTGGTAGCGGTCCTTGCGAGGCAGCCGCTCCAGCGCCTCCACGAGCGCGTCGGGGGCGTGCCGCCGGTCCAGGGCACGCATGAGTTCACGGGGGCCCGCGGGAAAGTCCCCGCGGCCCAGGGTCCGGGCCAGTTCCAGTCGTACCGTCTCCAGCGACGACGGGTCCCGGCCCGGCGTCACCGGTCCGTGGGCCACCTCGGGGTCGTCGTCGGCGAACGGCTCCGGGTCGTGCCACTCCTCGGTGCGGGTGGGGTGTCCGGACCGCAGCAGGCCCTGCAGTTCGTGCTTCATTTCGTCGTCACGGTGGACGCTGAGCCGGTCGCTGCCTCGCTGCATGTCTCCCTCCAGGTCGTTCGGGGGTGCGTGCCGCGTACCCGAGGAGCGCGGGCCGACACCGGCTCACGCGCGGCGATCCGGACGCATCCGGAGGGCGTGTCCATGCCGCCGTGGTTTGACCCCGGGACCGGGGGAGACCCGGACCGCACGCCCCCCACGCGGCTTCCGGAAGGACCGGCCATGGCGGTGCTCGCCCTGTTCGTCCCGTTCCTCATGCTCGGCGTGATCCTGATGCTGGGCCGCTACGAGGACTACGTCCTGCCACCCCGAGAGGCGGAACCGGAACCGGGTGACCGGTCCGTTGAAGGTTTGCGCGGCTGACACCGGGGAACGCGGTCGGGAAGTGCTTCGGACAGGAGGCACGTCCGTGGCGGCGGTCGACCGCCCCCGGGCGTCCCTGTCCCCGGCGGGTGCGTCCGCCACGGTGACCGTCCGTCCCCGAGCACCTCCTAGGGAGTTGCGACGCACCATGCCGAGCAGAACAGGCGCCAAGACGCATCCCCATCACGACGCACCCGACACCGCGGAGGCCTTCCGCAGGCTCGCCGCCCTGCCCGAAGGACCAGAGCGGGACGCGCTGCGCGACGAACTCGTACGGGTCTGGCTCCCCATGGCCCACCGCCTCGCCGGACGGTTCCGCAGCCGGGGCGAGAGCTACGACGACCTGTGCCAGGTCGCCGCCCTTGGGCTGGTCAAGGCCGTGGACCGGTACGACCCGGACCTCGGCAGCGCCTTCGAGAGCTACGCCGTGCCGACGGTCACCGGCGAGATCAAGCGGCACTTCCGTGACCACATGTGGACCCTGCACGTCCCGCGCCGGGTCCAGGAACTGCGCAACCGCGTCCGGCGCGCCTCCCAGGACCTTTCCCCGACCGTCCAGGGCCGCAGCCCCACCGTCGCCGAGATCGCCGAGTGCGCCGGACTGACCGAGGACGAGGTGCGCACCGGCCAGTCGGCGGCGGAGAGCTTCAGTGCGCTGTCGCTGGACGCCGAGATGCCCGGCAGCGGCGACGGCTGGTCCCTGGGCGACGCCCTGGGCGGCCCCGATCCGGCGCTGGACACCGTGGTCGACCGCGAGGCGGTCAAGGACCGGCTGGCCGAGCTGCCCGAGCGCGAGCGGGCCATCCTCTACATGCGCTTCTTCGACGACATGACGCAGAACAGCATCGCTCAGGAGCTGGGCCTGTCGCAGATGCACGTCTCCCGGCTGATCAGCCGCAGTTGCGGGCGGGTCCGCGAGCAGGTGATGGGCGACACCGACGGCGAGTGACGGACGACACCGGCGCGAGTAGAGGGCTTCTCACCCGCACGGGTGCGTCCGGTCCCGCGAATGGTGTCCGGCCGCGCGCGAGGCCGGGACGGGCGGGCTGTGATGGCACCGGGGCGACCGCCGCGCCCCAGCCGTCGCGAAGGAGCCCGCACCATGCGCCGCACCGCCCGTGCCCTGTCCGTCGCCGCCGTCGCCGGCACCGTCCTCGGCGCGCTCGCACCCGCCGCGTCCGCCTGGACGGCCCCCGCCGGCGTCGGCGCATGGGCGTCCCCCTCCCCGTGCCCGTCCCCGACCGCCGGACACGGGTGGCAGGGGCACACCTCCCGAAGCGCGACGCCGACCCCGGCGGCGCCGGGGGCGCACGAGGCCGAGGAGTACACGTCGGAGACGCTGGTGGAGGAGTTCACCGAGGCCGACCTCTACGGCGCCACGTCCCTCGGCACCGCCGAGGGCCTCGCTCCCGAGGAACCGGCGGAGACCGACCCGCTCGCGCCCGACCTGGCGGAGGAGCCGCCCGCGGGGCTCGAGGAGCTGATCCCCGACGCGGGCGCCGAGGAGCGCGCCGGGGTCCCGGGCCCGGAGGGCACGGCGCAGGCCCCCGGACCGGCCGACCCGTACGGCACGGACCCCGGTGCGGCCGACCCCTACGCCGCCGACCCGTACGCCGCGGACCCCGGGGCCGTGGACGACAAGGCCCCGCCCCGCACGGCGGCCGACCCCGGCACCGGCCCCGCGAGCGAACCAGGGGCGGGCGGCCCCGAGGCAGCCCCGCTCTGGAGCGCCCCGCCCACGCCCACGACCTCGCCGACCGGCTCCCACACCCCCACGCACAAGCCGACCCCCACCCACAGGCCGACGTCGACGCCCTGCCCCTCGCCGAGCGTGCACCAGGGCGTCCAGGCGGGCGGCGGCGGCGCCTTCACCGACTCCGTGCCCGCCCAGGTGGCGGGCGGTCTGCTGATGGCGGGAGCGCTCGGCGCCGGCGCGCACCGGCTGCTCCGCCGCCGCACCGGCCGGACGCGCCTCTGACGCTCCCGCCGGACGGGCGTGCCGGTGCGGCGGCGCACCCGATCCGGCACCGTGCTCATGACGGGCCGGTCTCGGGGTACTGACTTCGCCGAGGGCGGCACGACGGACGCCGGGACACGGCGACGGGCACTGGCAACTGCGCGGAGGTGGCGATGCGGACGTATCCGGAAGGCCACGGCCCGGTCCGCTTCGGGCCGCCGCTCCCCGAGGACGGGCTGCCGGTGCTGCCCGAGCTGGCCGGGATGCTCGCGGCGGCCGCCTCGCGCGCCGGCCCCGAACCGGTCGGCGGGAGCCCCGCCCTGATCGACGTGGCCTGCGGCCACGGCGAGCGGCGCGGACTGCCCGCCGCCCCCGACCGCACGATCCTCGGCCCCGGCGCGCCCGCCCTGCTCACCGCCCTGACCGCCGCCATCGACGGCGACGTCCTGGTGCCGAGGCCGTGCGCCGCCTGGTGGGCGCCGTACGCGCGGCTGCTCGGCAGGCCCGTCTTCCACGTCCCGACACCCGCCGAGAGCGGCGGTGTCCCGGACCCGTACGCCCTGCTGGAGACCGTGCGCCGGATGCGCGCCGAGGGCCGCGACCCGCGGCTGCTGGTGCTGTCCGTGGCCGACGACCCCACCGCGACGGTCGCCGCGCCCGAACTGCTGCACGAGACGCTGGAGGCCGCGGCCGGGGAGGGCCTGCACCTGGTCAGCGACGAGACGTGGCGTGACACGCTGCACGACCCGCACGGCACGGTGCTGCTCAGCCCCGCCGAGATGCTGCCCGACCGGGTCACCGTCGTCACCGACCTCGCCGGCTCCCTGCTCCCGCCCGGCTGGCCCGCCGCCGTCGCCCGCTTCCCGGCGGGCGAGGAGGGCTCCGCGCTGCACGCGCGAGTCCTCGACGTACTCACCGCACTCGACGCGCGCGTGGCGGCCCCCGTCGCCGCTGCCGCCGGGTACGCGCTGGCCGAACCGGAGCCGGTCACCGCCCGCCTCGCAGCGTCCGTGCGGACGCACGCGCGGGTGGCCGCCGCCGCGCACCGGGCCGTCGTCGCGGCGGGCGCCCTGGCACGGCCCCCGCAGTGCGGGCGGCACCTGTACGTGGACCTCACCCCGCTGGCGCCCGCACTGGCCGCGCACGGCGTCGGCGACGCCCAGGAGCTGGAGGACTTCCTCACCGGCCGGCTGGGCATGCCCGCGGCGGGCGGCCACCGGTTCGGCGACGGACTGGAGACCCCGCGCGTACGGCTGTGCACCGCGCCCCTGCTGGGGGAGACGCCCGAGGAGCGCGCCGCCTGCCTGGATGCGGACGAACCGGCGGAACTGCCACGGGTGGGACGCGCGTTGAACCATGTGACATCGGTCTTCGACGACCTCCGTGACGACGCTCGGCGATGGGAGTCCTCTCGATGACGCAGCGGCACGAGTCGACCAGAAGGACGGCCACGGCACCGCACGCCGGCCCCGACGACCGCCCCCACCCCCCGCTCGCCGAACCGCGTCCGCTCGCCGAGCGCCGGGTGTGGCCCCGCGCCTTCCACGACCGTCTGACCGCCCCGTTGCCCGGCCTCAAGGCCTTCGCGCGCTTCGCTCGCGAGGGCGCGGTGCGGCCCGGTCCCGAGGGCCTCGCCGACGTCCCCCGCCTGCCGTACGCGCCGGGTCCCGTGCCCGACGTCGATGCCCGCACGCTCGCCGTGACCTGGGCGGGCCACGCCAGCTGGGTGGTGCGGATCGGTGGACTCACCGTGCTCACCGACCCGGTGTGGTCCCGGCGCATCCTCGGCACGCCCGCGCGCGTCACGCCCGTCGGCGTGGCCTGGGAGGCGCTGCCCCGCGTGGACGCGGTCGTCATCAGCCACAACCACTACGACCATCTGGACGCCCCCACCCTGCGGCGGCTGCCGCGCGACACACCGATGTTCGTGCCGGCCGGCCTGGGCCGCTGGTTCCACCGCCGCCGGTTCACCCGGGTCACCGAGCTGGACTGGTGGGAGGCGGCCGAACTGGACGGCGTCCGCTTCGACTTCGTGCCGTCCCACCACTGGTCCAAGCGCACCCTGACCGACACCTGCCGCTCGCTGTGGGGCGGCTGGGTGCTCACCGCGCCCGACGGCCACCGCGTTCACTTCGCCGGCGACACGGGTTACGGCCACTGGTTCTCCCGCATCGGCCGCCGCTACCCGGGCATCGACCTCACGCTGATGCCGATCGGCGCGTACGACCCGCGCTGGTGGCTGGCCGACGTGCACTGCGACCCGGAGGAGGCGGTGCGCGCCGCCCAGGACCTGGGGGCGCGGCACATGGCGCCGATGCACTGGGGCACGTTCGTGCTGTCCGCGGAGCCGGTCCTCGAGCCGCTCACCCGGGTGCGCGCCGCCTGGGAGGCGGCGGGGCTGCCCCGGGACCGGCTGTGGGACCTGCCGGTCGGCGGGTCGCGGGTGCTCGCGTGACCGGCGTCAGCCGGCGGGCGTGCGGCGCACCCGCCGCCACAGGCCGGGCGCCACGCTGATCAGCACGGTCAGCACGATCGCCGCGAGCACGCCCTCCCACGGCTCGGGGAACAGCGAGCCGCCGAGGACACCGATGAGCTGGTAGGTGGCCGCCCAGGCCAGACAGGCCGGCAGGTTGCCGCGGACGAAGCGCCGCAGCGGCCACTTCGCGACCAGGCAGGCCAGCATCACCGGGAGCCGGCCGGCCGGGATCAGCCGGGACAGCACCAGCACCGCCACCCCGTGGTCGGTGAGCTTCTCCTGGGCCTGCGCCAGCCGCTCCTCGGGGGCGCGCTGCCGGATCGCCTCCAGCCAGCGCGAGCCGTTCTTCGACGCCATCCCGCGCCGCCCCAGCCAGTACAGCGCCACGTCACCCAGGAAGGCGGCCAGCGACGCCGTCGCGAACACCAGGACCATCGAGAACGGCGCGGTTCGGTGGAAGGCGACCACGGCCGCCGCGCTGACCAGCGCGCCGGTCGGCACCACCGGCACGAGCGCCCCGATCAGCACCAGCAGGAACAGCGACGGGTACCCGATGGCCTGCTGGGTGGAGTCGGGCGCCACGGCCGCCGGCGGCACCAGACCGCCGGACGCCTGCACGAGGGCGGCGGGGGATATCACCGCGCGCCCCCCAGGCGCACGCTTCCGCCGTGGTCGAGCCGGTGCACCACCGCCTCCGGAGCGTGCCGTGCCGCCAGCCGCTCGAACTCGTGCCCCGGCGCGTGGAACTCGTGGGGGCGCACGGCGTCCATCCCGATCGGCCAGTACGTGCCGTAGTGCACCGGCACCGCGCTCGCCGCGCCCAGCAGCGCCAGCGCCTGCGCCGCGCGCCCCGCGTCCAGGTGCCCGTCGCCCAGGTACGGTCCCCAGCCGCCCACCGGCAGCAGCGCCGTGTCGACCGGGCCGACCTCCTTGGCCATGTCCTCGAACAGGCCGGTGTCCCCGGCGAAGTAGGTGCGCGCCTCGCCCTCCACCACGTAGCCGAGGGCGGGCGCGTGGCGCCGGCCGACGGGCAGCCGCCGCCCGTCGTGCAGCGCGGGCACCGCCCGCACCGCGAGGGCGCCGACGGACGTCACGTCACCGGGCGCCATCTCCGTGACGTCGAGCCCGGTCAGCTTGCGCAGGCCCGGCACGGCGCGCAGCGCGCCGCACGGCACGAGGAGCCGGGTGCCCGGGGCGAGCCGGGCCAGCGACGGCAGATGGAGGTGGTCGGCGTGCAGATGGGAGACCACCGCGACGTCCGCGCGCAGCGCCTCCGGCGGCGGCACCTCGCCACGCCTGCGCCGCAGATGCGCCAGCCGTCGTGCGAACAGGGGGTCGGTGAGGACGCGCGTGTGCGAGTCCTCCAGCGTGCAGGTGGCGTGCCCCCACCACGTGACCTCCACCGGCACCTTCTTCGCCTCCTTCGCGCGACTCCCCGAAGCCTACGCGCAGGAGTAGGGTCGTCGGCGAAAACCCGAGGTGGGCCCGAGGTGAGGGGGACGCCATGGCGCCGGTGCGGGTGACGACGATCGCGAGCCTGACGCCGCTGGAGGAGCTGGACGCCGATCCGTTCCTGGTGGACTCCCGAGGCCAGCACGCGATGTGCGCGCGCTGGGCCGCCGAGCACGGGTACGTGGTGGCCCGTGAACTGCTGGTGCGCGGGCTGCGTCCCGACCACGCGCTGCTCTGGGACGGGGTGCGCCCCGGCGCCGACCTGTTCGTCGCGCCCAGCCGGAGGGTGCTGGAGCGGGCCCTTTCGTCCGTGGCCGAGTTCACCGCGGAGTGCGCGCGGCGCGGGGTGCGGGTGGAGACGGTGGGCCACGCGGAGCCGGCGTACGACGCGGCGATGAAGGCACGGGTGCACCGCAGGCTGTCCATGCCGACCGCCGGCTACGACGGCCGCTGAGCGCCCCCGGCGGACCAGCGGGGACGAGGCGGCGGACCAGGGGGGACGAAAAGGCTCGTCAGGACGTTGTGACAGGGTGGAGGCGGGTCGGAGACGGACGTGAGGTGGGCGCGGCGTGGGTGACGGGCGATGGCGGAAGGTCGCCAGTCAGATCGGGCGGAGTGTCACCGTGTGGGCGGTCTCCACGCTCACCATGCTGGTCCTCGCGGGCATCCTGCCCGACTTCCGGCTGCGGTCGGCCGACGGCAGCAGCGCCACCGACATCGCGGTCACCGCCGCCCTCGGCGCGGGCGCCTTCGGCCTGCTGTCCGCCCTGGTCTGGCCGCTCCTGGTGCGGCTCCTGCTGCTCGTCCCGGCGCTCGTCCTCGGCGTGCTGGTCTTCTTCCTCAACGGCGCCCTGCTGTGGGTGGCGCTGCGCCTCAACCCCGTCGAGCGCGGCTCGGCGGCCCCCGAGACGGCCGTGGTGGTCGCCGCCGTGATGTCCGCCGTCGCCTCCGCCACCGGAGGGGCCCTCGCCGTCCGAGACGACGACGCCTACCGGAGGCGGTTGTACCGGCTCGCGGACCGAAGACGCCGCTCCGACCCGCCCTGCCCGGCCACCCCCGGCACGGTCTTCGTCCAGCTCGACGGCGTCGGCCACGACATCCTGCTGGCCGCCGTCGACAAGGGCCTCATGCCCACCGTCGCCCGCTGGCTCGGCACCGGCGGCGACCGCCCCACGCATCGCCTCACCCCCTGGCGCACCGACTGGTCCAGCCAGACCGGCGCCAGCCAGCTCGGCATCCTGCACGGCAGCAACTTCGACGTCCCCGCCTTCCGCTGGTACGAGAAGGCCCGCCGCGAGGTGATGGTCTGCAACCGGCCCACCAGCGCCGCCGAACTCCAGGCCCGCGCCATCGAGCACTCCGGCCACGCGGGACTGCTCGCCAAGGACGGCGCCAGCCGGGGCAACCTCTTCGGCGGCGGCGCCGACGAGCAGGCGCTGGTGCTGTCCATCGCCGCCCGCCGCAGGGGCCCGGCCGCCCGCTCCCGCGCCGGCTACTTCGCGTACTTCTCCGACCCGGCCAACGCCGTGCGCACCGCCCTGTCCTTCGGCGCCGAGGTGGGCCGGGAGATCGGCCAGTCCGTGCGCGCCCGGATACGCGCACAGCGCCCCCGCGTCTCCCGCGGCGGGCTGTACCCGCTGGTCCGCGCCTTCGCCACCGTCGTCGAGCGGGACGTCGTCACGGCCGCCGTGATGGGCGACGTGCTGGCCGGGCGCAGCGCCGTCTACGCCGACCTGGTCGCCTACGACGAGGTCGCCCACCACTCCGGTCCGACGAGCCGCGACACCGAGCAGGTGCTGCGCCGCCTCGACCGCGCCCTCGCCCTCATCGAGAACGTCGCCGAGCACGCGCCCCGTCCGTACCGGATCGTCGTGCTGTCCGACCACGGGCAGAGCCCCGGCGAGACGTTCCGCTCCCGCTACGGACTCACCCTCGCCGACCTGGTGCGGGCCGGCTGCGGGCTGCCCGTCCCGCGCCGCGCCCGCCGCACCCACAGCGGCGCCGAGGCCCGCGCGGCGGTGCGCGCCGCGCTGCGCCGGCCCGTCGAGGAGGGCGCCGAGCACTACCGGCCCACCCGCGGCTCCGAGCCGGTCGTGCTCGCCTCCGGCAACCTCGGCCTGGTGTCCTTCCCGGACGTGCCGCACCGCATGACCAAGGAGGAGATCGACGCCCGGCACCCCGCGCTGCTGCCGACCCTCGCCAACCACCCCGGCATCGGCTTCCTGCTGGTCCGCAGCGAACGCCACGGCGGGGTCGTCCTCGGCGCGTACGGCGCGGAGATCCCGCTGGACGACCTCGACGACAACCCGGGCCCGCTGGCCCCGTTCGGACCGGGCGCCGCGGACGTCGTGCGCCGCACCCACACCTTCCCGCACACCGCCGACATCATGGTCAACTCCTTCCACGACCCGGCGGACGGCGAGGTCCTCGCCTTCGAGGAGCAGATCGGCTCCCACGGGGGCCTCGGCGGCGCCCAGTCCAGGCCCTTCCTGCTCTCCCCGCTCGTCCTGTCCGCGCCGGTCCCCGAGGGCACGGAGCTGGCCGGCGCCGAACAGGTCCACCACGTCCTGCGCCGTTGGCTCACCGAGGCCGACGAGTCAGGCACCCGCCCCCTCCCGGACCACCGCGAGCGCGCGGCCTGAACGCGGCAACGGGGGCGTCGCGGGCGGATATTCGCGTGACGGACACGCCCTCCGGTTGAGAACCTCGACCGCGAGTCGTCCACCCCCGTGTCGCCCGCGCCCGCCGAGGCGCGGAGAGGGAGCTTCCGCGTGCAGGCAGCCGTCACCGTCACCCCCGCCCGTGTTCCGGAGCTGCTGCTCGGGCTGGCGACCGTGCGGCCCGTGTTCCTCTGGGGAGCGCCCGGCATCGGGAAGTCCTCCCTGGTCCGTGAGTTCGCCGAGAGCCTCGGGCTGGAGTGCGTGAGTCTGCTGGGCACCCAGCTCGCCCCCGAGGACCTGATCGGCGTGCCGCAGATCCGGGACGGCCGCTCGGTGTTCTGCCCGCCCGCGTCGATCGCCCGGGACGAGCCGTACTGCCTGTTCCTCGACGAGCTGAACGCGGCCACCCCGGACGTGCAGAAGGCGTTCTACTCGCTGATCCTGGACCGCCGCATCGGCGACTACGAGCTGCCCAAGGGCTCCGTCGTCATCGGCGCCGGCAACCGCGCCACCGACAACGCGCTCGCCCGTCCGCTCGCCTCCGCGCTGGTCAACCGCCTCGCCCACGTCCACCTGGAGGCGTCCCCGAAGGACTGGCTGGTGTGGGCGGCGGACAACGGCATCCACCCGTGGATCACCGACCACCTCACCGACCGCCCCGGCCACCTGTGGTCCAAGCCGCCCAAGACCGAGGAGCCGTTCTCCACCCCCCGCTCCTGGCACATGCTCTCCGACGCGCTGCACTCCTTCGGCCGCGACCTCGACGAGGACACCCTGAAGGTCCTCGCCCACGGCACGCTCACCCCCGCGCACGCCTCCGCCTTCTGCGGCTACGTCAAGATCGTGCGCAGCCGTTTCGGCATCGACGCCGTGCTCAAGGGCGACGCCCGCTGGCCGCACCGCCCCGAGGACCGCGACCTGCTCTACTACCTCGCCGAGTCCTTCCGCGGCCGGCTGGTCAAGGAGCTGCCCGCGTCCAAGGAGCACATGTCCGCGGCCGGCCGGCAGATCGCGTACCGCGCCAAGTCGCTGCTGGTGCAGCTCGCGGAGATTTCCGTCGAGGTCGCGCAGACGGTCATCGCCCCGGACGCCGACGGCAACCCGGTGCTGCCGTCGTGGTTCCTCGTCGAGGCGGCCCGTGACATGCCCCGGCTGGTGGAGGCGCGCCGGTGAGCCGTCCCCGCGGCAAGGGCCCGCACGCCCAGGGCGACAAGCAGCGCCGCAAGCGCGACCTCGCGGAGGAGGCGTTCACCGCGGGACTGCGGATCATGAAGGCCAACCCCGCGCTGGCCGCCGTGGAGGCCGACGTGTGCCGCCGCGAGGACTGCGAACTGTCGCCCCGCGACGGTCTGGTGCGCGTCGACTCGGACGCCGTGCTGCACGTCCACCCCGACCGCACGGCCGACCCGGAGACCTGGGCGTGGGCCCTCGCGCACGCCGTCCTGCACCTCGGCTTCGGCCACGTCCCCGCCGCCTCGGGGCCCCGCACCCAGCCGGACGCGTGCGAGCTGGCCGCCCGCTGCGTCGTCGTCGACCGCTTCCTGCTCGGCTCGCCCGTCGGGCGGCCGCCCGCGGAGCTGCCCGCCGCCTACCCCGACGGCGACGAGGAGCGCCTCGCCGCCGCCTGGCGGCGCACCGGCGTCCCCGAGCCCTACCGGCGCTGCGGCACGGCGGGCGGCGAACCCGACCTGCACCTGACCGGCTGGGACGGTTGGTACGGGCAGCCGCCCGACCACCAGCTGGCGTTCGCCTCCGCCCTCACCCGCACCGTGGCCGCCGCGATGGACGTCGCGGGCGGCCGCCGGGACAGCCTGGACGGCGCTCCCGCCCCGCGCCGCCCCTGGCACAAGGCGCTGAGCTGGTTCGTCTCCTCCTACCCGCTGCTCGGCGGCATCGCCTCCGGCATGACCCTGGTCGCCGACGCCGAACTGGCCCGCGCCCACGGCATCTCCGTCGCCGCCGTCAACGCCGAGGCCGGCGAGATCTACGTCAACCCGCTGCGGGTCCTGGAGGACGAGGAGTGGCGGTTCGTGCTGGCGCACGAGATGCTGCACGCCGCCCTGCGCCACGGTGACCGCTGCGGCCCCCGCGACCCGTTCCTGTTCAACGTCGCCTGCGACTTCGTCATCAACGGCTGGCTCGTCGAGATGGAGATCGGCACGATGCCCGCGGGCCTGCTGTACGACAAGGATTTCGCCGGACTGTCCGCCGAGGAGGTCTACGACCGCGTCGCCGGCGAGCGCCGCTCCCGCCGCCTGGCGACCCCGCGCGGCAAGGGCCTGGGGGACGTCCTCGGCGCCCCGCTCGGCCCGCCCCGCGACTGCGTCGACCTCGACGGCTTCTACCGCCGGGGCCTCGCCCAGGGCCTCGACCTGCACGACCGTCAGGAGCGCGGTCTGCTCCCGGCCGGCCTGGTCGAGGAGATCCGCGCCCTCAGTCATCCGCCGCTGCCCTGGGACGCCCGGCTCGCCCGCTGGTTCGACGAGTTCGTACCCCGCCCCGAGCCGCTGCGGTCGTTCGCCCGGCCCTCCCGGCGTCAGGCGTCCACCCCGGACATCCCTCGCGCGGGCCGCTGGTACCCGCCCGAGGAGGTGGCCCGCTGCACCTTCGGCGTCGTCCTCGACACCTCCGGCTCCATGAACCGGATCCTGCTCGGCAAGGCCCTCGGCGCCATCGCCTCCTACGCCGGGTCGCGTGACGTGCCGGCCGCGCGCGTGGTGTTCTGCGACGCGGCCCCGCACGACGCGGGTTACCTGCCGGTCACCGAGATCGCCGGGAGGGTGCGGGTGCGCGGCCGGGGCGGCACCGTCCTCCAGCCGGGCGTCGACCTGCTGGAGCGCGCCGACGACTTCCCGCGCGGTGCGCCGGTGCTGGTCATCACCGACGGCTGGTGCGACGTGCTGCGGGTGCGGCGCGAGCACGCCTACCTGATCCCGCAGGGCGGGACCCTCCCCTTCACCCCGAGAGGGCCCGTCTTCCGGGTGAGTTGAGCCGTGATGTGATCGGATGGGACAGGACGCCCGCGCTCCGGGCGTCCGGACCGAGCACCGCCGGACACCCGGCCGGACTTTTCTCGAAAGGACTGCGTCATGGCAACCACGCGCGCCGCACACACCGTCTGGGAAGGCAGCCTCTTCAAGGGCAGCGGGGTCGTCGCCTTCGACTCCTCGGGCGCCATCCCCGAGCAGCCGGTCACCTGGGCCTCGCGCGCCGAGGACGCGAACGGGAAGACCAGCCCCGAGGAGCTGATCGCCGCCGCGCACTCCAGCTGCTTCTCGATGGCCCTGTCCAACGGCCTCGACAAGGCGGGCACCCCGCCCACCAGGCTGACCACCAACGCCGAGGTCACCTTCGTGCCGGGCCAGGGCATCACCGGCATCCACCTCACGGTCGAGGGCACGGTCCCCGGCCTGGACGAGGCCGGTTTCGTCGCCGCCGCCGAGGACGCCAAGGTGAACTGCCCGGTCAGCCAGGCGCTCAAGGGCACCGAGATCACCCTGACGGCGAAGCTCGCCTGAACCGTCCGTCCCCGCAGGGCCATCGCAGGCCGCCCCCGTCGCCGGGGCGGCCTGCGCCGCGTCCGCCGACGGAAGCCACCGCCATGACCTCGCACCGCCCCGCCGTGTCCGCCCACCGTGGAGGCGCCGAGCGCGCCGCCCCTGCCACCTGGGAGGCGTACCAGGACGCGCTCGCCTCCGGCGCCGAGTACGTCGAGTTCGACGTGCGGCGCACCGCGGACGGCGTCCTCGTCGTCCACCACGACGCCCGCGTGGGCGGCACCGGGCCCCTGCTGTCCACGCTCACCCGCGCCGAGCTGGACGCCCGCGCCGGACACCCGGTGCCGGTCGTCGAGGACGTGATGCAGCTGATCGCGGGGAAGCTCGTCGCCCATCTGGACCTGAAGGAGACCGGCTACGAGCGGGAGCTGCTGGACCGGGCGGTCGCCCTGCTCGGCGAGGACGGCTTCGTCGCCACCACCCTGGAGGACCGCTCCGTCGCCGCCCTCACCGCCGCCCGCCCGCGCGTGCGCACCCTGCTCTCCCTGGGCCGCGACGGCCGGGACCTGGGAAGGCGTCGCCTGGTGCGCACCCGGATCAGCGAACTGCTGCCGCTGCGCCGCGTCCGCGCCTGCGGCGCCCACGGCGTCGCCGTGCACCAGCGGCTGGCCCGCGCCACCGTGCTGCGCGAGGCCGCCCGCGGCGGACTGTTCACGATGGTGTGGACGGTCAACGACGACACCGCTCTGCGCGCCTTCCTCGACGACCCGCGCGTGGACGTCCTGGTCACCGACCGTCCCCGCCGCGCGGTGACACTGCGGGACCACCCCGACGGCGGCGACGCCCGCTGACCCCTCTCCGCCCGCACGCTTGACAAGGGGCCGCTCAAGTTTTGTGCTGGAAGTGTGGGAAGACCGGAGCGCAGCCCTGACGGAAGGGATGACAACGATGGGACGTGCCGTCGGAATCGATCTGGGAACCACGAACTCCGTGGTCGCCGTGCTCGAAGGCGGTGAACCCACCGTCATCGCCAACGCGGAAGGCGCCCGCACCACCCCCTCGGTCGTGGCCTTCGCCAAGAACGGCGAGGTGCTCGTCGGGGAGGTCGCCAAGCGGCAGGCCGTCACCAACGTCGACCGCACCGCCCGCTCGGTCAAACGGCACATGGGCGACGCCCAGTGGCGGTTCCCCGAGCAGGGCTCCGTCGACGGCACCCGCTACCGGGCGCAGGAACTCTCCTCCCGCGTGCTGCAGAAACTGCGCCGGGACGCCGAGTCCTACCTCGGCGAGGACGTCACCGACGCCGTCGTCACCGTGCCGGCGTACTTCGACGACACCCAGCGGCAGGCCACCAAGGAGGCCGGCGAGATCGCCGGGCTCAACGTGCTGCGCATCATCAACGAGCCCACGGCCGCGGCGCTCGCCTACGGGCTGGACAAGGAGAACGACCAGACCGTGCTGGTGTTCGACCTCGGTGGCGGTACCTTCGACGTTTCGCTGCTGGAGATGGGCGAGGGCGTCATCGAGGTGAAGGCCACCAACGGCGACACCCGCCTCGGCGGCGACGACTGGGACCAGAGGATCGTGGACTGGCTCGCGAAGCGTTTCAAGGGCCAGTACGGCGTCGACCTGGCGCAGGACAAGATGGCCGTCCAGCGGCTGCGCGAGGCCGCCGAGAAGGCGAAGATCGAGCTGTCGTCGTCCAGCGAGACCACCATCAACCTGCCGTACATCACCGCCTCCTCGGAGGGCCCGCTGCACCTGGACGAGAAGCTCACCCGGGCCCAGTTCCAGGAGCTCACCGAGGACCTGCTCGACCGCTGCAAGAAGCCCTTCCACCAGGCGGTCGAGGACGCCGGGGTGCGGCTGTCCGACATCGACCACGTCATCCTCGTCGGCGGCTCCACCCGGATGCCCGCCGTGACCGACCTGGTCCGCGAACTCACCGGCAAGGAACCGCACAAGGGCGTCAACCCCGACGAGGTGGTCGCCCTCGGCGCCGCCCTCCAGGCCGGTGTCATCCGCGGCGACGTCAAGGACGTGCTGCTGCTCGACGTCACCCCGCTGTCCCTCGGCATCGAGACCAAGGGCGGCATCATGACCAAGCTGATCGAGCGCAACACCACCATTCCCACCCGGCGTTCGGAGATCTTCACCACCGCCGCCGACAACCAGCCCTCGGTCGGCATCCAGGTCTACCAGGGCGAACGCGAGATCGCCGCGTACAACAAGAAACTCGGCACGTTCGACCTGACCGGCCTGCCGCCGGCGCCGCGCGGGGTGCCGCAGATCGAGGTGGCGTTCGACATCGACGCCAACGGCATCATGCACGTCTCCGCGAAGGACCTGGGCACCGGCAAGGAACAGAAGATGACCGTCACCGGCGGCTCGGCCCTCCCGAAGGACGACATCGACCGCATGATGCGGGAGGCAGAGCAGTACGCCGAGGAGGACCGCAGGCGCCGGGAGGCCGCCGAGACCCGCAACCAGGCCGAGCAACTCGTCTACCAGACCGAGAGGTTCCTCACCGAGAACGGCGACAAGGTGCCCGGCGACACCAGGTCGGAGGTGGAGTCCGCCGTCGCCGACGTCAAACGGCTGCTGGAGCAGGAGTCGCCCGACACCGCCGAGCTGCGCACCGCCGTGGAGAAGGTCGCCACGGTCAGCCAGCGCATGGGCCAGGCGATGTACGAGCAGACCGGCGCCGCCAGCGGCGCAGCGGCCGGGCCCGGCCCCGCGGACGGCGGCGGGACGTCCCAGGGTTCCCAGGGGGACGACGACGTGGTGGACGCGGAGATCGTCGACGACGACAAGGACACCGGCGGACGCCAGGAGGGCGCGGCCTGAGCCCGCGGGCGCCTCACAGGCGCTCGCGGCACTCCCGCAGCAGCTTCTCGGTGCGCCGGGCCGAGGCCGCACGGGCCGTCATGTGGTCCAGCACCTCCAGGTGCACCGAGACCTCCTTGCGGGAGTCCAGGTACAGCGCGCCGGTCAGGTACTCCGTGAACACCATGTCCGGCAGCTCCGGCTCGGCGAACCGGAACAGCGAGAACGGCGCGTACGTCCCCGGGTGCGGCCCGTCGGCGAACTCGGCGATCTGCAGGGTGATCCGGTCCCGCTCCGCGTACTCCAGCAGCTTGTCGAGCTGGTCGCGCATCACCCGGCTGTCCCCGCTCACCGGGCGCCGCAGCACCGTCTCCTCCATCAGCACCCACAGGTGCGGCGGGTCGGGACGCTCCAGCAGCTTCTGCCGCTCCATGCGCAGCGCCACGTGCCGCTCGACCGTCTCCGGGCCCGCCGTGCCGATCGTGCCGGCCTCCAGCACGGCGCGCGCGTAGTCCTCCGTCTGGAGCAGTCCGGGGACGAAGTGCGGCTCGTAGGAGCGGATGATGCCGGCGGCGCCCTCCAGGCTGACGTACAAACTGAACCACTCGGGCAGCACGTCGTGGTACCGCTGCCACCAGCCGGGCCGGTTGGCGTCCTCGGCGAGCGTGACGAACGTGTCCGCCTCACCGTCGGGCACCCCGTAGGCGGTCAGCAGCATCTGGACGTACGGGATCTTCAGGGCGACCTCGGCGGTCTCCATCCGGCGGACGGTGGCCGGCGCCACCCGCAGTATGCGGGCCGCTTCCTCCCGTGAGAGGCCCGCGGCCTCCCGCAACTCGTACAGCCGCCGTCCCAGGACCACCTGGCCCACCGTGGGTGCGGCCCGCCGCTCACTCAACGCCACGCCTCCCCAACGTGCTCGGGCATGCGCTCATCCTGTCATGTCCCTCCGAGACTCTCACGAGCCGCAGGTGAACGCCCTTCTCCCGCCGCCCGCCGCATTACTCCGGACGTAATCGACCCGGCCGCGGACGCACGGGATCGTGGACGCACCGAGTCCCGCACCGCTCCCGACGGAGGATGACACCCCATGTCCACGACCCCGCCGACCGTGCCCGCCCTGACCGAAGCCCCCCTGCGCCGCCTGCTGGCCCTCGACGCCCTGGTGACCGGCGCCAACGCCCTCGCCTACCTCGCCCTGTCCGGACCGCTCGGCCGGTTCCTCGGCATCGGCTCCGGGCTGCTGCTCGCGCTGGGCGCGTTCCTCGCCCTGTACGCGGCAGGCGTGGGCCTGCTGGCCGCCCGGCCGCATCCGCCGACGGCCGGGGTGCGCGGTGTCGTCGAGGTCAACCTGGCCTGGACGGCGGCGAGTTTCCTCGCACTGGTGCTGTGGCTCTCGCCCACCACCGCGGGCGCGGTGTGGGTCGTGCTCCAGGCGCTCGTCGTGGGCGGCCTCGCCCTGGTGCAGCACCAGGCGCTGAAAGCACGTCAGTCCAGCCAGGTCTGAAGGTACGCGGCCGTCGCCGGGTCCGCCGGGAGCAGCGTCTCCACGGCCAGCTCGGCGACGGTCACGTCCATCGGGGTGTTGAACGTGGCGATGGACGACACGAACGACAGCGTCCGCCCCCGGTGCTCGATCACCATCGGCAGCGCGAAGTACGCCACCGGCTCCGCCGGCTCCTCCGCGTGTCCGGCGGCGACCGGCGCCGGGTACGCCGCCACCTCGTCGTACAGCGCCCGCAGCCGGTCCGAGCGTCGCAGGGCGATGTTCCGCCGCATCTGCTCCAGCAGGTGCCCGCGCCACTCCCGCAGGTTCCGGATCCGCGGCGCCAGCCCCCGCGGGTGCAGGGTGAGCCGCACCGCGTTCAGCGGCGGCGTCAGCAGGCTCTCCGGGACGCCCTCGAACAGTGCGAGCACCCCACGGTTGGCCGCCACCACGTCGTACGCCGCGTCCACCACCAGCGCCGGGTACGGCTCGAACCCGCCGATCAGCCGATCGATGCCGGTGCGGACGACCTCCAGCGCCGGGTCGTCCAGCGGGGTCTCCGGGTACCGCGGCGCGTAACCGGCCGCCAGGAGAAGCGCGTTGCGCTCCCGCATCGGCACGTCCAGGTGCTCGGCCAGCCGCAGCACCATCTCCTCGCTGGGCCGGGACCGGCCCGTCTCGACGAAGCTGATGTGCCGGGCGGAGGAGTCGGCGCGCAGGGCCAGCTCGAGCTGGCTGACCCGCCGCCGCTGCCTCCAGGCGCGCAGCAGCGGACCCACGCCCTCGGTGCGGGAGACGGTTTCGGAGGGGGCAGCGGTCATGGCAGGACGGTAGCCGAGGAGCGGCCGCGCGGGGGAGCCGGCCGCCGCCCGCCCCAAGGCACGAGGGGAGCTTCTGTGGCAGCCTGGACGCGCCACGAGAGCCGACCCGGCGAAGGAGCACCGCGCATGCCCGTCGAACCGCTGTCCCGGACGGAGATCGAGTCCCGGCTCGCCGAGCTGCCGGGCTGGACGCTCGACGGCGACCGTCTCACCCGCGCCTACCGGCTGGACTCGCACATCGCGGCGGCGGCCATGGTCGTGCACGTCGCCCGGGTGCAGGACGAGCTGGACCACCACTCGGACCTCACCCTCGGCTACAACACGGTGTCCCTGTCCGTGCACACCCACAGCGCGGGCGGCGCCGTCACCGGGAAGGACCTCGAGCTCGCCCGCAGGGTGGAGGACCTGGCGCCCGCCCACGGGGCACACTGAGGCGCGTGCTGGACTACGACGAGGAAGCGGAGCGCTACGACGCCCTGCGCGGCGGTGAACCCCGCGCGGCGGCCGCCGCCGAGGCCGTCATGAGCCTCGTCCCGCGCCGGGCGCGACGCCTGCTGGACGTGGCCTGCGGCACCGGCATCGTGACCCGGCTGTTCCCCGCGTCCGGCCCCGGACCGCGGGTCACCGGGGTGGACCTGTCGACGTCGATGACGCGACGCGCCGCCGCACGTCTCCCGGGAGCCGTGGTGCGCGCCGACAGCCGCCGGCTGCCCTTCCGGGACGCGAGCTTCGACGCGGTGGTCAGCGTGTGGCTGCTGCACCTGCTGACCGACCCCGCCGACGTGCGCGCCGTCGTCGCCGAGTGCGCGCGGGTGCTGCGGCCCGGCGGGGTGTACGTCACCACGGTGCACAAGGGGCTGTCGCACAACGTGGGCAGCGACATCGACGCCGTGCTCGCCGAGCGCCCGCCGAGCCCCGTGCCCGACGACCCCGCGACGGTCGCGGCCTGCGCGGCCGGGCACGGACTGGTCCCGGCGGGGGAGGCCCGCTTCCGGGGCCACGGCCAGGGCCGCAGCCCCCGCCGCACGGTGGACGACCTGCGCCGCGGCTGGTTCGTGACCCTCCCGCCCGGTCACCCTCTCGTCGACGAGTTCGCCGCCCGCCTCTCGGCCCTCCCCGACCAGGACCGCCCCCGCCCGGACCCGGTCTTCACGCTGAGGGCGTTCCGCAGGACGGCGTAGGGTCACCCGCCCAGCGGACGACAGGGCACCGCCTCCTCGACGGTCCCCGCCCCGCCGTCCGTGGGCACGAAGCACACCTTGGGCCGTGAGGCACGCGCATGCCGCAGCACCCAGTCGTCGAGCACCCCGTCCTCGTCCGTGGAGAACCCGCCCCCGAGCAGCGCGATCCGGCTCACCGTCCGCTCACCCCCGCCGTGGCGCGGAGCCGTTCGAAGGCGGTGGGGGAGGGGCGGTCGGGCAGGAAGGCGACGATGGCGCGGGCACAGTCCGCCGGGCTCGTCGTGGTCGTGTCGCACTCGACGTCGTACACGCCGTGCGCGTGCACCTGCGCGTACTGCCGGGCGGCGAGGCCCGCCGGGCGGTCGCCCCGCTCCCGCTCACGCCGCTCGGTCTCCTCCAGCGAGCACCGCACGCCCACCAGGACGACCTCCCGCGGGTCGAACAGCTCGAGACAGTCGGCCAGCCGCCATTCCTCGCTCAGCACATGGTCGACCACCACGTTGTTCCCCGCAGCGGCCATCCCCGCGACCGCGCGGTGGTACCCGCGCCACGTCCGGTGCAGCACGTCGGGCAGCCGGCCGGCCCCGACCTCCCGGCTCGTCCGCATCCGGTGAAAGGCGTCCACCGGCATGTGGAAGTACGGCTCCTCCAGCACGCCCAGCAGCTCCCGGGCGATACTGGACTTGCCCGAACTGGACGTGCCGTTGAGGAAGATGATCCGTCCGTGCATCGAGGCGGCTCCTTCAGGTCGCCGGCGGGCGGGGCGAGGCCATCATGCCCGCCGGCGATCTTCAGCGCACCGTACATGTCCTCCCGTCCCGGGCGAACGCCGACGGCGTCGCCTCCGCGGCCGGGCCGCTCGCCGTGAAGCCGAGGGCTACCGACGCGCCGGGCGCCACCGCGCCGTTCCAGCCGGCGTCGCGGACCGTCACCGACGTCCCGGACTGCGTGTGCGTACCGTTCCACAGGTGCGTGATCCGCCGGCCGTCCGGGAAGGTCCAGGTCAGCGACCAGCCGTCCCACGCCGTCGTGCCCGTGTTGGTCAGGCGGACCTCCGCCTGGAAGCCGTCGCCCCAGGCGTTGGCCGTCCGGTACGTCACCTCGCACGCTCCCGACGGGTCCGGACCGGTGCCGCCGCCCGGGTCCGCCGGGTCGCCGTAGATCACGCCCCGGCCGTTCGTCGCCACGTACACCCGGCCGAAGACCCGCGGGTCGCCGGTGATGGCTGCGCCCGTCCAACCCCACTGGTGCGCGTCGTCGTTGACGCGCACCCAGCTCGCACCCGCGTCCGTGGAGCGGTAGATGCCGCGCACCCCGTCGATCCGCGCGCTGGTGAACAGCGTCCGGTACGAGGAGCCCGGCGCCGCCTTGCCGAAGCCGACGGTGTCCGCCTCGTCGACGCCCGGCACCTTGGTGAACGTCTCCCCGAAGTCGGTGGAGTGCCACAGCCCGTACGGTCCGTCGGCCGCCCCGCCCGCCAGCCAGATCTCGCCCGCCGTGCCCGGCAGCGCCTTGAACCGCACGCTGTCACCGGCCGGCAGCCCGGTCGCCGGCGACGCCTCGAACGTCGCCCCGCCGTCCCTGCTGACGTAGAAACGCCCGGACTTGAAGCCGTAGAAGGCCCCCGGGTCCTCCCGGTCCGACTCCACGACCGCCCCGGCCGGAATGCCCTCCGACGCCGACCACGAGGCGCCCGGCCCGGTGGTGTGGTGTACGCCCGCGCCCTCCGGGCTCCACACGAAGCGGCCGCCGTCCGCCGACGCGGCGACCGTCCCGCCGCCGCTGACCCCCGCAGGGTCCGTCCCCGCGCTCCAGTCGTCGCCGTTGTCGGTGGAGAACGCCACGTGCGGACCGGAGTCGACATGGCCCACGCGGACCACCGTGTCCGGATCCGACTCAGCGAAGTCCAGGCTCGTCGTCGACGTGAAGTTCGGTCCGGTGAACATCATCGACGGCACCTCGTCCAGATTCGTGTGCCGGAACCCGCCGACGTCGCCGAGCGCGCTGAGCAGCGGAGCTCCCGACGGGGGAGAGGCCAGGTCCAGGACCGCCGTCTCCTCCAGGCCGCGCACCATCGGCCTGATGGTGAACGAGGCGTCGTCGTCCCAGTTCGTCAGCTCCTCCGTGCCGTAGATCGTCGCGCCCGTGCCGTACATCATCCGGTCCGGGTCGAACGGGTCGATCTCCAGCGCCTCCGTCATCCACCCCAGCTTCGGCGTCTGCTCGGGCGGCGCCGGGTTCGCGCCCCAGGTCAGCCACGGCGACGAGGAGACGTCCATGACGTACCGGTTCTCGCGCTCCGGGTACGCGGTGTAGCGCCACGCCTGGGTCCAGGTCGCGCCGCTGTCCGTGGACCGGAAGATCTGCGTGTCGGGCCACCAGGAGCTGTACGCGGTCGCCATCACCGTGCCCGGGTTCTGCCGGTCCACCGTCAGCCCGCTGAAGCCGAAGTAGGTGTCCGCCTCCGCCGCCGGGCTGATGTCCGTCCAGGTTCCGGTCGCCGTGGCGTACCGGTACAGCCGCCCGCCGCCGCCGTCGTAAGGACCGCCCGTGTCGCTGTAGGCGAGGTAGAGACGGCCGTTCTCCGCGTCGAGGACACCCTTGTGCGCGAGGTACCCCGTGGGCTGGCCGGCCAGCCGTTCCCAGGTCGCGCCCGCGTCCGCCGAGCGGTACACGGCGTTCTCCTTGTCGGCGACCCCGACGTACACGGTCCGCGTCGGTGAGCCCGGAGTTCCCGTCGACTCGTCGAACGTCACCCAGACGACACCCTGGTTGTCCGAGGCGTACCCGCTCTCGTCGTCCGGATCCTCCGCGTAGTTCCCGGGGTTGGGGAAGGACGTCACCTCCGCCCAGGTGACGCCCGCGTCCGTCGACCGCCAGAGGCCGTGGCCGCTGGGCGCGCCCAGGTACAGCACGTCGTTGTCGTGCGGGTCGACCGCCAGCCGTTCGCCCATGCCCCGGCCGGGCATGTTGCCGCCGAGCTTGAACGGCAGCGCGGTCTTCCGCCAGCTCGCGCCCCGGTCGGCGGAGCGCATCACCGCGCCGTTCCCGGGGTCCCAGTCGTTGGTGTACGTGCCGACCGCCGCGTACACCCGGTCGGGGTCGACGGCGTCCGAGGCGATGCTGACCACGCCCGTGTGGCCCCAGTCGTCCCAGCCGACCGAGTCCAGCAGCGGGATCCAGCTCCCGGTCGAGTCCTGCCAGCGGTAGGCGCCCCCGATGTCGGTGCGGGCGTACGCCAGGTCGGCTTCGCCGCGGTTGAAGACGATGCCCGGGACGAAACCGCCGCCGTCGATGCGCGCGTTGCGCCAGGTGTAGGTGCCGGCGGCCTGCGAGACGGAGGCGGGGGCCGGGGAGGGTGCGTCGGCGGCCAGGGCGGGCGGCCCGCCGGCGAGCAGTCCGGCCGCCAGGGCGAGCACGGCCGTCAGGACGCGGGTTCTTCGCACGGTGGGGGTGTCCTTCCTCGTGGGGGGAGAAGAAACGGGAGCGTGCGAGGACCGGGCGGCCCCCCGTGCGCGAGGGGACCGCCCGGCCCGCGGGGCCCCGGCGTCAGGTGCCGGGGCCGGTACACGGAGCGTCGGCGGGGACTATTCGAGAAGCTCCGCGTACGCGCCCATGGCCGTGGCGATGTCCGCCTGGGCCCAGAACCGGTGGTACGTGAAGACCGGCGCGGCGCCGCCCTCCAGATAGCTCTCGATCTTCGACCAGGCCGGGTCGTCCTTGTAGAAGGAGCGGATCGAGAGGAACGTCGACGAGGAGTCGATCCGGTCGCCGTTCGGCATGGTGCCGGTCCAGCCGGACGGGACGTACACCGGGTCGTCGAAGCGCTCGTAGTCGGTGCGGGTCTCCGGGACGGCGATGCCGAGGTCGTCCTGGTGGTTCTCCCACATGCCGTCCAGCAGCGCCTTCGCCGTGTCCGCCGCCTCGGTGTCACCGGAGCGGGCGGCGTAGTACGTCAGGATCTTGGCGTAGGCGCCGGCCACACCGACGTCGTTGGTGTAGTCGACGACCTCGACGTGCAGCCCGCTGTTGGCGCCCGGCGAGGACGCGTTCCAGGTGTCGGGCTTTCCGGACCACTTCAGAGTGGACGGGAAGAGGAACGACCCGTCCGGGTTGACCGTGGTCTCGGACAGCGCCCAGTCGACCCACTTGTCGAGGACCGACTTGGCGAGCGCGTTGCCCGTCTGGTGGTACACCTCGGCCACCCGCTCCAGCGACCACGCCTGGAAGCCGAACCACTGGTTCGACGGCGGGTCGTGGTACACCGGCTTCTCGTCGTACCACATGCCGTAGAAGGTCGGTGTGCCGGACGGCGGGGTGGTGTAACGGCCCGCCCAGCTGTTGGTCGCGCCGCCCGCGATACCGCCCTCGTCGGACTGCAGCCAGCGGTAGAACTCCAGCTGGCGCTGGAAGGACTTGGCCCAGTCCTCCGCGCCCGTCGCCGACTTCGGCTTCAGCGGCGCGTGGTTGGCCAGCGCGTACGCGGCGAGCGGGTTCTGGTACCCGCCGTGCGCGTGGCTGGAACCGATGCGCCAGGACCAGCCCGCCGAGGTGTCGGTGGCGCCGCCCCAGGCGTAGTACCAGGAGAGCAGGTAGTGCGAGGCGTCCTTGCCGGTGCCGGCCGGGCAGGACGTGCTGGTGCAGTTGCCGACCTTCTTGAAGTACTTGTCGTACATCGCGTAGCGCAGGTAGTCGCCCATCTTGGCGGCCTTGGCGACGGTCCCGGCGACCTCGCCGCCCTTGCCCTGCTCCTTCGCCCACAGGTCGGCCCAGTACGCCGCCTGTACCGCGCGCGCGTCGGCGTCGGGGGCGTTGGTGAACTTCCACTGCTTGGCGTAGGACGCGTCCTTGGTGAACAGGTCCAGGTAGCCGTTGGTGCCGCCGTACTTGAAGGCGTCACAGGTGGGCTGCGTGACGGTCTCCCACACCGACTCCTGCGGTCCGCGCTGGAAGGTGTTGATGTAGGACGGGCCGGTGTCGGACGGTCCGGCCTCGCACTTCCCGGGCGAGTTGCCGTAGCCGTAGACGTTGTCCACGTCCTGGATCCAGTGCATGCCGTACACGTTGTCGGTGCCGTACGCCGACTTCAGCTCCGCCGCGATCGGGTCACGGCCGACGGAGACATTCGAGTCGAGCTGCGAGGGGTACTCGTCCGGGGTGTCGTGCTCGGGCGCGTACGTCGCCGGCTTCGAGGGGTCGTAGAAGGAGGTGGTCGGCTGGTCCGCGGCGGTCGGGATGGCGTACTGCTCCATCGTCTCCCAGGCGTCGTTGAACCGCGTCCAGTCCCCGGTGATCCTGCCGTACATGGCCTGCAGCCACAGCAGGTAGCTGTACGCCTCCGAGGTGGTCTCGTGACCGTGGTCGGGCGCCTCGACGATCAGCGTCTCGACCGAGTGGTACGGGATGCCCTCGGGGGAGAAGTAGCCGTTCGCCGGGTCGGTGATCTTGTCGTACAGCTCCAGGAAGCGGGCCTCGTACGACTTGGTCGCGCCCAGCTGGGTCACGGTCACCGCGGCCTTGGCGTGGCCGGGCGCCGTGGACTCGAAGACCGCCGAGCCGGTGCCGGAGCCGTCGGCGGCCACGGTCACCTGCTGCGCGGTGCTCCAGTCGGACGGCGTGAAGGTGAGGGTGGCGCCGGAGGACACCGACAGACCCGTGTTGCCGCTCGCCCGCGCCGTCGTGACGGTGACGTTCTCGCTCGGCTGCTTGGACAGCTTCACCTCGAACGTGCCCGACTCACCCTGACGGACGCCCAGTTGGGACGGGCTCGCGACCACGGCGGGACCCGAGGCGACCGTGATGCCGACCGGGGTGGAGGAGGCGGAGGCGCCCAGGCTGTCGTACGCCTTCGCGACCAGCGAGTGGGCGCCGACGGCGAGGCCGCCGACCGACAGCGTGAACGGCGCGGAGGTGTCCGTCCCGAGCAGTTCGGTGTCGTCGTAGAACTCCACCTTGGTGATGGTGGCCCGGTCGGCCGCGGCGGCCGTGGCCTCGAGCGGCACGGTCTCGCCCTGCGAGTAGACCGAGCCGGCCTCCGGGCTGGTCAGCACGGCGATGGGCGGCTGGTGGGCGCCCACGCAGGCGGTGCCGTTGACCGAGAAGGAGGTGGGCGCGGTGTTGGTGCCGCTGTAGGAGAACTGGGCGCCGGTGGTGACGGCGGCGCCGGCGGCGATCCGGCCGTTGTGCCCGGCGTTCTTCACGGTGACGGTGGAGCCGGACTGCGACCAGCTGCCGTTCCAGCCGTTCACCAGGCGCTGGTTGCCCGCGTAGTCGTACGTCAGGGTCCAGCCGTCGATGAGGTCCGAACCGCGGTTGGTGACGGTCAGGTCGGCGGTGAAGCCCGACCCCCAGTCGTTCGTCCTGTAGTCCACGCTGCACTGGACGGCCGCCGCCCGGGCGGGGGTGGTACCCGTCGACAGCATCGTCAGCGGCAGTGCGAGAGCGGTCACGGCGACCGCTAAGAGACGGCGCACGCCACCGCGTCTGCGAGGTGGGGGATGCATGTGCTGGTCCTTCCTGCGACTCGACATGTCAAGGCTTGAACCAGTGGGAGCGCTCCCATAGTGGGGACGGGGTGGAGACCGGTCAACCCTTGGTGCGAATCGAAAACATTCGACGCGCCGAGAAAAGCCAAAGTCCGCACACCCTCTGTTTTCATCGTCACTTGGCGCTAGCTTCATGTGCACCAGTGGGAGCGGTTCCATCAGTCGACGCGTCGGTCACGGCGCGTCCGAGCTGCAAGGAGTCGCTCGATGAGCCACCCCCCGCGTTCAGTACTTTTAGCCACCCCCGTGCACGTGTGGAGCACCTGACGCGGGGGCGCTCGTCACCGTGGGATCCCTGTGCCGTCGTGCTGCCCGGAGACGTCCGGCCGGCAACACGGACCCGCCCGTGCGGTTCCGGGACGGCATCCCCCACCCCGTAAGGCACCAGGCCGCGCGAACGCCTGCGCGCGCCCGCAAGGAACGCCCCCTACGGATAAGGAAACCCGCACAATGAGTCGCACCAGAACCGCGCTCCTCGCCGCCATGGCGCTGGTCGCCGGCGCCACCGGGTCGGCGATCGCTGCCGTCCCGGGCGACGCCGGCGCGGCCGCAGTCCCCTGCACCGTGGACTACACCGTGCAGAACCAGTGGGACACCGGCTTCACCGCGTCCGTGACGGTCACCAACCACGGCGCCGCGAAGTCGTCGTGGGCCGTGAACTGGACGTACGCCGGGAACCAGAGGGTGACCAGCGGCTGGAACGCCAGGGTCACCCAGTCCGGCGCGAACGTCACGGCGGCCAACGAGTCGTACAACGCCACGCTCGCCAGCGGAGGCTCCGCCACGTTCGGCTTCCAGGGCAGCTACACCGGCACCAACGCCGTGCCCAGCACCTTCACCCTCGACGGCGTGACCTGCAACGTCGACGACGGCGGGACGGACCCGACGGACCCGACGGACCCGACCGACCCGGAGGACCCGCCCACCCAGGGCGACCGGGTGGACAACCCGTACGACGGCGCCAAGGTGTACGTGAACCCGCAGTGGTCCGCGAACGCCGCCGCCGAGCCGGGCGGCGACGCCATCGCCGACCAGCCGACCGGTGTCTGGATGGACCGCATCGCCGCCATCGACGGGGCGAACGGCAAGATGGGCCTGCGCGAGCACCTCGACGAGGCGCTGCGCCAGCAGGGCTCCGACGAGCTCGTCTTCCAGGTGGTCATCTACAACCTTCCGGGCCGTGACTGCGCCGCCCTCGCCTCCAACGGCGAACTGGGCCCGACGGAGATCGACCGCTACAAGACCGAGTACATCGACCCGATCGCGGAGATCCTCTCCGACCCGAAGTACGCCTCGCTGCGGATCGTCACCACGGTCGAGATCGACTCGCTGCCCAACCTGGTCACCAACGTGTCGCCGCGGGCCACCGCCACCGAGAACTGCGACACGATGAAGGCCAACGGCAACTACGTCAAGGGCGTCGGCTACGCCCTGAACAAGCTGGGCGACGCGCCCAACGTCTACAACTACGTGGACGCCGGCCACCACGGCTGGCTGGGCTGGGACGACAACTTCGGCCCCTCCGCCGAGTTGTTCAAGCAGGCCGCGACCGCCGAGGGCGCGACCGTGGCCGACGTGCACGGCTTCATCGCCAACACGGCCAACTACAGCGCTCTGGAGGAGGACAACTTCTCCATCGGCGACACCGTGGGCGGCAAGTCCGTGCGCGAGTCGAAGTGGGTGAGCTGGAACCGCTACGTCGACGAGCTGTCGTACGCCCAGGCGCTGCGCCAGGAGCTGGTCTCGCTCGGCTTCGACTCGAACATCGGCATGCTGATCGACACGTCCCGCAACGGCTGGGGCGGCGCGAACCGGCCCACCGGTCCCGGCGCCACCACCGACGTGGACACCTATGTCGACGGCGGTCGCTACGACCGCCGGTACAACACGGGCAACTGGTGCAACCAGGCCGGAGCCGGTCTGGGCGAGCGGCCCCAGGCGTCCCCGGCACCCGGTATCGACGCCTACGTCTGGATGAAGCCCCCGGGTGAGTCCGACGGTGCGAGCGAGGAGATCGACAACGACGAGGGCAAGGGCTTCGACCGGATGTGCGATCCCACCTACCAGGGCAACCCGCGCAACGACAACAACATGTCGGGCGCCCTTCCGGACGCCCCGGTCTCCGGGCACTGGTTCTCCGCCCAGTTCCAGGAGCTGCTGAAGAACGCCTACCCGCCGGTGTCGTGACCGGCTGACCCGCGTCCGCCGGACCCGGACCTCACGGGGCCCGGGTCCGGCGGACCACCGCTGTTTTGCTGTACCGGCAACATGGTTTGCCCCTTCCCGGTGCGTCGTCGCACGCTGACCGCATCCGAGCGGAGAGGCTGACCACCATGGCGCACCACCACCACGCACCCGCGCACGACGAGCACCGGCCCGAGAACACGCACGGGCACGACCACGAGCACCTCGACTGGGCCGAACTGGCGCCCCTGCTGGAGAACCAGGCGGAACTGTTCACCCCGCTGTACGAGCACGCCCTGGCCTGGCTGGCCAAGGAAGTCACCGAACCGGGGCTGATCGTGGACGCCGGCAGCGGACCCGGCGTGATCTCCGGCCTGTTCGCCGAGACGTTCCCGGGCGCCCGGATCGTGGCCGTCGACGGCTCCGAACCGCTGCTGGACCGGGCCCGCGCACGGGCCGAACGCCTCGGCGCCGGCGACCGCTTCGCCACCCTGACCGGCGACATGCCGGGCGTGCTGGCCGAGCTGGACTACCCGGCCGACCTGCTGTGGGCCAGCCGCAGCATCCACCACCTCGGCGACCAGGGCGCCGCGCTCGCGGCCTGTGTCGAGCGGCTCGCGCCCGGCGGCACGCTCGCCGTGATGGAGGGCGGACTGCCCTCCCGCTTCCTGCCCCGCGACATCGGCTTCGGCCGCCCCGGCCTCCAGGCCCGCATCGACGCCGTGGAGGAGGACCGGTTCAGCCGTATGCGGGAGGACCTGCCCGGCTCGGTGGCCCAGGCGGAGGACTGGCCCGCCCTGCTCACCGCGGCCGGCCTGCACCACACCCGCTCGCGCACCTTCCTCCTCGACCTCCCGGCCCCCGTTCCGGACCGCGCCCGCGCCTACGTCGTCGACTCCCTCACCCGCACCCGCGACCTGCTCGGCGAGTACCTGGAAGCCGACGACCGCGCCACCCTGGACCGCCTCGTCGACCCGGACGACCCGGCGAGCGTCCACCACCGCCCGGACGTCTTCGTCCTGGCGGCCCACACGGTCCATTCGGGGGTACGGCCGGTGTGACCCCTTGACCTCGACAGCGCTCCAAGTGATGGACTCCCCGGCACACCACGAGACGACAGGGGAGTTCCCATGACCGAGGACACGCGGGTCACGCTCGTCACCGGAGGCGGCACCGGCATCGGCGCCGCCGTGGCGCGGCGGCTGCTGGAGGCGGGGGAGGCGGTCGCCGTCACCGGCCGGCGGGAGGAGCGGCTGCACGCGTTCGCCAAGGAACTCGGGGAGCCCGAGCGGCTGTTGACGCTCCCCGGGAACGCGGCCGACTACGCCGACGTGAGCGGCGCCGTCGACACCGTGCTGGCACGGTTCGGGCGGCTGGACGCCGTCGTCGCCAACGCCGGGTACGCCACGCACGACACCGTCGCCGACGGCGACCCCGCCGGGTGGACCGACATGGTGCTCACCAACGTGCTGGGCCCCGCCCTGCTGATCCGGGCCTCCGTCGACGCGCTCCGGCGCAGCGGCGGGCGGATCGTGCTGGTGGGCAGCGTCGCCGGGTTCGTGCCCACGCCCGGCAATCTGTACGGCGCCACCAAGTACGCGGTGACCGGGCTCGCCGAGAACACGCGGCGACAGGTCACCGACTGGGGGATCGGGGTGACGCTGGTCGCGCCGGGCCGGGTGGAGACGCCGTTCTGGGCCGAGCAGGACGTGACGTCACTGGGGCGCATGCTCACCGCCGACCAGATCGCCGGGTCGGTGGTGTGGGCGCTCGGCCAGCCGGCAGGGGTGGACGTGAACACCGTGGTCGTCCGGCCTCTGGGGCAGCCCAACTGACCGGTGCACGAACGCCGGTGGCCGGCCACCCGTCACCGCGGGGGCCGGCCACCGGCGTGCGGGCCGTCAGGCCTGGTTGAACTCGGCGGGGTGCAGACCGGTCCGCCGGTCCTCGTTCAGCGCGCTGATCGCCGCCAGGTCCTCGTCGTCCAGGGTGAACCCGAAGACGTCGATGTTCTCCTTGATACGGGACGGCGTCACCGACTTGGGGATGACGACGTTGCCCAGCTGGAGGTGCCAGCGCAGCACCACCTGGGCGGGCGTGCGGCCGTGCTTCTGCGCGATGGCCACGAGAGCCGGGATCTCCAGGATGCCCTTGCCGGAGCCGAGCGGGGACCAGGCCTCGGTGGCGATGCCCTGCTCCGCGTGGTACTCCCGGGAGGCGGCCTGCTGGAGGTGCGGGTGCAGCTCGATCTGGTTGACCGCCGGGACGACCGACGTCTCCCCGATCAGCCGCTCCAGGTGCTCCGGCAGGAAGTTGGACACGCCGATCGCGCGCACCCGTCCGTCCGACAGCAGCTTCTCGAACGCCTTGTAGGTGTCGACGTACAGGTCGCGGGCCGGGGTGGGCCAGTGGATGAGGTACAGGTCGACGTAGTCGAGGCCGAGCTTCGACAGCGAGGTGTCGAAGGCCTTCAGGGTGGAGTCGTACCCGTGGTCGCTGTTCCACACCTTGGTGGTGACGAAGATGTCCTCACGGGGGACGCCCGACCGCGCGACGGCCTTGCCGGTGCCCTCCTCGTTGCCGTAGATCGCGGCCGTGTCGATGCTGCGGTAGCCGGCCTCCAGCGCCGTCGCCACGGCCGTCTCGGCCTCCGCGTCCGCTACCTGCCAGACGCCGAACCCGAGCTGGGGCATCTCGACGCCGTTGTTCAGGGTGATCGGGGGGACCTTGCTCACGAGCTCTCGATCCTTAGGTTGTGGTCAGGTGATACCCCCATCGTCAACGATCACGGTCCGCGCCGCATTCCTGACCGCGGAATTCACGCCCGGTACAGCGCCTCGACCTCTTCGGTGTACGCCTTCTCGATGGCCTTGCGCTTCAGCTTCAGCGACGGGGTGAGCAGCCCGTGCTCCTCGGTGAACGGCTGCGCCAGGATGCGGAAGGTGCGGATCGACTCGGCCTGCGAGACCAGGGTGTTGGCCGCCACCACCGCGCGCCGCACCTCCGTCTCCAGATCCGGGTCGCGCACCAGTTCGGCCGGGGAGAGCCGCGGCTTGCCGCGCATGGCCAGCCAGTGGTCCACCGCCTCCTGGTCCAGGGTGACCAGCGCGGCGACGTACGGACGGTCGTTGCCGACGAGGAGGCACTGGTTGACCAGCGGATGGTCGCGCACCCGCTCCTCCAGCACGCCCGGTGAGACGCTCTTGCCGCCGGACGTCACCAGGATCTCCTTCTTGCGCCCGGTGATGGTCAGATAACCGTCCTCGTCCACGGAGCCCAGGTCGCCGGTGGCGAGCCAGCCGTCGTGCAGCGTCTCGTCGGTGGCCTTCGGGTTGTTGAGGTACCCCTGGAAGACGTTCTCGCCGTGCAGCCAGATCTCGCCGTCGTCCGCGATGTGCACGCTCACACCGGGGATCGGCTGCCCGACCGTGCCGTAGCGGGTGCGTTCCGGCGGGTTGGCGGTGGCCGCGGCGGTCGACTCCGTCAGCCCGTACCCCTCGTAGATGTGCACGCCGGCGCCCGCGAAGAACAGGCCGAGGCGCCGGTCCATCGCCGAGCCGCCCGACATGGCGTGCCGGATCCTGCCGCCCATCGCGGTACGGATCTTGGAGTACACCAGCTTGTCGAACAGCTGGTGCTGCATCCGCAGTCCCGCGGACGGGCCGGGACCGGTGCCCCAGGCTCTCGCCTCCATCGCGTCGGCGTACCGGACGGCCACGTCGACCGCCTTCTCGAACGGGCCCGCGCGCCCCTCCCGCTCGGCCTTGCGCCGCGCCGCGTTGAACACCTTCTCGAAGATGTACGGCACGGCCAGGATGAACGTCGGCCGGAACGCGGCCAGGTCGGGCATCAGCGCGGCCGCGTTGAGCTGCGGCTGGTGGCCGAACTTCACCTTGCCGCGGATCGCCGCGACCTCCACCATCCGCCCGAAGACGTGCGCCAGCGGCAGGAACAGCAGCGTCGACGCCTCGTCGCCCCGCCTGGAGTGGAACACCGGCTCCCAGCGCTCGATGACGGTGTCCGCCTCGTACATGAAGTTGCCGTGCGAGAGGACGCAGCCCTTGGGGCGGCCGGTGGTGCCCGAGGTGTAGATGATCGTCGCCACCGACTCGGGGGTGACCGCCCTGCGGTGGCGGTGCACCACGTCGTCCTCGATGTGCGCGCCCGCGTCGTACAGCTCCTGCACCGCGCCCGCGTCGAGCTGCCACAGCCGGCGCATCCGCGGCAGCCGGTCGATGACCGTGGCGATGGTCATCGCGTGGTCCTCGTGCTCCACGATCGCCGCCGACACCTCCGCGTCGTGCAGCATCCACGAGCACTGCTCGGCCGACGACGTCGGGTAGACGGGGACGACCTGCGCGCCGACCGACCACAGCGCGAAGTCGAAGAGGGTCCACTCGTACCGGGTACGGGACATGATCGCGACGCGGTCGCCGAACCGGATCCCGCTCGCCAGCAGGCCCTTCGCCAGGGCGAGCACCTCGTCACGGAACTCGGCGGAGGTCACGTCGCGCCAGTGGCCGTCGTCGTCCTTGCGGCCGAGCGCCGCCCTCAGCGGCTCCTCCTCGGCGTACTGGAACACCACGTCGGCCAGACCGCCCACCGCGGGCGCCTGTGACAACGGAGGGTTGGTGAACTCGCGCAATCCCGCTCCCCGCTTCCTGGCGCTCGGACCGGTGCGGCAACACCGTCGTCCCGCACAGCGCGGTGAAAGCTACCCCACGGGTTCCGGGGGCGGGAGGGGGTCGAAAACCGCGTATAGGGCGCGACACCGCCGACCGGTGAAGGAGAAACCTCGCAAGCGGGTAGGGTCCGGGCACATTCCTGACGGCGGAGTAAGTTTCGGTGCCGCAATCTCCACGGAATCTGTACGTCCCCATGACCGGCCCATGGGCGGCGTGACGGCCTCCACCCAGCTCAGCGCACGGGCCGCCCGGACCGTCACCCTTCCGCGGACGTCACTGTCACCCCTGCCCGCCGCGGTGCAGCCGGTCGCCTCCCGCAAGGATCGCCGCCGCGAGCGCGTCCGCCGCGCCCTGCGCCGAGGGCCGCCGTCGGCCGTGCACCACCACGAAGTCCACCGAGCCCGGCTCCGGCAGTCCCGCCCGCTCCGGCATCCGCACCAGCCCCGGCGGGATCAGCCCGCGCGCGTGCACCATCACACCGAGCCCCGCCCGCGCCGCCGCGAGCAGCCCGTTGAGGCTGCCGCTGCTGCACACGATCCGCCACTGCCGGCCTTCCCGCTCCAGCGCCCGCAGCGCCAGGTCCCGGGTGATCCCTGGCGGCGGGTAGACGATCAGCGGGACCGGGCGGTGCGGGTCGAGCCGCAGGCCCGGCGCGCCGATCCACACCAGCTCGTCCTGCCACACCAGCCGGTGCGGGTCCGGACGCGGGTCCTCCGGCCGCCGCTTGGCCAGCACCAGGTCCAGCCTGCCCGCCGCGAGCTGCTCGTGCAGGGTGCCCGACAGCTCCACCGTCAGCTCCAGGTCGACCTCAGGGTGCTCGTGCCGGAACCGTTCGAGGATCTCCGGCAGCCGGGTCAGCACGAAGTCCTCGGACGCCCCGAACCGCAGCCGTCCGCGCAGCCGGGTGCCGGTGAAGAACTGCGCCGCCTGCTCGTGCACGTCGAGGATGCGGCGCGCGAAACCGAGCATCGCCTCGCCGTCCTCGGTCAGCTCCACGGAGTGGGTGTCCCGGGTGAACAGCTGCCGCCCGGTGGCCTCCTCCAGCCGCCGCACGTGCTGGCTCACCGTGGACTGGCGCAGGCCCAGCCGCCGCGCCGCCTGAGTGAAGCTCAGCGTCTGCGCCACGGAAAGGAAGGTCCGCAGGTGGGTCGGCTCGTACATGCCCGGCAGCCTACCCCGGTCATCACGCGGAGCGATCACAGTGAGAGCGGTGTACGGGATTCCCGATCACGGGACGGAGGAGCAGGATGGAGCGGGGACCCCTTGTCCCCGGCCGCCCGGGGCACCCGCTCCGGGGAACCGCACCGCCGAGCACACACACCCGAGCACGTGGAGCACCGTGAAACGCCTGCACTGGCCGCGTTGGATGCCGATAGACCCGTACATCACGCTCCTGCTCGGCACGGTGGGTGTGGCCGCGCTCCTGCCCGCCCGGGGCGCCGGCGCGGACGTCGCCTCCGGCGCCTCCACCGCCGCGATCGCGTTCCTCTTCTTCCTCTACGGCGCCCGCCTCTCCACCCGTGAGGCGCTCGACGGCCTCAAGCACTGGCGGCTCCACGTCACCGTCCTGGCCTGCACGTTCGTCGTCTTCCCGCTGCTGGGCCTGGCCTCCCGCGGACTCGTCCCGGTGTTCCTCGACGACCCGCTGTACCAGGGGCTGCTGTTCTGCACCCTGGTCCCGTCCACCATCCAGTCGTCGATCGCGTTCACCTCGATCGCCCGCGGCAACGTACCCGCCGCGATCTGCGCCGGCTCCTTCTCCTCGCTGGCCGGCATCGTCGTCACCCCGCTGCTCGCCGCGGCGCTGCTCGGCGGCGGCGCGGGCGGCTTCTCCGGCGACTCGGTGGTGAAGATCGTGCTCCAGCTGCTGGTGCCGTTCCTCGCCGGGCAGTTCACCCGCCGCTGGATCGGCGGCTTCGTCGCCCGTCACCGCAAGGTGCTGGGGCTCGTGGACCGCGGCTCCATCCTGCTCGTCGTCTACACCGCGTTCAGCGAGGGCATGGTGCAGGGCGTCTGGAGCCAGGTCAGCCCCGGCCGGCTCGGCGGACTGCTCGTCGTCGAGGCCGTCCTGCTCGCCGTGATGCTGGCGCTCACCTGGTACGGCGCCAAGGGCCTCGGCTTCGGCCGGGAGGACCGCATCGCCATCCAGTTCGCCGGGTCGAAGAAGTCGCTGGCCGCCGGACTGCCCATGGCGAGCGTGCTGTTCGGGGCGCACGCCTCGCTGGCCGTCCTGCCGCTCATGCTGTTCCACCAGATGCAGCTCATGGTGTGCGCGGTCATCGCCAAGCGCCGTTCCAAGGACCCCGTCCCGGAGGTCACTGCGGAGGACCGAGCCGCACCGTCACGGACCGAGGCCGGTACGGCGACACGTTCCGGCTGACCACCGCCGCCGTCGCGGACGTCTCCAGCCAGTTCACGTCGTGGCTCGGCACCGGTCGCCCGTCCCGGCTCGGCCCGGGGTACGCCTGCGGGTGGCAGGCGGGGGTGCCGGGCGCGCCCGGGACCGATCCGTCGCCGTCCTCGCGTGTCGCCGGGCACGCCGGGTGATGTCAGCGGGCGCGCCGGTCCACGGGGCCTCGACCGAGGCGGGGCCCCGCGGCGCAGGGGGCGCTCCCCGCCGGTGGGGCCCCGCCGCCGTGCAGCGAGGGGGTGCGGTCAGGCCCTGACGCCCGCGGCCCGCAGGGCGATCCGCTCCTCACCCGCGTACACGTTCATGGAACTGCCCCGCAGGAAGCCCACCAGGGTCATGCCGGTCTCCGCCGCCAGGTCGACGGCCAGCGAGGACGGCGCCGAGACCGCCGCCAGCACTGGGATGCCGGCCATGACCGCCTTCTGCGCCAGCTCGAACGAGGCCCGCCCGGACACCATGAGGACCGTCCGCGACAGCGGCAGGTCCCCGCTCTGCAGGGCGCGGCCGACCAGCTTGTCGACCGCGTTGTGCCTGCCCACGTCCTCCCGTACGTCCAGCAGCTCGCCGTGCTCGTCGAACAGCGCCGCCGCGTGCAGCCCGCCGGTGCGGTCGAAGACCCGCTGGGCCGCCCGCAGCCGGTCCGGCAGCTCGGACAGCAGCTCCGGCGTCACCCGCAGCGGCGGGGTGTCCGCGATCGGGTGACGGGTCGTGGTGCGCACCGCGTCCAGGCTGGCCTTGCCGCACAGACCGCAGGAGGACGTGGTGTAGACGTTCCGCTCCAGCGTGATGTCCGGGATCTCCACCCCGGGCGCGGTCGTCACGTCGACGACGTTGTAGGTGTTCGACCCGTCGGCGGTGGCCCCGGCGCAGTAGACGATGTTCCGCAGGTCCGACGCGGTCGCCAGCACGCCCTCGCTGACCAGGAAGCCCACCGCCAGCGCGAAGTCGTCCCCCGGGGTGCGCATGGTGATGGCCAGGGGCCTGCCGTTCAGCCGGATCTCCAGGGGCTCCTCGGCGACGAGCGTGTCCGGGCGGGTGGACACCGCCCCGTCCCGGATGCGGATCACCTTGCGTCGTTCCGTGACTCGTCCCATGTCCCTGTCCGTTCCGTTCAGTCCCGGTTCTGCACGTGCTGGTAGCCGAACCGGCCCTTGATGCACAGGTTGCCGTGGGTCACCGGGTTGTCGTGCGGCGACGTGACCTTCACGATCTCATTGTCCTGCACATGGAGCGTCAGGTTGCAGCCCACGCCGCAGTAGGCGCACACGGTCGTCGTGCGCGTCTGCCGCGACTCGTCCCACGTACCCGCCTCCCGCATGTCGAACTCCGACTTGAACGACAGCGCCCCCGTCGGGCAGACCTCGATGCAGTTGCCGCAGTACACGCAGGCCGAGTCGGTCAGCGGGGCGTCGTGCTCGACCGCGATACGGGCGTCGAAGCCGCGCCCGGCGACGGAGATCGCGAAGGTGTTCTGCCACTGGTCGCCGCAGGCGTCGACGCACTTGTAGCAGAGGATGCATTTGCCGTAGTCGCGCACGTAGAGGTCGTTGTCGACGCGCGGCTCCTCGTTCACCCGGGCCGCGTCCGGGCCGAAGCGGTCCGGTTTCGCCTCGTACTCCTTCAGCCATTCGGCGACCCGGGGCGTCGTCGACAGGTCGACCGAGGAGGCGAGGAGCTCCAGGACGACCTTGCGGCTGTGCCGGGCCCGTTCGGTGCCGGTGCGCACCTCCATGCCCGCCTCGGCCTTCCGCGAGCAGGCCGGGACCAGCGTACGCGCGCCCTCGACCTCCACCACGCAGACGCGGCAGGCGTTCTTCGGTGTGAGCGTGTCGCCCTCGCACAGCGTCGGGATGTCCTTCCCCGCGGCCCGGCAGGCGTCGAGGATCGTCGACCCCTCGGGCGCCCGCACCGGCTCCCCGTCCAGGGTGAACTCCAGCAGACGGCGGGGGATCCCCAGCGGTGTCACGGTCATTCGTACGCCCCCAGACGGTCGATGGCGGATTCCACGGCGTTCCACGCGGTCTGGCCGAGACCGCAGATCGAGGCGTCCCGCATCGCGCGCCCGACCTCGCGCAGCAGGGTGATGTCGGCGGCGGCGTCCGCGCCGGTCCGCTCCGCGATCCGGTGCAGCGCCTCCTCCTGGCGGACCGTGCCGACCCGGCAGGGCACGCACTGCCCGCAGGACTCGTCACGGAAGAACTCGGCGATGCGCAGCAGCAGGCGGGGGAGCGGAACGGTGTCGTCGAAGGCCATGACGACTCCGGAGCCCAGGGTGGTGCCGGCTTCCCGGGTGCCTTCGAAGGTGAGCGGGATGTCCAGCTCGTCGGGGCGTACGAATCCGCCGGCGGCCCCGCCCAGCAGCACCGCCCGCAGACCGTCCCGTACGCCGGCGAGCGTGAGCAGCTCGCCGAGCGTGGCGCCGAACGGCAGCTCGTAGATGCCCGGGCGGTCGACACTCCCCGAGACGCAGAACAGCTTGGGGCCGGTGGACGCGCCGGTGCCGATCGCCGCGTACGCCTGCGCGCCCAGCGTGAGGACGGGCAGGACGTTGACCAGCGTCTCCACGTTGTTCGCGACGGTCGGCTTGCCGAAGAGGCCCTTCTCCACCGGGAACGGCGGCTTGGAACGCGGCTCGCCCCGGAACCCCTCGATCGAGTTGAACAGGGCCGTCTCCTCACCGCAGATGTAGGCGCCCGCGCCGCGCCGTATCTCGATGTCGAAGGAGAACCCCTGGCCCAGGATGTCGTCGCCGAGCAGACCACGGGCGCGGGCCTGTCCGATCGCGTGCTCCATGCGGACCAGAGCGCGCGGGTACTCGCCGCGCAGATACAGGTACCCGTGCCGGGCGCCGGTCGCGTACGCGGCGATCGTCATGGCCTCGACCAGCGCGTACGGGTCGCCCTCCATCAGCACGCGGTCCTTGAACGTGCCCGGCTCGGACTCGTCGGCGTTGCACACCAGGTAGTGCGGGTGGTCCGGCTGGGAGGCGGTGGCCTGCCACTTGCGGCCGGTGGGGAAGGCCGCGCCGCCACGGCCCAGCAGTCCGGAGTCGGTCACCTCCCGGATCACCCCGGCGGGCCCGAGCGCGAAGGCCCGGCGCAGCGCCGTGTACCCGCCGTGCGCCCGGTAGTCGTCCAGATCGGCGGGGTCCACCGTGCCGACGCGGCCCAGCAGGAGCAGCCCGGGGCCGGGCGCCTGGGGAACCGCGAGGGCGGCCGGGGGCTCCTCGGGGGCGTTCTCCGGGGTGAGCGCCGCGTGGACCACGGTGTCGGGGGTGGCGGGGGCGGACACCGCGGACGCCCGTGCCACCCCGCCGGCCGTCGCACCGTCCGCGTCCTCCCCGGCCCGCACCACCAGCGCCGCCGGGGCCCGCTCGCACAGCCCCAGACACGGACTGCGCTCCACCCTCACCCCCGACTCCGGCCCCAGGCGCGCCTGCACCGCCTCGCACAGCTTCGGCGCGCCCGCCGCCGCGCAGGCCAGGTCCGTGCACACGTGCAGCACGGTGGCCGGGCGCGGACGGACCGAGAACATGGCGTAGAACGTCGCCACCCCGTACGCCTCGGACGGCGGGACCGTCAGCCGGCGGCACAGGTAGTCCAGGCCGCCCTCGCTGATCCAGCCGACCCGGTCGTTGAGCGCGTGCAGCCCCGGCAGCAGCAGGTCGCGGCGGTCACGCGCGGCCCGTCCGCCGCGCGCCCACCTCAGGTCCGCGTCGGAGCGGTCGGCGCCCTCCCAGGACGACTCGGGCGGCCCGAGCAGGGCGTCGACGGCGGCACGCTCCTCGTCCGTCGGTTTGCTGTCGCCGAAACGCAGGTCCACGCTTGCTCACCTCACGTGTGTCGGGGCCGGGAGCTTCTCGATCCGGATCGCCGACGCCTTGAACTCCGCCGTCCCCGCGATCGGGCAGTTCGCCTCGATCGTCAGCTGGTTGGTGTCCACCTCGTCGGGAAAGTGGAACGTCATGAACGCGAGCCCCGGCCGCAGCGCGGGGTCCACCCACACCGGCGCCCGCACGGACCCGCGCCGTGAGGTCACCAGTACCTCCTCGCCCACCACGACCCCGTACCGCTCGGCGTCCTCGGGGGACAGCTCGACGTACTCGCCGCGCCGCAGCGGGGAGGCGAAACTGCCGCTCTGGACGCCGGTGTTGTAGGAGTCCAGGCGCCGTCCCGTGGTGAGCCGGACCGGGTAGTGCTCGTCGGTGAGGTCCACCGGCGGGTCGTGCTGCACGATCCCGAACGGCGCGGGACGGCCCCGGCGTCCGGGGTCCTTCTCCCACAACCGGGCGTGCAGGTAGGGCGGTTCCAGCCGGTCGGTGCTCGGACACGGCCACTGGATGCCCTGGTGCTCCTCGAGCCGCTCGTACGTCATGCCGTGGTGGTCCGGGGAGACCGAGCGCAGCTCGTTCCACACGGCCTCCGCGCCGTCGTACTTCCAGTCGCGGCCGAGGCGTCCGGCGAGGTCGCAGAGGATGTCGATGTCCTCGCGGGCCTCGCCGGGCGGCGTCACCGCCCGGCGCACGCGCTGCACCCGGCGCTCGCTGTTGGTGGTGGTGCCCTCGGTCTCGGCCCAGCCGGCCGTCGCGGGCAGCACCACGTCGGCCAGTTCCGCCGTCTTCGTCAGGAAGATGTCCTGCACCACCAGGAAGTCCAGCTCCTTGAGCCGGCGCACGGCCTGCTCGCTGTCCGCCTCCGACTGGGCCGGGTTCTCGCCGATGCAGTAGACGGCGCGCAGCGACCGGTCCTCCATCGCCTCGAACATCTCCGTCAGCGTCATCCCGTACCGGGGCTGGATGACGGTGTCCCAGGCGGACTCGAACTTGGCGCGCACGCCCGCGTCGAGGGGGTCCTGGAAGCCGGGCAGCCGGTTGGGGATCGCGCCCATGTCGCCGCCGCCCTGCACGTTGTTCTGCCCGCGCAGCGGCTGGAGGCCCGAACCGTACCGTCCGACGTGCCCGGTGAGCAGCGCGAGGTTGATCAGGGCGCGCACGTTGTCGGTGCCGTTGTGGTGCTCGGTGATGCCCAGCGTCCAGCACAGCTGGGCGCGTTCGGCTCGGGCGTAGGCGTGCGCCAGTTCCCGTATCGCGGCGGCCGGGACACCGGTCACCTTCGAGGCGAGGGACAGCGTCCACGGCTCGACGAGAGCCTTGTACTCCTCGTAGCCGGTGGTGGCGCGCCGCACGAACGCCTCGTTGACCAGGCCCGCGTGGATGATCTCGCGGCCGATCGCGTGGGCCATCGCGATGTCCGTGCCGACGTTCAGCCCGAGCCAGCTCTCCGCCCACTCCGCGGTGGAGGTCCGGCGCGGGTCGACGGCGTACATCCGGGCGCCGTTGTGTATGCCCCTGAGGACGTGCTGGAAGAAGATGGGGTGCGCGAAGCGGGCGTTGGAGCCCCACATCACGACGACGTCGGTGTGCTCCACCTCCTCGTACGACGAGGTGCCGCCGCCCGAGCCGAACGCCGCCGACAGTCCGGCGACCGAGGGCGCGTGGCAGGTGCGGTTGCAGGAGTCGACGTTGTTGGTGCCCATGACGACCCGGGCGAACTTCTGCGCCACGTAGTTCATCTCGTTGGTGGCGCGGGAGCAGGAGAACATGCCGAACGCGCCGCGCGCCGCCCCCAGTGCGCGCGCGGTGCGGTCCAGCGCCTCGTCCCAGGTGGCCCGGCGGAACGGCTCGTCCCGTGAGTCGCGGACGAGGGGGTGGGTGAGGCGGGTGTAGGTCTTCGGGGTCCGGTCGCGTTTCCTCATGCGGCGCTCCTCAGCGCGAGCAGGTCGGACAGGGCGTGCACGGTGCGCAGGGTGGGCACGGGGACGCCCGTGATCTCCGCCAGCTCGACCACGGCCGCGAGCAGCACGTCGAGCTCCAGCGGTTTGCCGCGCTCCAGGTCCTGGAGCGTGGAGGTGCGGTGGTCGCCGACGCGCTCGGCGCCGGCCAGCCGCCGTTCGATGGAGACGCCGACCTCGCAGCCCAGCGCGCGGGCGACGGCCAGGGTCTCGGCCATCATCGTCTCGATGACCTGGCGGGTGCCGCCGTGCAGGCACATCTGCCGCATGGTGGCCCGGACCAGGGCGCTGATCGGGTTGAAGGAGATGTTGCCCAGCAGCTTGAGCCAGATGTCGTTGCGCAGGTCCGGCTCGACCGGGCACTTCAGGCCACCGGCCCGCATCGCCTCGCTCAGGGCGAGACAGCGCGCGGAGACGCTGCGGTCGGGTTCACCGATCGAGAAGCGGGTGCCTTCCACATGGCGGACGACACCGGGCCGTTCGAGTTCCGTGGCCGCGTACACCACGCAGCCGACGGCCCGTTCGGGCGCGAGCACCGCACTGACCGCGCCGCCGGGGTCGACGCTCTCCAGCCGGCGTCCGTCGTACGGGCCGCCGTGCCGGTGGAAGTACCACCAGGGGATGCCGTTCTGGGCGGCCACCACGGCCGTCGTGCCGTGCAGCAGCGGCTCGATCAGCGGCCCGCACGCCGCGTACGAGTTGGCCTTCAGACCCAGGAACACGAAGTCGACGGGGCCGACCTCCGCCGGGTCGTCGGTGGCACGGGGCCGCGCGGTGAAATCTCCGCGCGGGCTCAGCACCCGTACCCCGTCCTGCCTCATGGCCGCCAGATGCGGTCCACGGGCGATGAGATGCACGTCGGCGCCCGCGCGGTGGAGCGCGGCGCCCACGTAGGCGCCGATCGCACCGGCGCCGAGAACTGCGACTTTCATGGCGAAGGGAGCTCCGTCCGGTCGAGGGACACCGAAGAACCAGGAGGATCGCCGAATCTCTGTCGACGAAATATTGTCTACAGTATGGAGACAAGGCCGACAAGGCTTTGTGCAGTACCGGTGGTTGTCCGCTGAACAGTCTTCTCAAGGGGCGGGACGCTCCCTACGGTTGGGGATTCATGAGTCCCCCCGTCGCACCGCCGGGCTGGAGCCGCTGGCTCGTCCCGCCCGCCGCACTCGCCGTACACCTCTCCATCGGCCAGGCCTACGCGTGGAGCGTGTTCAAGCCGCCGCTGGAGTCCGCGCTCGACCTCAGCGGCACCCAGAGCGCGCTGCCCTTCCAGCTCGGCATCGTCATGCTCGGCCTGTCCGCGGCCTTCGGCGGCACCCTCGTCGAACGCCGGGGCCCCCGCTGGGCGATGACCGTCGCCCTGATCTGCTTCTCCTCCGGCTTCCTGCTCTCCGCTCTGGGCGCGGCCACCGAGCAGTACTGGCTGATCGTCTTCGGCTACGGCTTCGTCGGCGGCATCGGCCTGGGCATCGGCTACATCTCGCCCGTCTCCACGCTCATCAAGTGGTTCCCGGACCGGCCCGGCATGGCCACCGGCATCGCCATCATGGGCTTCGGCGGCGGCGCGCTGATCGCCTCCCCCTGGTCGGCGCAGATGCTCGAATCGTTCGGGAACGACAACGTTGGCATCGCCTACGCCTTCCTCGTGCACGGGCTGACGTACGCCGTCTTCATGTCGCTCGGCGTGCTGCTGGTGCGCGTGCCGCCCACCGTGCGGCCGAAGGCCGACGCGCCCGCCGTCACCGCCGGACCTCAGGTCTCCGCCCGGTCCGCCGTCCGCACCCCCCAGTTCTGGCTGCTGTGGCTCGTGCTCTGCATGAACGTGACCGCCGGCATCGGCATCCTGGAGAAGGCCGCGCCGATGATCACCGACTTCTTCGCGGACACCTCCGCACCGGTGTCCGCCACGGCCGCCGCCGGATTCGTCGCCCTGCTGTCCGCCGCCAACATGGCGGGCCGCATCGGCTGGTCCACCACCTCCGACCTCATCGGCCGGAAGAACATCTACCGCGTCTACCTGGGCGTCGGCGCGCTGATGTACGCCCTCATCTGGTCGCTGGGCGACTCCTCCAAGCCGCTGTTCGTGCTGGCCGCGCTCGTCATCCTCTCCTTCTACGGAGGCGGCTTCGCGACGGTCCCCGCCTACCTCAAGGACCTGTTCGGCACCTACCAGGTGGGCGCCATCCACGGCCGGCTGCTCACCGCGTGGTCCACCGCCGGCGTTCTCGGACCGCTCATCGTCAACTGGGTAGCCGACCGCCAGGAGGAGGCCGGCAAGCACGGCCCGTCCCTGTACGGGATGTCCCTGGTCGTCATGATCGGGCTGCTGGCCGTCGGCTTCGTCGCCAACGAACTGGTCCGCCCCGTCCACCCCCGCCATCACGAACCCGCTGCCGGCACCCCGGCCGGGACCCGGAAGGAGGCCGCCGATGACCGGCGACAGCAGTCAGAGTCCGCCTGAGCCCGACCGCCGCGCGCTGATCGCCTTCTCCTGGCTCTGGGTGGGCCTCCCGCTCGCCTACGGCCTGTACGAGCTGGTGCGCAAGGCGACGCAGCTGTTCACCGGGTGACCGGCCGGTAGCAGAGGAGACGGGCGCGGGGACGCCTGCCGGAGCCCTCCGGGGGCTGACGGAAGCCGACAAGCCTCGCGCCCGTTTCCTGTCGCTTCACCTGCGGTCGTACCCGTGAGTCACTGATCAGACTGGTGCATCCCGCAACCGGATCACCAAGGGGATCACCATGAGCGGCTCGCGCATCACCGCCGTCGGCCACTACCAGCCCGCCCGGGTCCTGACCAACGAGGACCTTGCGGGCATGGTCGACACCAGCGACGCGTGGATCACGAGCCGGGTGGGCATCCGTACCCGTCACATCGCAGGGCCCGACGAGCCCGTCGACGAACTGGCCGCGCACGCCGCCGCCAAGGCGCTCGCCGCGGCCGGCCGCACGCCCGCCGAGATCGACCTGGTCCTGGTCGCCACCTCCACCGCGATCGACCGCTCGCCCAACATGGCGGCCCGGGTCGCCGCCCGCCTCGGCATGCCCTGCCCCGCCGTGATGGACGTCAACGTGGTGTGTGCCGGCTTCACCCACGCCCTCGCCACCGCCGACCACGCCGTGCGGGCCGGCGGGGCGGAGCGGGTGCTGGTGATCGGCGCGGACAAGATGTCCGAGGTGGCCGACTGGACCGACCGCACCACCTGCGTGCTGGTCGGCGACGGGGCGGGTGCGGCAGTCGTGGAGGCGACCGACGAGGGCGCGGGGGGTGCCGTGGCCGGCATCGGGCCGGTGCTGTGGGGCTCGGTGCCCGACATGGGGAACGCGGTGCGGATCGAGGGGACTCCGCCGCGGTTCGCGCAGGAGGGGCAGAGTGTCTACCGCTGGGCCACCACCCGGCTGCCGGAGTTCGCCCGGCAGGCGTGCGAGAAGGCGGGGCTGACGCCCGAGGACCTCGCCGCAGTGGTGCTGCACCAGGCCAACCTGCGGATCGTGGAACCCCTCGCGCGCAGGATCGGCGCCGTCAACGCGGTGGTCGCGCGGGACGTCGTCGACTCCGGCAACACGTCGGCCGCGAGCATTCCTATCGCCTTCTCCAAACTCGTCGAGCAGGGCGCGGTGTCGAGCGGGGACCCGGTACTGCTGTTCGGCTTCGGCGGCAACCTGTCGTACGCGGGGCAGGTCGTGCGGTGCCCGTGAGCGGGCGGGCCGTGCGTTGTTCGTGAGCGGGCGGGCCGTGCGCTGCCCCTCAGCCCCTCGGGCGTGACGCGGGTGTGACGAGGGCAACCCGAACCAGGTGCGACGGTGCGCCGTAGACTGTAGACGAAAGACAATCACCCAGGACGTCTACGGCGTCACCGGCGTTCACGACGGACGCGCGGCGCCGCCGAAGAGGGGGAACGATGTTGTCGACAGGACTGCCCCACGGGGCGGTGCCCCGGCTCGAGCGGCCGGGCCCGCTGCGCGACCGCGTCTACGAGGCACTGCTCGAACTCATCACCACCCGCGCCCTCCAGCCGGGCCAGCACCTCGTCGAGAGCGAACTCGCCGGCCACCTCGGCGTCTCCCGTCAGCCGGTGCGCGAGGCGCTCCAGCGTCTCAACACCGAGGGGTGGGTCGATCTGCGCCCCGCGCAGGGCGCGTTCGTGCACGAGCCGACGGAGGAGGAGGCCGACCAGCTCCTCACCGTGCGCACGCTGCTGGAGGCGGAGGCGGCCCGGCTCGCCGCGAGCAACGCCGACAGCAAGGGCGTCCGGGCGCTGGAGGAGATCCTCGCCGAGGGCCTCGAGGCCGTCGGGGCGGACGACGTGGATGCCGCGGTGGCGCTCAACGCCCGTTTCCACGCCAAGGTGATGGAGCTCGCGGGCAACGCGGTCCTCGCCGAGCTGGCCGCCCAGGTGGACCGGCGGGTGCGCTGGTACTACACGCCCGTCGCCCGGCAGCGCGGCGAGCAGTCCTGGATCGAGCACCGTGAGCTGATCGCCGCGATCGCCGCGCGGGACGAACAGTCGGCCACGCGGCTGATGCGCGAACACACCGAGCACACCCGGCGGTCGTACCACGCGCGGGAGGCGTCCTGAGGGGCTTTCGCCCGACCTGAGCGGGGTCGTCCCGGACCTCGCACCCCCTTCTTTGTCCTGAGAGTGGAAAAAGTAGGGGGCAATTCCTGCGCGACTTCTTCCCACCTCCGGCAGGCGCTGCTACTTTCCCATCCGAAAGCACGCCACGCACGTGGCCGGAATCCGGCGCGCACAGCCGATGAGGCGGGGAGGGGCTCGTGAGACGTATGACCGCGCGACCCGCGAACGCCCATCAGGCACGGCTGCTACGGCTGTTGCGCGACGGAGGGCCCAACTCCCGCGCCCAACTGGGCGACCAGGTCGACCTGTCCCGGTCGAAACTGGCCGTGGAGGTGGACCGGCTGCTGGAGACGGAACTCGTCGTGGCCGACGGACTCGCCGCCTCACGCGGCGGGCGCCGTTCCCACAACATCCGTCTCAACCCGCATCTGCGCTTCCTCGGCGTCGACATCGGCGCGACCTCGGTCGACGTCGCCGTCACCAACGCCGAACTGGAGATCCTCGGGCACATCAACCAGCCGATGGACGTGCGCGAGGGACCGGTCGCGGTCTTCGAACAGGTGCTGTCCATGGCCGCCAAGCTGAAGGCCACCGGGCTCGCGGAGGGGTTCGACGGCGCCGGCATCGGCGTCCCCGGACCGGTCCGCTTCCCCGAGGGCATCCCGGTCGCGCCGCCGATCATGCCCGGCTGGGACGGTTTCCCCGTGCGGGAGGCGCTCAGCCAGGAGCTCGGCTGCCCGGTCATGGTCGACAACGACGTGAACCTCATGGCGCTGGGGGAGCAGCACGCGGGCGTCGCCCGCACCGTCGCCGACTTCCTCGTCGTCAAGATCGGCACCGGCATCGGCTGCGGCATCGTCGTCGGCGGTGAGGTGTACCGCGGCACGACGGGCAGCGCGGGCGACATCGGGCACATCCAGGCCGTGCCCGACGGACGCCCCTGCGCCTGCGGCAATCGCGGCTGCCTCGAGGCGCACTTCTCCGGCGCGGCCCTCGCGCGGGACGCGACGGAGGCCGCCGAGCAGCAGCGCTCGCCCGAACTCGCCGCCCGGCTCGAGGCGAACGGCACGCTCAGCGCCGTCGACGTCGCCGCCGCGGCCGCCGCCGGTGACGCCACCGCCCTCGACCTCATCCGCGAGGGCGGCAACCGCACCGGGCAGGTGATCGCCGGCCTCGTCAGCTTCTTCAACCCCGGCCTTGTGGTGATCGGCGGCGGGGTGACGGGCCTCGGCCACACCCTGCTCGCCGCGCTCCGAACCCAGGTCTACCGGGGCTCGCTGCCTTTGGCGACGGGCAACCTTCCCATCGTCCTGGGGGAGTTGGGACCCACCGCCGGAGTCATCGGCGCGGCCCGCCTCATCAGCGACCACTTGTTCTCACCCGCCTGACCCCTGCCGGGCGGCCCCGCCGCATCCGGCACCCCGCACCACCCGGCGCGAGCACCCCGCACCACCCGGCGCGAGCACCCCGCCCGCACCGGCCGGCACCACCCGGCGCGGGTCCGCCCGCACCGGCACCAGCAGCCGACGCGAGTCCGCCCGCATCGGCGAGCACCACCCGGCGCGGGTCCGCCCGCACCGGCCGGCACCACCCGGCGCGGTCCACTCGCGCCGACCCGATCGGCACCACCCGTCGGTACGGGCCCGCCCGTACCGGCGTGCACGGCACGACGCCGGCGCGGAAGCCACCCGCCCCGGCGTGCAAGGCACCACCGCCGGTGCGACCGCCAGCCGCACCGGCAGTGCACCACCCGCCGGTGCGGAAGCCGCCCGCTCCGGTGCGCACCGCACGACCCGCCGGGTCGGGAGCCGCCCGTTCCGGCAGGGAGCCGCACCACCCGCCCGCGCGGGGCGCCGCCCCGCACCCGAACACCACCACCACCACCCGCCGCCGCTCTGCTCCGCCCTGCCCGAAAACTCTTGCCCCGCGAGGGGCCGTCGGCCCACGCCCGCCGAGGGGAATCCGCATGGCACCAGAACCACCGCTGCTCAGCATGTCCGGCATCACCAAGTCGTTCCCGGGAGTCCGGGCCCTGGACGGCGTCGACCTCGACGTCCAGGCCGGCGAGGTGCACTGTCTGCTCGGCCAGAACGGCGCCGGGAAGTCCACGCTCATCAAGGTCCTGGCCGGCGCCCACCAGCCCGACACGGGCACGATCAGCTGGCGCGGGGACGACGTCACCCTGCGCTCGCCGATCGCCGCCATGCGCCTCGGCATCGCCACCATCTACCAGGAACTCGACCTGGTGGAGCACCTGTCGGTCGCCGAGAACGTCCACCTCGGACACGAACCCACCGCCGCCGGCTTCGTCGTCCGCGGGAGGGCGGCCCGCGCGTCCACCGCGGAACTGCTGAAGCGCCTCGGGCACCCCGAGATCGACCCCGGCCGTCTGGTCGGCGACCTCTCCGCCGCGCACCAGCAGATCGTGTCCATGGCCCGCGCCCTCTCCCACGACGTGCGGCTCATCGTGATGGACGAGCCGTCCGCCGCACTCGACCCGGACGAGGTCGACAACCTCTTCCGCATCGTCGGCGACCTGACCGCCGCCGGCGTCGCCGTCGTCTACATCTCCCACCGCCTGGAGGAGATCCGCCGCATCGGCGACCGCGTGACCGTGCTGAAGGACGGCCGCGCGGTGGCCCGCGGGCTGCCCGCCAAGTCCACGCCCACCAGCGAGGTGGTGTCGCTGATGACGGGCCGCAACGTCGAGTACGTCTTCCCGCCCCGACCCGACGTCCCGCCCGCCGGGGCCGCAGAACCGGTGCTCACCGTGGAGAACCTGTCCCGGCGCGGCGAGTTCGCCCCGCTCGACCTCCAGGTGCGCCCCGGCGAGATCGTCGGCCTCGCCGGGCTCGTCGGGTCCGGGCGGTCGGAGATCCTCGAGACGATCTACGGCGCCCGCAAGCCCGACACCGGCCGCGTCCTCGTCGACGGCAGGCCGCTGCGCCCCGGCAGCGTCCGCGCGGCCGTCCGCGCCGGACTGGGCCTCGCCCCCGAGGAACGCAAGGCGCAGGCGCTGCTGATGCTGGAGTCGGTCACCCGCAACGTGTCCGTCTCCTCCATGTCCCGCTTCGCGCGGGCCGGCTGGATCGACCGCGGCGCCGAACTGGGGGCGGCGCGCGCGGCGGTCCGGGAGCTGTCCCTGCGGCCCGACAACCCCGACGTGCCCGTGCGCACCCTGTCCGGCGGCAACCAGCAGAAGGCCGTGCTCGCGCGCTGGCTGCTGCGCGGCTGCCGGGTGCTGCTGCTCGACGAACCCACCCGCGGCGTCGACGTCGGCGCGCGGGCCGAGCTGTACGCCGTCGTACGGCGGCTGGCGGACGAAGGGCTCGCCGTGCTGCTGGTCTCCAGCGAGGTGCCCGAGGTCCTAGGCCTCGCCGACCGCGTGCTGGTGCTGCGCGAGGGCTCCGTCGTCCACACGGCGCCCGCCCGCGAACTCGACGAACACCGTGTACTCGACCTGGTCATGGAAGGAAGCCCGGCGTCATGACGCAGAACGTCTCTCCGCCGCGGGACAGCACCTCCAAGGTGCCGTCGGCCGGCGAACAGCCCGCCTGGCGGGCCGTGTTGTTCCGCGCCGACGTGCGCACCCTGTCCCTGCTCGGCGTGCTCGCCGTACTGATCCTGATCGGCGGCCTCACCAAGCCGGACCAGTTCCTGGACACCCGCAACCTCCAGCTGGTCCTCACCCAGGCGTCCGTCATCGGCGTCGTCACCGTCGGCATGACCTTCGTCATCATCTCCGGCGGCATCGACCTGTCGGTCGGCGCGATCGTCGCCCTCGCCTCGGTGTGGGCGACCACCGTCGCCACACAGGAGTACGGCTTCGCCGGCATCCTCTTCACCGCCGTCCTGGTCGGACTGGGCTGCGGCCTCGTCAACGGGGTGCTCATCGCGTACGGCGGGATGGTGCCGTTCATCGCCACCCTCGCCATGCTCGCCTCCGCCCGCGGCCTCGCCCTGCAGATCACCGACGGCCGCACGCAGATCGTCACCGTCGACAGCGTCCTCGACCTCGGCGAACGCGACGCCTACGTGCTGGGCATCCCCCCGCTGGTGCTGGTGTTCGCCGCGGTCACCGTCGTCGGCTGGCTGGTCCTCAACCGCACCACGTTCGGCCGCCGGTCCGTCGCCGTCGGCGGCAACGCGGAGGCCGCCCGCCTGGCCGGCATCGACGTGCGCCGCCAGCGGCTCTACCTGTACCTGCTGTCCGGGCTGTGCTGCGGCATCGCCGCGTTCCTGCTGATCGTGCTGGCCGGCTCGGGCCAGAACACCAACGGCAACCTCTACGAACTCGACGCCATCGCCGCCGCGATCATCGGCGGCACCCTGCTCACCGGGGGCCGCGGCACCATCGTCGGCTCCGTCCTCGGCGTCCTGATCTTCACCACCATCACCAACATCTTCGCCCTGAACAACCTGCAGACCGACGTCCAGCAGATCGCCAAGGGCGCGATCATCGTCGCCGCCGTGCTGGTCCAGCGGCGTACCGCGAGCACGACCTGAGGGAAGGGTTCACCGCCATGCCAGAGCCGACGTTCACCAGCCGCAGAGGGCTCCTCTTCGGAGCCGCCGCCGTCTCCGCCGGCGCCCTCGTCACCGGCTGCACCAGCAACGAGCCCAGCGGGGGCGGCGAGTCCGCCGCCAACAACCAGCCGGCCGCCGACGACAAGCCCGGCAAGCAGGTCACCATCGGCTTCGCCGGACCGCAGGCCGACCACGGCTGGCTCAACGCCATCAACGACAACGCCAAGCAGCGCGCCGAGAAGTACTCGGACGTCACCCTGGAGATCACCGAGGGCTCCAACGACACCGCCCAGCAGATCGGCCAGATCGAGACCCTCATCAACAAGAAGGTCGACGTCCTGGTGATCCTGCCGGCCGACGGCAAGGCCCTCACCCAGGTCGGTCTGAAGGCGATGCGCGCCGGCATCCCGGTCGTCAACCTCGACCGCATCTTCAACACCCCGCAGGCCTACCGCTGCTGGGTCGGCGGCGACAACTACGGCATGGGCCTCAACGCCGGCCACTACATCGGCGAGAAGCTCAAGGGCAAGCAGGACGCCAAGGTGATCGAGCTGGCCGGCCTGGACAACCTGGAGCTGACCAAGCAGCGCACCCAGGGCTTCGACGACGCCCTGAAGAACTACCCGAACATCCGCAAGGTGGCCCGCCAGGCCGCCGAGTTCACCGTCGAGTCCGGCCAGGCCAAGATGGCGCAGCTGCTCCAGGCCCAGTCGCAGTTCGACGCGCTGTGGAACCACGACGACGACCAGGGCGTGGGCGCCCTGCGCGCCATCGAGCAGGCCGGCCGCGACGACTTCCTGATGGTCGGCGGCGCCGGCGCGCTCTCCGCGTTCGAGGCCATCAAGGCCGACAGCGGCGTCCTCAAGGCGACGGTCCTGTACCCGCCGACGATGGCCGCCTCCGCGATCGACCTCGCCCGCGCCCTCGGCCAGGGGAAGGGGATCGGCGGCCTCGCCGAGTTCGAGATCCCCTCGTCGGTGACCTGCTACTCGGCCGTCGTCGACAAGGAGAACGTCGACCAGTACATGCCCACCGGGTTCAAGTGAGGAGCCCCGCCCCACGGGCCTGACCAGCCCACCGGGCGGGGACCGCCCCGCCCGCCACGACGACGAGGAGGACATCCGAATGGCACAGCCGCAAGCGTCCGAAGGGGCGGAAACGGGGAAGCCACCGCTGCGCATCGGCATGGTCGGTTACGCCTTCATGGGCGCCGCCCACTCCCAGGGCTGGCGCACCGCGGGACGCGTCTTCGACCTGCCGCTCCGCCCCGAGATGGCTGTGATCTGCGGCCGGGACGCCGACGCCGTGCGGGCGGCGGCCGACCGGCACGGCTGGGCGGAGGCCGAGACCGACTGGCACGCCCTGGTGCAGCGCGACGACATCGACCTCGTCGACATCTGCACCCCCGGCGACAGCCACGCCGAGATCGCGCTGGCCGCGCTGGCCGCGGGCAAGCACGTGCTGTGCGAGAAGCCCCTCGCCAACACCGTCGCCGAGGCCGAGGCGATGGCCCGCGCCGCTCAGGAGGCACGGGACCGCGGCCAGGCGGCCATGGTCGGCTTCAACTACCGCCGGGTGCCCGCCACCGCGCTGGCCCGGCGGATGGTCGAGGAGGGCCGCATCGGCACCCTCAGGCACGTGCGGGTGGTCTACCTCCAGGACTGGCTGGTGGACCCGCAGTTCCCGCTCACCTGGCGGCTGCGCCGGGAGCAGGCGGGCTCCGGCTCGCTCGGCGACCTCGGCGCGCACATCGTCGACCTCGCCCAGTACCTGGCGGGGGAGAGGCTCGCGGGCGTCTCCGCGCTCACCGAGACGTTCGTCCGTGAGCGGCCGCTGCCCACCGCGCCGAGCAGCGGCCTGGCCGCCGTCTCCGCGGCCGGCACCGGGCCGGTCACCGTCGACGACGCCGCCCTGTTCACCGGCCGGTTCGCGTCCGGCGCGCTGGCGTCGTTCGAGGCCACCCGGTACGCGACCGGACGCAAGAACGCCCTGCGGATCGAACTCAACGGCGAGCGCGGCTCGCTCGCCTTCGACCTGGAGCGGCTCAACGAGCTGGAGTACCACGACGGCACCGGGGACGCCACGCACGGCGGCTTCCGCCGCATCCTCGTCACCGAGCCCGACCACCCGTACCTGGACGCCTGGTGGCCGCCGGGTCACGGGCTGGGCTACGAGCACACCTTCGCGCACCAGGCCCGCGACCTGGTGCACGCCATCGCAGAGGGCCGAGGCCCGGAGCCGTCCTTCGCGGACGGGCTCCAGGTGCAGCGCGTCCTCGCGGCGGTGGAGGAGAGCGCAGAGAAGAACGCCGTCTACACCACGATCGCCGCCTGAGGAGGACGGATACGGATGCCGCGCAACTTCACGCTGTTCACCGGCCAGTGGGCCGACCTTCCGCTCGAGGAGGTCTGCCGGCTCGCCCGTGACTTCGGCTACGACGGCCTCGAACTCGCCTGTTGGGGCGACCACTTCGAGGTGGACAAGGCCCTCGCCGACCCCTCCTACGTGGCCGGCCGCCACCAGCTGCTCGACAAGTACGGCCTGAAGTGCTGGGCGATCTCCAACCACCTGGTCGGCCAGGCCGTCTGCGACGCCATCATCGACGAACGCCACCAGAACATCCTGCCCGCCCGCATCTGGGGCGACGGCGAACCCGAGGGCGTACGGCAGCGGGCCGCCGCCGAGATCAGGGACACGGCGCGCGCGGCGGCCCTGCTGGGCGTCGACACGGTGATCGGGTTCACCGGCTCGGCCATCTGGCACCTGGTCGCCATGTTCCCGCCCGCGCCCGACTCGATGATCGAGCGCGGCTACGAGGACTTCGCCGAGCGCTGGAACCCGATCCTCGACGTCTTCGACGCGGAGGGCGTGCGCTTCGCCCACGAGGTCCACCCCAGTGAGATCGCGTACGACTACTGGACCACCGTGCGCGCCCTCGACGCGGTCGACCGGCGCCCGGCGTTCGGCCTGAACTTCGACCCGTCGCACTTCGTCTGGCAGGACCTCGACCCGGTCGGCTTCCTGTGGGACTTCCGGGACCGCATCTACCACGTGGACTGCAAGGAGGCCCGCAAACGCCTCGACGGCCGCAACGGCCGCCTCGGCTCCCACCTCCCCTGGGGCGACCCCCGCCGCGGCTGGGACTTCGTCTCCGCGGGCCACGGCGACGTGCCCTGGGAGGACGTCTTCCGCATGCTGCGCTCCATCGACTACGGGGGCCCGGTCTCGGTGGAGTGGGAGGACGCCGGCATGGACCGTCTCCAGGGCGCCCCCGAGGCGCTGAAGCGACTCAAGGCCTTCGACTACGAACCCCCGAGCGCGTCCTTCGACGCGGCGTTCAACAGCTGAGGAACAGGCCCGAACGCAGGTGGTGACGGGGGCCGGCGCAGTCGCCGGTCCCCGGTCAGGCATGCCCTCACACCGCTTTGTCCTGTTGAGGGAAAAAGTTCAACCAGGCCCGGTCCAAGGGGTGTTATCGCAGGAAGAACGCGGTTACCGTCCCTGAGTGTTCAGGGCACCCACGCCTCCGGGGTGACGGCGCACCCCGGCGCCCGCACGCACCGCATGCACCGCATGCACCGCACGATCAGCACCTGTTCCGTACGGCCCCATCCCGTTCCCGGAGGGACTTCGTGCACAGAAGAAGACTGAAATCGACCCGCACCGCCAAGCGTCCCGTCTTCCGTACCACGCTCGCCCTGGTCACCGGCCTGCTGCTGGCCGTGGGCACCCCGGCCACCGTCGCCGGCGCCCACCCCGGTCACCCGGAGCACGACGAACCGGTCGCGGCCGAGGGGCAGTTCCAGCAGGTGCCGCTCGCCAAGGGCGAACCCGAGACGGGCGAGCCCATGTCGCTCGCCGTCCTCCCGGACCGCAGCGTCCTGCACACCTCCCGGGACGGCACCCTGCGCCTCACCGACGCCGGCGGCACCACCAAGGTGGCCGGCCGTCTCGACGTCTACAGCCACGACGAGGAGGGCCTCCAGGGCGTCGGGGTGGACCCCGACTTCGAGAACAACCGGGCCATCTACCTCTACTACGCCCCGCCGCTCGACACGCCCGCCGGGGACGCCCCGGAGACCGGCACCGCCGAGGACTTCGCCAAGTTCGACGGCGTCAACCGGCTCTCCCGGTTCACCCTGAACGCCAACGGCACCCTGGACCTGGCCAGCGAGAAGAAGGTCCTGGACGTCGCCGCCTCCCGCGGCATCTGCTGCCACGTCGGCGGCGACATCGACTTCGACGCCGAGGGCAACCTCTACCTGTCCACCGGCGACGACACCAACCCCTTCGCCTCCGACGGCTACACGCCGATCGACGAGCGCGACAACCGCAACCCCGCCTTCGACGCGCGCCGCAGCTCCGGCAACACCAACGACCTGCGCGGCAAGATCCTGCGGATCAAGGTCGACGAGGACGGCTCGTACGACATCCCGGAGGGCAACCTCTTCCCGCCGGGCACCGAGAAGACCCGTCCCGAGATCTACGCGATGGGCTTCCGCAACCCGTTCCGCATCAGCGTCGACGAGAAGACCGGCATCGTCTACGTCGGCGACTACGGCCCCGACGCCGGAGCCGCCAGCCCCACCCGCGGCCCGGCCGGACAGGTCGAGTTCGCCAAGGTGACGAAGGCCGCCAACTTCGGCTGGCCGTTCTGCACCGGCGACAACGATGCCTACATCGACTACGACTTCGCCACCGGCACGTCGGGTGACGCGTTCGACTGCTCCGCGCCGAAGAACACCTCCCGGCACAACACCGGCCTGGTCGACCTGCCGCCCGCGCAGCCCGCGTGGATCCCCTACGACGGCGGCTCCCTGCCCGAGTTCGGCAGCGGCTCCGAGTCCCCGATGGCAGGCCCGGTCTACCGCTACGACCCGGACCTGGAGTCCTCGGTGAAGTTCCCGGAGGAGTTCGACGGCGACTTCTTCGCCGGCGAGTTCGGGCGCCGCTGGATCAAGCGCATCGAGCAGACCGAGGACGGACCCGGCGGCTCGGTCGCGAAGATCAACGACTTCCCGTGGACCGGCACGCAGATCATGGACATGGACTTCGGCCCCGACGGCGCGCTCTACGTGCTCGACTACGGCCTGTCCTGGTTCCAGGGTGACGAGTTCTCCGGGCTGTACCGCATCGAGAACGCCGAGGACGGCTTCTCCCCGATCGTCGGGGTGAGCGCCGACCGCACGTCCGGCGCGGCCGGCCTGAAGGTCACGTTCACCGCCACCGCGGAGGACGCCGACTCCCCGGACCTCACCTACGCCTGGGACTTCGGCGACGGCACCAAGGGCGAGGGGCTCAACCCCACGCACAAGTACAAGAAGGTCGGCACCTACACGGCGACCTTCACCGCCACCGACCCCGAGGGCAACACCGGCAACGCCAGCGCCCGGATCGTCGTCGGCAACACCGAGCCCAAGGTGCGGATCGACGTCCCGGGCAACGGCAGCCTGGCCGCCTTCGGCGAGCCCGTGCCGTTCAAGGTGACCGTCACCGACCCCGAGGAGCAGATCGACTGCTCCAAGGTCAAGGTCGCCTACAGCCTCGGCCACGACTCCCACGCCCACGAGCTCACCAGCGAGACGGGCTGTGAGGGCACCCTCAACCCGCCGCCCGGCGACGGGGGCCACGACCCCAACGCCAACATCTACGGTGTCGTCGGGGCCAGTTACACCGACGGGGGCGCCAACGGCCAGGAGGCGCTGACGGGTACCGCCCGCACCGTGCTCCAGCCGCTGCACCGCCAGGCCGAGCACTTCACCGCGCAGTCCGGCGTCAACGTCTTCGACAAGACGCAGGCCAACGGCGGCAAGACGGTCGGCGACATCAACGACGGCGACTGGATCTCCTTCAGCCCTTATAAGTTCGACGGGCAGAAGAAGATGACCGTACGGGCCTCCTCCGGCGGCTCCGGCGGCTACATCGAGCTGCGCACCGGCTCCCCCGAGGGCCCGCTGCACGGCTCGGCGTACATTCCGCCGACCGGCGGCTGGGAGACGTTCCAGGACGTCGACGTCCCGCTGCGGGCACTGCCGAAGAAGACCACCGAGATCTACCTGGTCTTCAAGGGCGGTGACGGCGCGCTGTTCGACGTGGACGACTTCGAGTTCTCCACGCAGCCGTTCAAGCAGGGCAAGAAGGTGCTGGTCTTCTCGAAGACCGCCGGCTTCCGGCACGACTCCATCGAGACCGGCGTCGCCGCCCTGAAGGAACTCGGCGCCCCGGCGGGCATCTCGGTCACCGCGACCGAGGAGGCCGGACAGTTCACCACCGCCAACCTCGCCAAGTACGACACGGTCGCCTTCCTGTCCACCACCGGTGACGTGCTCAACGCCGACCAGCAGAAGGCGTTCGAGAACTACGTCAAGAACGGCGGCGGCTACATGGGCATCCACGCCGCCGCCGACACCGAGTACGACTGGGAGTTCTACGGCGGTCTCGTGGGCGCCTACTTCCACTCGCACCCGGCCATCCAGAAGGCCACCGTGCGCGTCGAGGACCACGACCACCCTGCCACCGCGCACCTGGAGGACACCTGGGAGCGCACGGACGAGTGGTACAACTACCGCACCAACCCGCGTGAGCAGGCCAAGGTCCTCGCCACCCTGGACGAGACCACCTACCAGGGCGGCAACATGAAGGGCGACCACCCGATCGCCTGGTGCCAGACCTACGGCGGCGGCCGCTCCTTCTACACGGGCGGCGGCCACACCAAGGAGTCGTACGCCGAAGAGGCCTTCCGCGCCCACCTGCTCGGCGGTATGCAGTACGCCACCGGCCAGGTGAAGGCGGACTGCAAGCCGGACAAGGGCTACCGGAAGATCTTCAACGGCCAGACCCTGGACGGCTGGAAGCAGGCCGGCCCCGGCAAGTTCGTCGTCAAGGACGGCGGGGTCATGGAGTCCGAGGGCGGCATGGGTCTCCTCTGGTACCAGGCCAAGGAGCTGAAGTCGTACTCGCTGAAGCTCGACTGGAGGATGCGCGGTGACGACAACTCCGGCGTCTTCGTGGGCTTCCCGGCCTCCGACGACCCGTGGTCGGCGGTCGACCGGGGGTACGAGGTCCAGATCGACGCGACGGACGCGGTGGACCGCACCACGGGTGCGATCTACACGTTCAAGGCGGCGAACATCACGGCCCGTGACCAGGTACTGCGCCCGCCGGGCCAGTGGAACTCCTACGAGATCAAGGTCCAGGGCGAGCGGCTGCAGGTGTTCCTCAACGGAGTCAAGATCAACGACTTCACCAACAAGGACCCGCAGCGGAGCCTGACCGACGGTTACATCGGCCTGCAGAACCACGGGGCCGACGACAAGGTCTCCTTCCGCAACATCCAGCTGAAGGAACTGCCCTCCTAGGGCACCGAGAACGGCGGCGGGCGGGCGGACGCCGGACCCCCGCCCGCCGCCTCGACCCGGGCCGCCAGGCCCGGAACCACCTCGGGACCGCGGCTTCGGCGCGGTGCGGTGTCCGGTCCTCGGGCCGGTGCCCGCACCAGCCCCCGTGGTGCTGCCACCAGGGCGGGGCGCGGTCACGCGTCCCGGTCCCGCACGACGTACCACCCGGCTCCCGGGGGGCGGGCCACGGCCCGGTTCCCGGGGGGACGGGCACCCGCCCGGCCGCCGGCCGGGCACGTGCCGGGCCGATGCCCGGTGCACCGCAGGGCTCCCGACCGGCAGGGCGACGGGCCGCGGACCGGGTGTTTGACCGGGGCACCGACCCGGTGGCGCATCCGGCTCCCGGGGCCCGTCCGCTGCCGGGCCGGGAACGAGCGACCCCGTCCGGCACCCGATCCGGACACACCACCCCGTCCGGGGTCCGGCGCACCGTCGGTCGAAGGGCCGGCGGTGGGCCGGCGCACCGCCACATTCGGTTCGCGTTCGACAAGGAGGCTGCCCATGTCCGCCGAACCGTCCTCCGTCCCCACCACCTCTTCCCCCTCCGCCCCCCGCTACGGCGTCTGGCTCGTCGGGGCCCGTGGGTCCGTCGCCACTACCGCCGTCGTGGGATGCGCGGCCGTCGCCGCCGGGCTCCATCCGCCCACCGGCATGGTCACCGAGACCCCCGACTTCGCCACGAGCGGCCTGCCCCCGCTGGCCTCGCTCGTCTTCGGCGGGCACGACACCGTCGACTGCCCGCTGCCCAAACGCGCCGAACACCTCGCCGAGGGCGGCGTCCTCCCGCACGGCCTCCCGACCGCCGTGCACGCCGAACTCGTCGCCGCCGACCGCGAGATCAGGCCCGGCGGCCCCACCCCCCGTGACTCGGACACCGGCCCGGCCCGCACCGACGACGACTGGATCGACGTCTTCGCCGCCGACATCCGCGACTTCACCGACCGCCACCACCTCGCCGGTACCGTCGTGGTGAACGTCGCCTCCACCGAGCCCGCCCCCGCGGAGGGCGCGCTCCCGCCCAGTTCCCTCTACGCGGCCGCCGCCCTCCGCGCGGGCTGCGGCTACGTCAACTTCACCCCCTCCACCGGCCTGCACCACCCCGCGCTGGCCGAACTCGCCGCTTCCTCCGGCGTGCCGTACGCGGGCCGGGACGGCAAGACGGGGCAGACCCTGCTGCGGTCGGTGCTGGGGCCGATGTTCCAGCAGCGCGCCCTCGCGGTGCGCGCCTGGTCCGGCACCAACCTCCTCGGCGGCGGCGACGGCGCCGCCCTCGCCGACCCCGCAGCGGCCGCCGCGAAGAACGCAGGCAAGGAACGCGTCCTCGCCGACACCCTTGGCGCCGCGCCCGAGGGTGAGGTGCACATCGACGACGTGCCCGCGCTGGGCGACTGGAAGACGGCCTGGGACCACATCGCCTTCGACGGTTTCCTCGGCTCCCGCATGATCCTCCAGACCATCTGGCAGGGCTGCGACTCCGCCCTCGCCGCGCCCCTCGTCCTCGACCTGGCCCGGCTGCTGCTCCGCGCCGGACAGAAGGGCATCACCGGCCCGCTGGGCGAACTCGGCTTCTACTTCAAGGACCCGGTCGGCGACGGCCCGGCGTCCCTGGGGGAGCAGTACACGGAGCTGAAACGCTTCGCCGCACGTCTGAGTGACACCGCGCGCCCGAGCGACGAGGCGGGGGACAGCGGGGCGCACCGATGACCCACACCGCGATGACCCCCACCACGTCGCCTCCCCTCACCCCCGTGGACCGCGACACCACGTCCGCGCCCCCGACCGCCGACCGCCCGGCCACCCCGGGCCGCGCCGCCGCCTGGGCCGAACTGGTCCGCCTGCCCGCCCTGTTCACCGTCCCCGGCGACACCCTCGCCGGCGTCGCCGCGGCCGGCGCGCGGCCAGGACCCCGCACCCTGATCCCCATCGGCTCCTCCCTGTGCCTGTACGCGGCCGGCATGGTCCTGAACGACTGGGCCGACCGCGCCGAGGACGCCGTGGAACGCCCCCACCGACCTCTTCCGTCCGGACGGATCCGCCCCGCCGCCGCGCTGACGGCCGCCTGCGGACTCACCGGCGCCGGACTGCTGCTCGCCGCCCGCGCCGGCCGCCCCGCCCTCGCGGCAGCCGCCCCCCTGGCAGCGACGGTATGGGCGTACGACCTGGCGCTGAAGCACACGCCCGCGGGCCCGGCCGCCATGGCCGCCGCCCGTGGACTGGACCTGCTGATGGGCGCGGCCTCCGCCGGTTCCGCCCGTGCGGCGGCGCCCTCCGCGGCCCTCCTCGGCTGCCACACCCTCGCCGTCACCGCCGTGTCGCGGCGCGAGACCACCGGCGGCTCGGCGACGGCCCCGCTCGCCGCCCTCGCGGCCACGGGCGCCCTGACCCGGCTGGTCACGCACCGCCGTGTCCGACTCCCGGCAGGCCGACGGGCAGCAGCCGCCCCCGGCCTGCCGGGTCCCGCCCCGGGCGGCGGCGCCCGCAGCACACCCGCAGGCGCAGTCACCGCCGCGCTCGCGGCGGCCTACGCGGTCACGGCCGCCCGGCCGTACTTCCACGCCGCGCTCAACCCCTCACCCCCGCTCACCCAGCGCGCGGTCGGCGGCGGCATCCGCGCCACCGTCCCGCTCCAGGCGGCGCTCGCCGCCCGGTCCGGGGCGACCGCCACGTCCCTGCTGATCGCGGGGCTGGCCCCGGCCGGACGGCTGTTCGCCCGCCGGCGCGCCATGAGGAAGGTGAGCATCACATGACAGCGCACGAGCCCGCCGCGCTGCCGCTGCGCTTCGGCTACGGCACCAACGGCCTCGCCGACCTCCGCCTGGACGACGCCCTCGGCCTGCTGGCCGACCTCGGCTACGACGGCGTGGGACTGACCCTCGACCACATGCACCTCGACCCGCTCGCCCCCGACCTCGCGGCCCGCACCAAGCACGTCGCGCGCCGCCTGGACGAACTGGGGCTCAGCGTCACCGTGGAGACCGGCGCCCGTTACGTGCTCGACCCCCGGCGCAAGCACGGCCCGTCCCTGCTCGACCCCGACCCCGACGACCGGGCGCGCCGCGTCGACCTGCTCGTGCGGGCGGTCCAGGTCGCGGCCGACCTCGGAGCACACGCCGTGCACTGCTTCAGCGGCACCGTCCCCGACCACACCGACGAGGACACCGCCTGGAAACGCCTCACCGAGGCGTTCGGGCCGGTGCTGGACGCCGCGTCCGCCGCCGGGATCCCGCTCGCCGTCGAACCCGAACCCGGTCACCTCCTCGCCACCCTCGCCGACTTCCACCACCTGCGCCGCGCCCTCGGCGACCCCGAGCCGCTCGGCCTGACCCTGGACGTCGGCCACTGCCAGTGCCTGGAACCCCTCGCGCCCGCCGACTGCGTCCGCGAGGCCGGGCCCTGGCTGCGTCATGTGCAGATCGAGGACATGCGCCGCGGTGTCCACGAGCATCTGCCGTTCGGCGACGGGGAGATCGACTTCCCGCCCGTCCTCGCCGCGCTCGCCGCCACCGGATACCGGGGCCTGACCGTCGTCGAACTGCCCCGGCACTCCCACGCAGGACCCCGCTTCGCCGCCCACTCGCTGCCGTACCTGCGCCGCGCCGCCCGGCTCGCCGCCGAGCGCACCACCGGCACGTCCCCCGTCCCCTCTCACGGCGATCCCTCCGCCACCCATGAAGGGAGCAGCACCCCATGAACCGCCCGCACGCAGCACCGGCCGGTCCGGACGCCGACACCACCGGCAGACCGGCCGCCCCCGGCGACGGCACCACCCCCGCCGTCACCCCGCCCGCCGACCTGCGCCGTCATCTCGCGGCACGGCTCGACGGCGCAGCGCGCGCCTGGTTCGACCAGGCAGTGGACGAGGCCACCGCCCACCCCGGCACCCACGGACCGATCTCGGTGTGGGAACTGCGCCTCGCCGAGGCGGGCCGCCGCTGCGGACCCGAACACGCCGACGCCGCCCGCGTCCTCATCCTGCACGCGGCCCGCGCCGACGCGGAGGGCCTGATCCGCGTCTACCACCAGGGCACCGCCGACGAACGCCGCGCCGTCCTGCACGCCCTGCCCCACCTGGTGCCCGGGCCCGAGGCGCTCCCGCTCGTCGAGGACGCCCTGCGCACCAACGACACCCGGCTGGTCGCCGCCGCCCTCGGCCCCTACGGCGCCCGCCACCTCGACGCCCACGCCTGGCGGCACGCCGTTCTGAAGTGCCTGTTCACCGGCGTCGCCGTCGACCTGGTCGCCGACCTCACCCGGCGCGCCCGCGGCGACGCCGAACTCGCCCGCATGCTCGGCGACTACGCCGCCGAACGCACCGCCGCCGGCCGCACCGTCCCGGAGGACCTGCACCGCGTCCTGGCCCTGACCGAAGCCGCCCCGACGCAGGGCGCGGACGGCCCGGACGTTTCCCACGGCAAGGAGTCCTGATGCGCATCTTCGACCCCCACATCCACATGACGTCGCGCACCACCGACGACTACGAGGCCATGTACGCCGCGGGCGTCCGCGCCGTCGTCGAACCCTCCTTCTGGCTCGGCCAGCCCCGCACCTCCCCGGCCTCCTTCTTCGACTACTTCGACTCCCTCCTCGGCTGGGAACCCTTCCGCGCCGCCCAGTACGGCATCGCCCACCACTGCACCCTCGCCCTCAACCCCAAGGAGGCGGGCGACCCGCGCTGCACCCCCGTCCTCGACGCGCTGCCCCGCTACCTGGTCAAGGACAACGTCGTCGCCGTCGGCGAGATCGGCTACGACTCCATGACCCCCGCCGAGGACGACGCGATCGCCGCCCAGCTCCAGATGGCCGCCGACCACGGGCTGCCCGCGCTGGTCCACACCCCGCACCGCGACAAGCTCGCCGGACTGCACCGCACCCTCGACGTGGTCCGCGAGTCCGCGCTGCCGGTGGAGCGGGTGCTGATCGACCACCTCAACGAGACCACCGTCAAGGAGGCCAAGGACAGCGGCGCCTGGCTCGGCTTCTCCGTCTACCCCGACACCAAGATGGACGAGGAACGGATGGTCGCCCTCCTGCGCGCCTACGGCCCCGAGAAGGTGCTGGTCAACTCCGCCGCCGACTGGGGCAAGAGCGACCCGCTGAAGACCCGCAAGGTCGCCGACCTGATGCTCGCCGAAGGGTTCACCGAGGACGACGTCGACCGCGTGCTCTGGCGCAACCCGGTCGCGTTCTACGGCCTCAGCGGACGCCTGAACCTCGACGTCACCGCCCCCGAGGCCACCCACGAGGGCAACTCCATCCTGCGCGGGCAGCCCAGAGACGCACCGGCACCGGACACCGCCGACGCCACGGGGGCGTGAGCCATGCGCTTCCGCCACCCCGACGGGTCCACCGTCCACCTCGCCTACTGCACCAACGTCCACCCGGCCGAGACCCTCGACGGCGTCCTCGCCCAGCTCCGCGACCACTGCGAACCCGTCCGCCGCCGCCTCGGCCGGGACCGGCTCGGCATCGGACTGTGGCTGGCCAAGGACGCCGCACGCGCCCTGGTCACCGACCCCGCCGCGCTGCGCGGACTGCGCTGCGAACTGGAGCGGCGCGGCCTGGAGGTCGTCACCCTCAACGGCTTCCCCTACGAGGGCTTCGGCGCCGAGGAGGTCAAGTACCGCGTCTACAAACCGGACTGGGCCGACCCCGAACGCCTGGAACACACCGCCGCCCTCGCCCGCCTGCTCGCCGGACTGCTCCCCGAGGACGTCACCGAGGGCAGCATCTCCACCCTGCCGCTCGCCTGGCGCACCGCCTACGACGACGAGCGCGCCGAGACCGCCCGTACGGCCCTGCGCACCCTCGCCGAGCGCCTCGACGCCCTGGAGGAGCTCACCGGCCGCTCCATCCGCGTCGCCCTCGAACCAGAGCCGGGCTGCGTCGTCGAGACCACCCAGGACGCCATCGCCCCGCTCACCGCGGTCGGACACGACCGCATCGGCATCTGCGTCGACACCTGCCACCTCGCCACCTCCTTCGAAGAACCCGACACCGCCCTGGACGACCTCGCCCGGGCCGGCGTCCCCGTCGTCAAGTCCCAGCTGTCCGCCGCCCTGCACGCCGAACAGCCGCACCTCCCCGAGGTCCGCGAAGCCCTGGCGGCCTTCGCCGAACCCCGCTTCCTGCACCAGACCCGCACCGCCACGGCCGCCGGGCTGCGTGGCACCGACGACCTCGGCGAGGCACTCGCCGGCGACGCCCTGCCCGACGCGGGCCCCTGGCGCTCCCACTTCCACGTGCCCCTGCACGCGGCCCCCGCCGAGCCCCTCACCTCCACGCTCCCCGTCCTCACCTCCGTGCTGAACCGGCTCGTCGGCGGTCCGCACCCGCTCACCCGCCACCTCGAGGTGGAGACCTACACCTGGCAGGCGCTCCCGCCCGAACTGCGCCCCCGCGGCCGCGCCCAGCTCGCCGACGGCATCGCCGCCGAACTCACCCTGGCCCGCGACCTGCTGACGGACCTCGGCCTGAAGGAACTCCCATGACCGACCCCACCCCGCTGCTCGTCCTGGACGTCGTGGGCCTCACCCCCCGTCTGCTCGACCACATGCCCCACCTCAAGACCCTCGGGCAGTCCGGCTCCCGGGCCCCGCTCGGCACCGTCCTGCCCGCCGTCACCTGCGCCGCCCAGTCCACGTTCCTCACCGGCGCCATGCCCTCCGAGCACGGCATCGTCGGCAACGGCTGGTACTTCCGGGAACTCGGCGACGTGCTGCTGTGGCGGCAGCACAACGGCCTCGTCTCCGGCGGCAAGCTCTGGGACGCCGCCCGCCGCGCCCACCCCGGCTACACCGTCGCCAACATCTGCTGGTGGTACGCCATGGGCGCGGACACCGACATCATCGTCACCCCCCGCCCCGTCTACTACGCCGACGGCCGCAAGGAACCCGACTGCTACACCCGGCCGCCCGCCCTGCACGACGAACTCACCGAGAAGCTCGGCACCTTCCCCCTGTTCCACTTCTGGGGACCCGGCGCCGACCTGGTGTCGAGCCGGTGGATCATCGACGCCACCCGCCACATCATGCACACCCGGCGTCCCGACCTGACCCTCTGCTACCTCCCTCACCTCGACTACGACCTGCAGCGCTTCGGCCCCGACGACCCGCGCTCCCTGAAGGCCGCCGCCGACCTCGACGCGGCCCTCGCCCCGCTCCTGGACGACGCCCGCGCCGAGGGACGCACCGTCGTCGCCCTGTCCGAGTACGGCATCACCCCGGTGAGCCGGCCGGTGGACATCAACCGCGCCCTGCGCCGCGCGGGGCTGCTGGAGGTCCACACCCAGGACGGGATGGAGTACCTCGACCCGATGGCCTCCCGCGCCTTCGCCGTGGCCGACCACCAGATCGCCCACGTCTACGTGCGCCGCCCCGAGGACCTCGACGCCACCCGCGAGGCACTCGACGGGCTGCCCGGCATCGAGCAGCTCCTCGACGACGAGGGCAAGAAGGCCCAGCACCTCGACCATCCGCGCGCCGGCGAACTGGTCGCCGTCGCCGAACCCGACGCCTGGTTCACGTACTACTACTGGCTCGACGACGACCGCGCGCCCGACTTCGCGCAGCTCGTCGAGATCCACCGCAAACCCGGCTACGACCCGGTCGAGCTGTTCATGGACCCCCACGACCCCTACGTCAAGGTCAAGGCGGCCGGCGCGCTGGCGCGCAAGAAGCTCGGCATGCGCTACCGCATGGCGGTCGTGCCCCTCGACGCGTCACCTGTTCGCGGCAGCCACGGCCGCCTCCCCGCGAGCGACGACGACGGTCCGCTCCTCATCTGCTCCACCCCTCGCGCTGTCGGCGACCGCGTCGCGGCCACCGACGTCAAGCAACTCCTGCTCCGGCTCGCCGGACTCGGCTGACACCGCACGGCACCACCGTCCGCCGAACTCCGACTGCCGAGAGTGAAACACACGGCACTGACAACGGCCGGTCCCGCAGCCGCCGGGACCGGCCACGACCGAGAAGGCAGGCACCCGTGACCTCGTACTCCGACCCCTCCCTCCCCGCCGGCGCCGACGCCGCACCGCTCACCGACACCCCGGACGAGGCGCTGCGCCGCAGCCTCGGCGTGGCCCGGCGCCGCTTCCTGAGCACCTGCACCGCCGTGGCGGCCGGCGCCGTCGCCGCCCCCGTCCTCGGCGCCGGCCCGGCCCTGGCCCACGGCAGAGACCACGGCCACGGACACGGGCATGGCCACGACCACGACCACGGCCGTGGCCAGGTGCTCGTCCCGCCGCACAAGCGCGGCATCATCCTGTACACCGTCCGTGACGCCACCGCCCGCGACCCGCTCGCGAGCGACCTGCCCTCGGGATTCCGCGAGGTGTTCAAGCAGCTCGCCCGGCACGGCTACCGCCAGGTCGAGTTCGCCGGTTACAACCAGCACGCGAACGCCCCCGGCGGCGCGAGCCTGGAGTCGGTCGAGGGCGCCCGGCTGCTGCGCTCCTGGCTCGACGAGTACGGGCTGCGCGCCCAGGGCAACCACGGCTTCATCCCCTCGTCCTGGCCGCTCGCCGCCGAGGACAAGGACACCTTCAAGAAGCACCTGGAGATCGCCAACATCCTCGGCATGGACCACATGGGCACCGGCGGCGACCCCACCGGCAGCTCCTACCGCGCCGACTGGGACGTGGCCGCCGACAAGTGGAACGCCCTCGGCGAGATCGCCCGCCGCGAGGGCATCAAGCTCTACACCCACAACCACGACAGCGCGTACGGCTTCCTGCTCGACCGGGGGCCCCTGGACGACCAGGGCCGGCCGACCCGCAGCTCCGGCGTCCGGAAGCTGGAGTACTTCCTGAAGGTCACCGACCCCAAGCTGGTGTGGCTGGAGATGGACATCTTCTGGGCGCACGTCGCCCAGTACAAGTTCCACACCTACACCGCGCCCGACGGCTCCACCCGCAGGAACGTCTTCGACCCGGCGGGCCTGGTCACCCGGTACAACAAGCGCTACCCGCTGTTCCACGCCAAGGACGGCGTCGTCGACACCACCAACGGCATGGGCTGGGACATGGTGCCGTTCGGCACCGGCGACATCGACTACACGACGTTCTTCTCCCGCGTCGGGCTGAGCAACTACCGCAACCCGATGGTGGAGGACGACAACTCCCCGAGCGCCACCGACCCCGCGCAGTCGCTGCGCGAGGCCAAGATCAGCTACGACAACATGGCGGCCCTGCGCCGGCGCCGCCGCTGACCGCGTGACGACGGACCGGGCGGCCCTTCCCCCTCGGGAAGGGCCGCCCGGTCCGTGCCGTGCCGGAGCCGCTCGTCAACCCTCGCCGAGCGGCCGGGGGTTGGGCGTCACCTTCTTGCTCTTCGGACGTCCCGGCGGGGTCAGGAACAGCGCGACGAACCCGGCGAACAACGAGATGCCGCCCGCGAGACCGAAGGCGCCGTTGTAGCCCCACGCCGCCACGACCATGGACCCCATGCCCGCGCCCAGCCCGGAGACCAGCTTGGAGCTGTACACCATGCCGTAGTTGGTGGCGTTGTTGTTCTCCCCGAAGTAGTCCGCCGTCAGCGCCGCGAACATCGGGAAGATGGCGCCGCCGCCGAAGCCGGAGATGGCGGAGAAGATCAGGAACAGCGGCAGGTTCTTGATCTCCGCGGACCAGATGATGCCGAACTGGGCCAGGCCCAGGATCACGCACACGTACAGCAGACACTGCTTGCGGCCGTACAGGTCGGAGAGCCAGCCGATCACGCCGCGGCCGGTGCCGTTGACGATCGCCTTCAGCGACATCGCGGTGGCCACGATGCCGGCCGCGAACCCCGCGTCCTCACCGATGTCGACCTGGAACGCGATGCCGAAGATGTTCACGCCCGAGGTGCAGGCGAGACAGAACCACATGAGCGCCACCCGGCCGGTCCGCCACGCCTCCAGCGGCGAGTACTGCTTCACGGCGGGCGGGTTCTTCTCGAGCGAACGCCGGGCGCGCGGGTCGTCCGGCGGGTTCAGCGGGTCGACCGAGTCGGGCCACCAGTTCTTCGGCGGGTCCCGGAAGTAGAAGCCGGCCACCGCCACCACACCGGCGAGGAACACACCGGAGGCGACCAGCACCCAGCGGAAGTTGGAGCCGTCCATGTAGCCGTGGAAGATGAAGACGAACGGCACCGAACCGTAGGCGAAACCGCCGTTGACGAAGCCGGTCTTGCCGCCCTTGCGCTCCGGGTACCACTTGCCGACCATGTTGACGCAGGTCGCGTACACCATGCCGGCGCCCATGCCGCTGAACACGCCGAACCCGATGAAGGCCAGGGCGACATGCGGCGCGAACGCCAGCGAGAGGTAGCCGAGCAGCGTGCCGACCGAGCCGAGCATCATCGCCCACCGCGCGGGCAGCTTGCCGTTCTCCCGCAGCCGCCCCGCCGGGAAGGCCACCGCCGCCTGGCAGAACACCCAGGCGGTCATCATCCAGTAGATGCTGCCGCTCGACCAGCTGTGGGCCTCGTGAAGCGTGTCCTCCGCCGACGCGAACGCGTACTCGGCGGAGGAGATGCCCATCATGCCGACCCAGGGCAGGACCACCATCCACTTGCGTTTGCGGCCCATGATGTCGATGTCGGTCTCACCGACGCGGTAGACCCGCCCGTTCCTGTCGGTCACCTCCCGGTAGGGGACGACCCGTGTGACATCCGTGGTTGTCATGGAAAATGCACCCCTTGCGTCGAAAGAACTGGCCAGCGCCCCCTGTCCCGTGCCTTTCGTGCGCGCCCGGGTCCCGGGGCCGGCCGGCGCGCACCCGCCGGCCGGCCCCCGCCCCGTCAGCTCATGAGCCGCCCCCCCATCAGCCCGGCGGCCCGCGCCCAGCGGTACTTGGCGCCGAGCACGGCCACCGGCCGCTCGGTCGTGTACGGGTAGGCCACGACCCCGTGCTCGAAGAGGTACTGGCAGGCCTCCTCGACCTCCACGTCCCCGGCGAGGGAGGCCACCACGGGCTTGGAGACGCCCCGCTCGCGGAACTCCGCCACCACCCGCGCGGTGAGCTCGGCGAACACCATGGGCGGTGTGACGATCGTGTGCCAGTAGCCCAGCACCAGGGCGTGGATGCGCGGGTCCTCGAGACCCAGCCGGATCGTCGCCTCGTACGTCGACGGCGGCTCGCCCCCGGTGATGTCCACCGGGTTCCCGGCCGCACCGAACGGCGGGATGAACTCCCGGAACGCGGCGTCCAGATCCGGCGGGATCTCCATCAGCGACAGCCCGTTGTCCGTGACCGCGTCCGACAGCAGCACCCCGCTGCCGCCCGCCCCGGTGATGATCACGACGTTGTCGCCCCGCGGCGCGGGCAGCACGGGCAGCGCCCGCGCGTACTCCAGCATGTCGTTCAGCCCCGGCGCCCGGATCACGCCGGCCTGCCGCAGGATGTCGTCGTACACGGCGTCGTCGCCCGCGAGCGCCCCCGTGTGCGAACCGGCCGCCTTGGCGCCCGCCGCCGTGCGGCCCGCCTTGAGCACCACCACCGGCTTCTTCGGCACGGTCGCCCGCGCGGCCTCGACGAACGCGCGCCCGTCCTTGAGGTCCTCCAGGTGCATCGCGATGCACTCGGTGTGCGGGTCCTCCCCGAACCAGGTCAGCAGGTCGTCCTCGTCCAGGTCCGACTTGTTGCCGAGGCCCACGATCGCCGAGACGCCCGTCCCGGTGGTCCGTGCGAAGCCCAGGATCGCCATGCCGATGCCGCCCGACTGGCTGGTCAGCGCCACCCCGCCCTTGACGTCGTACGGCGTGCAGAACGTGGCGCACAGGTCCTGCCAGGTGGAGTAGTAGCCGTAGATGTTCGGCCCGAGCAGCCGGATGCCCAGCCGCTCGGCGATCTCCACGATCTCGTCCTGCAGCGCCTGCTCACCTGTCTCGGCGAACCCGGACGGGATGAGGACGGCGTTGGGGATCCGCTTGCGCCCCACCTCCTCCAGCGCCGCCGCCACGAACCGGGCGGGTATCGCGAAGACCGCCACATCCACCTCGCCGGGAACGTCCGTGACACTCTTGTACGCCTTGCGGCCCAAGATGTCATCGGCCTTGGGGTTCACCGGGTGGATCTCCCCGGCGAAACCTCCGTCGACGAGGTTGCGCATCACCGAGTTGCCGATCTTGCCGGACTCGTTGGACGCGCCGATCACCGCCACCGACCGCGGCTGCATCAGCCGCCGCATGGAGGTGAGGATCTCCTCCCGCGAGTACCGGCGCCGCTCCTTCGGCGCCTGCGTGGAGAGGATCACCCGGATGTCCGCGGCGACCGCGCCCTCCGGTGTCGCGATCACCGGGTTGAGGTCCACCTCGGCGATCTCCGGGAAGTCCGTGACCAGTGCGGACACCCGCCGGATCTGCTCGGCGACCGCCCACCGGTCCACGCCCTCCTGACCGCGCACCCCGGTGAGGATCTCCGCCGACCGGATGGAGTCCAGCATGGACAGCGCCTCGTCGGCGTCCACCGGCGCCAGCCGGAACGTGACGTCCTTCAGCACCTCGACGAGCACCCCGCCGAGCCCGAACGCCACCACCTTCCCGAACGTCGGGTCGGTGACCGCGCCGACGATGACCTCCTGCCCCTGCGGCAGCAACTCCTGCACCTGCACGCCCTCGACACGTGCCCGAGGGTCGTACGCCCGCGCGTTCTCCACGATCCGGCAGAACGCCGCCCGCACGTCCGCCGCGCCCTCCACGCCGACGACCACTCCGCCGGCGTCGGTCTTGTGCAGGATGTCCGGAGACACGATCTTCATCACCACGGGCCCGCCGAACCGGGCCGCCGCGGCCACCGCCTCGTCGACGTCCCGCGCCAGCTCCTCGCCGGGCACCGCGATGCCGTACGCGTCGGCGATCACCTTGCCCTCGGGCGCGGTCAGCGCGGTCCGCCCCTCGGCGCGCACCGCGTCCAGCAGCGCCCGTACCTTCACCGTGCGGTCCTCGGCCATCACGTCAGATCACCCCGTTCGACTTGAGCAGGCGCACTTCCTCGTCGCCGAGGCCGAGTTCACCGACGTAGACCTCTTCGTTGTGCTCGCCGAGCAGCGGGGAGGCGACCACGTCCACGGGGGAGTCGGACAGCTTCAGCGGGCTGCCCACGGTGACGAACTCGCCCCGTTCGGGATGCGGGACCGTCACCACCATCTCGTTGGCGACCAGCGAGCCGTCCTCGATGATCTCCTTGGTCGACAGGATCGGCCCGCACGGGATGTTGTGCGCGTTGAGCCGCTCCAGCACCTCCCACTTGGGCAGCGTCGAGGACCATTCCTCGATCAGCTGGAACATCTTGTTCAGCTTCGGCAGCCGGGCCTCCGGCGTCGCCCACTCGGGGTCGTCGGCCAGCTCCGGCCGGCCGATCAGCTCGCTGATCGGCTTCCAGCCGACGGGCTGCACGATGACGTACACGTAGTCGTTCGGGCCGCCCGGCGCGCACTTCACCGCCCAGCCGGGCTGACCGCCGCCGGAGGCGTTGCCGGAGCGGGGGACCTCGTCGCCGAAGTCCTCGTTCGGGTACTCGGCGAGCGGGCCGTGCGCCAGGCGCTGCTGGTCGCGCAGCTTCACCCGGCACAGGTTGAGCACCGCGTGCTGCATGGCCACGTTCACCCGCTGTCCGCGCCCGGTGCGCTCCCGCTGGAACAGCGCGGCGAGAATGCCGGCCACCGCGTGCACGCCGGTGCCCGAGTCGCCGATCTGCGCGCCGGTCGCGAGCGGCGGCCCGTCCTCGAAGCCCGTGGTCGACATCGAACCGCCCATCGCCTGCGCGACCACCTCGTACGCCTTGAAGTTGGTGTACGGGCCGTCGCCGAAGCCCTTGATGGAGGCGTAGACGATCCGCGGGTTGATCTCCTTGATGCGGTTCCAGGTGAAACCCATCCGGTCGATGGCGCCCGGACCGAAGTTCTCGACCATGACGTCCGAACGCCGGATCAGCTCGGTGAGGATCTCCTTGCCGCGCTCGGTCTTGGTGTTCAGGGTGATGCTCCGCTTGTTGCAGTTGAGCATCGTGAAGTAGAGGGAGTCGACGTCCGGCAGGTCGCGCAGCTGCCTGCGCGTGATGTCACCCGTGGGCGCCTCCAGCTTGACGACGTCGGCGCCGAGCCAGGCCAGCAGCTGGGTCGCGGACGGCCCGGACTGGACGTGGGTCATGTCGAGGACGCGGATGCCCTCAAGTGCCTTGGGGGTCATGGGCATGCACCTCACTTGTACATGGTCTGGTTCATCGTTCCGGGGGCGTACGCGTCCGGGTCCACCCAGACGTTGATCAGCGACGGCTTGCCCGACTCGCGGGCGCGGCGCAGCGCGGGCCCGATGTCGGCGGGGTCGCGGACCTCCTCGCCGTATCCGCCGAGCATCCGCGCGAACTCGTCGTAGCGGACGTCCCCGAGGGTGTTGCCGACCCGCTCGCGGTCCTTGCCGTACTTGGCGGCCTGGCCGTAACGGATCTGGTTCATCGAGGAGTTGTTGCCGACGATGCCGACGAACGGCAGGTCGTAGCGGACCAGCGTCTCGAAGTCCCAGCCGGTCAGGGAGAACGCGCCGTCGCCGAACAGCGCGACGACCTCCTTGTCGGGCCGGGCCTGCTTGGCGGCGAGCACGAACGGCACGCCGACGCCGAGCGTCCCGAGTGGCCCCGGATCCATCCAGTGACCGGGCGACTTGGGCTGCACGACCTGCCCGGAGAAGGTCACGATGTCACCGCCGTCGCCGATGTAGATCGAGTCCTCGGTGAGGAAGTCGTTGATCTCGCTCACCAGCCGGTACGGGTGGATCGGCGAAGCGTCCGACCGCAGCTGCGGCAGCCGCTTGTCGAGCGCGGTGCGCTCGGCCGCGCGCAGCTCGTCCAGCCACTCCTTCCGCTTCGACGCACCGCCGTTGACCCGCCCGGAGGCCGCCTCGGTCACCGCCTTCAGCACCAGCCCCGCGTCCCCGACGATGCCGAGGTCGATGTCGCGGTTCTTGCCGACCGTGCGGTAGTCGAGGTCGATCTGCACGACCGTCGCCGCGGGGGAGAGGCGCTTGCCGTAGCCCATCCGGAAGTCGAAGGGCGTGCCGACGATGACGATGACGTCGGCGTTGGAGAACGCGTACCGGCGCGACAGCTGGAAGTGGTGCGGGTCCCCGGGCGACAGGGTGCCGCGCCCCGCCCCGTTCATGTACGCGGGGACGTTGAGGGTGCGGACCAGTTCGACGGCGGCCTCGGTGCCTCGGGTCGTCCACACCTGGCTGCCGAGCAGGATCGCCGGCTTCTCGGCGTGCACCAGCAGATCGGCGAGCTTCTCGACCGCCTTCGGGTCGCCGGGCGAGCGGGTGGAGGCCCGGTAGGCGCCCTCCCGGGGCACCCGCGCCTTGTCGGCGGGCACCTTGGCGTCCAGCACGTCGCGCGGTATCTCCAGGAAGGAGGGCCCGGGCGCGCCGTGGTAGCACTCGCGGAAGGCCATCGACACCATGTCCGCGGCGCGGGCCGTGTCCGGCACGGTCGCCGCGAACTTGGTGATGGGGTTCATCATGTCGACGTGCGGCAGGTCCTGCAGCGACCCCATCTTGTGCTGGGTCAGGGCCCCTTGGCCGCCGATCAGCAGCATCGGCGACTCCGCGCGGAAGGCGTTGGCGACCCCGGTGACCGCGTCGGTGGTGCCCGGTCCCGCCGTGACCACCGCGCAGCCGGGCTTCCCGGTGATGCGCGCGTAGCCGTCGGCGGCGTGCGCGGCGACCTGCTCGTGCCGTACGTCGACGACCTCGATGCCCTCGTCGACGCAGCCGTCGTAGATGTCGATGATGTGGCCGCCGCACAGTGTGTAGATGCGGTCGACGCCCTCGGCCTTGAGGGCCTTGGCGACGAGATGACCGCCGGAGATGACGTCCTGGGTGTCGTCGGGCATGGCGAAGTCCTTGTCCCTTTCCTAGGGGGTGGGGAACGCTCTCGCGGTACATTGCATACAGTCGACGAATACTGTATGAACCTTGTTATCCCGCATCCGATGGGTGGTGTCCAGGGGGTGCGCGGCACTTTTCGGTCGCCGGTTCCCGGCCCTCCGCGGACCCTCCGGCGACGTCACAGACAGGAGCCGAGATGGACCTGTACGAACACCAGGCAAGGGAACTCTTCGCAGACCACGGCATCGTGGTGCCGCGGGCCGAGGTCACCGGCTCGCCCAAACAGGCCCGCGAGATCGCCCGCGGGCTCGGCGGCCGCGTGGTCGTCAAGGCCCAGGTCAAGACCGGCGGACGCGGCAAGGCGGGCGGCGTCAAGCTCGCCGCCGACCCGGCCGCCGCCGAAATCACCGCACGCCAGATCCTCGGCATGGACATCAAGGGCCACACGGTCGAGACGGTGATGCTGGCCCAACCCGTCGACGTGGAGAGCGAGTTCTACGTCTCCTACGTCCTCGACCGCGCCGCCGGCGGCTTCCTCGCCATCGCCTCCGCCGAAGGGGGCATGGACATCGAGGAGGTCGCCGCGACCCGCCCCGAGGCCGTCGCACGCGTCCCCGTCGACCCCGCCGAGGGCGTCACCCCGGCCGTCGCCGCCCGCATCGCCGACGCGGCGGGCCTGCCCGCCCGCACCGTCGACGTCCTGGTCCGCCTATGGGAGGTCCTGGTCCGCGAGGACGCCCTCCTGGTCGAGGTCAACCCGCTGGTGAGCACCCGCGACGGACAGATCATGGCGCTCGACGGCAAGGTCACCCTCGACGACAACGCCCGCTTCCGCCAGGCGCGCTGGGGCGACGAGGCCGACACGGGTCATGACCCGCTGGAGGCCGCCGCGGCCGCCAAGGGCCTCAACTACGTCAAGCTCGACGGCGAGGTCGGCATCATCGGCAACGGCGCCGGGCTCGTCATGTCCACCCTGGACGTGGTCGCCGGCTGCGGCGCCCGCCCCGCCAACTTCCTCGACATCGGCGGCGGAGCCTCCGCCCAGGTCATGGCCGACGGTCTCTCCGTCGTCCTCTCCGACCCGGCGGTGAAGTCCGTCTTCGTCAACGTCTTCGGCGGCATCACCGCCTGCGACGCGGTCGCCGACGGCATCGTCCGAGCCCTCGACACCGTACGGCTCACCAAGCCGCTCGTCGTGCGCCTCGACGGCAACAACGCCGAGCGCGGACGCGCCCTCCTCGACGAGCGCGCCCACCCGCTCGTCGAACAGGTCACCACCATGGACGGCGCCGCGAGCCGGGCCGCCCACCTCGCCACCACACCCTGAGGAGACCGGACGACATGGCGATCCACCTCACCAAGGAGAGCAAGATCCTCGTCCAGGGCATGACCGGCGGCGAGGGCATGAAGCACACCTGCCGGATGCTCGCCGCCGGCACGAACGTCGTCGGCGGCGTCAACCCCCGCAAGGCGGGCCGTACCGTGGACTTCACGGAGCGCTCCGTGCCCGTCTTCGGCTCCGTCGCCGAGGGCATCGACGCGACGGGCGCCGACGTCACCGTCGTCTTCGTGCCGCCCGCCTTCACCAAGGCCGCGGTGACCGAGGCTGCCGACGCCGGCATCGGGCTCGCCGTCGTCATCACCGAGGGCGTCCCCGTCCACGACTCCGTCGCCTTCCTCGCCCACGCGCGGAAGCGCGGCACCCGCGTCATCGGCCCCAACTGCCCCGGCCTGATCAGCCCCGGCCAGTCCAACGCGGGCATCATCCCCGCCGACATCACCAAACCCGGCCGCATCGGCCTGGTCTCCAAGTCCGGCACCCTCACCTACCAACTCATGTACGAGCTGCGCGACATCGGCTTCTCCACCTGCGTCGGCATCGGCGGCGACCCCGTCGTCGGCACCACCCACATCGACTGCCTGGCCGCCTTCCAGGACGACCCCGACACCGACCTGATCGTCCTCATCGGCGAGATCGGCGGCGACGCGGAGGAACGCGCGGCCGCCTACATCCGCGACCACGTCACCAAGCCCGTCGTCGGCTACATCGCCGGCTTCACCGCTCCCGAGGGCCGCACCATGGGCCACGCCGGCGCGATCGTCTCCGGCTCCTCCGGCACGGCGCGGGCGAAGCAGCAGGCACTCGAGGCGGCCGGCGTGCGGGTCGGGCGTACCCCGACGGAGACGGCGCGGCAGGTGCTGGCCGTGCTCGACGCCCGCGCCTGACCCGTACGCGGGCCCCACGGCCCTCCCGCAGGCCCCCTGATCTCTCGACCGTGCACCGAGAGCGGAGCGAACCGTATGCCACCCATCCTCACCCTCAAGTCCGGCACCTCCTGGGAAGACGCCTGGCAGCGCTGCCTGACCGTCGCCCCGGAGGCCTTCCGCGACGACCGCGTCCTCAACCTCTGGAACGGCTCCTGGCAGGCCGACGGCCGGGCCCTGCCCGCCGTGAGCCCTGTCGACGGCACCCCCCTCGCGGGACCGCCCCGCCTGGACCGGGCCACCGCCCGGCAGGCCGTACGCTCGGCCCTGGACCAGCACCGCGCCTGGCGCCACGTCCCCCTCCCGGAACGCCGGGCCCGCGTGGCCGCCACACTCGACGCACTCGCCGAGCACCGCGATCTGCTCGCCCTCCTGCTCGTCTGGGAGATCGGCAAGCCCTGGCGGCTCGCCCGCGCCGACGTCGACCGCGCCGTCGACGGCGTGCGCTGGTACGTCGACGGCATCGACACCATGCTGGAAGGCCGCGCCCCGCTCGACGGGCCCGTCTCCAACATCGCCAGCTGGAACTACCCGATGAGCGTGCTGGTCCACGCCCTGCTCGTGCAGGCGCTGTCCGGCAACGCGGTCGTCGCCAAGACCCCGACCGACGGCGGCGTCGCCTGCCTCACCCTGGCCACGGCGCTCGCCGCCCGCGAGGGCATCCCGGTCACCCTCGTCAGCGGCAGCGGGGGCGAGCTGTCCGAGGCGCTGGTGCGGGCGCCGGAGATCGGCTGCGTCTCCTTCGTCGGGGGCCGCGACACCGGCGCCGCTGTCGCCACTGCCGTCGCCGACCTGGGCAAACGGCACATCCTCGAACAGGAGGGGCTGAACACCTGGGGCGTCTGGAACTTCTCCGACTGGGACACCCTGAGCGCGACGATCCCGAAACTCTTCGACTACGGCAAACAGCGCTGCACGGCCTACCCGCGCTTCGTCGTCCAGCGCAGCCTCTTCGACGCCTTCCTCGCCGCCTACCTCCCCGCGGTCCGTACCCTGCGCATCGGCCACCCCCTCGCCGTCGAGCACCCGGACGACCCGTACCCGGCGCTCGACTTCGGCCCCGTGATCAACGCGGCCAAGGCGAAGGAACTGGACGACCAGGTCGCCGAGGCGATCGACCGGGGCGCCGTTCCGCTGCACCGCGGCGATCCGGCCGACGCCCGCTTCCTGCCCGGCCAGGACACGTCGGCGTACGTCCAGCCGGTCACGCTGCTGCATCCGCCCCGCTCCTCCCCGCTGCACCACGCGGAACCGTTCGGCCCGGTGGACACGATCGTCCTGGTCGACACGGAGGCGGAGCTGCTGGCCGCCATGAACGCGTCCAACGGCGCCCTGGTGGCCACCCTCTCCACGGACGAGCGCACCACCTTCGACCGGCTCGCCCCGCACATCCGCGCGTTCAAGATCGGACACGGGGTGCCGCGCTCGCGCGGAGACCGGGACGAGCTGTTCGGCGGCTACGGCGCGTCCTGGCGGGGCGCCTTCGTCGGCGGCGAGCTTCTGGTGCGGGCGGTGACCCGCGGCCCTGCGGGGGAGAGGCTGCCGGGGAACTTCCCGGACCACCGGCTGACCCCCTGAGCCGGCCGGTACCCGGGCCGCGCGGGAGTGTCTCCCGCGCCTCCCCGGGACGACGGAAACGCAGGTGAAAGGCACTCCGAAACCTTGGTATGGTTGTCCATGTCGCCGCGGGGATCACCCCGCACGCGACAGACACCTTGTCCGGGTGGCGGAATGGCAGACGCGCTAGCTTGAGGTGCTAGTGCCCTTTATCGGGCGTGGGGGTTCAAGTCCCCCCTCGGACACTTGCTCCTTCGAGGGCCCCGACCGGACGGTCGGGGCCCTCGAGGCGTTCCGGGGGCCCGGCTGTGGGGGCGGCTCAGCCGGCCGTCCCTTCCAGCACCGTGACCTCGCTGACCGGCGGCCGGCCGTGGAGGGCGAGGATCTCGTCGGCGAGGGCGATGATCCGCAACGGGTCGTCCTGCTGCCGATGTGCCTCGATGCCCGCGGCGAGGAGCCCGGTGGGCACGGCTCCCGCATCGAGGAGGACGCGCCACTCCGCGGGCGGGAGACGCAGGTACTCGAGGTGGGTGAGCCGGGATATCTCGCAAGGGTCGGCGAGCGTCCCCTCGTACGCACAGAGGGTCCGCAGACGCGGCAGGCCGAACACGGGCGCGAGGCTGAGGGGTTCCTTCTTCCACACCCCGATGCTGAGGACCTCGAGACCGGGGTGGGCGGCGGCCTCGACGCTGGGAACGGAGGCATGATTGACGTGGGCGACGAGCGGGGGCCGCTCGACCCTCGGCACCGGTCTGCCGTCGAAGTGACGGTGGACGACCATGTCGGTGAGGGAGTCCGCGACCAGCCCGGCACCGATGTTCCCCTCGTGGCCGATGATGATCACCTGTCCCGTGTGCCCTTCCGGCCCCGGTGTGAGGTCGACGGCGATACGGTCCCCGCCGCCGTTGTCACCGAAGACGATCCAGCCCGGCGAACCGACGAGCTGCTGCACCGAGTCCTCAGGACCCGTCTCGACCGCCTCCATGGCGCCGAACTGCCACATCACCTCCCGGGACGCCGCGTCGGCGACGTACACCTCACCTAGGGGGAACAGTTCGCAGCCGATGATGTCGTACGGGTCGCGGAGGTCGTCCCAGTCCGCGTACCGGCCCCGGACGACCTGGTACAGCGTTCTCAGCTCGGGAGGCAGCGGCACGCCCAGACGCACCTCGGCCTCCGTGATCTCCTCCTCCGTGGCCCCGACCGCGCCCGGGAGCCGCTCGCGGAGAGTGCGCCGCAGCAGTGCCACGTCCGCGGACGCGGCCGGCACCGCGCCAGGCACCGGATCGGGCAGGCGGCGCACCGGCTCGGGCAGAGCCCCGTCCACGAGCAGGAGCGTGCCCGGGTGTGCGGTCGCGATGCCCGGCTCGGCGGAGGCGCTCGGTTCGATCAGGTGCAGCCGGAGACCACCGGGTGTGGAGGAGGCCTCCACGACGAAGGAGACACCGTCGCTCCCGTCCTTCATGAGCGCCTCGACGACCAGACCCACGGCGTCGAACTTGGCCTGGCTGTCCGAGACCAGTGAGGCACGCCCCGGCTGCGGAGCCCGGCGAGGGAGGGGAACACTCCACGCGCCGGGACTGATCTGGCCCGAGACGTGCCCGCCGGGCGCGGCGAGCGTGTCCGCGTGTGCGGCGTGCAGGAGGCGCAGCAAGGGCTGCCAGGTGGTGATGTCGTGGAGCGAGGACAAGGGAGGTCTCCGAGGCGTGATGGACGGTGACGGTCACAGCAGGACGAGCAGCTTGGTCCCCGGGATCAGCTTGCGGTTGACCGAGGTCGACTGGACGAACACCGTGTAGGCGTCGTTGCTCCCCGGCGCCACCGTGACCTCGGTCGCGGGCAGGCCCAGGAGCTGCCGGGCGGCGGGGCCGGTGAACACCTTGCCGGTCATGCGGCCGGTGGCCGGGTCCTTCTCGGCCACCGCCATCTGCTTGCGGGCCTGGACCTTCTCCCGCTTGGACAGCTCGTAGAAGGCGCAGCCGGTCTTGTACGGATGCCCGGCGCTGGTGACGAAGTCGCGGATCGACGTCGACCGGTCCACCGGGATCAGCACGTACTTGCCGGCGTCCAGCGCCTGGAGGTTCGACGTCACGTCCGCCGCGCTCAGGTCCTGACCCATCGCGAAGAGGTTCCGCGTGCCGCGCACACCCTGCTCGCGGTCCCGCAGGAACCTCGTCGCGGCCGTCTTGACGGCGCCGATCGCCTCCTCGACACCCTGGTCGGAGTCGGCGTCCCAGATCGAGATGTTGCCCGTCGGGAAGCCGTACTGCTGGGCGGTGCGCTTGGCCAGGGAGTTGGGCACCATGATGGCCGACGTCCAGTGGTCGGGCAGGGTGTTCATCTTGTCGGCGATCCGGCTCCGCCACTCGTCCAGGACGGCACGCCCGTCGGGCATGAGGTCGTGCCGCGAACCGGTCGTGTCGGCGCCGGAGGCGTTCTCCTCGCCGTCGGTGACGACGACCTGGAGGAAGCTGTGCTCGCCGTACTCCTCCCATATGTGCCCGAGGTCGTCGAGCGCCTTCACCGACGCCTGGATGAGCGCGGTCGCGCCGTTCTCGACGGTGTACAGGCCCCGCATGGACGGCAGGTGCTTCACGTCCATGTCCCACACCAGGTTCTCGACGAGGTGGTCGAAGGCGTAGAGGCTGATCCGCGTCTCGTGCCCGAGCCGGTCCGACTCCTCCGCCAGCCCTTTCACGAACTCGTCGACGACGCGCACCAGTTGCTCCGAGTGGCCCTGCATCGAACCGGACTTGTCGATGACGAGAGCGACGTGGTTCACGAAGTGCTTCTTCAGCCGGTCCTTCACCGTGGCGCTCATCGCGTCCATCCCTTCCCCCTCGGGCGTCGGGGACCTCCCCGACGCCCTTTCCGCAGGCGGACGTGTCCATCCACAGCGTGAACGCCGGGATGGACTCTGGTCCGTCCAGATGATGGCTTCACCTTAGGCAGGGGCACTGACAACGGCGCTGAGCTGCGGCTCCCCGCGGTTGCGGTGGGGTGCCCGGCACGTCTCGATTGCTTCACGGTGCTGTCCCGGTTGCGATCCCGCCATGGGGACCTGGCGGGAGCCCGGCTAACGTTCCAGGTCACGAGGGCCCGCGTCCGTATGTTCGGTGCGGAATGGCCCGCACGTTCATGTTCCTGATACTTCACGGGGGTACGGCGATATGGCCGAGCGAAACAGCACGTCGGACGACAGAACACTGGCGGAGCCGGAGTTCTCCTCCCGCCGGCGTCTGCTGCGGTTGGCCGTCGGAGGGCTCACGCTGGCCACCCTGACCACCGGCGCGGTCGGCTGCGACGACGACGCGGTGGAGACCGAGGACCCCACAAGCGCCGGCGGAGGGCAGTCGAAGGGCGAGGACAAGAAGCCCGCCGACGACGCCACGGGCGGGGACGGCAAGGCGCCGAAGCCGCTGTGGACGAAGACGACCTCCGCGGAGACGTACGGGGACAACGACGAACTCGTGGTCGCCGCCGGTGTCGTGCTCGCCAGCGGCAGCCCGCTGGCCGCCCTCGACACCGCGACCGGCAAGAAGAAGTGGTCCCTGCCGGGCGGCGCGGTTCCCGGAGCACCCCTGCTGCTCGGCAAGGACACGCTGTACCTGGCCAGCAGTCAGTACGACGGCACCGTCACGGGATATGACCCGGCCTCGGGCAAGGAGACCTGGCGCAGCCGCCTCGGCGCGGGTCACCGGCAGCCGAGGCCCGTCGCGGTGGACGAAACGCAGGTGTACGTCGTCGCCGAGATCCTCGAGGACGACGGGTCGTCGAAGACCAACGTCATCGCCGCCCTCGACAGCGGCACCGGCAGGATCGCCTGGAAGGAACAGCGCGACCTGGGCACCATGCAGAACGGCATCCACGCCGCCGTACGCGGCCGCCACCTCGTCTACACCGACTTCAAGAAGAACCTCACCGTCCGCGACACCGCCACCGGCGGCCAGGTGTGGACACGGAAGACGACGAAGACGAACTACGGCTTCTTCGCCGTGCACGAGAATCTGGTCATCGTTCCGCAGGGCAACGTCCTTCAGGCCTTCGACCTCTCCGACGGCACCGAGAAGTGGACCCTGAAGTCTGCGCAGTTCGACCTCTTCAAGGAACCGGCCGTGCTGGAGGACGTGCTGTACATCGCCGACAGCGCACGGAAAGTGCGGGCCGTCGACCCCCGCACGGGCAAGGTGCTCTGGCAGTCGACGTCCCTCGCCGACGCGGGACTCCAGGTGCCGCGCCAGTACGTCAAGGTGGGGGACACGCTCTTCGGTGCCACGGACCTGGACGCGAAGGGCGGCATCATCGCCATGGACGCGAAGACCGGTGACGTGCGCTGGACGTTCAACGACGGCAGTGGTGACCACCACGCCTGGCTGGCGGCCACCGACGGCGAGCGTCTCTTCGCCCTGCACGGCACCGCGCTGCACGCACTGCCGGTGTGAGGCACGGGCCGGCCGTGTGGCCGGTCCCCCGTCCGCGGTGAGTGTGACCGGTGCGTCGGACAAGCCGGTCCCGTCCTGGCCGGTCCGTCCACGAAGGCGCGGGGCTCGGCGAACGCAGGGACCCCCGCGCCGTGTTCTCGGCGTCACCGCCCCGTCGGCACCACTCGTCGGCACCACCCGGCGGGGCGCCGGACCGAAGGGTGAGGTGCGTTCAGGAGCGGCCCGGTCATCACCGTGCCCGTGATCCGGTCCGTGGCACTCGCACATGGTCCATTGTCGGCCAGCTTGCGGAGACTGCCTCCCGCGCCGGTGAGTAAACGTGTTTGATGGTTGATGGTTCATCTAAAGCCGTGCTCCATCGGAGCTCCGACCGGAAGGAACCTCGACCATGAAGACCCGACCCAGGAAGCTGGCGCTGGGCGCCGTGGCGGCCGTCGCCATGAGCCTTGCGCTCCCGGCAGCCCCCGCTCTGGCGACCGAGGAGATCGACTGCGGCGCGGGCGCCGATGCCGTGCGGGTGACGTACCTGGAGAACGGCACGGAGCACAGCAGGTGCTGGACCGGACCCGGTGACGTCACACTCGGACAGGGCGGGGTCACTTCCTTCTCCTCGGGTGCCCACGAGGTGGTCGTCTTCTGGACGACGGGTGCGGGATGGGACGTCTCGGTGCTCCCGCCCCACACTCAGGCCCCCTTCACCGGGGCCGGCACCCACCACGTCTTCGGATTCCACGTCAGGTGACCGCCGGCCAAGGCCGGCCGGCCCGTCGGGAGGGGACCAGAGGTTTCCGGCCTGTACGGTCACGGCTGACTGCCTGATGTCGACGCACCGCAGGTGAACGGCATGCAGAAGCCCTCCGTGTCCGGTCGTCGGACGCGGAGGGCCTCAGCGGTTCAGGGGGTGTCCCGGAGTCCCGGAGGGCTCAGGAAGCCGCGGTGACAGGGGCCTCCTCGCGGACCGCCGCCTCGACGGCCTCGCCCTCGTCCAGCCCCACGTCCTTCGTCTCCCGCCCGAGCAGCAGCGCCACCAGCGTCAGCAGAGCCATCGAGGACAGGTAGACGCCGACCAGCCACGGGGAGCCGTCGCCGGCCTCCCACAGGGCCACCGCGATGAACGGGGCCACGGCCGCGCCGAGGATCGAGCTGACGTTGTAGGAGATGCCGGACCCCGTGTAGCGCACGCTCGTCGGGAACAGTTCCGGCAGCAGCGCGCCCATCGGGCCGAACGTCATGCCCATCAGCGTGAATCCGAACACCAGCCACAGCACCACACCCACGGTGCCGAGGCCGATGAGCGGCACCCACACCAGGCCGAAGACCAGGATTCCGGCGGTGACCGCGATCAGCGTGGCGCGTCGGCCGTAGCGGTCCGCGAGCGGGCCGGAGATCAGGGTGAACGCCGCGAAGAACAGCACACCGAAGATCATCATCAGCACGAACGTCGTGTAGTCGTAGCCGAGACCCGGCACGGCCGCGTCCTCCGCCGTACGGCCGTAGCTCAGCGAGAACGTGGTCATCAGGTAGAAGAGCACGTACGTCGCCAGCATGAAGAACGTGCCGAGGATCAGATGCTTCCAGTGGTTCCGGAAGACCGTGGCCAGCGGCAGCTTCCGCACCAGGCCCGCCTCCCGCGTCTTCGCGAACACCGGCGCCTCGACCAGGCGCATCCGCACCCACAGGCCGATCGCCACCATCACCGCCGAGAACAGGAACGGGATGCGCCAGCCCCAGTCGAGGAAGGCGTCCGACGGCTGGGACGGGTCGGCGCCGGCCGCGGACGGCAGCAGCGCGCCGATGACCAGGAACAGGCCGTTGCCGATGATGAAGCCCAGCGGGGCGCCCAGCTGCGGGAACGTGCCGTACAGGGCGCGCTTGCCCTTCGGCGCGTTCTCGGTGGCGACCAGAGCCGCGCCGCTCCACTCGCCGCCGAGCGCGAAGCCCTGCGCCAGCCGCATCAGCACCAGCAGCGCGGTCGCCACCCAGCCGGCCTGCGCGTAGGTGGGCAGTACGCCGATGAGGAACGTGGCGATGCCCATGGTGAGCAGGGAGGCCACGAGCGTTCCCTTACGGCCGAGGCGGTCGCCGAGGTGGCCGAAGACCACAGCTCCGATCGGCCGGGCGACCATCGCGGCGCCGAACACCGCGAAGGACGAGAGCAGCGCCGTGGTGGGGTCGCTGCTGGGGAAGAAGAGCGTGGGGAAGACCAGTACGGCGGCGGTCGCGTAGATGTAGAAGTCGTAGAACTCGATCGTCGTGCCGATGAGGCTGGCGATGAGGACGCGCGACCGCGAGTTGACGGGGGTCGGGGCCGGACTGGTGGATGGTGCGGGCATTTCACGGTCTTTCCACGGGGACGATCACTCCACATTCTCAGAAGGTCTCACGTCTCAGGAACGTTGTTCCAAGATATGAGACGACTTCGCTGTGACCTGCTGCGCAAAATGCGTGGCCCTGCGTCCGCTCGGCTCCCTACACTCATCGGGCAGGCGTCCACCGCCCCCTGTCCGTCGGCGGTGCGCGCGATCAGATCCGACCTGGGAGGGAGTCCGGCCGTGCGTGTCCACACCGCTGTCGCCGCCGCTCCCCGTTCCCGGTCCCGCCGGTCCGTGGTGATCCTGGTGTCTCCGGCCGCCCGGTGCCCGCTGCGCGGCCGGCACCGGCTGCCCTGACGCACGTCCGGCCGCCCCCGACAGGGGTCACCCGCGCCGTGCGCCGGGGGGAATCGCGCTGCCCTTTCCCGGTTCCATCCGAAAGGCCACGGGCCATGCGCACCACCGACACCCTCGCCGTCGTCCGCAACCTCGGCATCCTCGCTCACGTCGACGCCGGCAAGACCACCGTCACCGAGCGGATCCTGTACGCCACCGGCACCACCCACAAGCGCGGCGAGGTGCACGACGGCACCACCGTCACCGACTTCGACCCGCAGGAGCGCGACCGGGGCATCACCATCTTCTCCGCTGCCGTCACCTGCTCCTGGGACGGTCACCGGGTCAACCTGATCGACACCCCGGGCCACGTCGACTTCGCCGACGAGGTCGAGCGTTCCCTGCGCGTCCTCGACGGGGCGGTCGCCGTGTTCGACGCGGTCGCCGGTGTGGAGCCGCAGAGCGAGTCGGTGTGGCGGCAGGCGGACCGGCACGGCGTCCCGCGCATCGCCTTCGTCAACAAGATGGACCGGGCCGGCGCCGACCTCGACGCCGCCGTCACCTCCATCAGGGAGCGGCTGCACCCGGCGCCGCTCGCCGTACAGCTCCCGATCGGGGCGGAGGACACCTTCACCGGCGTCGTCGACCTGCTCGGCATGCGTGCTCTCACCTGGGGCGACGACGGTGAGGCCCACGACCCGGCTCCCGTCCCGGACGCCCTGCGCGAGGAGGCGCTGCGGCGGCGCCGGCTGCTGGAGGAAGCGGTGGCGGAACTGCACCCGGCCGCGCTGGAGGAGTACTGCGACACCGGAGCGCTCCGCACCGGGACGCTCACGGCGGCCCTGCGGGACCTGACCGCATGCGGCGACGCCGTGGTCGTGCTGTGCGGCTCCGCCTACCGCAACCGCGGGACCGAGCCGCTGCTGGACGCCGTCCTCGCCTACCTGCCGTCACCGCTGGACGTACCGCCGGTGCGCGGCACGCACGACGGGGCCCAGCAGGAGCGGACCGCCGACCCGGCGGCGCCGCTCGCCGCCCTCGCCTTCAAGGTCAACGCCACCGCCACCGGACGCCTCACCTACCTGCGCGTCTATTCCGGAACGATCGAACAGGGGGACACCGTGTGGGACGCCACCGCAGGCCGCGCCGAGCGCGTCGGACGCATCCTGCGCGTCACCGCCGACCGGCACGCACGCCTGGACCGTGCGGTCGCCGGCGACATCGTCGCCGTGGTCGGACTGAAGGGCGCCCGGGCCGGCGCCACGCTGTGCGCGCCGGACGCCCCGCTGATGCTGGAACCGCCCGGCACCGCCGAACCCGTCGTCTCGGTCGCCGTCGAGGCGCTGCGCGGCACGGACACCGGACGTCTGGCGTCGGCGCTGGCCCGGCTCGCCGAGGAGGACCCCTCGCTGGTCGTGCGGACCGACACCGAGACGGGCCAGACGGTGCTGTCCGGCATGGGCGAACTGCATCTGGAGGTCGCGGTGGAACGCATCCGGCACGACCATGGGCTGGTCGTCAACGTCGGCCGGCCGAGAGTGAGTTACCGGGAGACCGTCGGACGCGGGGTGTCCGGCTTCGTCCACCGGCACGTCAAGCAGGACGGCGGAGCCGGGCAGTTCGCGCACGTGGTGCTCGACGTGGAGCCGCTGGACGCCCCCGAGCGGGGCTTCGAGTTCCGCTCGACGGTCGTCGGAGGCCGGGTGCCGCAGGAATACGTCCGTGCCGTCGAGGCCGGCTGCCGGGACGCGCTCGCCGAGGGCCCCCTCGGCGGGCACCCGGTGACGGGCCTGAGGGTGACGCTCACCGACGGTTCGACGCACGTCAAGGACTCCTCCGACACCGCGTTCCGCACCGCGGGCCGGTTCGGTCTGCGGGACGCGCTGCGGACGTGCGCGATGGTGCTGCTCGAGCCGGTCGCCGAGGTCACGGTCACCGTGCCGCAGGATGCGGTCGGGTCGGTGCTCGGTGACCTGGCGGCGCGCCGCGGCCGGGTGAGCGGCTCGGCCACCCGGGCGGGCGCGTCGGTCGTCACCGCGACCGTGCCGCTGGCCGAACTCTTCGGCTACGCGACCCGGTTGCGCAGCCGCACCCAGGGCCGCGGCACCTTCACCACCCGGCCGACCGGCTACGCACCGGCCCCGGCCGGGGTGACCGTGCGGTGACGCGGCGACGTGGTGACGCGGCGGCGGTGGCGCGGTGACGTGCTGGCGCACTGACGTGCTGACGCGGTGACGCGGTGACGCGGTGACGCGGTGACGCGCTGACCGGGGCGGTCCCTCCCCGACCCAGTTGGGAGGGACCGCCCCGGGTCCCGCGGTCCGGGGCGCGCCCCGGCCGTGGCACGCCCCGGAGCGGGTCGGCGTCAGGGGTACGACACCACCACCGACGGCACCGTGTCCGACCCCGACGTCGGCGCCCCGGTGTCGTTGATGACGCACTCGTACTGCCCGTTCCCGCTCAGCGAGATGACCATGATGTGGTGGAAGCGCACCCCGGGCCGGACGGGCGCGGCGAAGCCGTGGTGCTGGACGATGGTCGGGTCGACGTTGTAGTAGCAGTAGCTGCCCATGCCCCAGCCCTCGTGGGTGGTGACGTGGTCGCCGACCTTGTAGGCGGCGTAGCCCTTGAGCGAGCCGTTCTGGATCGCGGCCTGGTTCGGGGCGTCGTAGGCCTTCTCGTTCTGGAAGAAGATGGTGCGGCCGCGTTCGCCGTTCCACTGCACGTCGTACTTGTTGAAGTGCTCGACGAACAGGCCGGTGGCGAGGACGTCGTGGCCGTTGATCACGACACCGTAGTCGCAGCGGTTGGTCTCCCAGCCCACACCCTCGCCGTGGTCGGCGCGCCAGACCCAGGTGTGGTCGACGACGGTGTCCCGGGCGTTGACCACCATGCTGGTGGTCGCCTTGCCGGGGCCGGCGCCGCCGATCCGGATGAAGACGTCCTGGACGGTGATGGGGTTGGCGGCGTGGCTCCGGGAGGCGCCGCGCGGCCCGACCTCCAGCAGGACCGGCGAGTTGACCGTTCCGGCGTCGATCAGGAAGCCGGCCAGCCGTACACCGTCGACGTCGGCGACCTTCAGGGCGGTGACGCCGTTGTCGGGGACGAGGGTGGCGTAACCGAGGCCCAGGACCACGGTGTCCGGCCGGTTCACCCGGACCGGCTCGTCGACGTGGTAGATGCCGGGTGTGAGCAGCAGGTGGAGGCCCTGCTCAAGCGCCCGGTTGATGGTGGCCGCCGAGTCTCCCGGCTTCGCGACGTAGAAGCGGTCCAGCGGCAGCGAGGTGCCGCGCGGGGTGCCGTTGCCCCAGGTGACGCCGCGCGCGTTCCTCCGCAGCGCGGGCAGGAAGACGCGGTACCGCTCGCCGTCGAGGTACAGGAACGGCTTCTCGCGGGAGACCGGCGTGGTGTCGAGCGTGGTGTACGGCGGGTCCGGGAAGCTCTGCGCGGGGGCGCCCTCGACGCCGGAGAACACCATGTTCCACACGGCGTTGGTCCAGCCGCCGACCGAGCTGTCCCGGGTGTACCACTGCTGCTGCGAGTAGGGGCCGACCGCACCGTCGATCCGGCTGTCGGCGATGTAGCCGCCGCTGGCCCAACCGTACGTGGACGAAGCGAGGTTGAGGTCGCCGCGGATGTGCATCCGGCGGAACGGCGCGGCCTGCGCGACCGCCCACCGGTTGGTGCCGTTGGCCGGGACGAGGGCCAGGTTCTCCGCCGAACGCCAGAAGTTCTGCGTGGCGTTGCCGTCGAACCAGCCGGCGTCGACCGTCACGTCACCGTGGATGGTGGTGTCGTCGGGCGACAGGCCGAGGCCGGAGACCGAGGTGTAGAAGCCGAGCTGGGCGTTGAGCCCCTGGTACGCGCCGGGCTTGAAGAAGAACTGGTAGCGGCCGGGGCCGAACTGGTCCTCCTCCTGCCGGGCGAACACCTCGTCCAGCCTGGCCTGGATGCCCGGCGTGGACGGGTCGAAGACGATCACGTTAGGTCCGAGGTCGCCACCGCCCTTGAGGCGCGGGGGCCTCCTGCGCGAAGCGGGCGCGGCGGACGCCGAGCCGGACAGCCCGGCCAGCACGGGAGCGGCGGCCGCGGCGCCGAGGACGGCCCGGCGGCCTACGGCGGAACGCGGGGCCGAAACAGTGGGGGAGGGAGTGGAAGGGGAGTCGGACTGCGACGTCATGGGGCGGCTCTCCTGGTTCAAGAGGTGAAAGGAGCAGGGGAGTTGGGAGCGCTCTCTCGCCGCTGAATGGTTCATCTCCGGAACGCATGAGTCAAGACATGCGACAAGAGTCGGGCGAGTCCGTCAGAGGCCTTGACGTGGTCCCGGCCAAGGGTTTAACTCACGTCCTAAATTAAGCCGTGAGGCGCTGTCCCGGCCGTCCTCGGGGCATTCGACATTCCCGGAAAGGGACCAGGAGCCATGCGCAGCATCCGAGCCGCGGCCACAGGCGCCGTCATGCTGTCTCTCGCACTCGCCGCCTCGGCCTGCGGAGGCGGTTCGAGCACCGGCGGCGGGTCCAACGACTCGCCGAAGGAACTGACCTACTGGGCCTCCAACCAGGGCGCCAGCATCGAGGTCGACAAGAAGGTCCTCCAGCCCGAGCTCGACAAGTTCGAGAAGCAGACCGGCATCAAGGTCAAGCTGGAGGTCGTGCCCTGGTCCGACCTGCTCAACCGCATCCTCACCGCCACCACCTCCGGCCAGGGCCCGGACGTGCTGAACATCGGCAACACCTGGTCCGCCTCCCTCCAGGCGACCGGCGGCCTCCTGCCGTGGGACGACGAGCAGTTCGAGAAGATCGGCGGCAAGGACCGCTTCGTCGACTCCGCGCTCGGCTCCACCGGCGTCGAGGGGCAGCCCCCGGCCGCCGTCCCGCTCTACTCGATGGCGTACGCGCTCTACTACAACAAGCAGATGTTCGCCGACGCCGGCATCGGCGCCCCGCCCGCCACCTGGGACGAGTTCGTCGCCGCCGGCAAGAAGCTGTCCGAGGACGGCAAGTGGGGCGTAGCGATGGAGGGCTCGAACCCCTCCGAGAACATCCATCACGCCTACGTCTTCGCCAAGCAGCACGGCGCCGACTTCTTCACCGCCGACGGCAAGCCCGACTTCACCGGCGACGGCGCCGTCGCCGCGGTCAAGCAGTACGTCGACCTCATGGCCAAGGACAAGGTCATCGCCCCGGGCAACGCCGAGTACGCGCAGAACCAGTCGGTCAGCGACTTCGCCAAGGGCAGGACGGGCATGCTGCTGTGGCAGTCCGCCTCCGCCAACCTCAAGTCGCAGGGCATGAGCGAGGACGCCTACGGCATCGCCCCCGTGCCCGTGCAGGGCGGGGTCCCCGGCGCAGGCAAGCAGGTCAACTCGATGGTCGCCGGCATCAACCTCGCCGTCTTCAAGAACACCGACAACCTCGACGGCGCCACCGAGTTCGTGAAGTTCATGACCAGCGACGCCGAGCAGAAGATCCTCAACACCGCCTACAGCTCCATCCCGCCCGTCAAGGCCGCCCAGGCCGACCCCGCCTTCAACACCCCTGCCAACGCCGTGCTGAAGGACACCCTCGCCAAGAGCGCCGTCGCCCTGCCGCAGGTGCCCGACGAGTCCCAGTTCGAGACCGCCGTCGGTACCGCCGTCAAGAACCTGTTCGCCGACGCAGCCGCCGGACGCCCGGTCACCACCGACTCGGTGAAGGCCGCGCTCACCAAGGCACAGCAGCAGATGCCCACGAAGTGAGTCCCCACACCGCCATGACCGCCACCGCCCCCGCAGCGGAGGCCACCGTGCGGAAGAGCTCCCCCGGTGCGGCGAGCGGCCCCCGCCGCCGCCCCGGGAGGCTCCGCCGCATCGGACTGCCCTACCTGCTGCTCCTGCCCGCGCTCCTCCTCGAACTCCTCGTCCACCTGGTGCCGATGGTCATCGGCATCGTGATGAGCTTCAAGGAACTCACCCAGTTCTACATCCGCGACTGGGGCACCGCCCCCTGGGCCGGCTTCGACAACTACTCCGTCTCCGTAGACTTCGACGCCCCCGTCGGCCAGGCCCTGCTCCACTCGTTCCTCGTCACGGTCGCCTTCACCGTGCTGTCCGTCGGCCTGTGCTGGCTCATCGGAACCGCCGCCGCGGTGTTCATGCAGGACACCTTCCGCGGCCGTGGTCTGCTGCGCGCCCTGTTCCTGGTGCCGTACGCGCTGCCCGTCTACGCGGCCGTCATCACCTGGGTGTTCATGTTCCAGCACGACAACGGCCTGGTGAACCACGTCCTGCACGACCAGCTCGGCCTCACCGACAAGCCGTCCTTCTGGCTGATCGGCGACAACAGCTTCGTCGCCCTGCTCACCGTCTCGGTGTGGAAGGGCTGGCCGTTCGCCTTCCTCATCGTCATGGCCGGACTGCAGAACATCCCGCGCGAACTGTACGAGGCCGCCGCCCTCGACGGCGCCGGCATGATCCAGCAGCTCCGCCGCATCACCCTGCCGTCGCTCCGCCCGGTCAACCAGGTGCTGGTCCTCGTCCTGTTCCTGTGGACGTTCAACGACTTCAACACCCCCTACGTCCTCTTCGGCAAGAGCGCGCCCGAGGCCGCCGATCTCGTCTCCGTGCACATCTACCAGGCGTCCTTCGTGACGTGGAACTTCGGCACCGGCTCCGCGATGTCCGTGCTGCTCCTGCTGTTCCTGCTCGTCGTCACCGGCGTCTACCTCGCCCTCACCTCACGCGGACGGAGGACCGCCCAGTGAGCACGCCCCGGTCCCCGATGGCCCCGCCCCGCACGTTCCTGTGGTCACGGCGGATCTTCCTGACCCTCCTCACCGGCTTCGTGCTGATCCCGGTGTACGTCATGCTCTCCAGCTCGCTGAAGCCGCTCGCCGACGTCACCGGCACGTTCCGCTGGCTGCCGACCGAGCTGACGATCCGCCCGTACATCGACATCTGGTCCACCGTCCCGCTCGGCCGCTACTTCGTGAACTCGCTGATCGTGGCGGGCGCGGCCACCGTCTGCTCGGTCGTCATCGCCGTCTTCGCCGCGTACGCCGTCAGCCGCTACTCGTTCCGCGGCAAGCGCGTCTTCACGGTGACCGTGTTGTCGACGCAGATGTTCCCCGGCATCCTGTTCCTGCTCCCGCTGTTCCTCATCTACGTCAACATCGGCAACGCCACCGGCATCGCCCTGTTCGGCTCCCGCGGCGGCCTCATCCTGACGTACCTGACCTTCTCGCTGCCGTTCTCCATCTGGATGCTGATCGGCTACTTCGACTCCGTCCCGCGCGACCTGGACGAGGCCGCGCTCGTCGACGGCTGCGGGCCGCTCGGCGCGCTGTTCCGCGTCGTCGTCCCGGCCGCCGTACCCGGCATCGTCGCCGTCGCCGTCTACGCCTTCATGACCGCCTGGGGCGAGGTCCTCTTCGCCTCCGTGATGACGAACGACACCACCCGCACCCTGGCGGTCGGCCTCCAGGGCTACTCCACCCTCAACGACGTGTACTGGAACCAGATCATGGCCGCCTCCCTCGTGGTGAGCGTCCCCGTGGTCGCCGGGTTCCTGCTCCTCCAGCGCTACCTCGTCGCCGGCCTGACGGCGGGAGCCGTCAAGTGACCCACCCCGAAAGGACTTTCGTGACCATCGACTACGCCGCCCTCCCCGACGACTTCCTGTGGGGCACGGCCACCTCGGCCTACCAGATCGAGGGCGCCGTGACGGAGGACGGCCGCTCGCCGTCGATCTGGGACACCTTCTCGCACACCCCCGGCCGCATCGACAACGACGACCACGGCGACGTGGCCTGCGACCACTACCACCGCTGGCGCGAGGACATCGCCCTCATGAGCCGCCTCGGCGCCAACGCCTACCGGCTGTCCGTCGCCTGGCCGCGCGTCGTGCCCGGCGGCGACGGCCCGGTCAACGCCAAGGGCCTCGCCTTCTACGACCGGCTGGTCGACGGTCTCCTCGAAGCCGGAATCACCCCGTCCGTCACCCTCTACCACTGGGACCTGCCCCAGGTCCTCCAGGACCGCGGCGGCTGGCCCGAGCGCGACACCGCCGAACACTTCGCCGCGTACGCCTCCGCCGTCGCCGAACGCCTCGGCGACCGCGTCCACCACTGGGCCACCCTCAACGAACCCCTGTGCTCCGCCTGGATCGGACACCTCGAAGGCAAGATGGCCCCCGGCCGGACCGACCTCACGGCGGCCGTCCGCGCCTCCTACCACCTGCTCCTCGGCCACGGCCTGGCCGCCCGCGCCATCCGCGCCGCGGCCCCCGGCGCCGAGGTCGGCATCGTCAACAACCTCTCCACCATCCACCCGGCGAGCGACAGCCCCGAGGACCACGCCGCCGCCGTCCGCATGGACGGCCACACCAACCGCTGGTGGCTCGACCCGATCCACGGCCGCGGCTTCCCCGCCGACATGCGCGAGGTCTACGGCGTCGACCTCCCCGAACGGCCCGGCGACCTCGACACCGTCGCGGCGCCTCTCGACTGGCTCGGCCTGAACTACTACTTCCCGCAGGTGGTCGCCGCCGACCCGGACGGTCCCGCCCCCTACGCCGCGCCCGTCCGCCGCGAGGGCGTCCCGCGCACCGGCATGGACTGGGAGATCGACCCGACCGGCATCGAGGACCTCCTGCTGCGCCTCACCGACGAGTACGGCGCCCGCCGGCTCTACGTCACGGAGAACGGCTCCGCGTTCCCGGACGTCGTCCGCCCCGACGGCACGGTCGACGACCCCGAGCGCCAGGACTACCTGACACGGCACATCGCCGCCTGCGCGTCCGCCGCCCGCAGGGGCGCACCGCTGGCCGGCTACTTCGCCTGGTCCCTGCTCGACAACTTCGAGTGGGCGTACGGCTACGACAAGCGCTTCGGCCTCGTCCACGTGGACTACGCCACCCAGACCCGCACGATCAAGGGCTCGGGACACCGGTACGCGGACATCATCCGGGGGCATGGGGAGCGGGGGTGGAAGGCGGCGTGAGGCTGTGGCGCCGGCGGGCGCGGATAGGGTCCCGTGCCCGCCGGCTTCCGCGGGTCAGGCGTCGCTGTTGAGCAGGGCGGCCGTGAGGACGTGACCGCCTACGCCCCAGCCTCCGTCGGCGACCTCGTCGACGAGCACCACAGTGGTGGCGCGGGCGCGCTCACCGTAGATCTCCGCGTAGAGATCGGTGGTGCGCTCGACGATCTTCTTCTTGTCGTCGGAGCTGAGAGTGTCCGCGGGGACCTTGAAGTGGGCGAAGGGCATGAGTGGTACTCCTTGGTAGCTCTGAGGGAGGCTGCGGACGCGGTACGCGCGCAGCACGGACGTTCTTAGCGTGGTCGAGTCCGGGGCGTGAGGGGGCCGGTCGACCGGGGGTGCTCCGGCACGTCCGGGCGTCGTGACCTGTGCCGGCCCACCTCACCTTTCTCCCTGTTGCCGGGTAACCTCGTCCACATCGTCAACGCGGCCCGACGGGCTTCCGCTCCACCCCGGTGGAGTCTTGAAGGACATGCCCCCACCCGCACGAGTCACTTCGTGCTGCCTGGGGGAAGTTCTTGCTGTTCCGCGCGTCCGCGAAAACGGTCGCCGTCATGGCGCTCGACGGTTCGCTGTTCCTGCACCTCACCGACCAGTTCGTCCACATGCACGGCTACCGGCCCGGCACCTCGGAGGTGCGCTCCTGGGAGCGCAGCATCCCCGTCCTGGCCGCCGCGCTCAACGAGGCGGGCCTGGGTGATGTGGAGATGATGCTGGAGTATGCCCTCCCGCTGAACAGCAAGCGTGCCGACGTCGTCCTCGCGGGCGTGCACCCCTCCACCGGGGAGCCGTCGTACGTCGTGGTGGAACTGAAGCAGTGGAGCGAGGTCGTGCCCCACGAGGACGATCCCACGCTATGCCACGTCGATCACTATCCCCATCCTGTGCTCAACCCCATCGAGCAGGTGAGCCGCTACTGCGACTATCTGGTGAACTTCAACGGGGCGGTGGCCGAGCACGGACACCGAGTCAGCGGAGTGGCGTTCCTGCACAACGCCACGGAGTTCGGTGTCGCTGGCCTGCGGGAGATAGAGCGCGACGGCCGCGGACTGCTGTTCACGGGACAACGCCGCGGCGAATTCCTCGACCATCTCCGTTCGAAACTGAGCGACAGGCATTCCGGCGCCCGGGTGGCGGACGAACTGCTCTCGGGTGCCACGGTGCCGTCGAAGCAGCTCATGTCCGTGGCCGCCGAGGAGGTACGCGACCGGCAGCAGTTCGTGCTCCTCGACGAGCAGCAGGTCGCCTGCCGGATGGTGCTCAATGCGGTGGAGAAGGCCAAGCGCGCCGACCGCAAGGAGATCGTCGTCGTGACCGGCGGCCCGGGCACCGGCAAGAGCGTGATTGCTCTCCAACTGCTCGGCGAGCTGTACCGGCGAGGGATGCCTGCCCTGCACGCCACGGGCTCCCAGTCGTTCACCAAGACGATGAGGAAGGTCGCCGGCTCCCGCAAGCGAGAGGTGCAGGACCTCTTCAAGTACTTCAACAGCTTCATGACCGCCGAGAAGAACAGCCTGGACGTCGTGATCTGTGATGAGGCCCACCGCATTCGGGAGACCTCGGCGAACCGCTACACGCGTGCCGAGCACCGGACCGGCAAGGCCCAGATCGACGAACTCATCGACGTCGCCCACGTGCCCGTCTTCCTGCTCGACGAGCACCAGGTGGTACGGCCAGGCGAGATGGGCACCGTCGCCGACATCAAGGCGGCGGCGGCCAAACGGGACATCCCCTGCCACGTCGTCCCGCTGGAGAGCCAGTTCCGCTGCGGTGGCAGCGACGCCTACCTGCGCTGGGTCGTCCGGCTCCTCGGCCTCGAACCCGGCGGCCCGGTCGTCTGGGAGCCCGACGACCGCATGCAGCTGCTGGTCGCCGACAGCCCGCAGGAGATGGAAGCGTTCCTCGAGGCCCGGCGGGCGGAGGGCTACGGTGCCCGCATGTCCGCCGGCTACTGCTGGCGTTGGTCCCCGGAACCCAAGCCAGGTCACCCGCTCCCGCTGGATGTCGTCATCGGTGACTGGGCCCGCCCGTGGAACCTGCGGGGCGAACGCTCGGTCTCGGGTGCCCCCCCGGCCGCCCTGTGGGCCACCGACCCGGCGGGCTTCGGCCAGGTCGGCTGCGTCTACACCGCCCAGGGGTTCGAGTACGACTGGTCCGGCGTCATCGTCGGCCCCGACCTACTGTGGCGCGGTGACCGCTGGGTCACGGACCGGACGGCCTCCCAGGACCCGGTGTTCAAGAAGTCCACCCCGGACGCCGACGTGGACCGCCTGATCCGCAACACCTACAAGGTGCTGCTGACCCGGGGCATGGTCGGCACGGTCGTCTACTCGACGGATCCGGAGACGCGCGAGAAGCTGCGGGAGTTGGCGGGTGGCCGACTGGATCAGCGCGTTGCCACGGTCTGACCTGGGACCCGTCTACGCCAGGGGGAACGCGATCCGGCCATGATGGCTACGCTTCGCGTCGCCCACCGCCGCATCGTCGTCCGTAGGGCGGCTGGCCTCCCTAAGATCCCGAGTACTGCTTGCGGCCCGACGGGCTTCCTCACGAGGACATGCCCCCACCCGCACGATCACTCGTGCTCTGGGGGACTCACCTCGTGTCCATGCTCCTGCTGCGGCTGGCAGCACAGGATCTGCTGACCTTGAACTCGAGGCGCCGTATGGTGCCGCACCTGGCCGCTCGATGGCGGCACTTCCGAGGCGCCGACGCATCGCTGTCGGAACGGTCCGCGTGGGCCGAGAGCCTTGTGCACCTCGCGGACGACCTGGTCGCCGCCGGCCGCGGGAACGTGGAGATGATCGTCGAGTGCGCCGCCACCCTCGACGAGGCGGACCGCCCCGGTGACCCACGACTGATCGACGTCGTTCTCGTGGGCCACCATCCCGACGACAGCCGGCTGTCCGTCCAACTGGTCGAGCTCAAGCGCTGGTCGACGGTGACCAGGGTGGAGCGAGCCACCGCGGAACTGGTCCACGTACCGGGGATGGGCAGGAAGAAGCACCCCGCCCTGCAGTTGCGCGAGTACTACGAGGCGTTCACGGGCGGCAGGGGCCCACTGAGCGGACTGGATTTCGAATGCGGGGGGTTCGCCTACCTGCACAACGCCACCGACGCCTCCGTCCGGCCCCTGGTCGACGTGGACGCTCCGACCGGCGCCTACGCGGCCGTCTACACGAACGACCGACGCGAGCAGTTGATCTCCGACCTCCGGGAGCACTTCGCCGACGAAGGGGGCGCTTCCGCGGCCGAGATTCTGCTGCAGAACATGGGCTTACGCAACACACCCCTGCTCGACGCCATGATCCGCTCCCGTGGAGAGGACACGGTCTTCACCTTGCGCGGCCGGCAGAAGAAGGTCGCCGACCAGATCTTGGACACCGCGGCCAAGGTTCTCCCGGATCCGCAGCGCCCCGCCCTCGTGCCGGACGAGCGGCGCGTGGTCTTCCTGGTCACCGGCGGCGCCGGTACGGGGAAGAGCGCCATCGGCCTCCAGATCAAGGCGGAGCTGGAGGCGGGCGGCCACACGGTCAAGTACGCCAGCGGCAGCAGGGCCTTCAATGGCGCGATCCAGGAGCACGTTGGTTACGGGGACCGGGAGTTCAGGGAGAGCTTCACTTACTTCAGCAACTTCGTCACCCCTCCGGACCCGCCGCTGGACGTGCTGATGTGCGACGAGGCGCACCGCCTGCGGGAACGCTCGACCAACCGCTTCTGGAAGCCCGAACACCAGGGCACCAAGCCCCAGGTCGACGAACTTCTCGACGCGTCCCGTCTGACCGTGTTCTTCCTCGACGAGGGCCAGACCGTGCGACCGCACGAGGTCGGCACCGTCGAACTGATCGAGGACGCGGCGCAACGGTACGACGCCACTCTTCTCAGGTACGAGCTTCGTGAACAGTTTCGCTGCGGAGGCAGCGATGCCTACATCCGCTGGGTGCGGGCCATGCTCGGGGTGGCGGACGAGGAGCCGGAGCAGTGGACGCCGGACGGCTTGATGCACGTCGAGGTGGCGGACAGCCCGGAGGAACTCGAACGGATCATCCGCACGGAAGCGCTCGCCGGAGCGTCCGCCCGCCTCGTCGCGGGGTATTGCTGGCCGTGGACAAAGCCGATCGGCAAGGAGAGGAGGTTGGAGGCCGACGTGCGGATCGGAGACTGGCACAGGCCCTGGAACGCGGACAGCGACGCCTTCTGCGAGGACGGGGCGCCACCTTGCAGGATCTGGGCCGTGCACGAGAAGGGGCTTGATCAGATCGGCTGCGTGTACACAGCCCAGGGCCTTGAGTGGGATTGGTGTGGCGTGATTCTGGGCGAGGACATGGTGCGCCGGGGTGACCGGTGGGTATTCCGTCGCGGCAAGGAGCGGAAGGACCCGGAGTCGGGCGTCAAACGCGTCGCCGATCCGGGTTCGTTCGACCCCAAGGTGAAGGCCGGAAGCGTCGACGACGAGGAGTTCGCCCGGCTGGTCCGCCACGCCTACCACGTGCTGATGACACGGGCGAGCCGGGCGACGGTGCTCTACTCCACGGACGAGGAGACCCGGAACTATCTGAAGGAACTGGTCGGCGAGGTCCAGGTCCACGGGCTGCGCCCCACCTGGGAGAACCTGCCGGAGGAGGCACGCGTTCCGCACCTGCCCCGGCCGCGTCGCGGGCGGGGTTCCCGCAGGAGGCGACAGAGCACGGGCCCACACTCGCCCGACCTGTACCTGTTCTGACGCGCGCCGCCTGCATGTGGAGTGGCGGGCTCTCCGGGCCCGCCACAGGCCTGCTCAGAAGAACAGGCGCGCTGCCGCCACCAGGGCCGTCACCACGACCTGGGTGACGACACCCGCGGCGACGTCGACCAGGATCTCGCGAAGCCGGTGACGACGTGCAGGCTTGTACTCAACGGGGTTCATGGATGTCCACTCCTTGGCGTGACCTGGGAATGGCGGGACCGCCCTTCCGGGCATCCGCGGTCACGCCGCGTGCGACACGCAGCGGAAACCAATCGTCAGTCACAGCCGGGAACCGGCATCCGAAACTCCGCCGACGTACCCTCCGGGAAGGTGCGCAGCGAGATCAACGGTAGTGGACCTTCAATACGAGCTCACGCCTTTTCAGCCAATGCCGGGATGCGGTTGACGAGCGGTTCCCGGCTCGGCTGCGGCCGAGCCGGGGCTTGACAGCCATTCGGGAGGGCCTGCGCGCCGCGGGCCGATGTTGCGTCACGAGTCCTCGTCGTTGTTCTCCGCGTCGTTGATGAGGGGAGCGAGGAGAGGGTGGACTCTGAAGCCGGACGTGCGGCCCGGACCGTTCTTGTACTCAGCCGTGAGAACAGGAACCGCTGAGTCGGGGATCAGCCCTTGCTTCTGCAGCTTGCGGCTGATCCGAGTGATCGGCTTGGTGAAGCCTCTCAGCGTTCGATCGTCGTCGTAGTCACAGAGGTCGTAGACCGCTTCCGGTTCGACGGAACCAGCCTGAAGACTGAGTCGTAGTACGGGGGCGGCGACTTCCAGGAACTGCTTCGGCGACAGCAGGTAAAGGCGGCCTCCGCCACGTGCCCGTAGCTCCGCCGTCAACTCCGGTCGCAGGCCCCGGTTGTGGCCCCGTTCCTTGCGCCACCAGTCTTCTTTCGCGTCCGCGGTCACGAACAGGACATCGCACTGGCGGCGGGATGCCTCTCGCAGCAACTGTTCCCAGACGAAGAAGTCACCGACCGCCCCGTTGCCGTCCTTCTTGGCGTCCATGTAGCCGGGTGGCACGCGCTGGTCGACACGCTTGTGACATAACGCGGTCAACGCGGCGCGGTCCTCCGGGGAGAAGGAAGGCCCCACCCTGCCGGTCAGTGCCGGCTCCAGCTTGGCGATCACCGGATCGGTACTCGTGTCGTGACCGATGTGCTGCCACTCGCCCTCACCAACCTCATTGATCTTCTTTCGGACTTCTTCGAAGACCTCGCTCAACCGATCGTGGAGGTCTTCGAAGTCGTCATCGCTCAAAGCGACCCGGTTGGCCCCAAGTGCGCAGCGTTTGTACCGCTTGCACCGAGTGACCGCTCATCTCCTGGGCGGCCTTGGCGCTGGTCGACCGTGCCTCGGAGATGGTGGTCTCCCGGTTCCGCCAGAACTCCACCAGGACCTGGTGGGGAATCCATAAACGATCACCCAGGGTGCCGAGCGCCGCCAGGAGATCGGCACGGGCCTGCTCGGTGTAGCGGTAGCGATTGACTGATCGTTTCAGAATGCAGCTGAGGCGGTCACTCGTCATCGAGTCGCTGGAGGACCTGCTCGAACTCGCCGGAGTCGAGCAGACCGGCGATCACCTGGGTCATGTTGTCGATGCCGGGCTCTCGAACAATCAGCCCGTCGGAGCACCAGAAGTAGCGGCCGCCCAGGTCCTCGCCGGTCTGAACCCCCTTGTCCATCAGGCGCTCGACCTCCGCGACGGTGAACACGGTCGCACTCCAGCGTGAGCCGCCGTCTACCAACCGGACCTTGACATCGACGTTGCAGACGGCATCCAGATCCTCACCCGCGCCGGGCAGGAAGGACGCCACGAAACGGTCCGTACGGACGCGGTACCAGGGTCCGTCCCAACCCTGTTCAGTGGCTCCGGGCTGTGCACTGTTGGTCATTCGGGGAGTATCACGAGCCGACCCAGTGGGCTCAACCAGGTTCTCTGGCAAGCTCCTACGTCGTGACTACCGACCTTGTCCCCGATGATCTGTGGGAGCGAACAGCCCCGCTGCTGCCAAAGCGGCCTGCGCGGCGGAAGCGTCACCCCGGACGGCTGCCGGTGCCGGACCGGGTTGCCCTGGCCGGCATCATCTACGTCCTGCGCAAGGGAGTGGCCTGGCGAGATGTGCCCCGTGAGGTCGTGGGCTGCTCGGGAGTGGCCGCCTGGCGCCGACTGCGGGACTGGACCGAGGCCGGTGTCTGGACTCGCTTGCACGAGGCGCTCCTCACCGAGCTGCGGGCAGCAGGCTCGCTGGACATGGATGATGCTGCGATCGACGGCTCCCACATCAGGGCCTTGAAAGGGGGGCTCATGTCGGGCCGTCGCCGGTGGATCGCGGCCGCCCCGGCTCCAAGCACCATGTGATCGTCGATCGTCTCGGCACCCCGCTCGCTGTATCCCTGACCGGCGAAATCGGCATGACGTCACACAGCTGATCCCGCTTCTGAACGCGATACCCCGGATCCGGGGCCGTCGTGGACGCCCTCGCAACCGGCCCAAGCGGCTCTTCGCTGACCGGGGCTACGACTACGACAAGTACCGCCGCCTGTTGAGGCAGCGCGGGATCAAGCCCCTCATCGCCCGCCGAGGTGTCGTCCACGGCTCTGGCCTCGGCCGCACTCGCTGGGTGGTAGAGCGGACCTTCGCCTGGCTCCACCAATTCAAGCGCCTGCGGATCCGCTACGAGCGTCGGGCCGACCTCCACCAAGGCCTACTCGAGCTCGCCTGCAGCGTCATCTGCCTCCGCCGGCTCCGTAGATCATTCTGAAACGATCACTTAGTGATGTCGACGTAGTACCAGCGCTGGATGGCCTTGCCCCGGGCGTCCGCCGTCTCCACCGGGGCGTCCAGCCACAAGGACTGGAAGAGCGAGGTAAGGCGCTGCTGCCCGTCCAGCAGCAGGAGGTCGGCCTCCGGGTCCCCCTCCGGCTGGGCGCCGGTGAGCGTCCGGGATCGGAACCGCGTGGCGCCGCCGGTCTGCAGCGTCATCACGACGCCGAGCGGGTAGTCCAGCGTGACCGTCGCGATGATCGCCCGGATTCGGTCGTCGTCCCACTTCCAGTTCCGCTGGAAGTCAGGCAATTGTAAGGAGCCTGAGGCGACTTCCGCCAAGACGTCCTTCAGTTTCACGTTGTCGAGGGCTGCCATGTGACTCCTCTCCCCGCCCTGATTTCTGTACGGAGAGTGATTCCAGCAGCGCTCTGTGGTGCCGGTCAAGCCGGTTGGCAGATGCGCGAGGGCATCCGTTCCTATCGGGTTTCCGTCGAGACCGGGTCGAGCTGGAGGAGGCATTGGACGGCGTTGAAGTCGCCCACCTCGGCGACGAAGCGGAACTTGTCGCCCACGCCGATGGCAGCGGGCACGTCCTTGCCGGTCAGGCTCAGTTCGGCCACGTTGACGTTCTTGTACTGGAAGGCCGGGCCGACCGTCGTGTCCGGTCCCTCGTCGCCGGGGCCCAGAAGGAAGTCCCAGCGGGGCTCGTAGTCGCCGTGGGGTGCCATGTTCACGATCGAACCGTCGAAAGCGATCGTCCGGCCCGCGTGCTTGGTCGCGAAGTCCGCGTTCGCGTCGTCGCAGGTGTCCGACGCCTTCAACAGTGCCGCGAACTCCGAGTTGTTCTCCGGCGTGATCACTTCGACGGCCGCGCGCTCGGCTGCGGTCGGGGTCGAGGTCGGCGTAGCGGAAGGCTTTTCGCTCACGGCGGCCGACGGCTTGGCGGCCTCGTCCTTCTGCTCACCCCCGTCGCTGAGTGCGGCGGCAGTGCCGATGACGATGGCGATGACCACGAGGGCAGCGGCTCCCGCGCCGACCAGCGGCCACGGTATCGGCTTCTTAGGCCGACGGAAGATGAGGGTGGAGCGAACCGCGCCCTGGGACTGTTCGACGACCTCCCATCCGTCCTTCTGCATCTTCGAGATCACCAAGCCGTCGGTGCCGCGAACGGTCCGCACGGTCTTGTACTCATGCTTGATCTCGTCGACCATGTGCCACGCCCCCCGAATGCGCTGTCACCCCAACTGCCCCGCGATCATAAGGTACTGAGGTGGGAGCTCCGGCATCATCGGTGCACCATGGACTGCGAGTGCGGAACCTGCACCAACGGGCACTTGTCCACATACCGGGCAGCATGGTCCCTTCGCCCGGGTAGAGGTGCGAGGAGAGGGAACACTGGTTCCGTGAGTACCGCCGGATCCAAGCGACCCGCACAAGTCAGTGCCGCCCGCCGCCGTACCGTCGTCGACGCCCTGCGCCGCGGGGCCGTACCGGAGAGCGGGCTAGACCTGCTCGCCACCGGGCTCGATCGTTTCGAGGCGGCCCTCGACGCGGAACTGGACGCCGTCACCTCCGGCGGATCCGTGTTCAAGGCGGTGCGTGGTGAGTACGGGGCACCAGCGGCTCACCGAGCGCCTCACCACCCCCAGCTTCCCGCCCAGCGCCCTGCGCCCGGTCGTCGACGCATGGTTCTACGCCTTGGAGGAAGACGCCCTCGCAGCCGGCGCGACCGAGGAGGAACTGTCCGGCGAGGTGGAGAAGCTGCTCGTCGCGCGGCTCGCCGAGGTGTCCCGGCACGCCCCGTCCTTCGCCACCGCCCTGCGTGGCTACCGGGCCGCCCTCGCCGAGGGAGACGAGGCGACCGCCGCGGCCGTGCTGGCGTGGCTCGGTGGCCAGCCGCACGTCGCCGCCTCCGCCCGCCGATCCGCCGGGGTACGCGGCGACCTCGACCACTTCGGAGCGCTCGGCTTCCTGCAGGGCCTGCTCACCGTGCTGCGCGACTCCGGGCACACCGGTCTCCTCGTCGTCCTGGACGAGGAGGAGACGCTCCAACGGGTTCGCTCCGACGCCCGCGACAAGGCGCTCAACGCACTGCGGCAACTCATCGACGAGGTGCACTGCGGCCGTTTCCCCGGTCTGTACCTCGTCATCATCTCGTGGCGGCCTGAGTAGGAAGGTCATCTAGCCAGCGATAACCGGGCGCGGCCGTTGGCCTTCTACGTCACCGCTGGTCAGGCGGGTGATGCTCCGGCAGTCGAGGCCGTCATGGGCAGGATCCGCGTCCCGCGACGCGGACTCGGAAGGCCCCGGACTCGACCAGAGACCGTCCTCGCGGACCGCGCCTATTCTTCTCGCGCGATCCGCAGCCATCTCCGACGGCGAGGCGTCCGCGCTGTCATTCCTCAACCCTCCATCCAGGCGTCTGTGTTCCGGCCGGACCACTCCGGCAGTCCGCAAGGCTCAGCCATAGCGTCCCAGAGGTCATCGAGCGCCTCGACTGGCCGACCCCGCAGATCAACCACGAGATCCGACTCAATTCTCTTGGCCATCACGACAGAGTAATCGGCCCTCCTACCAAGGCGTCAGAGCTCCAAAGAGACAGGGCCTAATCGACCTGCTGGCGGTGGTGGGTACGCGGGAGGTCTCATGAGGCGCGCCGCGTACATCCCTTGCCGCGGCCTCGCGACGCGTGATCGGATGGGAGCAGCATCGCGTGCCGGTGACGGTCAGCGTCAGGCATGGAGGTGCGGTACCGAAGTGACTGCCACCGGTGGCCTCCCACAACACCGACCGTGCGGCTGCTCTCAGCCTGCAACTCTCCCGAGCCCATCAGGAACTGCGTCGACGCCTGAACGACCTCAGGGCGGGACTCGGACGTCGGCGCTCGAACGACGACACACTTGTCACACACTGCCTGGCCTTCTGCGACGCGTTGACCAAGCACCACGAGGGCGAGGACGACGGGATGTTCGCCCAACTGCTGCGCGAGCGCCCTGACCTCGCCGAGACCGTGGCGAAGCTCGTCCAGGACCACGGACTGATCGCTTCGATCCTGACCCAGGTACGCGAACTCGCCGACCGGGCCCTCGGAGCGCATGGTCCGGATCTGGACGCGATCGACCGTGAGCTCGACGGACTCGCGGCGATCATGGAGAGCCACTTCCGCTACGAGGAGCGGGCGATCGGCGAGGCGTTGGACGACCACGGTGACGACGCCGACTGGGCCCACCCCGTCTTCCGGTTCGAAGGACAGGTGACGCCGGCCCTCTGAGGAGAGCCGGCGTCACCTCGTCGTCACGCGTCGGCGAGCAGCGCCTCCAGGGCCTCGGCCGAGGCGGGGTGGCCGGCTACCAGGGCCGCTCCCGGCGCGCCGGCGTCGCCGGCCGCCACCCAGTCCTCGTCGCACCCCAGCAACTCCGCCACCGCGTCGCACGTCGCGGGGTGGGCGGCGAGCAGGGTCGCGCCCGTGTGCGGCGCGGTGGACGGGCACGGCTGCTGCCAGCCGTCCTCGCACCCCAGCAGCCCCGCCACCGCGTCGCACGCCGCAGGGTGGGCGGCAAGCAGGGCGAGGCCCCGGGGTGCCTGGGCCGCGGTGGCCGTGTGGCGGGCGCGGGAGGCTGCGAACGGGTCCTCCTGCGGCTGCCGCCACGGCGGCACCCACGTGTCCAGCGCCGGCAGCCGGCCGGGGAAGACGCGGCCCGCCTCCCGTATCAGCAGCGGCGCCAGGTCCCCCGCCCCGTTGCGCAGGGTGGTGATGAGCAGCGGCAGCCACGGCAGCAGCACCGTGTCCGGCAGGCGTCCGAACGCGTTCGACACCGCCTCCACCACCACGTCCGCCAGCCCCGGCACCGGCTCCAGTGCGTGCACGAAGCCGCTGAGGTAGCGCGGGTAGGAGGGCACCACCAGCGGGTTGTCCAGCAACGCGTCGCACCGCGAGCGCAGTTCGGCCCGCGACAACGTGCCGAGCTGCACCTGTGCCGCCCACAGCAGGGCCGTCTTCGACGGTTCCTCCGGGTGCGACTGGGCCACCGCCAGCTCCAGCTGCGTACGGTCGCAGCCGAGGGACAGCGCCAGGCTCTCCATGCTGAACAGGAAGCCCAGCATCGCCGCGACCTGCCCCACCGTCGCGTCCTCGTCGCGGAACGCCGTCGGCAGCAGTGTGCAGTAGTGCGCGTACCCCGTCCTCACGAAGGACTCGATCCACGCCGGCAGTTCCGGCCGGCTCGTGCGGTAGTACGCCAGCAGCGCCCGTGCCCGGCGCAGCACCTCCGGCGCGCCGTCGACCGTGCGTTCCGCGGACAGCACCTTCAGCGCGTGCGTGCCCAGCTCGTCCGCCAGACGCCCGCTGCGCAGGTACAGCAGGCTGTCCTCGACGGCCGCCAGCACGCCCGCCGTGGTCGCCCGCGGACCGTACGCCTCGCGCCGCAGCCGCTGCTCCAGCACCTGCTCGATGCTGACACCCTCGTAGCCGAGCTCGATGAGCGCACGCTGATGGGTGCCGAGAGCCAGGTCCCACGACTCCTGGATCGACCGCTCACCGAGGCGCCGCTCACCCATGATCGGCCGGGCCGCGGCCGCCGGCATCAGCCGCCGCAGCATCCACAGGACGTCCGAGCACGCCTCCAGCTCCGGCCGACCGGACATGTCGACCAACGCCCGCTGCACACCGCGCTGTCGCAGCTTCAGCCCCAGCGGCTCCAGCCGGTCGTACACGTCCCGGGCGAGCGGCGGCAGCGCCTCGTAGCCCACCTGCCCGATCCGGTCGCCGCCCATCATGATCTCGACGAGCCGCCGCACGTCCCGCCGCCCGGGCACCCTGTCCTTCTCGATGCAGGTGACCGCCGCGTCCTGGAAGTCGTACGGCGTCGGCTTGGCCCGGTCCCGCATCCCCGCGAGCAGGATCGACGTCTCGAAGACGGCGATGGCGTCCGCGGTGGAGGCCAGATAGCCGTTGCGGCGGGCCGCCCTGACGATGTCCACGGACCAGCCGAGCAGCTCCGCCTCGTCCAGGCCGTCCAGCACGGGCGGCTGCCGCAGGAACCCGGACAGCCGGTCCGTCGCGGGCGCGGGGACCGCCGGTGCGGCGCCCGGCAGCGTCTGCTTCGCGCGTGACGTACGCGCTCCCGCCTGGCCCTGCAGCCGGTACGGCCGCACCCTCGTCCGCTTCAGGCTCTTCTGCCACTGCGTCGCCGCGATCGACACCGAGCCGGGCGCCAGGCCGAACTGCGCCTCGATCGCCGCGTGGCTCGACGGGATCAGCCCGTACTGCCATGTGGTCGCCGTGCGCGGTGAGATGGTGAACGAGTCCGAGCGCCCCTCCACGCCGAACTCCTCCACCCGGCTCGCCGCGTGGAACGCCCCGCACACGTACAGACAGTCCTCCGGGTCCGCGCCCGTCGCCGCCATGTGCTCGCGCATCCGCGTCCACATGTAGCGCTCGCGGTCCTCGTCCACCCGGATCCGGCCGCCGTCGCCCGGCGCGAGCCGCCGGAACAGGCTGCCGATGAGGAACATGACCTGGCGGTAGGTGTCGTGGTCGCTGTCCCCGAGCGGGACCTCGACGTACTGGTGCCACCACTCCGACCAGTGCCGCACCTTCCCGTGGCGCAGCAGATGCTCCTCGAGCTCGGCGAACCTGGGGCGCAGGTCGCCGATCTCGACGCCGACCGCCTCGCCGTGCAGCGCCGCCTCCTCGGACCTCGGCTCCTCGTCCGCCTCGGTCGAAGCCTCGTCCTTGGCAGCGGTTTCGTTCCACTGGAAGACGTGGTCGGAGGACCGGTCGACCAGCACCAGGTCCACGCCCGGCGTGTCCAGGGCGTAGGCGATCGCCTGGTACTCGGCGGACGCCTCCGTGATCGGCGCGACCACCGAGAGCGGCGCCCACTCCTGCGGGAACCCGTCGATGTCGCCGGCGAACGCCTGCACCGCCACGGGAAGCCGGCAGTTGCGCAGCTCGGTCAGCAGCGGCGCCATGTCCTCGCACAGCTCCAGGTACACCACGCTGGGCTGCTTCTCCCGCAGGCGCCGGGCCATGGCCAGGGCGGAGGCGGGGGAGTGGTGGCAGACCGGGAAGATCTCCAGCGGCTCCCGCACCGCCCGGTCGACGTCGTCGACCAGCCCCAGAAGGATGCCCTCGAGGGCGTCGGGACCGCCCGCGAACTCGGCTGCCGCCTCCTGCAGTTGCGTACGCAGCGGGGTGAACACACCGCTCGCCCGGGACCCGCTCACGACAGGGTGGCGATCGCGTCGCGGCCGCCCTCGAGGAACTCGGGCCAGGCCCCGCCCGCTTCCTTGCTGCGCGGCTCGACGACCCCGTGCAGGTACTTGTTGAGTATGGCCAGGTCCTCCGGCTCCCGGCGGGTCAGCGAGCCGACCAGCGAGGACGCCAGGGTGCGGGCGGTCAGGGCACGGTCACCGAAGAAGTTGCTGTGCAGTACCGCGTCCTCGAGGACGCCGATCTGCTCGGCCGTCGACAGCGCGGATTCCAGCTTCTCGTCGTCGCTGCCGGCCGCCGCGGCGGAGGCGCGCAGATCGGCGAAGCTCTGCAGCAGTACGTCGAGCAGCGTGGGCGGCACGTCCAGGTCGATCGCGTGCCGGCGCAGCAGCTCCTCGGTGCGGAAGCGGACGATCTCCGCCTCGCTCTTCTTGTTCGTCACCACCGGGATGCGGACGAAGTTGAAGCGGCGCTTCAGCGCGGACGACAGGTCGTTGACGCCCCGGTCGCGGCTGTTGGCGGTGGCGATGATCGAGAAGCCCGGCTTCGCGAACACGATGTTCTCGTCGCCGCCTCCGCTCTCCAGCTCGGGGACGGAAATGTACTTCTCCGACAGGATCGAGATCAGCGCGTCCTGCACATCACTGGTGGACCGGGTCAGCTCCTCGAAGCGGCCGATGGCACCGGCTTCCATCGCCGTCATGATCGGCGAGGGGATCATCGATTCCCGCGACTGGCCCTTGGCGATCACCATCGACACGTTCCACGAGTACTTGATGTGGTCCTCGGTGGTGCCGGCCGTGCCCTGGACGACCAGCGTCGAGTTGCGGCAGATCGCCGCCGACAGCAGCTCGGCCAGCCAGCTCTTGCCCGTGCCGGGGTCGCCGATCAGCAACAGGCCCCGGTCGGAGGCGAGGGTGACGATCGACCGCTCCACGAAGCTGCGGTCGCCGAACCACTTCTGCGAGATCTCACGGTCCAGTCCGTCGGCCCGCTCCGATCCGAGGATGAACAGCCGCACCATCTTCGGAGAGAGGCGCCACGAGAACGGCTTGGGGTTGTCGTCGATCGACTCCAGCCAGTCGAGCTCCTCGGCGTACTTGATCTCGGCGGGGGCGCGCAGCAGTTCGGACATGGGGAATGAGCCTTTCGAAGTCGAGAACGAGAAGTCGAGAACGAGAAGTCGAGAACGAGAAGTCGAAAAGTCGGTGAGGCGGTAAGTCGAGAGGACAGGGCCGTAGGGCGCATGAGCGCCGGCGATCACGTCAGGAACGTCTTGAGCTCGTGCACGAGCTTCTTGATGTGGCCGGATAGCACCGGCGTGCCCAGGTCCTTGAACTTCTCCCGGAACCACGGGTTCACGCTGCCGCGGCCTGAGCTGGTCACCGACCCGACCGGGATGAACTTCGCCCCGGAACGGTGGATGGCGGCCATGCTCTCGAACAGCTCGTCCGTGCGCCATTCGTAGAAGTCGGAGATCCACACCACGACGGTGTTGCGCGGTTCGGCGATCTTCGGCTGGGCGAGCGTCATGGCGACCGTGCCGTCCGTGCCGCCGCCGAGCTGGGTGCGCAGCAGCGTCTCGAACGGGTCGTGCGCCCACGGCGTCAGGTCGAGCGCCTGCGTGTCGTACGCGATCAGATGCACGTCCACCTTGGGCAGGCCCGCGAAGATCGACGCCAGGATGGTGCAGTTGACCATCGAGTCCACCATGGACCCCGACTGGTCCACCACGACGATCAGCCGCTGCGGCGTCGTCTTGCGGCTGGTGTGCCGGTAGTAGAGCCGGTCGACGTAGAGACGCTCCTCCTCCGGGTCCCAGTTGGTGAGGTTCTTCCAGATGGTGCGGTCCAGGTCGAGGTTGCGGAACACCCGCTTGGGCGCCACGGACCGGTCCAGCTCGCCGACCGAGGCCTTCTCCACCTGCGTGCGCAGCACCTCCGTGACCTCGTCGACGTAGCGCCGGATCAGCGCCTTGGCGTTGGCGAGGGCGACGCCGGACAGGTTGTTCTTGTCCCGCAGCAGCTGCTCGATCAGCGACATGCTGGGCGTCAGCCGCGAGGCGAGCGCCGGGTCCGCCAGCACCTCCCGCAGATGCATCCGCTGCACCAGGCCGGCCTCGATCGAGCCCAGTTCGGGTCCGATCTCGGGAATCAGCCTGCTCAGGTCGGGCACGGGTGTGCCGACACCCGTGCCGGTCGGACTCACCCCTCTGCCGGCAGGTGCCCGGCCCGCGCCGCCCCGGCCGCCGCGCAGGTCACCGGGCCGGCAGCCCAGCGCCCGCTCCAGCCAGCCGGCGTCGGACTGCCAGCGGGCGAGCTGCTCGGCGGTGACCGTGCCGCTGCCGGTCGAGAAGACGTTGAGCAGCACCTTCGACGCCAGCGCCGCCCGCCGCACCTCGGCGGCCCGGTCCCGCTCGCCGTCCGCGTCCGGCTCCGGCGTCATCAGCCCGTCGAACTCGTCGGACAGCTCGGGATGCCGCTGCACCACGGAGTCGACCGACGCGGCCGGGTCGAGCAGCGCCGCCGGCAGCCCGATGTCCTCGACCACGGCGACACTCGCCGACTCCAGCGACGCCTGCTCCTCCGGGTCGAAGAGCCGGGCCAGCAGCCGCCAGTAGAGGACCTGCCGCCGGTTCTCGTCGGAGTCCGGGACGGGCGCCCCGTCCTCGGCCCCTCCCTCGAGGATGCTCACCTCGCTCATTTCCGCAGCAGCCTTCCCGCGCGCTCGCGCAGCACACTGACGGCGTCGGTGGCGGCCTTCTCGGCCCGTACGCCCGCCTTGTCGGCCGTGCCGCCCGCCCAGGCCCCCGCATGCACGGCCACGGCCTTCTTCCGCACCGTGCGCTCCACGGCCAGTGGCTGGAGCAGGAACCGACCGGCGTCCCAGCGCAGCAGACCGAGACACGCGGCGGACGAGGCGACGGCGTCCGCGGTCAGCGGTCCGGCGGCGGGTATCCGGCTCGTGTCGACGGCCAGACCCTCGCCGGCGATCCGGAAGGTGACTCCGTCGTCCTCGTCCTCCACGGCGTACCCCTCGAGCAGGACGGGCACGGCGATCCGTGCCGGATGCCGGTCCACCGGCGCCACCGGCGCGGTGACGGCGGTCGGCAACGCCACCCGTGCGGTGGTGAAGGGCTCAGCAGGCTCGCCCGGAACAGCTCGGGCGTCGTCCCAGATCAGGTCGTCCTCGGCAGTGACCGGCATGGCGTCCAGCTCCATGGCGCGTCCCTCACTGACGGCGGCCAGCAACGACATGTGCGGCCGTAGCAACTGCCACAGTCCCGCGCCGACGACCGTGTCCGGCTTGGGGGCGGACACACCGGCCCGCACCAGACGGGGCGTCCCGCCGTCCGCAGGCTCGAACACCGCGTGCACCTGCGCCTGCACCGCAGTGGCGTGCTCGTGCAGGTCGACACCGAGCGGCAGCAGACGGCCGGTGGCCTCCGCGGCGGCTGTCGCCCGGTCCGCTCCGGGCAGCGTCAGCAGCATCGCCCGCGACCAAAGGTCGGCCCACCGTCGTACCGGCATCCGCTCCAGCGTGGCGCCGGGGCAGGACGCGGCGAGCTCCGCGGCGAAGCCGTCGAGCAGCGTGGCGAGCCGCCGCAGCCCCAGCTCGGGCAGCATCGCGGTGACGACGGGGGCGGCGCCGCCGATCAGCTCGTGGTCGATTCCCTGCCAGCCGGCTCGCGCCAGGTCGCCCAGCCAGCCACGCGCCGCCACCAGCAGGTTCACCGGATGGTCGGCGCCGTCGCCCACGGCGGCCGGCTTGTCGGCGCGCGGCCGCCCGACCGCTTCCTCGACCCGCCCGACGAGGGCGTCGTGCACGGAACCCAGCAGCGCCGAGCGCGCGGCGGCCAGCGCCAGGTAGTGGTCCTCGTCCGCGGCCCCCGCCGCGGTCTTCTCCGCCGCCTCGGCGACCCGCCCGGCCAGCGGCGACCCGGCGACGGCGTCCGCCAGCCCTGCCAGTCCGACCGCCTGCGCCGGCTGCGGACGCAGCAGCCCGCCCACGAGCACCTGGTCGAACGCGTCCACGGCGGCCAGCGCCTCGTCCAGCCCTTCGACGGCGTCGGTCAGCAGATCCGCTCGCATCACGCCACCGCCCCGGTCGTCGGGAACCAGTGCATCTCCGGCACCGGCCCGGTCGTCGGCGTGAACTCCAGGTAGGCCAGGTGGCGCAGGAACCGGCTGAACACCTGGGCCGCGGCCGACCTGTCACCCTGGGCGGGGCGCGTCGACGTCATGGCCGAGGTCAGGCCCTGCGCGTCCGTCGTCTCACCGGACACGTCCACCTTCAGGTAGCGGGCGACGCGCTCCGCGCCGTACTGGAGCACGGCTTCCCCGATCAGCGCCCGTATGTGGTTGCAGAAGGCACCGCGTGCCCCGCCGCACGGCCTGTTGTTGTTCGTGCTGCACGAGAACGCGTACGTCCCCGCCTCCACGGACGACACGTACACCCGACCGATGTCGGAGCCGCTGGACACCACACCCTGCAACCGCCCGTCCGCCAGCTCGACGAACGGCACCTTGGCGAGCTTCCGCGGCCGCGCGGACGGCACCACCCGCACCGTGCTCGACCTCTCCCAATCCGACAACGCACCTCTCCCATGCATACGAAAGGGGATGTCCTCGCCGGACCGGCGGGACGCGAAAAAATCTATCGGCGGCCACTGACAACGGCTCGGGGCTGTGGACAACCCGGGGCGCCCGGCCATGGGCGTCACTCGATGGTGTGATGCCACGCCGATACGGACACCGCACACCGGACACAGGTCACCGGACCAGATCGCCGCACCTTGCTGAAGCCGATCCGACTGCGACTGACCGGCCGTCACGCCTTCTTGACGCACGTTCCCACAGGTCGATACTTGTCCAGCGTGCGTTAAGTGACTGTTCGTGACGCCGTCAGCACAAGGCGAGAAAGTGACGCATGTTCCCAACCGGGGCTTCGCTCCACGAGTGACGCGGGCAGGCTCGACGCGCGAGAGGGCGGTCAATGATGAAGAGAAGAAGACTCGGCGGGGCGGCCGTCGCCCTCGGTGTCGTCCTGGCGGTGACCGGCCTCCCGGCCCAGGCGTCCGCCGACAACCGCGCCACCGACAACCGCACCACCGACACACGCGCCACCGACACTCGTGCGGTTCTCCCGCTGGGCTCGGCCGGCCTCGCCGAAACCCGCACCACACAGACCCTGCAGCCCGGACTCACCCTCACCCGCATCGTGCGCGGCACCGTGGACCCGGCACACCACTGGACGGTCGAGGCGACCATCCCCGGTGGCGACACCTCACCCGACCCGGACGCACCGCCGACCACACTCAAGGACAAGGAAAGCGCCGAAGAACTCGCCTCCGACCTGCGCGGCGACGGCTTCGACGCGCGTGCCGAGCAGGTGACGACACCCGGCACGGCGGACTACGCCGGCGGAACGCTCGGCTGGCGCGTCCGCATCGGCAGCTTCACCTCCCAGTCCGCGGCGGCGACAGAACGCATCCGCGTGATCAACGCCGGTCACAGCGGCTCGGTCACCTACACCGGCTGGGACGGCGCGACCACCGACCGCGGCCCCTGGCGCCTCGACGTCCTCACCATCGACCCGCGCACCTTCCGCGGCGCTCTCGACGCCACCTACGGCCCCGACATCGAGAACCGCGAGACCGTCAGCACCCTCGCCACCGACGCCGGTGCCGTAGCCGCGGTAAACGCGGGCTTCTTCGTCCTCGACCCCCGCTCCGGCGCACCCGGCGACCCGGCGGGCGTCGGCGTCTACGACGGGCGCCTGCTGAGCGAACCGGTCAACGGACGCCCCGGCCTCGTCGTCCACGACGGCGGCCGCAGCGCCCAGGTGACCCGCCTCACCTGGGAAGGGCGGGTCACGGCGCGCGGCACCACACTGACCCTCAACGGCGTCAACCGGGTGCCGGGCCTGATCCGCAACTGCGGCGGCAGTGAGGACGACAGCCCTACCTCGCTGCCCCTGCACGACGTGACGTGTACCAACCCCGATCAACTCGTAGCCTTCACCCAGGAGTACGGCGCGAACACCCCGCAGGGCGAGGGTGTGGAAGCCGTCCTGGACAGCCGGGGACGCGTGCTGGAGCTGCGCTCCGTGCGCGGCGGCCCCCTCCCGTCCGGCGGCAGCTCGATCCAGGCGACCGGACGGCACGTGGCGGCGCTGACGGCGCTGGCCCGCCCCGGCGAGCGCCTGCGCGTCGAGACGACCCTCCGCGACGACCGGGGCCGCCGCGTCACGCCGTCGCCGGGGACCGACATCGTCAACGCGGGCCCCGAACTGGTCCGCGACGGACGCCTCCACGTCACCCCCGCCACCGACGGGATGGTGCACCCGGGCGACCCCAGCTGGTACTACGGCTGGGTCCACAAGCGCAATCCCCGCACCCTCGCCGGCACGGACGCGGCCGGCCGCACCGTCCTGGTCACCGCCGACGGCCGCAGCACGGACGCCCTCGGGCTGAGCATCACCGAGAGCGCGAAGGTGGCCCGTTCCCTCGGCCTGCGGGACGCCGTCAACCTCGACGGGGGCGGGTCGACGACGATGGTGGCGAACGGCCAGGTGATCAACGACCCGTCGGACGCGGCCGGTGAACGGCCGGTCGGTGACGCGCTGCTGATCCTGCCGCGCAGGCGCTGACGAGAGGCGTCGGATCGGGTCCGGTAGGTCTGATGAGCCTCAAGCCACCCCCGGCCCGTACGTGGGAGCCCATGCAGACGGGCGACGGATCATCCACGCTCGGGTCACGCACAGGCCGACCATGGTCTGTCGCCGATCGCCTCATGTGGTGGATGCTGCCTCAGGGCACATCCGCTCTTCGCCCCGCCCGCCCGTCCACCGCAGCGACGAACAGCACCGCAGGGAGCCGCCGTGACCGCCGCAGTCACCTTCCGAGCACGTGTACGTCTCGTCCTCGTCGTCCTGATCCTCGCCCTCGTACCGACCGCACCGACTCTCGTCGCCCCGACCCCCGCGGATGCCGCCGGCACGCGCTCTCCGCAGGGTGAGACGGGGCGACGCGGCGCCGAGGTCGTGGCGGTCACGCAGGTCGCGGAGCGCCAGGTGGACCTGTCGGTCCGCTCCACGGCCCTCGGCGGCCGGACCGTCAAGGTCCGCCTGCTGACCCCCGACGGCTGGAACCCCGCCGACCGCCGCCGACACTGGCCGACCTTCTGGCTGCTGCACGGCTGCTGCGGCGACTACACGTCCTGGACCGCGATGACCGACGTCGCCGAGACCGACAGCCTGCGCAACGTGCTCGTGGTCATGCCGGAGGCGGGCTGGAACGGCTGGTACAGCGACTGGTGGAACTACGGCGAGGGCGGTGACCCCGCCTGGGAGACCTTCCACACGGTCGAACTGCGCCACCTCCTCGAACGCGACTGGGGCGCCGGCCCCGACCGCGTCGTCGCCGGGCTGTCGATGGGCGGCCAGGGCGCCCTGCTGTACGCCGCCCGGCACCCCGGCATGTTCAAGGCGACCGCCGCGTACTCGGGTTCGGCGCACCCGCTGCTCAACGACGAGTCGGTCAACCGCATCCTGGGCCTGTTCGCAGGGCAGGGAAACGACCCCCTCCGGGTGTGGGGCGACCCGGTCGCGCAGCGCCGCGTCTGGCAGGCCCACGACCCCTTCCACCTGGCCAAGCGCCTCAAGTCCCTGCCCGTCTACCTGTCCTGCGGCGACGGCACGGCGGGCCCGCTGGACACACCGGGCGCGTCGAGCGCTCTCGAGGCGGACTTCAACCGCCAGAACCATGCTCTGGCCGCCGAGTTGAAGCGCGTGGGAGCCAAGCACCTCACCACCCACTTCTACGGCGCCGGCACGCACACCTGGCGCTACTGGGAACGCGAACTGCACGCCTCGCTGCCTATGCTGCTCGGCGCGCTGGGTGTGAAGGGCTGAGGTGACTCAGTCACGCTCACGCAGATAGACGTCCAAGGTTGCGGCCCCGCGCAGCATCGCCCGTCCGCGGTCGGACAGCCGGCTGTGCCAGTCACGCAGAGCGCCTTCGAGGGGCTCCACGCCGCCGGCTGTCCGCACCTGGGTGATCAGCGGGGCGATCTGCTCGAGCAGGTGACCGCCACGCCGGAGCTGGTGCACCAGGTGCGCGTCCCGTACGTCCGCCGGGTCGTACACCCGGTACCCGGTCACGGGATCGCGTCGCGGACGTACCAGGCCGGCGTACTCCCACTTCCGCAGGGTCGCCGGACGGACGCCCAGTTCCCGCGCCAGCGGCCCGATGAACGTCGGCTCGAAGCCGGCCGAACCGGCAGCGGCGGAGTCGGCGGTGAGCCCGTGCAGGGCGTCCTCCACGGCTCGCAGTGTGCGCCGGTCGTGCAGCAGCCGGACGTGACTCTCGTCGATGAGCTGGAGGGCATCGTCGACGGCGTCACCGTTCACGGCCTGCATGACCGCCGTCGCCGTCGCATGCCCGTGCCCCGGCACGAGGGCGAAGAACGCGGCCAGCGCCCGCTCGTGCAGAGGGGTGTACACGCGATAGCCGGAGGCCGTTCGCTCGGCTGTCGGCAGGATGCCGGCCTCTTCGTAGTTCCTCACCGCCTGGGTGGACAGACCGTGTCGTCGTGCCAGGTCGACCGGCCTCAGCTTCACACTCGTTTGAAGGTTCTTCCCCACGAACCAGACGATACGGCAGACGATACGCGGCCAAACCTTCAACCGGAAGTTCAACGATACCGTTGAAGGTATGGAAACCGGCATCACGAACTTCACCCGCCCTGTCGAAGCGTCGGCCGTCATGGAACTGCTGCCGACCCGCCCCCGCGTCCTCGCCCTCGGCGAACCCACGCACGGCGAAGACACTCTCCTCGGCCCGCGTAACCGTCTCTTCCGGCAACTGGTGGAGGAGCAGGGCTATCGGACCATCGCGCTGGAGAGTGACTGCCTGAGGGCACTGATCGTGGACGCGTACGTCACCTCGGGTGAGGGGTCACTCGACGACGTGACGGAACACGGCTTCAGTCACGGCTGGGGCGGCTCGCGAGCCAACCGTGAACTGCTGCGCTGGATGCGGGAGTTCAACGCGGACCGCCCTACGGCCGACCAGGTCAGGTTCGCGGGGATGGACGGCCCGCTGGAGATCACAGGTGCCGAAAGCCCGCGTCAGGCTCTCAGCGGACTGCACGACTACCTGACCGCCCACGTCGACGCGGAGCTGCTGCCCTGCACGGCGGACAGGCTGGACGAGCTGCTCGGCACCGACGCGTCCTGGACCAATCAGGAGGCCATGATGGACCCGTCCCAGTCCGTCGGCCGCACCCCGGAAGCACGCGAACTACGCCTGCTTGCCGACGACATGGTGACCCTGCTGGAGACGCAGGCACCGCACCTCGCAGCGGCGTCCGCACCGAGCGATCGCGACCGAGCGCACCTGTACGGCCGCACCACCGTCGGCCTGCTGCGCTACCACTCCTGGATGGCGGACACATCACCGTCCCGCATGGCACGCCTGCTCGCCGCACGGGACGAGATGATGGCCGGCAACCTTCTCGCCCTCGCCGCACGCGGGCCGGTGTTGGTCCACGCCCACAACAGTCACCTGCAGCGGGACAAGAGCGCCATGCGCATGTGGGGCCACCCGAAGGTGGAGTGGTGGAGCGCCGGGGCGTTGGTGAGCACGCGGCTGGGCGACCAGTACGCTCACCTGGCGACCGCCCTCGGCACGATGAAGCACCACGGCGTGGAGGCCCCGCCCGCGGACACGGTGGAGGGCATCCTGCATGCGCTGCCCGAACCGCACTGCGTGCTCGACGCGGCTCGACTCGACGCAGCGGCACGGGACATACCCGCTGTCCCACGAGTGTCCCCGTACTTCGGCTACGCCCCGCTGGACCCGGCCCACCTGCCACGCATCGACGCGGTCCTGTACGTGAGAGACGTCCCCCACGACTAGAGCCGGTGTGACGGCCGTACGGTCGGTCACCGACACCAGTGCGAGGAAAGCTCCCCCGGGTGTTGCGCGTCCGGAGCCCTCACGGCGCCAGGCGCACTGTGGTGTCGGCGAAGGACAACAGGTCGTCCAGGCTCAGCCCTCGCCGCTCCTCCCCACCACCGATGAGCTCCCACCCCTGGTCCCACTCCACCCGCCACACGTCCCCGACCCGGTTCTCCCACTCCGCGAACCCCCCGACGACGCCCTCCAGCTGAGGGATCTCCTGGTGCAGCAGGCGGGGATGCGTCAAGGCCCGCCCCGGGTTGGTGCTCCCGCCGCCCGTGCGGGAGTTGTCGAAGCGCATCTTCAGGAAGAGCACCGCGTCCCGGCCGATGTCCGCCGGACTCAGCATCCTTAGGTACCGCGCCCGCGCTTCATCCAGCGACTCGCGCCCGACACCTCCGACGCGAACGCCGGGAAGACGATGTACGTCACGCCGGTGAGGTCAGGGTTCTGCGCCCGGTGGTGGCCGTGCACCTCGGGCGCCGTGGCGGCCACCGCGTCGAAGGCGTAACCGGCTGGCGAGAAGCCGTGCACGGCCGCGATCGGCCGGCCGTCCCCGATGAGCGCATCCTCGTGCTGTCGCGCGAAGGCGAGAACCTCCCGCGCCAGCCCCGCGTCGTGCCGGCCGCGCTGGTTGGTCTGCAGCAGGCGACGACCGTCTGCCGTCACGGCGCCCGCGAAGTGCAGGACGGGCCCCAGTGACCACGTCCATGCCCGGTCGAGGCCGGCGAGCGGGGCCGCGTTCGGGAAACCGGCGAGTGTGGTGATCGGATCCATGCTTCCTGCACCGCGACGGGAGAGCTGAGGCGTGTGCCGTGACCCTACCCCGTCACGGTGGAGCCGACCCTCCGCAGGGCCGGCCCCACCGACGGCTCACAGCACCTCAGCTGTAAGGAATCACCAGCACGGACCTGTCCGTCCCCGTCTGCAGCTTCGACGTCCCGTTGCCGATGGCGCTCCACACCTCCAGGCGTACCGTGCCGCCCCTGAGGTTGCCCAGGGAGCCCGTGGCGGACTTGAGGCCGCGGGCCTGGGTGTACTCCTCCCAGCCCGTCACCGGGTCGGTCGCGAAGTAGTGATACGTCTCCGTCCGGTCGAACGTGCCGTCGCCCGTGAAGTCGTAGCTCACGCGCGCCTGCTGGCCGAGGCCGACCGACGTGCCCGCGTCGACCTGGAGACGGAAGGACGTCTGGCCGCCCGAGGTCGGGGTGCCGTTGACGCCGCGCACCTCGTAGACGAGGGGCTGGTACGGCGTGCCGTCGTGGTTGGCGCCGTTCGCCGACGGAATCGTGTCGCTGCCCGCCGTGCCGCCGGTCGCCGTCGTGAGGACGCCGCCCCCGCGCAGCTGGAAGGTGTTGCCGGTCGGCGGCTCGGGCTCCGGGTCGGGGTCCGGGTCCGTGGAGCCGCTGCCCGTGCTCGTCGCGGTGGAACGGGCCGGCACCGACAGCGTCTTGCCGTCGGAGAAGGTCACCGTGCGGGCCGAGGAGCCGTGGTTGTGGGCCACGTACGTCCGGGTCGTGCCCTTGGCGAACACCGCCGAGGTCGGAATGTCACCCGTCACCGTGGCGTCCGGGGCGCCGACCGTGGCCAGCGTGTTGATCCAGTGGTAGGTGTGCGCCTTCGACTCGCCCTCCTCCGGGGTGTAGTTGCCGTTGCTGGCGTCCCACTTGGCCTTCGCCGATGCCGGGTCGGCGAACGACTCGAACTCCCAGAGCAGGTCCCGCCATTCGACGGCCGGGCCGCCGTTCTCCCGTTCCATCTCGGCGAGGTTGCGCCGGATCGCCGCCTTCTCACCGCCGAGGTGCAGCGAACCGCCGGTCACCGGCAGGACGTTGATGCCGTGGATCTCCTCGGGATTCGCGGTCCACCACGTGGAGTACGCGGCTCCGCTGCCCCACACCATGCCGGCCGTGTCGTGCCTGAACGAGGACGGGAAGACCTGCTCGTCGGCGTCGAACCAGTACTGGGCGATCGACTCCGACTCCGTGGTCAGCAGGAAGGCGCCCAGGTCGCGCAGCGAGGTGTCACCGGTCGCGGAGCCCCACAGGACGAGAGCCGCGCTGAGGTTGGTCGACTCGGAGGACGACTCCTGGTTGTTGCCGGCGGCGAAGCCCTGGTGGCCGGAGGCCCAGCCGTGGCCGGCGTAGACGTCGAAGCCGCGCAGGAACGGGTACGCGGAGTCGGTACGGCTCGGGTTGGCCGTGTCCCGCACGAGGGTCTTGACCATGCCGCCCCACGCCGAGTCCGCGGCCCACGACGGGTCGTACTGCGCGATGATCGCCGCCGCGTAGACGTAGTAGCCGTAGTGGAAGTGGTGGTCGTTCAGCTCGGTGTCACTGCCGTACGAAGCCGGGTAACCGGTGAGCGTCTTCCAGGCCTGGTCGTAGCTGAACTCGTTCGCCCCGCCCGCCGTGAACCAGTCCTGCAGCCTGCCCTTCATCAGGCTCAGCATCCGGTCGCGGATGCCGGTCTCGCCGATCTGGTCGGCAACGGGCACCAGCTGGGCGAGACGGCCGAGCGCCTTGCCGGTCCAGTAGGTGTCGACCGCCCCGGAGAAGGGGTCGGAGGCGTTCACGACGTCGTTCAGGTAACCGCGCAGCCGGGCCGTGTCCACGCCGCCCGACCTGGGCAGCGCGGGCAGGACCGCCGCCGCCTTCTGGGTGGTCGTGAAGGACGCCGACTCGCGCAGCTTCATGGTGCCGCGCGGCGAGACGTACGTGTACGAGGTCAGTGCGTCCGTGGTGTGCAGCCACTGGTGGCGGTAGAGGGCCTGGAGCGTGCCGCGCTCGCTGCCCTCCTTCGCCTCGGTGGTGAGCGTGTACGTAGCCCTTACGGTGCCGCCGTTGTAGCTCCAGGTCGCCTTGGAGTCGGTGACGAAGCTGTAGGCGTACTTCTTGAACGTCGCCAGCGCGCCCGTGGACGGCAGCACGGCCACGGAGAAGTAGTCCTTGCCGCCGAGCCCCGCCGTGACGGTGGAACCGGAGACGTTCCAGTCGCTGCCGGTCGGGGCGAAGAGCGCGTAGTGGTGTCCGGCGACGGTGATGCCGAGGACGTTGCCCTGGTCGGCGAAGACGGTGGGTGCGCCCGCGGTGGTGATCTGGGCGTTGCCGCCCGATCCCTTGGCGTATACGAACGGTGAGCCGTGGCCGATGGTGGTGCGCAGGGTCCGGGTTCCGTCGGACCAGTAGGGGGTGACCGTCCAGTCGGACCAGTCGTCGGCCTTGGTGTCGGGGGAGTTGAGGCCGGTCAGTCCGATGGTGAGGTCGCGCTTGTGGGCGAACTCGTACTGGCGGCCGTCACCGGTGATCACGGGGGTCGTCGGGTACCCGACGTCGAGTCCGCCGGCGGTGGCCTGGTAGGTGAGCGGGTGCCCGTACATGGGGGTCGAGTACGGGTTGTCGCCGTAGCGCTGGAAGGCGAGGGAGGACCACCAGTCGTTGGTGGGGACGGGGCGGTTCCGGGCGGCGGCGGTCACCTTGGGCGTGACCGGCGTGCCCGTGTTGGTCGTGGGGCCGGATGTTCCGGCCGGCCTGGTGTCGGAGTAGCTGCCCGCTCCGACGGGGATGGTGGCGGCCGCCGCGGGCGCGGCCGCCGGGCCCAGGCCGACGACGGCGAGGGCCGACGCCAGCAGCAGAACGGTTGCCGGTCTGGTGCGTGGGGATGGCATGAGTCACCTCAGGTTGTGACTGGGGGAGGCTCTGAGAGCGCTCTCAGATGGCCGGAACGTAAAGCCGGTGTAATTCACGTGTCAATAGTTTGAACACAGCGAGCCTGTAAGCGACTTGGAAGTCATCAGGTCTTCGACACCGGTGCGGAGCCGCGGCAACGGCGGTCCGGCGCATCTGAGGGTGGTCTCGGCAGCGGTGCGCCCGGTGTTCCGGGACGCACCGCCGCAGCCGCGAGACCTCGGCGGACTCAGCGGGTCCGCACGCCCGCGACCGCCCGGTCCCGCCAGAGGCAGTAGGCGGCGGCCGAGTCGTCCCAGTACCGCCAGGGCAGGGCGTTCACATACCCGTCGACCAGCCGGAACTGCTGCAACGCCTCCGTGCACCGGTTCTGCCGGGTCAGGAAGTAGGCCAGCAGATGGCGTACGGCAGGCACGTCCGGGTGGTGCGGCGGGGCGGCGGACACGTCCGCCAGGGCGGCGTCGACCATGTCGAACACGTACGGCTCGCGGAAGTCGTCCGCCTTCGCCGCACTGTCACGGTGCTCGTACCACGCCATCAGCGGCAGCGCGGCGAGCAGGCTGCCGGCAGGCGCCTTGGAAGCGGCCTCCGTGGCGAAGGACGCGGCCAGGTCCTCCGATCCGTGCCACTTCGCGCACCAGTACTGGAGCGCCGCCGAGTGCGCCCCGAAGTGATGGGGGTCCCGGGCCGTGACCTCCTCCCAGATGTGGCGCATCCTCTCGTGCGGGTAGTTCAGGCCGAGCGCGGTCCAGATCTCGCCGAGGTACGGCGAGGGGTCGTCCGGGTTCAGCTTCAGCGCGTGAGCGTTCAGGGGTGGTGCCTGGGTCAGCGTGCCGAGGAACCCGGCGACCTGCTCGCGGCTGGTGTCCTTCGCCCAGCCGCCGCCCCGCAGATGCCAGGCCAGGGACACCGTCGCCCGGGCCCGGACCAGCGCCGCGTCAGGATCGTCGGGGCCGGCCGCCTTCTCCCAGGCGTCCAGCCAGCTGCCGGGCTGCGCAGCCCGCTGCGTGCCGAGCACGTTGGCGTAGTGGGAACGACGTGCCCAGTCGCGCTGCTCCCTGGTCCGGGCCAGCAGACGGGCCGCCGGTTCCCAGCTTCCCCGGGTCGCCGCTGCCCTGGCCGCCTGCTCCAACTCGGCGTCGGGCGCGGAGTACAGCGTGTTCTGGGCGGCCTGGGGCAGAAAGCCCAGAGCCTCCGCCCTGCGGGCGGATCTTCGGGGCGAGGACGGTGCTGCCGTGGTACGGCGGTAGAAGACGACGGACACGGCCACGACCAGTCCGACGACGATGATGCGGGCGATCTCCACGGGTCACGCACCGCCCTGGTGTGCCGTGACCGTCATGAAGTTGTGCGCACGAACTGGTACACCCATGGGGGCGGAGTCCTCCTGGGACTGAAGGCGACGGGGAAGGGCGTGGGGGGAGGGGAGTATGACCCGTCATGATCGCGCGTCGCAAATGTGTTCACCCGCCTCCCGGGGCGCAGCGGGGTTCGCGTACTGCGACGGGAGGCGACAGCTACCCGCACCAGCGGTTGGTGAAGACGCAGAGCGTTCTGCTCCGGCCGAGATGGTCTCAGCAGTCCGGAATGACCGCCCCGCCGTTGTCCCGTGCCTCGTCGTTCCCCCACCGCGACAGGTAGTACGCGGACACGTACGCCCCGCGCCCGTTCTTGCCGGCGTACGTGACGTCGAGGTCCGTCTTCAGCCACCAGTGGTTGTAGGTGCCGTTCGCACCGCGGATCTCCTGGCCCCACACCTTGCAGTACACGTAGTTGGTGCCCGCGTTGAGGACGCCCTGCGCGTCGTTGGTGTTCGGCTGGGCGTAGCCCGTGGCATTGGCGAAGGTGTCCACCCAGTAACGGCCGCCTGAGCCGCAGCCGTTGTCGCTGGTGAGGTGGTGACTGCCGTACGAGCCGGGGTAGGCCAGGGCGGTGCCGTTGATGGTGATGCGCTGTCCGACGCCGTTGAGGAGCTGTTCGTAGTGGATGTGGGCGCCCGAGCTGTTGCCGGTGCTGCCGGTGGTGCCGATCTGCTGTCCCTGGCCGACGTAGGCGCCACTGGCGACGGAGAACGCGTTGAGGTGGAAGTAGTAGGTCTTCCAGCCGCCGCCGTGGTCGATCACGATGTAGTTGCCGGCGCCGTTCGCCTGGTAGTGCCGAGTGGCGGTGCCGGCCGCCGACGCGAGCACCGGCGCGCCGCTCGTCGCGCCGCCGTCGCTGCGGACGAAGTCGAGCGCCTGCCGGACCTCGGCCGAGTGATGGCTGTAGGTCCACTTCTGGCCGCAGGCGAAGGGCGCCTTGAACAGGGGCGCCGCCTGCGCGGGTGTCGTGACGAGCAGGCTTCCGACCAGGGCCACCAGGCCGACCAGGGCGAGGCGTATCGATCTCAAAGCTGTCTCCGAACTGCGACGTGGGTCGCACGGTGATGTCAACGGACACGGACGCCGACCAGGATGCCGTAGTTGAAGCGTTCACGACAGGCCGCCCTATGGTGTGCGGGCACCCCCTACTGTCCGTCGGCGATCTTTTCCGCGATGCGACCCAGGAGCGCCAGCTCCTCCGGCTCGAGCCGGTCGACGAAGTGCCGTCGTACGGACTCGAGATGGGTCGGAGCGGCCTCCCGCAGCGTCTCCCGGCCCGTCTCGGTCAGGACCAGCAGGCAGCCTCTGCCGTCCGCCGGGTCGGGTGCGCGTCGGATGAGGTCGCGCGCCTCCATGCGGGTCGCGTGCCGGGACAGGCGGCTCCGTGACCAGCCCATCTTCGCGGCCTGTTCGTGCAACGTGCTGGTCCCGTCGGGGTGTTCGGAGAGCGTGCTGAGCACTTCGTAGTCCGGCTCGGAGAGGCCGTGGGCCGCGAGGTCCTGCACCGTGCGGGTCTGCACCGCGATCACCATGCGGCGGTACGCCCGCCAGGCGCGCTCCTCCTCGTCCGTGAGCCGGCTGACCTCGCCTTCCCTCTTATTCATTGACATGTAATCAATCTAGCCGCTAATTTCATTTCCATGACAACGAAACACCTCCGTGTCCTCGTCCTGACGTGCAGCACCCGGCCCGGCGCGCTCGGCCCCGCCGTCGGCGGATGGCTGACCGACACCCTCGCCCCGGTCGCCAAGGAGCTCGGCGTGGAACTCGTGCCGCTGGCCATCGGCGACCTGGACCTGCCCTTCCTCGACGAGGAGGAGCACCCGTCGACCGGCGTGCACCGGCACGAGCACACCCGCCGGTGGAGTCGGATCGTCGCCGAGGCGGACGGCTTCGTCTTCGTGACGCCGGAGTACAACTACGGCATGCCGGCCACCCTGAAGAACGCGCTCGACTACCTCGGCCCGGAGTGGGCCTGGAAGCCGGCCGGCTTCGTCAGCTACGGCCACACCTCCGCCGGCACCCGCGCGGTCCAGCACGCCAAGCAGGTGGTGACCACTCTGCGTCTGGTCCCGCTGGGCTCGACCGTCGCGATGCGGATCGCCGACGCGATGCGGGACCAGCGGTTCGCCCCCGGCCCGCGCCACGCCGAGGCGGCTGAAGGGCTGCTGGCGGAGCTGGTGCGGGTCGCCCACGCCCTGACCCCGATGCGCGAGCGCGAGCACGCCGACGCGGTACCCGGCCCGCTCCCCGGTTCCTACGTCCGGCCTCTCGGCCCCGACGACGCCGCCGAGGTGACCGTGCTGCAGCGCTGCTGCTGGCTGGAGGAGGCGCTGGTCAATGACACCCTCGACATCCCGGCGCTCCACGAGACCCTGGAGGACGTGCGTACCTGGCTGGCGGAGTGGGACGTCACAGGACTGTGGCGCGACGGGCGGCTGCTCGGCATGGTCCGCACCCGCCGGGACGGCGACGACCTGCACATCGGACGCCTCGCCGTCGCACCCGACCTGCGCGGTCTCGGCGTGGGCCGTTGGCTGCTGGGCCGCGCGGAGTCGGCCGCCGAGGGGTGCCGCCGTGTCCTCCTCACCACCGGCGCCACCAGCCACCGCAACCTCGCCCTCTACCAGCGGCAGGGCTACGTCGTGCTGCCCGATCCGCGGGACGACGGGGCGGTGGACCTGGCCAAGGCTCTCACCGTCTGAACGTGAGCACCGGTGACCGCGTGCCCGAGCCCTCGGTCGAGGCCTGCCCACCTCACCCGATCGGGCACTGCTTCACGTCCAACGGCTCGCTCACCCCCGCCGGCCTGCTGCACAGCACCTCCGCCTTCGAGACGCCCTCCGGTGTCCTGCGGACGCGGGCGAGGACGATGCTGTGGCCGTGGCGTTCGCCGAACAGCGGCGCGTCCGTGAAGTCGATCGTGCCGGTGGCCATGCCCTCCAGCTTGACGACCCTGAGGTTGACCCAGGTCGCCGCGCGGCTCTGACGTACGTCGCCGAGGCTCGCCGCCCAGTACAGCGCGCGGGTGGCGTCGTGGGAAAGCGCCGTCTGGCCGCTGGCGAAGCCGGGGGAGTCGTAGGTCGCCTCGCCCGGCTCGAGCCACGGGAGGTGCTGGGCGGCGTCCTGGTAGAAGGCGGTGCCGGACGCCGCCTCCCGCAGCTCCGCCAGCGCCGCGTGGTACAGCGTGATGCGCGGGGCCACGCCGTCCCTGCCGCCCACGCCGGAGAACTTGGCCTTGCTCAGGTCGTCCCCGGTGAGGATCGAGATCTCCCGGTTCGCGCATCCCGGTTCGACACCCAGTTGCGTCATCAGCGGGCCGATGTCCTCGACGCGACCCGCGAAGTAGATGACCGACGGGACGTCCTCACCCCGGCAGATGCTCTCCGCGTGCAGCCGGAGTTCGGGCTTGCCGTTCGCCACCCGGTAAGTCCGCGAGGGCAGCAGCCGGAAGCCCTCCTTGCGCAGCATCTCCCCGCCGTAGTGGGCCTGTTCGCTGGTGTACCGGTCCTGCGACGCCTTGGTGTCGCGGGCCAGGACGAGCGCGTGCGGGGCCTCGCCCTTGCCGTGGAGTTGCCGCGCGACCAGGCCGAGCGCCTGCGCCTGGTGTTCGTCGGGGGCCGCGAGGCTGAACCAGTTGGAGAAGTCCTCCGGCAGATACGTCGCCGAGTTGGTGCCCGAGACGATGGGCAGGCCCGCCTCCTGCAGCCGTCGGGTGACGGCCGGGCTGCTCTGCAGGTCGCGGCCGAATCCGACGACACCGACGACCGTCGGATCGCGGTCGGCATAGCGGGCGATCGCGCCGGCCGTGAAGCGCTGGTGGCCCATGTCCGCGCCGCCGTTGGCGAGCAACACGCGTAGCTTGACGCGGTAGTTCTCGTTCACCACGCGCTGGGCGAGGTAGACGCCGGCCAGCTCCTCCGCGCCCTTGACCAGGGACGGGTCAACCGTGGCCGAGCTCAGCGGACCCGCGTAGACCACGGTGACGTAGGCGCGCGGATTCTCGCGCAGCACCTTGTCGTTCTCGGCGTGCACCAGCTTCTCCAGCTCGCGCAGCCGCCCGCCCTCCGAGTCGGAGCCGCCCTTGAGGTGGGAGCCGAACCGCACGTCGCCCGCCGATATGCCGACGCACTCCGTGCCGCCGCCAGGCGCGGGACGCAGTTCGGTGTCGCGGTCGGCGGTCAGCAGACCTGCCGAGCAGTACGTACGGTGCAGGTCACGGGCGTGCACGACGCCGACGGTGGCGGCCAGCGCGAGGACCAGCGCCAGGCTGTACGCCGACCACACGATCCGCGCCACGGGCGGACGGTGCCGGGCCCGCACGCACCGCCAGTCCGCCTGCCGCAGCTGGATCAGCTCCTCGTGGGGGAGGGCTATGCGCAGGACCCAGGGCAGGGCGTTGGTCCGGCTCGGGGACTGGTCGGCCCGTAGGTTACCGGCCCATTCGTCGTACCAGTGCCGCAGGCGTTGCTGGAGCCGGGCGGGGCGGGAGAGCAGCGGGGGACGGGAGTTGACGCCGTTCGGGGGTGTGCCGGTGCCGGTGCCCCGGTCGAGCAGCGGCGCGTCGTCCGCCGCCACGCCGGCGACGATCAGCAGCGGGTCCAGTTCGCTGCGTCGGCTGCGGACGTCGCTGACCGCCCTGATCAGCTCGATGCCGCCGTTCTCGAGGCTCACCTGGCGCAGGATCAGCACGGGCGGCCGGGTCCGCTTGAGGCCCCGCAGATCCCAGCTGGCGCGTCTGTGGTTGTCCCGCAGGTCCTCGAAGAGGGCCAGCACGTGCAACTGGAGGGGGAACACGCCCCCTTCGCGCATGGCCTCGGCGACGTCGTAGGCGCGGGCTGCGATGGCGCGCCAGGACCGGACCGGCCGTAACAGCCGCACGCTGGTCGACTGCCGGCGGGCGGCCGACTGGAGGAACGTGGTGGTCAGGAACCAGCGGCTCTCCCTGCGCAGCCACAGGAAGAGGGGTGCGCGACCAGGCACGTGGTTCAGCGCGGCCAGCAGGATCATCAGACCGATGCCCGCGAGGACGGCGACGTACCACTCGGGGCGGGTCAGCAGCGAGGTGAGCGCGCCCAGGACGCCCGCGGGGAGGAACTGCTGCACGTCGTTGAGCAGCGCCTGCCGGTTCCGGCGCGCGGGCCGGCGCGGACGCCAGCGCTGCCGGGCGAGGATGCGGAGCAGCTGGGTCTGGGCCTGCTCGCGCTGGGCGTTGCCGTCCGGGGTGCCCGCCGGGGCCGTAGGCCAGTGCTCGTCCATCTCCGGGTCGTCGGCGGCGTCCTGGAGGGCGCGCACCAGTCCTAGCCGGGGGAAGGAGTAGGGGCGGTAGGACGCGGACCGGTCGCCCCACTTCCGGCTGTCGCCCAGATCGCGCAGAAGCCGCACGGCCTGGGCGGTGGGGTCCGGGTCCGCGTCGTTCTGCGGCGGCTCGGTGGGGGCGACGGCCAGGCGCGTACCGTGACTCTGCTGCCCTTCGCGCAGCTCGTCGACCAGCTCCGTCACACGGTCGTCGTCGGCGGCGTCCTCCGCGTGCAGCACGATCACCGGCATCGGGGGGTCGCCCGCGCGGAAGTCCTGGATCAGCGACTCCAGTTGCCGCTGGACGTCGACCCCCGCCCCCGTCGACATGCCCTGATGACCCCCAGGACAGTCCTGCGGGAACGTCTGATCCCGGCCGAGCATGGACACCCCCCCGTTGTCGTACGACACACGTGTCACAAGCGCCTTGCGAGGATAACGCTTGCCTGTGACAACCGGTGGTGCCGGAAAGGGGATTTCCTGCGGATGCGGAGCGCCAGATCGTCGGTGATGTCATACGGGGAGGTATCGCCCGGAAACCCGTGGTCGATCCGTGAGTGCTCACCGGCGACCGGTCGTCCTGGGGCGGTCGCGACCACCGGGTCAGCGCCGCAGGCCGTTCGGTCGTCGTCGGCGTACGGCTGATCCGCGGTTGATGCACCCGGCACTGTCACGGGGAGTGTCAAGGGAACTGGACGGTGGAGCAGTGCGCCGTGGGCAAGGTCCTGCGCGGCAGGTACGGGCTGGAGCGGGTGCTGGGCCGGGCGTGATGGGGCACGTCTGGGACGGCACGGACGCGTCTCTCGAGCGCCCGTGGCGGTCGAGACCGTTGCCTCGGGCCTTCTGGCTCTTCCTGACGACACCCTGGAGCAGCGAAGCCGCACGTTGGACGTGTACCGCCGCCACAGCTGGCACTCCCGTCCGTGGGCCGTCAAGGAGGCCGGCGTAATCGTCCGTCGAGGGCGATCCGGCACGTCAGCCGTATTCATATCCCTCCGGACGAGGTCGCCTGAGCACCGTCCAGATTGCACTTCCGGTCGGGTCCGTCGCAGCTGCCCTCGACCGCCATGCGCACCCACCCCCGACGCCTCGGCAAGAATCCCCCATCCGGCCGGGGCTCTTCCCTGTCCGGACGCACCACCCCCCGTCCGCTTGACTTCGAGAGCACTCCAATTCGTAGCGTTTCGGACATGAGTACTGGACAGCACAAGATCGGCTCCGGTTTCGGAGCGGCCAGCACCGCGGACGAGGTCCTGGCGGGCATCGATCTCACCGGGAAGCTCGCGATCGTCACGGGCGGCTACTCCGGGATCGGCCTGGAGACCACCCGTGCCCTGACCCGGGCCGGCGCCCACGTCGTCGTCCCCGCCCGCCGCCGGTCCACCGCCGACGAGGCGCTGACCGGTCTGAGCGGCGTCGAGGTGGACGAGCTCGACCTGGCCGACCAGGACAGCGTCCGCGGCTTCGCCGAACGATTCCTGGCCGAGGGCCGGACCATCGACATCATGATCGACAGCGCCGGCATCATGGCCTGCCCGGAGACCCGGGTCGGACCCGGCTGGGAGGCCCAGTTCGCCACCAACCACCTGGGGCACTTCGCCCTGGTCAACAGGCTGTGGCCGGCGATCGAGCCCGGCGGCGCCCGGGTGGTGTCGGTGTCCTCGCGCGCCCACCACTACTCCGGCATCCGCTGGGACGACGTCCAGTGGCGCCAGGGCTACGACAAGTGGCAGGCCTACGGGCAGGCCAAGACCGCGAACGCTCTGTTCGCGGTCCACCTGGACCGGCTCGCGGCCGACCGCGGTGTCCGGGCCTTCTCGCTGCACCCCGGCGGCATCTTCACGCCCCTCCAGCGCCATCTCCCCCGCGAGGAGATGATCGCCAACGGCTGGATCGACGAGCAGGGCAACGAAATCCCCCAGTCCGGCTTCAAGACGCCCGAGCAGGGCGCCGCGACCCAGGTGTGGGCGGCGACCTCCCCTCAGCTGGCGGGCCTGGGCGGCCTGTACCTGGAGGACTGCGACGTCGCCGAGCCGGCCCCGGCCGACGGCGAGCGCGTCGGGGTGAAGGACTGGGCGGCCGACCCCGAGCAGGCGGCCCGGCTGTGGGCCCTGTCGGCGGAGCTGACCGGCGTGGACGCCTTCGCCGGGTGACGGCGTTGCTCGCCCCGACTAGCCGTCCGGCTTGTAGGTGATCAGCCGCGCGTACCCGAGCGTCTACGCGGCGCACGGCCTTCCGCGGCAGGAGCCACCAGTCGGCGGCCAACGGGCGGTGTTACGTTCCGTGGCATGTCCGATCACGCGCTACGGCTGCTGCGGCAGGACCGCCGCCTGGCCGGACCGGTCGCCCATCCCTTCGACTTCGACAAGACGGACGCTGACCTGCTCCGCTACCTGGACCGGCGGGTCGACCCGGACACGGATCACATCCTCGGCCCGGTCGACGTGCCGCTGACGTACCTTTACCGGATCCTGTGCCCTGTACGCGGAAGCCTCCGACGCCGTTGGTGCGAAGACGTCGGGGGCGGCCGGACCGTACGACCTGGCGGACTCGGTGCTAGCCCTGGAGCGCCAGGCGTCCCGCTGCGCATGGGGCACCAGCACCGATCATTGGTCAGGTCGCCGGGCCTCGAACAAGCGGTACGACGCCCGGTTGCTCTCCTCCGGAGCGTCCAGGGCGGTGACGCCGCGCACCTCGAGGCCGTGTCGGGTGAGCAGGGACTCCCACAGGTCCGGGGCGAGGACCCACATGTGCATCGTGAGGGTGCCCCCGCCCGCCAGGTGCAGGAGCTCTGTGCGTGGCGTAGGCGTCGAACTGGGGCCTTGACCATCCGAGTTGGTGTGCAACACCGTGAAGTGCAGACGGCCCCCGGGAGCCAGCGAACCGGCCAGGGCCGGGAAAAGGCGGTGCGGGTCGAAGAAGTGGACCGCGCTGACGGAGTAGATCACGTCGTACGGCTCCGCCTGGCGCAGGTGATCGACGGCGTCCGCGTGGAACAGGCGCAATCCCGGCACGTCGGGATGGTGGGCGCGGGCCCGTTCGATCTGGCTGGGAGAGGCGTCAACGCCGTCGACCAGTGCGCCGTAGGCGCGGGCCAGATGCGCGGCGTGCCGCCCCGTACCGCAGCCCAGGTCGAGGACCCGTAGACCCTCCAGGTCGCCGAGGACCTCGTCGCCCGGTCCGTCCAGGCCGGGGCCCCAGGTGATCCGGTCCAGGTCCGGCAAGGGCGTACCGCGCTTCAAGTGGTGCTGCCCGTAGGCGTCCCACGCGGAACGCGTCTGCTGCTCGATGTGCGTCACGGCTGCTCCTGTCCCGAGGGCGCTGGTAGGAGGCGGGTCGTGCAGGGGCGGTGATCTCGTGATGACCACGCACCGGGTTCAACGCGCCGAAGCGCGCGTCGAACGCACGTGTTTCGGTCGTCCCGGGCGCCGTGGAACGAAGCGTGCCGTAGCGGGTGGTTGCGGCTCTCGACTTCGGCTTGGTCCGCCGCCACGCACTGACAGCAGAGCGACGGACGTGAGGCCGGGGTGAAGGGCGCCGGCGCCGGGACTCGTAGCCTTTTGATCATGGCCGACATCTACGAGTTCCAGCTCACGCTCGACCTGCCGGGCTCGCTCCCGCCGCAGGACCTCGCCCTGCTCCGATGGCACCTGGGGGAAGAGGGAGGCCGGCAGGACGACGGCTACGCATACCCTCTGTGGACAGACCGGGGTCCGGCGCTGCGGATCGGGGGTGCGCTGGTCGGGGAGCTGTGCTCCGACGGGCCGCAGTGGGCGCTGACCGTGCGGCAGGAGGCGCACCCCGACGAGTTCGACGACCTGCGCAGGATGGTGCTGTGGCTCGGTGCGCGCACGACGACCGTGGGTACCGTCGGGTACCTCCGCTTCTACGAGTCCCACGTGCCTGACGTTCTGGTCGCGGAGGCGGGAGCCGTCCGCAGCGCGGTCCTGTGGGTGGAGAAGGTCCTCGAGTCGGCGACCGAGGTGATCCCCGACCACCACGCGTGAATCGGGAGGCCGCCGCCCGCCGGGCCGCGTAGGTTACTCCGGGGGCGTGGGGGTCTCCGAGGTGCGGTACATCGCCTGGACGTCCAGCTCCAGCTGCACGGTCGGACCGACGACAGCGATACCGCGGGCCAGCATCGAGCGCCAGTTGAGGGTGAAGTCCTCGCGGTGCAGCTCCGTCTTCGCCAGGGCCGCGCAGCGCAGCTCCTGTTCGTAACCGCCGTTCACCGTGCCGAGGTACGTCGTGTCCAGCCCCACGGAGCGGCTGGTGCCGTGCATCGTGAGCGTGCCGTGCAGCGTCCACTTCGATCCGCCCTGGTAGACGAACCGCGTGCTGATGAAGTCGATGTACGGGTAGTGCTCGACGTCGAGGAAGTCGGCGGAGCGCAGGTGGTTGTCACGGGTCCTGTTGCCCGTGGTGATGCTGGCGGCGTCGATGCGCACCGACACCTGGGAGTCGCGCATGTCCGGCGCGACGCGGATACCGCCGGTGAAGCGGGTGAAGCGTCCGTGCACGTGCGCCATGCCGACGTGCTTGGCGATGAAGCGGATCGCGGTGTGCGGCGGGTCGAACATCCAGGTGCCGGGCGACGGCAGTTCCAGCTGGCGTGCGGGCAGCAGCGCGACGCGCGCCGGGGGGAGGGCGGTGTCGGCGGCTATGCCGACGTCGCTGCGGGCCGGGGTGAGACCCTCGCCCGTGACCATCACGCTGTAGGAGCCGGGCGGAAGCGCCGCCATGAACAGGCCGTACGGATCGGTGGTGCCGTGGGCGGCGACCCGGTGACTGTCCGAGGCGGTCACCGTTACCTCGGCACCGCCCAAGGGCTGCCCCATGGGATCGACGACCTCACAGCTGTACGCGCCGGCGCCGGCCGGCAGGGGCAGCGGCGCGCCCGGTGCGGCCTTGCGGCCGCTGCCCGAACGTCGACGCCGGAGCAGTCCGAGGGCCATACGAATCACCTTTCCTCCTGCGTGTACCGCGACGGGACGCGCACCGACGGGTGCGTTCCGGGTCACCGGACATCATCAGGGAGCAGTTGCAAGCGCGATGAAGTCAACTATTGAACGATCATAGATCAGGTGGGACGGGGCGGTCCGCCATCGATGTGGCGCGCGCCATGGCCCTTCCACGTGCCACTGTCGGGCTGAATCCCCGTCATTCCGGCCGTCGGCGGGGTGTGCCGCTTCCTCGGTCGTCCTGCTTTGCTGCGGTGCTGTGGTGAACGCCACGCGGTCGTGTGAAGAATTCACACACGGCCTGCGGTCCCGTCACGCGGCCCACACATACGTGCGGCCCACACAACGCGCGGGCCGCCCCTTCTCGCCGACCCGTGCGTCGTCCTTCCTCGCCGCCAGGGACGGTCCGTCCTCCGCCCGGCGCTAGCCCGGCCGAGTCACCCGGACCACCCGGACGCGGCGGTGGCCGTGCGCGCCGTGGCCGTCGACCGCACGATGGGCCGTGCTGCCGGCCGGCCGCCCGAGCCGGTGCCGGTCGGATGCTAAGGAGGCGCCCGCCATGGGTGAGCTGTACATCGACGGGGAGTGGACGACCGCCGCCGGCGGAGGGCGGCGCGAGGTGATCAATCCGTACGACGCCTCCGTCATCACCACTGTCGACGAGGCCGACGCCGCCGACGTGGACAAGGCGGTGCTGGCCGCCCGCCGTGCCTTCGACGAGGAGGACTGGGCGAACGCCCCCACCCGGCGCCGTGCCGACCTGCTGATGCGGGTGCACGACCTGCTGCTGCGGGACATCGACGAGATCGCCCGCACGGAGACCCTCGACACCGGCAAAACCCTGGCCGAGGGCCGCTTCGACGTCGAGGACGTCGCCAACGCCTTCCGCTACTTCGCCGAGCTGGCCGGCAAGGACGGCGGGCGCGTCGTGGACGTCGGCCCCGACGTGCTCAGCCGCGTCGTCCACCAGCCCGTCGGGGTCTGCGCGCTCATCGCCCCCTGGAACTACCCGCTGCTGCAAGCCTCCTGGAAGGTCGCGCCCGCGCTGGCGGCCGGCAACACCATCGTCCTCAAGCCCAGCGAGATCACCCCGCTCACCACCATCGCCCTGTTCCGGCTGATCGAGGAGGCCGGCGCCCCGCGCGGCGTCGCCAACCTCGTCCTCGGCTCCGGCGCGACCGTCGGCGCGGCCATGACCTCCCACCCCGAGGTCGACCTGGTGTCCTTCACCGGCGGCCTGGCCACCGGGCGCGCCATCATGGCCGCCGCGGCCGAGGGCCCGAAGAACATCGCCCTGGAACTCGGCGGCAAGAACCCCAACATCGTCTTCGCGGACGCCGACTTCGACGCCGCCGTCGACTACGCCCTGGACGCCTCCTTCCTGCACGCCGGTCAGGTCTGCTCCGCCGGGTCACGCCTGCTGGTGGAGGACTCGATCCACGACCGGTTCGTCGAGGCCTTCGCCGAACGCGCCCGTCAGATCCGGCTGGGCAACGGCCTGGAGGAGGGCACCGAGAGCGGGCCGCTCAGCTCCGCCGAACACCGGGAGAAGGTCGAGAGCTACATCGCCCTCGGCAAGGAGGAGGGCGCCCGTCTCGTCACCGGCGGCACCCGCCCCGACGACCCCGCCCTGAGCAACGGCTACTTCCTGCTCCCGACGATCTTCGCCGACTGCGACCGCTCCATGCGCATCGTGCAGGAGGAGGTGTTCGGACCGGTCGTCACCGTCGAACGGTTCCGCACCGAGGACGAGGCCGTGGAACTCGCCAACGACACCCGCTACGGACTCGCCGGCGGTGTCTGGACCTCCGAGGCGAGCCGCGCCCAGCGCGTCGCGCAGCGGCTGCGGCACGGCACCGTCTGGATCAACGACTTCCACCCCTACGTACCGCAGGCCGAATGGGGCGGCTTCGGACGTTCCGGCGTCGGGCGCGAGCTCGGTCCCACGGGCCTGCGCGAGTACCAGGAGGCCAAGCACATCTACCAGAACCTCAACCCGGGACCCTCCGGCTGGTTCAAGGGCCAGAGCGGCGGCAGCTGAGCCGCCCGCACAGCACCGGCCCTCCAACCCCATGGTTCCGAAGAAAGGCAGCCCATGGCCTCCATCACACCTCACGGCGCCGAGTCGGACTACGACTACGTCATCGTCGGCGGCGGCACCGCCGGCTGTGTGCTCGCCGCCCGCCTCAGCGAGGACCCCGACTGCCGCGTCTGCGTCATCGAGGGCGGACCCAGCGACGTGGGCGACGACCGCATCCTGCGCCTGCGCAACTGGATCAACCTGCTCGGCTCGGAGTTCGACTACGGCTACACCACCGTCGAACAACCGCGCGGCAACTCCCACATCCTGCACTCGCGGGCCCGCGTCCTCGGCGGCTGCTCCTCCCACAACACCCTCATCAGCTTCCTGCCGCTGCCGCAGGACCTCGACGACTGGGTGGCCGCCGGGTGCACCGGCTGGGACCCGGGCACGATCCTGCCGTACCGCGACCGGCTGCAGACCAACATCGTGCCGGTGGCGGAGGCGGACCGTAACCCCATCGCCAAGGACTTCGTCACCGCCGCCGCCCGCGCCACCGGCGTGCCCGTCGTCGACGACTTCAACGCCGAGCCCTTCGCCGACGGCACCGGCTTCTTCTCCCTCGCCTACGAGCCGGAGGGCAACAAGCGCTCCTCCGCCTCCGTGGCCTATCTGCACCCCGTGCTCGACCGCCCCAACCTCACGCTCGAACTGGAGACCTGGGCGCACCGGCTGCTCACCGACGAGAAGGGACGGCTCACCCGGGTCGCGGTGCGCGGCGCCGACGGCGAGCCCGCCACCGTACGCGCGAACCGTGAACTGCTGCTGTGCGCCGGGGCGATCGACACCCCGCGGCTGCTGATGCTGTCCGGCATCGGACCGGCCGACGACCTGCGCCGCCTCGGCATCGACGTCCACATCGACCTGCCCGGCGTCGGCGAGAACCTGCTGGACCACCCCGAGTCGGTGATCGTCTGGGAGACCCGCGGCCCGCTGCCGCCCAACTCCGCGATGGACTCCGACGCCGGTCTGTTCCTGCGCATGGACAAGAAGCAGCCCCGGCCCGACCTGATGTTCCACTTCTACCAGGTGCCGTTCACCGTCAACACCGAACGGCTCGGCTACCCCGTCCCCGAGCACGGTGTGTGCATGACGCCGAACGTGCCGCGCGCCCGCTCCACCGGCCGTATGTGGCTGCGCAGTTCCAACCCGTCCGAGCATCCCGCCCTGGACTTCCGCTACTTCACCGACCCCGAGGGCCACGACGAGCGCACCGTCGTCGAAGGGCTCAAGGTGGCCCGCGAGGTCGCCGCGACCGACCCGCTGAAGGACTGGCTGGTCCGCGAGGTGGCGCCCGGCCCGGATGTCACCTCCGACGCCGACCTGTCGGAGTACGGCCGCCGCGTCGCCCACACCGTCTACCACCCCGCGGGCACCTGCAAGATGGGCGCCGCCGACGACCCGATGGCCGTGTGCGATCCGGAGATGCGGCTGCGCGGCGCCGAGGGCGTACGCGTCGTCGACGCCTCGGTCTTTCCGACAATGCCCACCATCAACCCCATGGTGACGGTACTGCTCGCCGCCGAACGCGCCGCCGACCTGATCACCGGCCGGTCCGGTCCGTCCGGCCGGGAGGCGACGCGGTGAGCGGTCCGCGACCGCCGCGACGTGTGAAAACTTCCCCGGCGGCCGAGTCGTGGTGACGGCGGGACTGTTGGGTATATGCGCCTCGGTGGCCGGAAACCATCCGGGCGCCCACGCCGCGGGCCGGACGGCCGGTGCGGCGGCCGGCAGCGGAGGCCGAGAAGGAGTGCGACGTGTCGAACGTTGGTGAGAAGGGCCCCAGAACACCGGAAGAACAACCGCCCGAGGATGAGGCGAACGGCCAGGTGCGGATCAAGCCGGTCGTCTTCTTCGGGTCGGCGCTGTTCGTCCTCGCGATCTCCCTGTGGGCCATCATCACCCCGTCAGGAGCCGAGGACGCCATCGGTGTCGTCGTCGGCAAGATCTCCAGCTGGTTCGGCTGGTACTACTTCCTCGCCGCGACCCTCTACCTGCTGTTCGTCATCTTCATCGCCGCCTCCAAGTACGGCACCATCAAGCTCGGCCCCAAGCACTCCAAGCCCGACTACGGCCTCTTCACCTGGGGGTCGATGCTCTTCGCCGCGGGCATCGGCATCGACCTGATGTTCTTCTCGGTGTCGGGCCCGGTCAGCCACTACCTCGCGCCGCCCGAGGGCGACCCGGAGACCCTGGAAGCCGCCCGGGAGGCGGTCGTCTGGACGCTGTTCCACTACGGCATCACCGGCTGGGGCATGTACGCCCTCATGGGCATGGCGCTCGGCTACTTCTCCTTCCGGTACAAGCTGCCGCTCGCCATCCGCTCCGCGCTGTACCCCATCATCGGACGCCGCATTCACGGGCGGATCGGCGACACCGTCGACCTCGCCGCCATCATCGGCACCGTCTTCGGCATCGGCGTCACCCTCGGCATCGGCGTGGTGCAGCTCAACTACGGGCTCAAGGCGCTCTTCGGCATCCCCGAAGGACTGACCGCGCAGATCGCGCTCATCGTCATCGCGGTGGGCATGGCCACCGTCTCCGCGGTGTCCGGCGTCGACAAGGGCATCCGCCGGCTGTCGCAGCTCAACATCCTGCTCGCCGCCCTGCTGATGTTCTACATCCTCGTCGTCGGCGAACCGTTCCGGCTGCTCAACGCCATCGTGCAGAACGTCGGCGACTACGTCAGCGGCTTCCCGTCGAAGACCTTGAACACCTTCGCCTACGACCAGCCCACCGAGTGGCTCGACGCGTGGACCCTGTTCTTCTGGGCCTGGTGGGTCGCCTGGGCGCCGTTCGTCGGGCTGTTCCTCGCGCGCATCTCACGCGGGCGCACCCTGCGCGAGTTCGTCGCCGCGACGCTGGTCATCCCGTTCCTCTTCACCGGCCTCTTCCTCGCCATCTTCGGCAACAGCGCCCTGTTCCTGGTGCGCGACGGCAACACCGAGTTCGGCGACACCGCCATGAACGTGCCCGAACAGGGCTTCTACACCCTGCTCGAGCAGTTCCCCGGCTTCACGTTCAGCGCCGGCCTCGCCACCTTCGTCGGCCTGCTGCTGTACGTCACCTCCGCCGACTCCGGCGCCCTGGTGATGGGCAACCTCAGCGCCGACCTGCCCACCCCGATGACCGACGCGCCGACCTACCTGCGCATCTTCTGGGCGGTGGCGACCGGTCTGCTGACCCTCGCGATGCTCATCGTCGGCGGTGTACAGGCCCTGACCAACGCCACCATCATCATGGGCCTGCCCTTCTCGTTCGTGATGTTCCTCATCATGGCGGGCCTCTATCTCGCCCTGCGAACCGAGAGAATGAAGGTCGAGGCGCGGGTCACCACGCTGCCCGGCTCGCTCTCCGGGCGCACCGTGCAGCAGGGGCTGCCCGGCGCGCCGAACTGGCGGCACCGGCTGGCGCGCGCGATGTCGTTCCCCGGACGCAGGGCCGCGGCGCGGTTCGTGGACCACACCGCCCGGCCCGCCTTCGAGGAGGTGGCGCACGAACTCCGACAGCAGGGCGCCGAGGCGGAGATGCTGGAGGGCACCGTCGAGGACAGCGGCCTCACCCACGTCGGCCTGCGCGTCCCCGTCGGCGAGGGCGACGTGTTCCTCTACGAGGTGTGGCCCGTGGAACGCCCCACCCCCGCCTTCGCCACCCGGTCGGTCGAGAAGCGGGACACCTACGTGCGGTTCGAGGTCCGTCTCGCCGAGGGCAACCAGGACTACGACGTGATGGGCTACACCAAGGAGCAGCTCATCGCCGACGCCCTCGACCAGTACGAGCGGTACCTGGAGTTCCTGCGCGTGCGTCACGACGCGTCCACCCGCTCCAGCCTCCCCGACCACCGCCCGGACGCGCCGGACGCGCACCTGCCGGAGGAGTGAGCGCCGGGCAGGCCGACCCCTTCCGTGCCGGCCCGCCCGCGACTTCCGGACCGCCGCCCGTCAGCCGCTGACGGGCGGCGGTTCCACGTGCGGGGTGAGGGGTTCCATGTGCGGGGTGAGGGGTTCCACGTGAGGGGTGAGGAGGGCGAGATCCGGGTCCCCGAACTCGTCCCGCAGGGCCTGGAAAGCGGTCACCTTCTCATCGCCGAAGCGGCGGACGTGCGCGGCATAGGCGTCGGGGGTGAGGAACCGGCCGGGGCGCGACTTGGAGTGGAACTTGTCCGCGTACATCACCAGACGCTCCTCGGGCGTCTCCGCCAGATAGTCGGCGGGCGGGACGGGGAGGTTCTGGCGTACGACGTCCTGCCGGGTCAGTCCTACGCCGGTGTGGTGCGAGCAGAAACGGCTGAGGGTGGCGGAGTGGCCCTCGCTCTCCAGGAGCTCCTGGCCGAGCAGGCCGTGCCGGATGTAGTTCTCGTGGTCCAGCCGTCCGTCCTCGCCGTACAGGCGGTAGACGCCGATGTCGTGCAGCAGGCAGCCGGCCCGGACCAGTTCGGCGTCGAGACGGGCGAGGCGCGGTGACGCCAGCAGTTGCTCGGCCACACTCCAGACGAGCTCGCAGTGGCGGTGGACGGAGGCGAACGCCTCGGCCGTCGGCGCGTGCTTCTCGTGCAGCGCACGGATCTCTTCTGGTCCCGGAATCCTCACCCGGGGAGCGTAACAACCGCAGGTCGGAGCGGGCGGGGAAGTCCCCGGACGGCCAGGGGAGTTCCCGCCTCCGGTCTTTTCACGCGATCCGGTGATAACGCCCGAAGCGGGCACGCGGCGGTCGTGCGGGCCGTTCGACGGGGTGACGGGGGCGGCCACCGCTCCCGTGAAGGACCGGCGAGGCACCGACGACGGGGGAGACGACATGAGCCTGCAATTCCTGCGGAACGGGGACGGCACGGTCACCGGACGCAACGACAGCAACGGTTTCACCGTGACGCACGCCGACGAGGAGGAGGTGAAGCGGCAGCTCTACGAGGACGCGGGATGGGAGTACACGCCCCCGCCGCCCCCGCTCCCGCCGGGACACCACCGCTTCCTGCTGGTGCACGAGGAGGACGAGGAGGACGAGGAGGGCTGCGGCTTCGGAGAGGAGCGGTATGCGGGACTGCGGGCGGGGCCGCCCGAGGGATGCGTGCCGGTCGACCGCGGCTGCTTCGCCCTGGAGTGCCAGCGTCCGGGCAGGACACTGCTGGACGCCGTCGCCGGCACGGTCGCGGAGATCCGCCGCGTGTACGGGGTGGTGATGAACGCCGTGAGACCGGACGGCGGACCGGGGGAGTGGCCCGACACCGACGCCGCAAGAGGGGGCGCGGCCGAGACCGTGGCACACCTGGTGCTCACCGCCGCCCACCGGTCGAGACGGCTCGGATACGGGCGGAAGGAACTGGTGCGGCTGCTGGACGCCACGGGGATCGAGTAGCGGGGTGCCGGCGGTGGAAGGGGGCGGCGAGCGTCAGTGGACGTCAGCTCGCGACGAGTTCGCGCCGCGCCCTGCGCTCGACCGCCACCGGAACCGCCTGCGTCGCCCGGTGCGTGCGGAACAGCCACAGCACGTCCCGGCCGAACGACCACACCAGCAGGCCGAGGGCCAGCGCCACGACCCCGACGTTCACCGGGTGGGGAAGGAGTGCGGAGGCCGCCACCAGCAGCAGCACGCCCTGGAGCGCCGCGACCGTCTTGCGGGCCGTGCTGGGCGGGAGCGGCGCGGTCAGCCACGGCCACACCCGGGCGGCGGCGACGAACACGTAGCGCATGGCGCCGGTCAGCAGCACCCACGGGCCCATCGCCATCGACACGTACACGCTGAGCACCAGGATCAGGAACGCGTCGACCTCCATGTCGAAGCGGGCGCCCAGCGCGGTGGAGGTGCCGGTCCTGCGGGCGACCTTGCCGTCGACGCCGTCGAGGATGAGAGCCACGGAGGTCAGGCCGACGAACAGGGAGACGGGAGGTGAATCCTGGAACGAGTCCGCGACCAGAGCGGTCACCCCGCCGACGAGGGTGGCCCGGCCGAGGGTGACGCGGTTCGCCGGACCGAAGGTGCGCGACCCCGCCCGGTGCAGGGCCCGGGACAGCACCGCCCAGGTGGCGATCGCGAACACGAGGCCCGTGACCCAGCCCGCGGGGCCCATGCCGATCGCGGTACCGATCAGGGCCAGCAGCAGGATCTGCACGCCCGCCCCCACAGCGGTCTCCTGCTGGACGAGCCTCGCGTCGTACGTGTTGTTCAGGGCCACCGAACACCCTCCGGCCGTGTGACAGAGTCGATCAACGCCGCTACCTTGTGCGCGGCCTGTGCACCACTCCGTACGCGCGCAGGATCCCGATCGTTCAGGAGGACTTCGATGAACCGCGCCGCACGTGCGTTCTGGCTCGACTCACCTGGCCGGGGGGAGATCCGCGAGGTGGGCCTGCCGGAGCCGGGCCCGGACGAGGTCGTGGTGCGCGCCCTGTACTCGGGGGTCAGCCGGGGCACGGAGACGCTCGTGTTCCGCGGCGGGGTGCCGGAGAGCCAGCACACCGTGATGCGGGCGCCGTTCCAGGAGGGCGACTTCCCGGGTCCGGTGAAATACGGCTACCTGAGCGTCGGCGTGGTGGAGGAGGGGCCCGAGTCGCTCACCGGACGGACGGTGTTCTGCCTGTACCCGCACCAGACGCGGTACGTGGTGCCTGCAGCGGCCGTGACGCCGGTGCCCGAGTCGGTGCCGGCCGGGAGGGCGGTGCTCGCCGGCACGGTGGAGACCGCCGTCAACGCCCTGTGGGACGCGGCGCCTCTGGTCGGAGACCGGATCGCCGTGGTCGGGGGCGGGATGGTCGGCTGCTCGGTGGCCGCACTGCTGGCCCGTTTCCCCGGCGTGCGCGTCCAGCTCGTCGACGCCGACCCGGCACGGGCCAGGACCGCCGAGGCCCTGGGCGTGGGTTTCGCCCTGCCCGCGGACGCCGACGCGGACTGCGACCTCGTGGTCCACGCCAGCGCAAGCGAACAGGGGCTCGCCCGGGCGCTGGAGCTCCTGCGGCCCGAGGGCACGGTCGTCGAGCTCAGCTGGTACGGCGACCGGAAGGTGGGCGTGCCGCTGGGTGAGGCGTTCCATTCCCGTCGGCTCACCGTCCGCGGCAGTCAGGTCGGCACCGTCTCCCCGGCCCGCGCTCACCTCGGTTACGGGGACCGTCTCGCACTCGCCCTCGAGCTGCTCGCAGACCCGGCCCTGGACGCCCTCGTCACCGGCGAGTCGCCCTTCGAGGAACTGCCCGCAGTCATGCCCCGCCTCGCCTCCGGAGACATCCCCGCCCTGTGCCACCGGGTGCGCTACGACGACCCCGGCACGGACGCACACGCCTGACCTGAGAAAAGACACGGCAGACGCTGAACGCGGGAAGGAAGCCAGCCGTACTACTCGACATCCCCGCCTCCCAGACCGGCGGGGAACAGACGCGCCGCACCTGGAGGGTCGTCCGTTGTTCAGCATCACCGTCCGCGATCACATCATGATCGCCCACAGCTTCCACGGCGAGGTCTTCGGACCGGCCCAGCGCCTGCACGGGGCCACGTTCCTCGTGGACGCCACCTTCCGGCGCGAACAGCTGGACGAGGACAACATCGTCGTCGACATCGGCCTGGCCACGCAGGAACTCGGGGCCGTCGTGGGAGAGCTGAACTACCGCAACCTCGACAACGAGCCCGATTTCGCCGGGGTGAACACGTCCACCGAGTACCTGGCCAAGGTCATCGCCGACCGGCTCGCCGAGCGCATCCACAAGGGCGCGCTCGGAGAGGGCGCCAAGGGCATCGCGCGGATCGCCGTCACCCTGCACGAGTCGCACATCGCCTGGGCGAGTTACGAGCGTGGGCTGTGACCGACACGACCATCGACATGACCGGGACGACGACCGACAGGACGCTCGACACCACCGCCAGGACGGCAGGCCGCGGCGGTACCGGTCGCCTGGACTACGTGCCCGTGCAGGCGTCCTTCCGGAGGAACGGCGGGATCATTCCCATGTCCCTGCGCTCCGTGCACTTCGTGATGCCGGGAGGGGTCGACGACCGGTCCGCCCCGAGCGGCGGCAACGCCTACGACCGGCGCGTGTGCCTGGACCTGCCCGGCTTCGGCTGGCAGGCGCACCGGCATCCGGTCGCCGGTGACTGGCCCCGCCCCGACGCGGACGCCCGCGGGGAACTCGCCCGCACCCTGCGCGAGCTGCCCGACGGCGCGGTCGTCCTGCTCGACGGGCTGGTCGCCTGCGGGGTGCCCGAGGTCATCGTGCCCGAGGCGGAGGAGGGGCGACTGCACATGGTGGTGCTCGTCCACCTGCCGCTCGGCGACGAGACCGGCCTGGACGCGACCGTCGCCGCCGAACTGGACGCCCGCGAGCGGGAGGTGCTGCGCGCGGTCCCCGCCGTCGTCGCCACCAGTGAGTGGGCGGTGCGCCGGCTCGTCTCCCACCACGGGCTCGCCCCCGAACGGGTCCATGTCGCCGCCCCCGGCGCCGACATCGCGCCCCTCGCCCCGGGCACCGACGGCGTCTCGCACCTGGTGTGCGTCGCCGCGGTCACCCCGCGCAAGGGCCAGCACCGGCTGGTGGAGGCGCTGGCGACGGTGACCGACCTGCCGTGGACCTGCTCCCTGGTCGGCGGCCTCGGACACGACCCCGGGTACGTCGCCCACCTGCGCGGCCTCGTCCGCGAACACGGCCTGGAGGACCGGCTGCAGCTGACCGGACCGAAGTCCGGCGCCGACCTCGACGCGGCGTACGCCGCCGCCGACCTGATGGTCCTCACCTCCTACGCCGAGACCTACGGCATGGCCGTCACCGAGGCGCTGGCGCGCGGCATCCCGGTGCTGGCGACCGATGTCGGCGGACTGCCCGAGGCCGTCGGCCGCGCGCCCGACGGCGGGGTGCCCGGCATCCTCGTGCCGCCGGAGAACCCGGCCGCGATCGCCGCCGAACTGCGCGGCTGGTTCCGCGAGGCCGACGTACGGCGACGGCTGAAGGCGGCCGCCCGCGGCCGGCGGGCCGCGCTCGGCGGGTGGGCCGGCACCGCACAGAGCCTCGCGGGAGTCCTGCGCCGGCTCCCCACCGCGTCCGGGAGGGCGGCATGACCCGACCGACCACCACCCAGCCCGCCGCCGCGATCCCGGCCCAGCCCGGACCCCGGGACGTCACCGACACGGCGCCCGCGACCCCAGGGGGCGACATGACAGCCACCGGATCCACGGACGCCGCGTCGGTCATCCCCGGCGCCGGACCCGCCGGGCCCCGCCCCGGCGAGCGGGCCACCGTGCGACTGCGTGACACCGGCGAGGACGAGCCGCCCCGCTACGCGCCCGAGTGGCTCCAGCTGCGCGAACCGGCCGACGCCGCCGCCCGCTCCTACGACCTGCTCGACCCGCTGCGGATCCGGCTCGCCAACATGCCCGGGCGGGCCGGCGGCGGTCTCGTCGTGCACGACATCGGCTGCGGCACCGGCTCCATGGGCCGCTGGCTGGCGCCCCGTCTGGACGGCACCCAGCACTGGGTGCTGCACGACCGCGACCCCTATCTCCTGCACTTCGCCGCCGTCGCCTCCCCGCGCTCCGCCGCCGACGGCAGTCACGTCACCGTCGAGACCCGGCGCGGCGACGTCGCCCGGCTCACCCCGGACGCGCTGGCCGGTGCCTCCCTGGTGACGGCGTCCGCCCTGCTCGACGTCCTCACCCGCGAGGAGATCGGCGTGCTTGCCGCCGCCTGCGCGGGAGCCGGCTGCCCCGCCCTGCTCACCCTGTCGGTGGCCGGGCGTGTGGAGCTGACGGAGCCGCACCCGCTGGACGCGGAGATCACCGAGGCGTTCAACGCCCATCAGCGCCGCGATGGCCTCCTCGGCCCGGACGCGGTCACGGCCGCCGCCGAGGCGTTCACCGAGCACGGCGCGACCGTACGGCTCAACCCCAGTCCGTGGCGGCTCGGTCCGGAGGAGGCCGCGCTCACCGAGCAGTGGCTGCGCGGCTGGGTCGGCGCGGCGGTGGAGGAGCGCCCGGAGCTGGCAGAGCGCGCCGGCGCCTATCTGACCGAGCGGCTCGAAGCCTGCGAGGTGGGGAGGCTGCGGGTGGTCGTGCACCACACCGACCTGCTCGCCCTGTGCCGCCCGGTGGACGGCGGCGCATGAGCTCGCACACGGGGGAGACGGCCGAGGCGGAGGCGTCCCCGGCGGGACCGCCGGCCGCCGGGGGCGGTGTCCGCCGTGTGCTCGGGCGGCTGGGCAGTCCCGCCGTGCGCACCCGCCTCGGCACGCTCGCCGGTGTCGTCATCCTCGCCGTGCTGTTCTGGAGGCTCGGCACCGGCGCCTTCGTGGACGGGGTGCGGCGCGTCGACGCGGCCACGCTGGCCGCCGCCCTCGGCATCGGGCTGGTGACCACGGTGTTCAGCGCCTGGCGCTGGGCGCTGGTGGCCCGCGGCGTCGGCATCCGACTGCCGTTCGGCGCGGCCGTCGCGGACTACTACCGTGCCCTGTTCCTCAACGCGGCGCTGCCCGGCGGTGTCCTCGGCGACGTGCACCGGGCCGTGCGGCACGGACAGGACGCCGGCGACCTCGGGCGGGGCGTGCGGGCGGTGGTGCTGGAGCGGACGGCCGGGCAGCTCGCGCTGTTCGCCGCCGGGGGAGCGGTCCTGCTGACCATGCCGTCCCCGGTCCGCGACCAGATGCGGGCGGCCGCCCCGCTGGCCGGGCTCGGGCTGGTGGGTGCCTGCGCGGTGGTGCTGGCCCTGCGGATGAACCGGGCGCCGTCCGGGCGGAAGCCCGGCGCGGTGCGGGGGATGCTCGGTGAGGCACGGCAGACGCTGTGCTCGCGGACCACCGCGCCGGGCGTCGTGGTGTCGTCCGTCATCGTGCTCGCCGGGTACGTGGCCATGTTCGTCCTCGCCGCGGACGTCGCCGGGGCAGGCGCGTCGGTGACGGAGCTGTTGCCGCTGGCCCTGCTGGCCCTGCTGGCGATGAGCCTGCCGCTGAACGTGGGCGGCTGGGGGCCACGGGAGGGCGTCGCCGCCTGGGCGTTCGGAGCGGCGGGGCTCGGCGCGGGCAGGGGGCTGACGGTCGCCGTGGTGTACGGGGTGCTCAGCCTGGCGGCCAGCCTGCCGGGAGCGGTGGTGCTGGTCGCCCGGTGGTACGCCACCACCCGGGACCGCCGTGCGGCGGACCCTGAGCAACTCGCGGAGGAGGCGCGCCCCCTGGAAGAAGCGCACCCCCGCCCGCTCGCCCCCAGCACATCCGTCCCGGTCGTCCGGATTCCCGCTCAGCTGTCGGAGGTCAGAAGCGAGAAATACGCGCCGAAGGAATCCGCCAGGCTCGCGAGAAGTTCCCTTCCCTTTTCCGCGGTGCCCAGCGAAGGCCGGCCGATGACGCCGGAATCCGTATAGGCGGACATTCCGGTGGTGAGCAGATGACGCCGGTCGTCCGAAACGTGGTCGGACGTCTCGTAACCGGGACGGAGAACCTCGGGAGAAGTGTGCAGAAGAATGGACGTCTCGATTTCGCCCGCGTGCATGTCCGTCAGCAGCGACGTGACGACCCCGGCGTGTTCCCGCGCCGCCTCCCAGTCCTCAGGGGCGGGGAAGAGCGCCATCCGCTCACCGCGCGCGGACGCCTCCTGGACGACGTTGCCCAGCACGTAGTTGCCGCCGTGCCCGTTGACCAGCACGAGCGTGTCGACGCCCGAGCGGCGCAGCGAGTCGGCGATGTCCCGCACCACGGCGTGCAGGGTCACGGCGGAGATGGACACCGTGCCCGGCCAGGCCGCGTGCTCGTGCGAGCAGGAGATGGTCACCGGAGGAAGGAGGTGCACGGGGTAGGAGCTGGCGACCGCCCGTGCGATCGCGCAGGCGACCAGGGTGTCCGTCGCCAGCGGCAGGAAGGGACCGTGCTGTTCATGACTTCCGACCGGAAGTACCGCGATCTGACGTGAGACGCCGGCTCCCCGCGTCCGTACATCCTCTGTAGTATCCGCCGGCAACAGACCGTGCACCGGGCCGTATGCCGCCGACCGCTCGTGTGAACCACCCATATCCGTCACGGCCTTTCGTCTCTGCTTAGGAACTCGAGAATCATGACAGAAAAAATAGGCGTACTCGGCAAGCAGCCTCAGCGGCGGACCGGTGTGGAACGCGTCGTGAATGCGCCGCTGCCCACCGTGTACGGCAAGTTCCAGGCGATCGGTTACCTGGACCACGACCGCGGTGACGAACAAGTGGCGCTCGTCCACGGCGACCTGGGCGCGGACCGGGTCCTGACCCGGCTGCACTCGGAATGCCTCACCGGTGACGCCTTCGGCTCCCAGCACTGCGAGTGCGGCGACCAGCTGGCGGCTGCGCTGCGCGCGGTCGTGGCCGAAGGGGCGGGCGTCGTCGTCTACTTGAGGGGCCACGAGGGCCGCGGTATCGGCCTGCTCGCCAAGCTGCGCGCGATGGCGCTGCAGGCGGAGGGCCTGGACACCGTGGAGGCGAACCTGGCGCTCGGGCTGCCGGTCGACGCCCGCGACTACGCCGTGGCCGCCGGGATGCTGAAGGACCTGGGCGTGCGGTCGGTACGGCTGATGTCCAACAACCCGCGCAAGCGCGAGGCGTTGGTCCGGCACGGCGTCGAGGTCGACGAGCAGGTGCCGCTGCTGATCGAGCCGTGCGAGAGCAACATCACCTACCTGCGCACCAAGCGGGAGCGGCTCGACCACCACCTCCCGCACCTGGACGCGGTGGGGCACCTGTCCTGACGTCTGCGGGCGGGGGAGCCGTCGCCGTGCGGAGGTCAGTCGGTCAGTGCCTCGTGCACCAGCCGTTTGAGGTCGCGGTAGACGGTGTGGGAGGACCTGGGCCGCACCTGCGTGTAGAACTGCACGGTCAGGTCGCGGCCGGGGTCGACCCAGAACGTGGTGGTGGCCACCCCGCTCCAGCCGTAGGCGCCGGGGCCGGACGGCTCGCGGGTGCGCGACGGGTCGACGACCACGGAGACGCCGAGGCCGAACCCGACGCCCTCGTTGCCGGGGTCGTCGTGCGGGGGGACGCCGACGGTGCGCAGATCGGCACCGCCTGGGAGGTGGTTGCGGGTCATCATGGCGACCGTTTCCGGGCGGAGCAGCCGGGTGCCGTCGAGTTCGCCGCGCCGGCGGAGCAGTTCCATGAAGCGGTGCATGTCGTGCGCGGAGGCGACCATGCCGCCGCTGCCGGACAGGAAGCGGGGGCGGCCCCGCAGCGGCAGTCCGTCGATCGGTTCGATGCCCCCGTCGTCCGTCTCGCCGTACAACTCGGCCAGTCGCCCCGCCTGCGCGTCGGTCACCTCGAACCCGGCGTCCTCCATGCCGAGCGGCCGGAACACGCGCTCGGCGAGGTAGACGTCGAGAGGGCGCCCCGAGACGACCTCGACGATCCGGCCGAGCACGTTGGTGGCGACCGAGTAGTTCCAGCGTGTGCCCGGGTCGAACTGGAGCGGCAGGCTCGCGTACACGTCCGTCGTCCCGGCGAGGTCCGTGCCCGGCGCCACCGACGAGTCCAGCCCGGCCGCGCGGTACAGCGCGTCGACCGGATGGGCGTGGTAGAAGGCGAACGTCAGCCCCGCGGTGTGCGTCATCAGATGCCGTACCAGCAGCGGGCCGGCCGCCGGACGCGTCCGCACCTGGTCGCCCGAGCCGTCCAGGTACACGCGGGGCTCCGCGAACGCCGGGAGGTGACGGCCCACCTCGTCGTCCAGGGACAGCAGCCCGTCCTCCACCAGCATCAGCGCGCCCACGGTGGTCACCGGCTTGGTCATGGAGTAGATCCGCCACAGGGTGTCGCTCTCCACGGGCAGACCGGCCGCCAGGTCCCGCGCCCCGTACGCCGTCAGATGCGCGACACGTCCGGCGCGGGCGACGGCCACCAGGAATCCGGGCATCTCCCCGTCGTCGACCCGGCGGGCCAGCTCGCGGTCGAGCCGTTCCAGCGCGTCCGGGTCCAGCCCCGCCTCGCCGGGGCCGACCTCCTGCCGCAGCACCGCCATCGCACACCTCCGGGGAACGCCGGCCCGGCGCGGGCCGTTGATCGAAGCATGACCCAGGACGCAGAACAGAACGCACTGCTCGCGCTGCTCTCCGAGGGGCACGGCGGAGTGCTCGTCACGATCAAGCGCGACGGACGGCCCCAGCTGTCCAACGTCATGCACGCCTACTACCCCGACGAGCGGGTCGTCCGCGTCTCCCTCACCGACGACAGGGCGAAGACCCGCAACCTGCGGCGCGACCACCGCGCGTCCTACCACGTCACCACCCCGGACCGCTGGGCGTACACGGTGGCGGAGGGCACCGCAGAGCTGACGCCGGTCGCCGGGCAGCCGTACGACGAGACCGTGGAGGAGCTGATCCGGCTCTACCGGGACATCAACGGCGAGCACGAGGACTGGGAGGAGTACCGGGCGGCGATGGTCCGCGACCGCCGGCTGGTGCTGCGCCTGCACGTCGACCGGGCGTACGGCGTTCCGCGCCGGGGCACCGGGGCCTAGACCGAGAGCCCCGGCGCACCCGGTCCGCGGTCAGGCGCCCACGTACTGCGCGAGGTGCTCGCCGGTCAGGGTGGAGCGGGCGGCGACCAGCTCGGCCGGGGTGCCCTCGAAGACGATCCGCCCGCCGTCGTGGCCGGCGCCCGGGCCCAGGTCGATGATCCAGTCGGCGTGGGCCATGACGGCCTGGTGGTGCTCGATGACGATCACCGACTTGCCGGAGTCGACCAGCCGGTCCAGCAGCCCGAGCAGCTGCTCGACGTCGGCGAGGTGCAGACCGGTGGTCGGCTCGTCCAGCACGTACACGCCGCCCTTGTCGCCCATGTGCGTGGCGAGCTTCAGCCGCTGCCGTTCACCGCCGGACAGGGTGGTGAGCGGCTGGCCGAGGGTGAGGTAGCCGAGCCCGACGTCCGCCATCCGCTGCACGATCTTGTGGGCGGCCGGCAGCCGCGCCTCGCCCTCGCGGAAGAACTCCTCCGCCTCGGTCACCGACATCCCGAGCACCTCGCTGATGTCGCGCCCGCCGAAGCGGTACTCGAGCACCGCCCCGTCGAACCGCTTGCCGCCGCAGTCCTCGCAGGTGGTGGAGACACCGGCCATCATCCCCAGGTCGGTGAAGACGACCCCGGCGCCGTTGCAGGTGGGGCAGGCGCCCTCGGAGTTGGCGCTGAAGAGCGCCGGTTTGACGCCGTTGGCCTTGGCGAACGCCTTGCGGATCGGCTCCAGCAGCCCGGTGTAGGTCGCCGGGTTGCTGCGCCGGGAGCCGCGGATGGGGGCCTGGTCCACCGAGACCACGTCCTGGCCGGCCGGGATCGAGCCGTGCAGCAGGGAGCTCTTCCCGGAGCCGGCCACACCGGTGACGACGGTGAGCACGCCGAGCGGGATGTCGACGTCGACGTTCTGCAGGTTGTTCGCCGAGGCTCCGCGGATCTCCAGGGCGCCGGTGGGCTTGCGGACGGTGTCCTTGACCGAGGCGCGGTCGTCGAGGTGGCGGCCGGTGATCGTGCCGCTGGCCCGCAGCCCCTCGACGGTGCCCTCGAAGCAGACCGTGCCGCCCTCGGTGCCGGCGCCGGGTCCGAGGTCGACGACGTGGTCGGCGATCGCGATGGCTTCCGGCTTGTGCTCGACCACGAGCACGGTGTTGCCCTTGTCGCGCAGCCGCAGCAGCAGGTTGTTCATCCGCTGGATGTCGTGCGGATGCAGCCCGGTGGTCGGCTCGTCGAAGACGTAGGTGACGTCGGTGAGGGAGGAGCCGAGGTGCCGGATCATCTTGACCCGCTGCGCCTCGCCCCCGGACAGCGTGCCGGACGGCCGGTCCAGGGAGAGGTAGCCGAGGCCGATCTCCACGAACGAGTCGAGGGTGTGCTGCAGCGCCGTGAGCAGCGGCGCCACGGACGGCTCGTCCACACCCCGCGCCCACACGGCGAGGTCCCTGATCTCCATGGCGCAGGCGTCGGCGATGCTGATGCCCTGGATCTTCGAGGAGCGGGCGCCCTCGGTGAGCCGGGTGCCGTCGCACTCGGGGCAGGTGGTGAAGGTGACCGCCCGGTCCACGAAGGCCCGGATGTGCGGCTGCATCGACTCCCGGTCCTTGCTGAGCATCGACTTCTGCAGCTTGGGGATCAGCCCTTCGTAGGTGAGGTTGGCGCCGCCGACCTTGACCTTGGTGGGCTCGCGGTACAGGAAGTCGTGGCGTTCCTTCTTGGTGTACTCGCGGATCGGCTTGTCCGGGTCGAAGAAGCCCGACTCGGCGATGACCCGCACCACCCAGCCGCCGCCGGTGTAGGTGGGGATGGTGAACGGGTCCTCGCTGAGCGACTTGGAGTCGTCGTAGAGCTGGGTGAGGTCGATGTCGGTGACGGTGCCGCGGCCCTCGCAGCGGGTGCACATGCCGCCGGTGCGGGAGAACGTCACCTTCTCGGTCTTCGTCTTGTCGCCGCCGCGGTCGACGGTGAAGCCGCCGCTCGCCGTCACCGAGGCCACGTTGAAGGAGAACGCGCCGGGCGGGCCGAAGTAGGGCTTGCCGAGGCGGCTGAAGAGGATGCGCAGCATGGCGTTGGCGTCGGTGGCGGTGCCGACCGTGGAGCGCGGGTCGGAGCCCATCCGCTGCTGGTCGACGGTGATCGCCGTGGTCAGTCCCTCCAGCACGTCCACCTCGGGACGGGCCAGCGTCGGCATGAACCCCTGGAGGAAGGCGCTGTAGGTCTCGTTGATCAGGCGCTGCGACTCGGCGGCGACGGTGTCGAAGACCAGCGAGCTCTTGCCCGAGCCGGACACGCCGGTGAACACGGTCAGGCGGCGCTTGGGCAGCTCGACGCTGACGTCCTTGAGGTTGTTCTCGCGCGCCCCGTGCACGCGGATCAGGTCGTGGCTGTCGGCGACGTGTCCGCCCGGCTGCTGCGGGTCCGTGCTCGTGACCATGGTCGTGGTTCTCCATCCGTCGGGCGGGTCCGCCTTCGCGGTCCCCGCCGGCGTTCCCCGGCTCGGTCCGGCCGTCGGCAGGGCGCGTCCGGCCGGTCCGTGGCGGCGCGCCCACGGCCGCGTCCCGGCCGGCCCATACGGCGTCCCCCGCCCTCGGGCGTCGCGCGCCACCGACAGCCTAGGCCGACGACGCCCGCCGGTGCTTCTCCATTCCTGATCGGCCGCTGACGCGCCCCCGACACGAGTGAGGAACGGCGAGGGCCGCGTCTCGCGGGGCAGGGTGGCTGTCGAGGTGCCGCGGACACGCTTCCGCAGAGGCGAGGGCGTGCCGTGCGGGGAGGCGGGAGGCGCTTCCGCGCCGCGGGCACGTCTCCGGGACGGGGAGGGGCGCCTGGGGCCGAGGGAAGCCGGGGAAGCCGCGGACGTGCCTCCGGGGCGGGGAGGGCGTACGGGGCCGAGGGAGCCGGGGAAGCTGACACCCCCGAACGGCGAGGGCCGCGTCCCGTGGGGCCGGGGTGCGGGCACACCTGGGACACACCTCGGGACCGCGCGGGACCGGGGACGCCGCTGAGTGCCCCGCACACACCTCAGCGGCCGCGAATGGCGCGCCCCGCCGGCCGGGAAAGCCGACGGGGCGCACCGGAAGCGAGGAGAAGGCCGGTCAGCCCCGGGCCGGCGCGGGCGGCCGGGTGTTCCACTCCGCGATCACCGGGAGGTCGTGCTCCAGGGACAGCCGGCTCAGCGTGCCCGTCTCCAGCCGGAAGAGACGCCCGTGGGAGGGAGGCAGACCCAGACGGCGCGCCGTGAGGACCCGCAGCAGGTGGCCGTGGGCCACCAGCATCACGTCCCCTTCCTCCAGCGCCCCCGCTATCCGGGCCAGCACGCGGTCGGCGCGTGCGCCCACCTGCTCCGGGGACTCACCGGGGAACTCCTCGCCCGGCGGCACCCCGTCGGCCCACAGGTCCCAGTCCGGCCGGGTGGTGTGGATGTCCGCGGTGGTGACGCCCTCGTACGCCCCGTAGTCCCACTCGCGCAGGTCCGGCTCCGGTCCGGCGCCGGCCAGGCCCGCCAGCTCGGCGGTGCGGCGGGCACGGGCCAGCGGGCTGGTGAGCGTCAGGGCGAAGGCGTGGCCCGCCAGCAGCGGGGCCAGGGACCTGGCCTGCGCCTCGCCGGCGGGCGTCAGCGGCAGGTCGGTGCCGCCCGTGTGACGGCCCGACCTGCTCCATTCCGTCTCCCCGTGCCGCGCGAGGTACAAATCCCCCACCGTGCCTACGCCTTCTTCGTCTCGACGGCGTGGCCGCCGAACTGGTTGCGCAGCGCCGCGACCATCTTCATCTGCGGTGAGTCCTCCTGCCGGGAGGCGAACCGGGCGAACAGCGACGCGGTGATCGCGGGCAGCGGCACGGCGTTGTCGATGGCCGCCTCCACCGTCCAGCGGCCCTCGCCCGAGTCCTCGGCGTAACCGCGCAGCTTCCTCAGGTGCTCGTCGTCGTCGAGGGCGTTCACCGCGAGGTCCAGCAGCCAGGACCGGATGACGGTGCCGTCCTGCCAGGAGCGGAAAACCTCCCGCACGTTGTCCACCGATTCGACCTTCTCCAGCAGCTCCCAGCCCTCGGCGTAGGCCTGCATCATGGCGTACTCGATGCCGTTGTGGACCATCTTCGCGAAGTGCCCGGCGCCGACCTTGCCCGCGTGGACGTAGCCGTACGGGCCGTCCGGCTTGAGGGCGTCGAAGACCGGCTTGAGCCGCTCCACGTACTCCGCCTCGCCGCCGACCATCAGGGCGTAGCCGTGCTCCAGCCCCCAGACGCCGCCGGAGACGCCCGCGTCGACGAAGCCGATGCCCCGGGCGGCCAGTTCCTTGGCGTGCTTCTCGTCGTCGGTCCAGCGGGAGTTGCCGCCGTCCACCACGACGTCGTCGTGCTTGAGGAGGCTCGCCAGCCGGTCGATGACCTCCTGGGTGGGGCCGCCCGCGGGGACCATCACCCACACCGCGCGCGGCCCCTCGAGCTGGTCGACCAGGTCGGACAGGTGCGGCACGTCGGACACCGCGGGATTGGTGTCGAAGCCGATGACGGTGTGGCCCGCGCGGCGCAACCGCTCGCGCATGTTGCCGCCCATCTTGCCGAGACCAACAAGACCGATCTGCATGTCAGTTCACTTCCTGCGTTCGCGGTAGGCGGCCACCAGCGCGGCCGTGGACGGGTCGAGGCCGGGGACGTCGGCGCCCTCGGTGAGGGCGGGCTCGACGCGCTTGGCGAGCACCTTGCCGAGTTCGACGCCCCACTGGTCGAAGGAGTCGATGTTCCAGACCGCGCCCTGTACGAACACCTTGTGCTCGTAGAGGGCGACCAGCTGGCCCAGCACCGACGGGGTCAGCCCGGTGGCCAGGATCGTCGTGGTGGGGTGGTTGCCCTGGAAGGTCTTGTGCGGGACCAGTTCCTCGGGCACGCCCTCGGCGCGCACCTCGTCCGGCGTCTTGCCGAAGGCCAGCGCCTGTCCCTGTGCGAGGAGGTTGGCCATCAGCAGGTCGTGCTGCGCCTTCAGTCCCTCGCTCAGCTCGGCGACCGGGCGGACGAAGCCGATCAGGTCGGCGGGGATGAGCTTGGTGCCCTGGTGGATCAACTGGTAGTAGGCGTGCTGCCCGTTGGTGCCGGGGGTGCCCCACACCACGGGACCGGTCTGCCAGCTCACGGGCCTGCCCCGGCGGTCCACCGACTTGCCGTTGGACTCCATGTCGAGCTGCTGGAGGTAGGCGGTGAACTTCGACAGGTAGTGCGAGTACGGCAGCACCGCGTGCGACTGGGCGTCGTGGAAGTTGTTGTACCAGATCCCCAGCAGGCCCATGAGCAGCGGCGCGTTGGCCTCCGGCGGGGCGGTGCGGAAGTGGTCGTCGACGATCCGGAAACCGTCCAGCATCTCCCGGAACCGGTCCGGGCCGATCGCGATCATCAGCGACAGCCCGATCGCCGAGTCGTAGGAGTACCGCCCGCCGACCCAGTCCCAGAACTCGAACATGTTCGCCGTGTCGATCCCGAACGCCGACACCTTCTCCGCGTTCGTCGACAG